>MGQK01000117.1:6270-13276 GCA_001797815.1 Deltaproteobacteria bacterium RBG_13_61_14 | reverse complement strand
CCGAGCCGGTGGCAGCGGTCCACGATTTGCCGGTAACAGGGCTGGAAAAATTCCGCGAAGTGGCGGGGCGAGATGAAGCTCGACTGCTGGGTGCCCCAGTCGTCCACCAGCATGAAGCCGTCGGCGCCGGCTTTCTGGAACTGGTCCACGATCAGCAGGAAGGCCTCGGTGAGCCGGTCGAGCAAGCGGCACACTTCCCTCGGGCGCAGGATCAGGTCGCTGAGCGCGTTGTCAAAGCCGCGCAGGAAGCGGTATCGCTCCCACAGGGAGTTATCGGCGACGCCCAGCTGGTAGCGGCCCTGACCCAGGGTTGAGCCCAGGCGGGCGAAGAGCTGGAACCGGCCCCAGTCTGAAAAGTCCGGGACGCGGAGGTCGTCCAGACCCTCCCAGCCGTCTTGCAGCGCGCCGTGCTTGATCTCGCCCAGCGAAGATATCCCCGAGGTGATCCAGATACAGCCCCATTCATCCACGGCCTCGCGCTTTTTCTCCAGCCAGCCCGGCTCGAGCATTCGCTCGGGTTTCCAAAGCCCGGCCTTGATAATGAGCGGATGCACGTAGGGATAATAAGGCTCGGCCGGCTGCCAGCTCGATGGGGGCAGGTGGAAGAGAGGGAAGAAATCGCGGGCGGATTGGGGCACCTGGTCCGGTCCGGTGAACTCGATCGCGCGTTTGGCCCGCTCTTTCCCGTCCATGAGTTGCGCCCTATTTCCTCCGGCGGGGTTTCTTCGGAGGTTTCCTTTTCACCGGCGCGGCCTTTTTCTGCTCCTCCGGGAAATTCGTGACTGTCCCTAATTTTTATCTCTATGGATGCGACGGTTCTCGCACCCCGGAAGAATGGGGTTTGATGGACAGTCACGCCCTGAATCTATTTGAGCACTTGGACAATAGTCCTTAACCATACGGCGGGATTATAGACTCCCGTGTAAACCGGAGGAACTTTTTTGTCCAAATCGAGAAGCGAATACACGGCCATTTTCCCGCATCGGACCGAGGATTCCACTAGCATAACGCACTCGCCGCTCTCAGTGAACTGTCCCATAAACGCCAGATTGGTTGATCCTTTCGGCACCACCAGAGGCCGGTCACTCTTTTTTCTCGGCAAAAAGTGGCTCATTTCATATGGCATCATGCTCGGAATACAGGTGGAGGTCTCGAGGATGTGCGGCAGCTCTTTAACGAACCCGAAGTGGTGGCACACTTCGGTCAATATGTCCTTACCGCTGCATTCGGACATCTCTATCTTGACATAGTCGCCCTCCTTGTCTGGGACTAAGCCGCATCCCCCCCACAGAAATACATCCTTAGGCTGATTGAGAAAGTGCGGTTGATGCGGCACGAGTATGGACATATGCCAGTTTGAGTCCTTAAACGTAACCATATCCGCCTGCCCCGGTTTATTGCCGGTGAACTGTTCATACAATTTTAGAAAAGCCGGATCCTTAGCGGTAACAGAAAACGTAATCCATTTTGATTCATCTATATGACTATTAAAAACGGATGGGTTTCCCAAACCCGGCCGCTTTTTCGCAATATTTTCCCAGAGGGTCCAAGAGCCGTCCAATTTCCTTGTTTCAAGGGGGGGGCTGTCGGTCATGGACCCGCGTCTGGAATCCGCAGTCATTGATCCGTTGGTAACGAATACATAGTCGCTCTTGCTCACGACTACTTCTTTCTCTTCTCCATGGCGGAGGTAGTGAATTCGTTCAACGGTCAATTCATCTTGGGAAGGATTGAAATCCAGGTCAGTGACCTTACACCCCATTTCAAAGTTGACGCCTTGCTGTCCCAGCCATTTTGTAATAGGCCGAATTATGGAATCATAATTATGGTACGGTGTAACCACCTCTCCGCCGCCCTGAACCATTCTATAAAAATCATGCATAAATCTACGCACATATCGCTTCATTTCTACCAGGTCATTCCAGTACTCAATCGCAAACATCGAAGAAAATACTTTCCAGAAATTGGTCTCAAAAAATGAAGGATCAAACCATGAGTCAATCCGGCGGTTTTCGATCCTACTTTCGGGAATGACTATGAGTGAAAGCATTTTTCTCCTGTCTCCCCAACTAAGGCCCATCGTGGACACATCATCTTTATTCCGGTTTTTGTCGATCAATCGGGATTTGGCGTTTTTCTTATGGATTTTGTTATATTCAAAGAATTCATCTTTCACTGTTTTTTTCGGATCAGTCAGCGAAGGAATGGCTGAAAAAAGATCCCAGGTGCAGTTGAAGACCTCGATATTAAATTTCCTGTCTCCGCGGGTGACATAATATTTGTCAGGCGAACCGGCACCATCCAAAGCTCCGCCCATAACATCCAGTACTTCAAATATATGTATATTCTTTCCTGGAATGTGGGCGTCCCTGATGGCAAAGACGGCAGCGGAAAGCCCGGCGATTCCTCCTCCGACGAGATAGACTTGCGTCTTATCGTTTACAACCGCGGTCATTTTTCACCTCCATCCGCACGCGAGCGTCATATCGGTTATCAATTTTCTTTCCGTTTCCACATTTCTTTCCAAACCATAACCTAGGCCAAGTTCAATTCCCATCTTACACCACCCAATAGACAATATGGGAAACGTCACCGATTTTTTTCCTTTTTCGGTCTTCCGACCGGCCGCGGCCGCAGGCGGAAGCCCAAGGAGGCTTCCAGCTTGCTGATAAAGCTGCCGCCGGCCACAGGATGTCCTCGGGTGATGCTCTCTCGTCATCCGGGCCGGGTCTTCCTTGTCCTCGGATCGTTCCAGAAAGCCGGTCCACTCTGCGGCGGGCAGGCGGTGGTCAAGCGACCAGGGGCACAATGGTGTGTGAAAAAATTGCTGATGGGGACTTCCCGGGACGGACGTATCAGCGCGATTGGCCGCGCTCTTGCGAGGGCGACCGGCCGGTCGCCCCCACCGTCGCCCAAAAAGGCGGACACGAACATCACTATTTCTGTCACACCCCTGGGGTCTAAAAGCCCGCTTGGGTCGTGGCCGGAGAGATGGGCCGAGGCGCTGGATCTAGCCATGAGCCGAGCATAGACCATTAGGAATGACAATGTCAAATCGAAAAAATAGGTGACTGTCCCTAATTAAAGCTCGATCGCCCGCCGCGCCCGCTCTTTCCCGTCCATGACTTGCGCCCTATTTCCTCCGGCGGGGCTTCTTGTGGGGTTTCTTTTTCACCGGCGCGGCCTTTTTCTGCTCCTCCGGGCAGGGCTTGACCACGGAGAGCACGTAGGCCGAGAGCGGATAGTATTTCTCAGCCGCTTTCAGCGCCTCTTCCGAGGTCACGGCCTGGACGCGCTCAGCAAAGCGCTCGGAGTCGCGATAGCCGAGTCCGTAGATCTCGTCAAAGGCCAGGTGCGAGGCCTGGGAGGCATTGCGCTGCAAATCAATCTCGAAGCCGCCGATCAGCGAGTTTTTGGCCCGCTGCAACTCATCCGCCGGCACCGGCTCGGTGCGGATGCGATCGAGCTCCGCGAGGATGCCGGCGAGCGCGGTCTCTTCCTTGTCCGGGGCGGTGCCGATATAGACCCAGAGGAAGCCGGGTTCGAGCCCGTCTTCGCTGGCGGCATAGACGGAGTAGGCCAGGCTTTGCTGGTCGCGCAGCTCGAGGAAGAGCCGTCCGCCCATGCTGGAGAGCACGCCGTTGAGCACCAGCAGGGGATAGCGCTCCGGGCTTTGCAGGGTAGCGCCCTGGAAGCCGAGCACCAGGTTGGATTGGTTCCGGTCCATGCACTCGACCACCTTGCGGATCTCCTCGGGCGCCGGGTCTTCGGTTAACTCCGGCGGCTGCATCGGCTCGCCGAACCAGTCGCCGAGCAGCGCTTCCACCCGCTTCTTCACCGCCTTGGCGTCCACGTCGCCCGTCACCGCGATCACCAGGTTTTCCGGCCGGGCCAGGCGCTGGTAGTAATAGTTTTGCAGGTCGGCTTGGCTGAGCTTCTGCACCACCGGCTCGCTGCCCAGCACGTTCAGGCCGTAAGGATGATGCGGATAGAGCGCGGCGCGGAAGCCGTTCATGGCCACCTGGCTGGGCAGGTCCTTCTGGGTGCGGATGTTGGAGAGGATGATCAGCCGGGCCTTGTCCAGCTCGTCCCGGGGAAAGGCCGGGTTCTGGAGCACGTCGGCCAGGATCTCGAGCGAGGGATCGAAGTAGCGGCTCAGGCTTTCCAGGGTCACGCCCAGGCTGTTGCGGCCGGAAAAGCCGGCGATGGAGCCGGCCATGCCCTCGATCGCCTGGTGGATCTCCTTGGCCGTGCGGGTCGAGGTGCCCTCGGTAATGGCGTAAGCGATGAAATTGTTGATCCCGTTGTCCTTCGGCGTCTCATAGCGGAGCCCGCCCAGAAAAGCGGCCCGCACCGCGACCAGGGGCACGTCGTGCCGCTCTTTCACGATCAAGCGGATGCCGTTCTTAAGCTCGAAGCGCACCGGCTCCCGGACCTCCACCGCTTTGGCCGACGCGCTGATTGACTCGGGCGCCGGCGGCGGCGGCGGCGCGGTTTCTTTTTCCGCCCAGGAATCGCTCTTGCCCTCGGCCTCCTCGGTGTCCACCCGCTGCACCGCCGCCTCGGCGATGGCCGGGGTGAACAGCCTGGCGTCCTTGTCCGGCACCAGCGCCACCACCGAGAGGTTCTGGCTCATAAAATACTTGTTCGCCGCCCGCATCAGGTCTTCCGAATTCACCTCTTTCACCCGCGCCAGGTATTTCTCCTCGTAGAGCGGGTCGCCGGTGAGCGAAGCGAAATACCCGAGCTTGCGGGCCTGGCCCTGCACCGTCTCCCGCGAGTAGTCGGAATCGGCCTCCAACTGCAACTTGGCCTTCGCCAGCTCCCACGACTCCACCGGCTGATGCTTGACCAGGAACATCTGCCGCAGGACTTCGGTCAGCGCCTCCGGCGCCTTGCCGGTATTCAGTTGGGCGCCCACTAAAAACAGGCCGGGATCGCGGGGCGTGTAGGCATAGCCCCAGATCTTGTTGACCAGTTGCTTTTCCGAGCGCACCCGCTGCACGAGCCGCGAGCTTTCGCCCATGCCCAGGATGACCGAGAGCAGGTCCAGCTCGGCCAGGTCCGGGCCGGTAAAGGCCGGGGTATGGAAGCCGAGATAAAGGTAGGTCTCGGATATATCCTGGGGATGGATGGACACCCGCAACTCCGGCTGGGGCGGCTCTTTCGCGTCCCGCTCGCTCCCGCCCGCGCGCGGATCGGGCGTCTTGGGCATGGGGCCGAACTCTTTCTTCACCAGGGCCAGGGCTTGCTCGGCGTTGAGGTCGCCCACGATCACCACGATCATGTTCTTCGGCACATACCACTGACGGTAGAAACCCACGATCTGGTCGCGGGTGAAATGCTTGACCGTCTCCTCGTAGCCGATGATCGGCCGGCGGTAGGGGTGAACCTTATAAGCGGTCTCGAACAAATGGCGGTAAATCTTCTGGCCGGGATTGTCCTCCCTCCGCCGCAACTCCTCCATCACCACTTCCTCTTCCTTGGCCAGCTCCACCGGATCAAAGCTCGAATGCTGGATGAAATCGGCCAGGATGTCCAGCGCCTTCCCGAAAAACCGGCTGGCGATGACGATATGATAGACCGTGTTGTCGTTACTGGTGAAAGCGTTGATGTCCCCCCCGGCGCCTTCCACCTCGCGGGCGATCTCCCCCACCGCCCGCCGCTCGGTGCCCTTGAAGAGCATGTGCTCGTGCACGTGGGCGAGCCCGGCCTGGCCGTCGGTCTCATCGCCGCTGCCCACGTTGACCCAGACGTCGAGCGCCACCACCGGCGCCGCGTGGTTCTCCCGGATCACCACCCGCAAGCCGTTGTCCAGTTCCAGCATCAACGTGTCCTCTCTTTTGACTTCTTTGTCCTTGCTGAAAATCGCCGGCGCTAGCGCCTTGGCTTTCGGCTTCAGCTTCCTGGTCCAGCCGCCCTTGCCCCAGGCCCCGGCCCCGGAAGCCATCGCCAAGAGCATGGCCCCGATCACGATCGCGCCCGCCATCCGCTGCTTTGTGGTCATCTCCATCTACTCCTTGCCGATTTGATTTGAATTTGACACAGGCTGGCCCGCTTGTCAACGCAAACCCTTTGGGGTTGGACACCCGGACACAAAGGGAGGTTGCTTTCCACTAACCCGTTTGCTAGGATTCATTTCGGCCAAGCTACCGTGAAATTGGGCACTGGTTCTTTTGTTATTGCCGAGGTTCGAAAGAGCAGGGTTCTGTGCCGGTTAAACCCTTAACCCCATTCCCGACGGAGGAGGTGTGTCATGTCTCGAATCAGGTATTTCACTCTCTGTGGGCTTCTCGCGGCTCTGCTGGCCATCTTCCCCTTGGCCTGCAAGCGGGCGCCAAAAGAAAAGCCCGGAACTCCAACCCCTACCGCGGCCCAGCCCCAGGCTCCCGGCCAAGCGCCAACAGCCCAGCCCACGGTCGCCCCGGCCCCGGTCTCCTGGCGGCCCTCGATTATCGCCCAGGGCCTCCCCCGCCGCCTCCCGGATGAGATCGTGTTCCGCTTTCCCCGCGAGACCGCGGATCCGGCCCTGGTCGGAGGCCCGGCCGGCAAGGACGCGGTGGTCAAGATCACCCCCGCGGCGGAAGGCCAGGTGATCTGGCGCGACCGGTCCTCCTTGGTCTTTACCCCCAAGCCGCCCCTGGCCTTCGAGACCAACTACGAGGTCGAGCTCGAAAAGGTCATGACACCTGTCGGCCTGGTCCGGCCCGAGGCCGGCGAGAGCTGGCGCATTTCCTTCACCACTCCGGGCTTTGGCCTGACCGGGGTGGACCTGGAAAAAGTGGACTTCAAGCAAAACGAGGCCTGGCTGGTCCTGCATTGGACCGGGCCGGTCTCCCTGCCTTCGCTGACCGAGCATGCCCATGTTTACCTGGAGAAGAAAGGGGTCCCCCAGTTCGAGTTCCAGCCCCAGGCCCATTGGGAGCAAGTGGCGCTCAAGGTCAAACTGCCGGTGTTCCTGACCGAGCCCAAACCCCTGGAGCTGGTGCTCGATTCGGGAGTCACT
>MGQK01000117.1:5726-6238 GCA_001797815.1 Deltaproteobacteria bacterium RBG_13_61_14 | reverse complement strand
GACCCGGCATGAAATCACCCTGAAAGAGCCGAAGCGGATCCGGATCACCGGGGTGAGTCCCCAGGAAGGTCAAAGCGGCTTTTATCTGCAGGTGAATTGCGAGGACGAGGCGGCTCGCCGGGAGGAGGACCAATATTGGTATCACACCAACCGCTGCGACCTGCCCTCCGACGCCATCCAGGAATATGTGGAATTCACGCCGGCCCTGAAATTTTCCACGGTTGCGGTGCGGGACGGATTTCGGGTCTTTGCGGAATTCAAGCGGGGCAGCTATTCCCTGGTGATTTCCCCTGGTCTCCACTCGAACCAGGGCGGCGTGCTTACCCGCGCCTATGAGGCAACGGTCACCATCCCGGCCCGCCGGCCCAAAGTGAGCTTTATTTCCAAGGGCCGCTACCTGCCGGCAAGCCAGGTCGGGAACCTGCCGGTCTCCCATCTCAACGTGCCGGCGCTCTCGCTCGTCATCCGCCAGATCCCGGAGAAGAACCTGGTCTTCTGGATGAGCGGGAGCG
>MGQK01000117.1:0-5709 GCA_001797815.1 Deltaproteobacteria bacterium RBG_13_61_14 | reverse complement strand
GAAGAAGAGAACGAAGAGTGCGAGGGCTGTGAGGGTGACGAGCCCCGCCGGGCGCGGGAACCGGAGGATAAAAATTTCAGGCGCTTGACCGCGGCGGACACCGCCCGGCTGATCCTCACCGACCTGGCCGTGGTCGTGAAACAGGCCGGCGAGAGCGGCCGCGACCTCGAGGTCTGGGTCCTGGGCATGGAAGACAACCAGCCCAGCTCCGGCGCGAAAGTGACGGTGATGACCTCCAGCAACCGCAGCCTGGCCGAATGCTCGACCGACTCGGCCGGCGCCTGCCGACTCCACGGGGTCGCCGATTCCATCGCCGGCAAGGCGCCTTTTGCGCTGGTCGTCTCCAAGGGCGAGGACCTGACCGCGCTCCGCTTCTCCGACCTCAAGGTCCAGACCGGCGACGCCGACGTGCAAGGCCCGCCCTATCGCCAGGCCCAGCCTTACCGGGCCGCGATCTACGCCGACCGGGGCGTGTACCGGCCGGGCGAGACCGCGCACCTGGTGGCGATCGTGCGGGGCGACGACGACCGCGCCCCGGCCGGGGAGGTGCCGGTCCTGGGCCGGCTCCTGGACCCGCGCAAGAAAGAGGTCCAGCAACTGCGGGGCAAGACCAACCCCGCCGGCCTGGTCGCCTTCGACCTCTCCTTCCAGGCCTTTGCCGCCACCGGCAAATACGAGCTCAGCCTGGAGATCGCCGGCAACCCGATCTCCTCCCTCGCCTTCAACGTCGAAGAGTTCGTGCCCGAGCGGATGAAGGTCAAGGTCGAGCCCGGGCAAAAGGCCTTTCTCCAGTCCGAAGAGGTGCCGGTCCTGGTCGAGGCGAAATACCTGTTCGGCGCCGTGGCCAGCGGCGAGAAGGTGGAACTGGAATGTATGCTCAAAGAGGGCCAGTTCCGGCCGGAAAAGAACGGGGAATATAACTACAGCGTCTGGCGGCCGGAGCCTTTCCGGGCCTTGCCCTTGGGCACGGTCACCGGCAACCTGGACGAAAAGGGCCGCGTCACCTTGTCCTGCCCCGCGGTGGAAGCCATGACCTCGTTCCGGGGACCCGGCCTGGTCGAGGCGCAAGCCTCGGTCTTTGAATCCGGCAGCGGCCGCACCACGGTCAGCCGGACCTCGGCGCCGGCGCACCCGGCTAAAATCTACGTGGGCCTGCGCTCCGACAAGGAGAAAGCCAAGGCCGGCGAGAAATTGACGATCGCGGGCGTGGTGGTGGACTGGGAGGGCAACCTGGTGCCGGACGAGCGCAAGGTGGAGGTCCGCATCTCCAATCTCGAATCAGACTGGGTCTATGAATACGACGACCAGCGCGGCCGCTACACCTACCGCCGTTTCCAGCGCGAGCTGGCGCAGGGCACCGAGCTCCTCACCGTCAAAGGCGGCAAGTTCAGCTACACCTACACTCCCGCCGGCTATGCCGAGGGCTGGATCTTCCGGGTCCAGGCCGAGGGCAACGCCTCCACCGACCTGATGATTCCCCGCGAGGGCTACTGGTGGTGGGGCGAGGGCGGCGAGTATGTCTCGTCCGCGGAGAACACGCCCAAGCCGCAGCGGCCGGCCACCATGCCGATCGAGGCGCCGGCCGAGATCAGGGTGGGCCAGGAGGCCTCGGTCACGGTCAAGCCGCCTTACCCGGGCCGGCTCCTGTTCACGGTGGAGACCGACCAGGTGCTTGAGTCGCGCTGGCTGGAGGTGGAAGCCAAGCCCACCCCGATCAGTTTCAAGATTGAAAAGTTCGCGCCCAATGTTTACGTGACCGCGCTCCTGCTCAAGAACCCCCACCAGGAGAGCGAGAAGGCGTTCCTGCCCGGCCGGGCTTTTGCCATCAAGTCCATCGCAATAGCGCCGGAGGCGAACCGGATGAGCCTGGAGCTGAAAGCGCCCAGCGAAGTCCGGCCCCGACAGGAGCTGGTAATCGAGCTGCAGGCGAGCCCGGAGGAGCAGCCGCTGTATGCGACCGTGGCCGCGGTGGACGAGGGGATTTTGCAGTTGACCAATTACCAGAACCCGGACCCGCTCGCCCAGCTCTTTGCCAAGCGGGCCCTGGGCGTGGATACTTTCGAGACCGTGGGCTGGAGCCTGCTGGTGCCGGCGCTGGGCGAGGGTAAAAGCCCGGGCGGCGGAGAGGAGGGCGCGCAGGGCCCCGGCCGGATCCCGCCGGTCAAGCCGGTGGCGCTGTGGTCCGGAGTCGTGAACTTGGATGAGAGCGGCAAGGCCAGGGTCCGCTTCCAGGTGCCGCAATACCGCGGCTCGCTCCGGGTGGTCGCGGTCGCGGTCGGGCCCAGCCGGGTGGGAGTGGCCGCGGCTAACGTCACGGTCCGCGAGCCGCTGGTCATCCAGACCACCTTCCCCCGTTTCCTGATCAACGACGACCGCTTTGTGGTCCCGGTGTTCCTGACCAACCTGACCGACCGGCCCGAGTCGGTGGAGGTGGAGTTCCAGACCGGCGAGAGCGTGCGGGTCGAGGGCGACGCGACCAAGCCGATCGAACTCGCGCCGAACGCCTCGGGCACGGTCACCTTCGTGGCCCGGGCCAACGCCGCTTTTGGCGCCGCGGAATTCAAGGTGATCGCGCGCGGGAAACGGAACCGCTCCGAGGACACCGCCCAAATTCCCTTCCTGCCCAACGCGCCGGTGACCCGGGAGGTTTCGCAAATCAAACTGCAACCGGGCAAAAATGATCTCTCCAAGTCCCTGCTGGGGTGGACACCTCAATATGAGCAAACCTCGGTTTGGGTTACCGCCAGCCCCTATGGGCAAGAATTTACCCACTTGAAATACTTAATCTGTTATCCCTATGGGTGCGTGGAGCAGACGGTGTCCACGACTCGACCCTTACTCTACATGGGCCAGTTACTCGGTTCGATTGATCCCGCTTCGGCCAAGGATCTCAAAATTGAGGAAAAATTCATGCACGGGGTGAATCATCTGCTGACCATGCAAACTTCTGCCGGGGGTTTTGCGATGTGGCCGGGCGGACAGGATCCGACCTTGTGGGGCACGGCATTTGTGACCTATCTCTTTCTCCAGGGCAAGGAAGCAGGGTATCCGATCCCGGAAGATTCACTGAACCAAGCCGTTTCCTTCATGCAAAACGCGCTGAACAGCGGCAATCAAGAAACCGACTATCACGGCGATCGTATGGGATCTTCTGAGCCTTTTATGCAATATGTTTTGGCAGTCGCAGGTCATGGCCGGAAAGGGAGGATCAAGCAGCTCCTTGAAAAGCCGGATTCCGGCTGGGGAGAGATGAAAGAGGAAAATCTGTATCTACTCAAGGCCGCGCTCTATCTGGCCGGGGACCGCACTTATACTGCGGATTTAAAGAAACTCGAGGTGACCATTTCCGACCACCGCATCAATAATTGGTCCTTCTGGTCGGAACTGCGCACCCGCGGACTTCAACTGAACATCGTGGAGGACGTTTATCCCCATAGTGCAGAGGCAGAGAGGTTGGCCCAGGCCGTGGCCTCTCGCTTGCGCGAGAACCAGAGCGGGCACTTGAACACCCAGGAAATTTCCTGGACCGTAAGCGGTTTGGGGAAGCGTGCGAGCGTCGGAGCTTCTGAGTGGTCTCCGCCGGAGCTTTATCTGGACGGCAAAAAGATGCAGCCCCTCCCGAAACAGCAGAAAACGAAAGGCAAAGAGGCCACCTGGCAAATTGCCGGTGCGAGCGGGAGCAAGTCTCTTGACCTGAAAGTGGACAAGATTGAGGGCGGGGACCTTTATGCCGTGGTAACGGTTGAAGGGATCAAACTGGGGGTGCCCTATGCTCTCGGCGACCACACCCTCAAGGTCAGCCGCGAATACCGGAACCAGGCGGGGGAGAAGCTCAATCTCCAGAACCTGAAGCTCGGCGAGGTGGTTTACGTGGACTTGAGCCTGCAAAACCTGGGCAATGAGCAGATCCAGAACGTGGTGTTGGTGGACCGCTTCGGCGCCGGCCTGGAGATCGAGAACCCCCGGCTCAGCCGCGAGCACGCCATGGACTGGGCCTCGAGCCTCTGGGAGGTGACCTACCTGAACATGCGCGATGACCAGATCGAGTTCTTCGGACACCTCGCGCCCAAGACCACGGTGCGCCAGGTGTATGTGCTCCGGGCCGTCACCGCCGGCGAGTTCACCACCCCCCCGGTCAAGGCCGAGGCCATGTATGAGCCGCGCTACTGGTCCGCGGCGCCCGGCTCGCCCGCGCGCATCCTGGATCCCTGGCAGGCCCTGACCCAGTAAGGCGGAAGGAATCCTTTCCCGCCAGGCAGGAGAGATGACGGCAAAATCCAAACTGCTCTTCACCGCGCTCGGCCTTATGGCACTGGCCGGGGCCCTCTGGACGCTCGCTTACTTGGTGCCGCTGCCTGAAAGGCTGCAAGCCCCTGGCTCGCGGGTGGTCTATTTCGCCGATCATTCTCCCGCCTATGTCTTCCTCTCCCCCGACGACCAGTGGCGCATCCCGGTCCCGCTCCAAGAAGTGGACCCGCTCTTTATCCGCGCGCTCCTCGCCTGGGAAGACCAGCGCTTCTTTTACCACCCCGGGGTGGACCCGATCGCCATTGTCCGCGCCCTCGGCCAGAACCTCCGCGCCGGCCAGATCATCTCCGGCGCGTCCACCCTGACCATGCAGCTCGTGCGCATCCTCGAGCCTAGGCCCCGCACCTTCCGATCCAAAGTGATCGAAGCCCTCCGCGCCCTCCAACTGGAAGCGCGCCTGAGCAAACGCGAAATCCTGGAAGCATTCCTCCAGTTCGCGCCCTACGGCAAGAACTTCGAGGGCATCGAGGCCGCGGCCTATGCTTACTTCGGCCACAGCGCCTCGGCGCTCGACCCCTTTGAGGCGGCTTACCTGGTCTCGGTGCCCCAGGACCCGACCCATCGCTTTCCCAGGCCCGGCAACATGGCCGGCCGGCGCATCGCGGTCCAGCGGGTGGCCGAGCGCCTGCGCCGGGAAGGGATCTTCAGCCACCAGCAACTGGAGCAAGTGGAAAAGGCGCAATACCCGGCCGCGCTCAAGCCCTTCCCGCGGCTCGCGCCCCATGCCTCGATCTGGCTGGCCGGCCGGCGTCCCGAAGCGATGCGCGTCAATTCCACCCTGCGCCGCAACGTCCAGACCCTGGCCGAGAACACCCTCGCCGCCTTTCGCCAGGAGCTTTGCAACCTGGGCATCCACAACGGAGCAGTGGTGGTGATCGAGCGGCGGACCGGCCAGGTCGCGGCCCTGGTCGGCAACTTCGATTTTTGGGACCGCGAGCACCAGGGCCAGGTGGTCGGCTTTAACGCGCCCCGCTCGCCCGGCTCCGCGCTCAAGCCGTTCCTCTACGCCCTCGCCCTGGACCGCGCCCTCGCCCTCCCCACCTACCTGGTGCCGGACATCCCGGTCCGCTTCCGCGAATACGAGCCGCGCAACTACGACGACCAGTTCCGGGGCCTGGTCCGGCTGGAAGACGCCCTCTCACTGTCGCTCAACGTCCCCTTCGTCAACCTGCTCTCCGAGCTCGGGGTCGAGCCGTTCTTGAGCTTCCTCCATGACGCCGGGATCACCACCCTCTCCCCGGAGAGCGGCTATTACGGACTTTCCCTGGCCATCGGCGGGGTGGATCTAACCCTGCTCGAGTTGACCAACCTTTACGCCGCGCTATCCCGGCAGGGTCAATACCTTGACTACTCGCTCTTCCGGGAACCCGGCGACCAGCCCCAGCCCCGATCCATCCTCTC
>MGQK01000116.1:8509-30407 GCA_001797815.1 Deltaproteobacteria bacterium RBG_13_61_14 | reverse complement strand
GCGAGTGACTTTAGGGGCGCGAGTGACTTTAGGGGCGCGGGTGACCCCACCCGCGCACCAATAATGCTGACTTCTGACTCCAGCGACAAGATCCAGGCCGCGGCGGCCGTCGGCGCTTCCGGCTTCGGCATTTCCTTCTGGGCCCGGTCCAGCACGAACCGCGTGCTCCACTTCCTGTCTCTGCCGACCGCAGGTTCCCCCGCCGCCGGCGCCCGGCCCCTGACCCCGCCGCGGCGGGCCGAGGCGGACCTGCAGGCCTCCAGCGTCTGCCCCGCGCTGAGCCTGGTCTTTGACGGCTCGACTTTTGATATTGCCTGGGTGGACATCAAGGAAGAGATGAACTCGGAAATCTACCTCACTCGCGTCTTTCCCTAGCAGCTCGGTCTTAAACTTTATTTGAAGACCTGACCCCAAATGGCGGTTGACAAGCCGGCGGGTATCTTCTATGGTGGAGGCGCTTCGAGGAGGGGTCTGCATGTCGCAACCGGGATCGTTTCGCTTGAGCTTTGCCCGGCGTTTCGGCTACAGCCTGGGCAACCTGCCCGCGGAGCTGCTCTGGAACATCATCCTGGGCTGGGGCATGTATTTTTTATCCCCGCCCCTGGACAAGACCGGGGTGATCCTGTATTTGCCGGCCAGCCTGGCCGGGATGGTGATCGGCCTGGGCCGGGTCATGAACGGGATCTCGGACCCCCTGGTCGGCTACCTTTCCGACAAGACCAGGACCCGCTGGGGACGGCGCATGCCCTACATCATCTTCGCCACCCCCCCCTTCCTGCTCTGCTTCCTCTTCTTCTGGTTCTCCCCCGCGCCGGCGCCGACCTGGGCCTCTCAATACGACTGGTCCATCTTCGGCCGCACCATCCAGATCACCAGCAACTATATTCCCACCGCGCTCTGGCTCTTTATTTTCGGCGGCGGCTTTTACTTCCTTTTCGCCGTGGTGGTCAATCCCTACCTCTCGCTCTTGCCGGAAATCACCCCGGACAACGACGAGCGGCTCAACATCTCCATGTGGCAGGCTTACGTGGGGGTGGTGGCTACTATCCTGGCCCTGGGCCTGGTCGGTTACCTGATCACCGAGATGCCGAGCGGCGTCACCATCGCCGGATTCCACTTCCCGGACATGTATAAGGTCATCGCCATCGGCAGCGTGATCCTGAGCGCGCTCTGCCTGGGTCCGACCGTGTTCCTGCTCAAAGAGACCCAGCACTCCGAGAAAAAAGAAGTGCCCTACTCGATCCTGCGGGCCTGGTGGGAGACCTTGAAGAACCGGGCCTTCCTGCCCTGGGTGGTCTCGGTGGCCCTGCTCCGGCTGGCCGCGGACATCGTGATCGGGTCCATCCCCTTCCTGATGTCCTACCTGCTCTTCGGCACCGACCTGGCCGGCAAGTCCGAGCTGATCGCCGGCGGAGTCCAGCTTACCATCATGATCGTGGCCGCGGCCATGTTCCCGCTGACCAATTACCTCTCCCAGAAATACACCAAGCGCAAGATTTTTTTGATCTGCCTGTTGTGGTTCGGCCTGTTCCTGCCGGTGTGGGCGACCTTGCATCTGTGGGGCGGGATCCCCGCGGTCTATCGGCCCTTTATCCTTTTCCTGTTCGCCGCGCCTCCGGTCTCGGCCATGCTGGTCCTGCCCCGGCCCATCCTGGCGGACATCATTGACTTTGACGAAACCGTGACCGGGTATCGGCGGGAATCGGTTTACAACGGGGTGGAGGGCCTGTGGACCAAGAGCTTCTCCGCACTGTCCCCTTTAATCATGGGTCTGATGTTCGACCTGCTCGGCAACACCCACGCCCGCCCGCTGGGCGTGATCTCGGTGGGGCCGGTCGCCGGGGTGATCACCTTGCTCTCCTTTGCGGCCTTTTGGTATTACCCGATCAAGAAATAGCGAGCCGAGCCCGGGGATTCTTCCATGATTCAACGACTCGGACAGCGGCTCTCGCACCTGGCCCAGCGCTGGATGCCGGACCCCTTCCTCTTCGCCGTCATCCTCACCCTGCTCAGCTTGGTCCTGGCCCTGGCCTTCACGCAGCACAAGCCCCTGGCCTTGATCGGCTACTGGCAGGAGGGGCTGTGGTCCAACCTGACCTTCGGCATGCAGATGTGTTTGATCCTGGTGACCGGTCACGCCCTGGCCACTTCCCGGCCGGTGCGCGGGCTGGTCGAGCGGGTTTCCCGTTTGCCCCGCACCGCGGCCGGGGCCACCGCCCTGGTGGCCCTGCTCGCCTGCCTGAGCTCTTTGGTCCACTGGGGGCTGGGCGTCATCGTCGGCGCGCTTCTCGCCCGCGAAGTGGCGCTTAACGGTCGGCCGCGGGGTCTCAAGGTCCACTACCCTTTGCTTGGCGCCGCGGCCTACACCGGCCTGTTGATCTGGCACGGCGGACTTTCCGGCTCCGCGCCCTTGCAGGCGGCCACACCCGGCCAAGAGGTGATCCCAGGACTGGGTCTGGTCCCGGTTACAGCCACCTTGTTCAGCCCCATGAACCTGGCTCTGGCCGCGGCCATGACCCTGCTCATCGTTTGCCTCTGCTATTTCCTCACTCCCCGCGATCCCGCCCTGATGACCGGAGTGGAATCCTACTCCCCGGCCCAGGAGCCGGAGCCTGAGCCAAAAGAGGTCCGCGGCCCGGCCCGCCGCCTGGAGCAAAGCCGGCTTTTGTCTTGGATCGTGGCCGGCCTGGGGCTTCTTTACCTGGTCCATTACTTTGTCACCCGGGGTTTTGCACTGAACCTGGACGTGGTCAACGCCGCCTTCCTTTTCCTCGGCATCCTTTTCCAGGGCACGCCGCTACGTTACGTCCGGGCCGTGACCCAAGGCACCAAGAGCGTCTCCGGCATCATCCTGCAATTCCCCTTTTACTTCGGGATCCAGGGCCTGATCGAGCATTCCGGACTGGTGGAGATGCTCTCCCGCTTCTTCATTCACATCTCCGACCCGGCCACCTTCCCGGTCTTCGCCTTTCTCAGCGCGGGCGTAGTCAACCTGTTCGTCCCTTCGGGCGGGGGCCAGTGGGTGGTGCAGGGGCCGGTGATGATCCGGGCCGCCCAGGAGCTGGGCGTGAGCATCCCCAAGACCATCATGGCCATCGCTTACGGCGACGAGTGGACCAACATGATCCAGCCCTTCTGGGCCATCCCGGTGCTGGGCATCACCGGGCTCAAGGCCGGCGAGGTCATCGGATACACGGCCATCCTCTGCCTGGCGAGCGCCTTCCTCTTTATCCCGGCGCTCCTCTGGCTCGCGGCCTGAACTAAGGAGGGAATAACCTTTGATGTGCGGCATGGTGCTTTTCATTGCAGGCGTGTTGGTCTGGCCGGGCCTGCTCCTGGCCGACCAAGAGCTTTCTCTCCCGGCCTATCGCGACCACCTGGCCGGCGGCTTCATCGGCGAGATGGTAGGGGTCTGCTTCGGCGCGCCCTATGAGTTCCGTTACATCAGCCGCATCAATCGAGGCGAGCTGGAGCCCTGGCGGCCGGAAAGGATCCGGAACGCCCTGCGCCAGGACGACCTGTATGTGGAGCTGACTTTCCTGAAAAGCCTGGAGACCTACGGCCTTCTGGTCAGCCCGGTCCAGGCCGGCGCCGACCTGGCCGCCACCCGGTTTCCGCTCTGGCATGCGGGCGGGCAGGCCCGCCGCAACCTTCGCCGCGGCATCCCGCCCCCGGAATCCGGCCATCCCCGCCATAACCCCCACGCCGACGATATTGATTTCCAGATTCACTCCGACCTCTTCGGCCTGATCTCGCCCGGGCTTCCCGCCGCAGCCTGGGAAATGGGCGACCGCTTCGGTCATATCCTGGCCTTCGGCGACGGGGTTTACGGCGGCATCTTCATCGCCACCATGTATAGCCAGGCCTTTTTTGAGTCGGACCCGGAAACACTGGTGCGCGCCGGGCTCGCCGCCATTCCTCCGGAAAGCCGCTATGCCCGCACCATCGCCGACGTCCTGGCAGTGTCCGAGAACAACCCCGAGGACTGGGAAGCGGTCTGGCGGATGGTGGAAGAGAAGTATGTGCCCTTGCAAAAGTGCCGGCTGGTGCCGGTGGTCGGGCCCAAGGGGATTGACGCCAACGTCAACGGCGCTTACGTGGCCGCGGCGTTGCTTTACGGCCGGGGCGACCCTTACCAAACCCTGGAGATTGCGGTGCGGCTGGGCAAGGACTGCGACTGCAACGCGGCCTCGGCCCTGGGCGTGCTCGGCGCGGCCCTGGGGTATGAGCGGCTCCCGGCTGAATTCAAGGCCGGGCTGGAGGCGATCCGGGATGAAAAGTTTCTCGGCACGGCTTACACCTGGCCGCAGGCGCTCGCGGCCATGGAAGCGCTGGCCCGGTTGGCGGTCGCCAGCCAGGGCGGAGAAGTCCGACATCCGGCCGGGGAGGAAAAGTGGCGGATCCCGGAACAGGAGATTCGACCCGCCAGGCCTTTTGAGGTATCATTTCCCCCAAAGGAAAACTGAAACCAACCGGCAAGTTTTTCAGTCTTAAGGAATAATCAAGGCGATGCTTGATAAACGAACCACGGCTCTGGCGCTCCTGGCTCTGGCTTTGCTTTTCGGCAACATCGTGTGGATGCAGCATGGGATAGACCAGGCCGAGAACCGCGGGCGGGAGGAAGGCGAGTATCACTTGCGGCCGCCGAACGCGGCTGCGGTCAAGGTCGCTTCCCTGGGTTACTACGACCTGGTGGCGGACGCCTACTGGCTGCAGGCCATCCAATACACCAGCACCCTGCTGAGCCTGAAAAAAGTGCCCGACGACCTGATCGGGGCCGCCCAGTTTATTACCGACCTGGACCCGCGCTTCGAGTTTGTCTATATTTTCACCGGAGTCATTCTGTCCGTGGCCGGCGGCGACGGCGGGGAGATTGAAAAGGTGCTGTTGAAGGGCCGCCAGAACTTGCCGCAAAGCTGGAAGATTGCTTTTTACCTGGGCTTTGTGCAGTATTTTCTCGGCAATCAATATGAAGCGGCCGCACAAAACCTGGACGCCGCGGCCCAGCTTTCGGGTTATCTTTACTATGCCGTGCTCGCCAGCCGGATCCGGGCCGAAGGAGGCAATCCCGAACTCAGCATCGCCTTTTTGGAGCAGATCCTGCAAAAGACCGAAAGCGGGGGATACCGGAGCACTATCGAGCGCCGGATCAAGGAGCTCCGCGTCGCCGAGCAGCTTAAGTTTTTAAACCTAAAACTCGAGGAATACCAGGCTCTTTACGGCCGGCGGGCCGCCTCCTGGGACGACCTTTTCCGGGCCGGCCTGCTTCACCCCTCCGAGATGCCGGTGCACCCTCTGGCCGGCTACTATTTCATTGATCCCAAGACCGGCCGGGCCGAAAGCTCGGTGAAAGTTTACGAAGGAGTCTTCATACCCCCCCGGAGATGAAAAAATGATGAAAGTCATTCAGACGGAAAACCTCTCCAAGACCTTTCGCGTGGGCTTTTTCCAGCGCCGGGTAGAGGCGGTCCGGGGTCTCGACCTGGCGGTGGAATCGGGCGAGATCTTCGGGTTCTTGGGCCCCAACGGCGCGGGCAAGACCACCACCATCAAGATGCTGCTCAGCCTGATTTATCCGACCGCCGGCGCCGCCACCCTGCTCGGCCGACCCCTGGGCGACGTCCGCACCCGCAGCCGGATTGGCTTTCTGCCGGAACAGCCCTATTTTTACGATTACCTGGCCGGCCGCGAGTTCCTCGATTTCTTCAGCCGCTTCTTCGGCCTGGATGCCGCCACCCGTCGGCAAAGGGTGGGTAGCCTGCTCGAGCGCGTCGGCCTGGCCGCGGCCGGACTCCTGCCGCTGCGCAAGTATTCCAAGGGCATGATCCAGCGCCTGGGCATGGCCCAGGCCCTGCTCAACGACCCGGAGCTGGTCATCCTGGACGAACCCATGTCCGGGCTCGACCCCCGCGGCCGCAAGGAGATCCGCGACCTGATCCTGGAACTGAAGAAAGAGGGCAAGACCATCTTCTTCAGCACCCACATCCTGCCCGACGTGGAGATGATCTGCGACCGGGTGGGGATCATTCACCAGGGCCGGCTGAAAAAGGTCGGCCGGCTGGATGAGATTCTCAGCGCCGCGGTCCAGTCAGTGGACCTCCAGGTCAAGGGTCTGGACCCGAAAAGCCTCCGGGCGATCTCGGCCGAGGGCGGCACCGTGCTCGAGCAAGGAGGAGTGGCCTTGATCCGGGTCCCGGACGAGGCTGCGGCCGAGCGCATCCTGAAACTCATCCTTCAGCAAAAAAAACAGACAGGAATGTCTGTGCCCCATCTCCTTTCTCTGGCGCCCCACCGGGAGACCTTGGAGGAATATTTCCTGTATGAGATCGGGAACCAGGAAGGAGTCGGGTCATGAAAATCTGGGCGGTGGCCGTCAACACCTTCAAGGAAACCATCCGGGACCGGATCCTTTACAACCTGCTCGTCTTCGCCCTGCTCATGATCCTGCTCACCATCGCGCTGGGCCAATTGACCATCGGCGAGCAGGTCAAGATCACCACCGACCTCGGCCTGGGCTGCATCTCCATCTTCGGCGTGCTCATCGCCATCTTCATCGGGATCGGGCTGGTGAGCAAGGAAATCGAGCGCAAAACTATCTACTCCCTGGTGGCCAAGCCCCTGTCCCGCTACCAGTTCCTGCTCGGCAAGTTCTTCGGACTCTTCTGCACCCTCTTCGTCAACCTGGTGATCATGACCCTGGCCTATGCCGGCGTCCTCTTCTACATGGCCTCCAGCCTCAATTGGCCGCTCCTGCAAGCCATCCTCCTCATCCTGATCGAGCTCTCCATCATCATTGCCGCCGCGCTGCTCTTCTCCACTTTCTCCAGCCCCACCCTCAGCGCCATCTTCTCCCTCGCCTTCTTCGTGATCGGCCGCATGTCCAATGACCTCCGCCTTTTGGCGGCCAAGTCCGAGAGCACCGTCTACCCGTATCTCGCCCAGGGGCTTTACTACCTGGTCCCCAACCTCTCCAACTACAGCCGCTTCAACGCCGCCGCTTATGGCGAGGCCCTCGACCTCGGGCTGTTCTTCCGCATCGTGGCCATCGGCATCCTCACCACCGCTTTCCTGCTCGGCCTGGCCATGATCGTCTTCCAGCGCCGCGACTTCGTCTAAGGGACCGACCCGGTGGTTCCCTCCCCTGCTCCCCGACCGCCGACCTGGGGCGTGGCAGCCCTGCTTGGAGGAATCGCGCTGCGCCTCCTCGTCTCCGGCCGCATCTACCCCCTGAGCAACCCGCTCCTCCTCCTCTTCTTCGCCGGCCTCCTGCTCCTGCGCCTGCCCGGCCGCGGCCAGGGACTCTGGGTCCCCAAACCCCTCGAATTTTTCCTGTTCCTCTTCCTCGGCGCCGCCGGGATCTCGATCCCGCTCGGCCTTTTACCCCGCGCCGGCTGGAACGAGATGATCACCCTGCTCGGACACCTCTTCATGGTCCTCGCCGTCATCCGCTGGCTCACCCCCGATCTCGGCCGGTCGGCCGCGGTCGTGCTCGTCTGGGCCGGCCTCCTCTCCTCCGCGGTCGCCCTGCGTCAATTCTTCGGCGGCTTCGCCGCCACCCTGGAGATCGCCCGGCCCCTGGACCCGTATGTGGTCCAGACCCTCGAGGAGCGCCGCGTCTTCGGTCTCACCTTTTCGCCCGACCTCTTCGCCGGCGACATGGCCATGCTCATCCCGCTCGCCCTCGCCCTGGCCTTCGACCTGCGCCGCCGGATCGAGTCGCTTTCCCCCTGGCGGATGGCCTTGCTCCTTGTTCCCGCGGCCGCGATGGCTCTCGCCCTCTTCTTCACCCGCTCCCTGGGCGGCCTGCTCGCGGCCGGGGTCGGCCTGCTCATCCTGTTCGCCCCGGCTTTCCCCCGGCTCTCTCCCCGCCGCCGGCGCGCCGGCCTGGCCCTGCTCGCGCTGGTGTTCGTCGCCGGCCTTGCCTGGATCGGGATCACCCGCGGCCACGAATTTTTCAACTTCCTTCACCCCGCCAACCCGATCAAGCTGCGCCTGGATAACTGGCGGGCGGCTTCCGAGGTGGCCCTGGAAAAACCCCTCACCGGCGTGGGGCTCGGCAACTTTGGTCTCGCTTACATGGCGCATCGCTCGACCTTCGGGAACGAGGTGCAGGACGCGCATAACTGCTACCTCCAGGTCTGGGCCGAGACCGGGCCCCTCGGTCTGATCGGCTGGATCGGACTCGCGCTCCTCTTCCTGGTCCAGGGCCGGCGCCAGTCCCGCGAAGGCGGATGGCTGCCAGCCGGACTGCTCGCGGCCGGAGCCGCCTTCCTCGCCCATTCCTTGATAGATTTTGACCTCTATGTCCCGGAAGTCGCCGGGGCTTGGTGGGCCGTGCTCGGTCTCCAGGCGGTGCTGGCTGCCCAGCCGGACCCGGCGCCGAATCGCTCTTTCCGTTTCGCCCGGGCCGCTCTGGCAGTGATTATCGTGTGGACCATGGCTGGCGCGGCCTGGCTGGTCTGGGACTTGCGCCTGATCCGGCGGGCCGAGGAGGCAATGGCCGACGGCAAGTTCAAGCAAGCGCTGGCGGCCTGGGAACAGGCAAAACGATTCGATCCCCACAACGACGGGATCTACGCCAGGTTGGCCCAGGCCCGGGCCGGTGCCGGCCCGCTCGACGCCAAGACCAAGGGCCAAATCATTCAGGACTATCGCCTGGCCCAGGCGCTGAACCCGCGCAATCCTTTTTATCATCGCGACCTGGCCGACTTCTACCAGAGCCACGGTCAACTGAAAGAAGCGGAAAAAGAATACCGGCAAGCTATTGCCCTCTACCCCAACAGCTACGCCCTGAACCTGGAGCTGGGGCGGGTGTTGATGGCGGAGAAGAAATGGCCCGAGGCTAAAAAGGCGCTCGGGCACGCCGAGCCATGCAGCCCGTTCAACTCCGAGGCGGTGCTGGCCTTGGCGGAGATCCTGACCGCGACCGGCCGGCCGGAAGAAGCGGAGCAGTTATTGGAGGGCCATGTCCGGGAGCGGCCCCGGATCATTCAGTCCTGGCAGGCCCTGGCCGAATTCCGCATCGGCCGGGAAGAATGGGACCAGGCGGCCGCGGCTTATGCCGAGATGGTCAAGCGCTGGCCCTCGCGCCGGGAAGGATACCTGGGCCTGGCCCTGGTCGCCGCGCGCCAAGGCGAGCGCGAGCGCGCCCGCTTTTACCTTAAGGAGTTGCTCCGCCGTTACCCCCAGGACCCGGAGGCCGGCCGCCTCTACCGCTTGCTCTCCCATTAGGGGTCAATGCTTGAGGGCATGTTGCCCAAAATCCAGCCAGCCTTTCCCTCCCCCTTTGATGGGGGAGGGCCAGGGAGAGGGTGCTTGAATTGACGAGAAAAAATCACCCTCCCCTTCATCCCCTCCCCTCAAGGGAGGGGAGAGAAGTTCCTCAAGACGATTTGGGCAACATGCCCTTGACTTATGACTTTACATAATTGTAAGTGAAATGTGAAGACCTGACCCCCTCCGGCGCCGCCGACCGCCGGCTTTACGAAAACTTGGCCCGAGGCCCCCTGGCCCGGCGCGTGCTCTGGGTGGAAGACCTGGCCTGACCCTCGATTTTTCCCCGCGGCGGGGGCAGGGCAAGCCCTGCCCCTTCTTCCGCGACCGGGACGGTCGCGGCTACGGACAGGTAGGTAATCCAACCTGCCCTCCGATCTTTCAGGCAAGGCAAGCCTTACCCCTCCGACTTACCGGCAGGAGGGTTGACAGCTTAATACCTTTTCAGGTCAATCTTTGACGCTTTTCAGGTATTTGAAGAACTCTCCCTCGGTGGTCAGGATCAGCCAGGTATCCTTGTCCACGGTTTGTCTATAGGTCTCCATGGTTTTCCAGAACGAGTAGAACTCCGGGTCTTTGTTGTATGCCTGGGCATAGATCTTGATGGCCTCGGCATCGGCCTTGCCTTTGATTTCCTGGGAGGTCCGGTAGGCCTCGGAGCGGATGCGCTTCAACTCCTTATCCATGTCGCCCAGGATCTTGGCGCTCTCGCCCCGTCCCTCGGACCGGTACCGCATCGCAATCCGCTTGCGCTCGGAGATCATCCGCTCATAGACCTTTTCGCGAACCTCCGGGATATAGTTGATCCGCTTGATGCGGACATCCACCAGCTCGATCCCATACTCTTTCGCGGACTCCCGGGCCTTGACCAGGATTTCATCCATGATCTTGGCCCGGCCGTGCTTGATGGATACCGATCGGGTCAAGTCCTGGAACTCAAGAAAGTCGGTGGGGACCTCGAATTCCCGGCTTGAGCTCCGGATGATTTCGATCAGGTTGTATTTGGAGACGCCGATCCGGGTCTCGCCGTCGAGGATGTCGTCCAGCCGGCTTTGAGCCCCTTCTTCGTTCCGAACCCGCTGGAAGAAGAGCAGGGGATCGGAGATGCGCCAGCGGGCGTAGAGGTCCACCCAGATGTATTTCTTGTCCAGAGTGGGAATTTGGTTGGGGTCCCCGTCCCACGCCAGCCAGCGCTTTTCAAAGTAGTTGGCCTCCTGGATAAAGGGTGTTTTCCAATGCAGGCCCGGTTCAGTAATGGCATCGCCCACTGGTCTCTGGAACTGGGTGATGATCACCTGCTGGTGCATCATCACCGTGTAAAAGCCGCTGGATAAGGTGGCGATGACGACCACCAAAGCCACCAGCCCAATCACTTTTGGAATTTGCTTCGGGTTCATTTCACCACCCCCTCTTCCGACAGGTTGAGAAAGCGAATGATTCCCTTCTCAGCCTCGTCAACAATGATCTTGCGGCCGGCCTTGGGCATGATCTCAGTCATGGTCTCCAAATAAATCCGCCGGCGGGTAACTTCCCGGGCCCGGCGGTATTGCTCGTAGACCTGGATGAATTTCTCCCGATCTCCCAGGGCGTGGTTCACGCGCTCGAGGTCATAGCCCTCGGCCTCCTTGATCACTTGGCTGGCTTCTCCCTGAGCCTGGGGGACCTCGGCGTTATATTTGGTCTTGGCCTGGTTGACCAGTTGATCCTTTTCCTGCTCCGCGGCGTTGACCTCGTTCCAGGAGGGCTGGACCGGCGGGGGCGCGTTCACGTCCTGGAGCAGCACTACCTGGATGGTAATACCGGTCTCATACTGCTCGCATCTTTCCTGGAGCTTTTCATTGACCTCCTGGTTGATCTGTTCCTTGCCCCAGGTGATGACCTCGTCCACGCTGTGGTCCCCGACAATTTCCCGCATGGTCGCCTCGGAGATGTCCCGAAAGGTGCTTTCCACGGAGCGGACGTTGAACAAGAACAACACCGGGTCCGTGATCCGGTACTGGACCACCCACTCCACGTCCGCGGAATTCAAATCGCCGGTCAGCATCAGCGATTCACCCTCATACCCCCTTTTCACATACTGGGTCTCGCTCCCGCTCTTGGCGGTCCGAAAGCCGAACTCCTGCTTGAGCTGGCGCTGAACCGGGACCTTGAACACATCCTCGACGCCGAACGGCAATTTGAAGTGCAGGCCCGGATCCACGGTCCGAACATACTTGCCGAACCGCAAAAGGATTCCCTGCTCCTCGGGGCGGATGGTAAACATGGTCTGCTTGGCTCCCACTAACAGCAACAACGCCGCCCCGGCCAGAAGGAGCAACAGATTGGTGCCCATCGGAATCTTGATCCTTTCATTCCCGATGGTGATGATGGTTTCATTTCTTCCCATTGACGCCTCCTTTCATTACCGCTGCTCGAATTTCAGCGGGTCAGGTGGGGTTTTTTGTTTTTGAGAGAGGGCCGGGCGAGCCGTCTCTGGCTTTTGGGTCAGATCCATAAGAGAAGCGGGTTGGGGTGTGGCCTCGAGCTCTTTCAGCGAGGCATCGAAGCGCTCCATGGCCTGCTGAAGCTCATCCAGGGTCACGGCTCTCCGGCCCCTGGTGCAGATCCAGGGTATACGTGCCGGCGCAGGGCCCGCCCGAGATGACCAGGCGCGTGCCCTGGAGCCAGCTCGAATCGCCCTTGGCCCCAGCCGGCGAGCTTCCCCCCAACAGAACCGCGGCCATCAGAGCCATCACTGCCTGCTTCATGCGTCCACCTCCCGGGCCGGTCACCAGCCGATCGGCTTGGCCTCCCGCGCCGACTGGTAGCAGGCGTCCACCAGTTCGTGCGCCCGCACCGCGGTCTCAAAGCCCGGCTCGGCCTTGGCCTCGGCCAATACCGCCCGGCAGAAATAATAATCCTGCAAGACCCCGTAAATCCGGGCCAGCTTCTTTTCGTTCGGGTCCGTGATGCCGCGGGTCTGCAGGCTGAGGTCGAACACCTCGTCATCGCTCAAGGTCTTCAATGACCGGTCCGCCATCATGTAATCCAGGGTGCCGAAAAACTCGGCTTCGATCGCGTAATAGGCTTTCTCGCAAAAGACCTCCACCCGCCGGTTGGAGTGACGGTGGAGCACGTCGTGCCAGACCGAGACCAGGGTGGCGGTCATGCCCGACTCGAACTCGACCCACACCCGCGCCAGGTCTTCGATCCCGGCGTGGCCGAAGCGGGAGGCGGTGGTGGCCTGGACCTGGTGGATGCGGCCGAACATCCATTCCATGATGTCCAGGTCGTGGATGCTGTGCTCGAGCAGGGTGCCGGCGCCGGCCAGCTCCTGCCGCGAGCGCCACGCCGAGTCGTGCATGCCCTTGACCGGGAAGCATTGGTCGTCGCGGAAGATGCAGGTGATGGGAAAGCCTGATTCCGGCCGGCGCACCAGGCTCTTGAGCGCGTTCCAGACCGGGCCCGCGCGCAAGACCAGGCCGACCTGGTGGACCACCCCCGCTTCTTCCACCGCTTGCAACATCTGCCGCGCCTCGGCCGCGGTAAAGGCCAGGGGCTTTTCGCAAAACACCGCCTTGCCCTTCTCCGCCGCGGCTTCCACGTATGGCTTATGAAATGCGGTGGGCGTGCAGACGAAGACCGCGTTCACCTCCGGGTCCTCGATCACCGCCTGCGGCTCGAAGGACTTGCTCTCCCAGGCAAAGGCTCTGGTCAGGCGCTCGAGCCGGACCGGGTCCGGGTCAGCCACCGCTTTCAGCCGCAGCGGAAGGACTTTTTTCTTTTGAATGGCGGAAAGGTAGAGGGAATGGGCCGTGCCGATCAGGCCGGCGCCGATCAAGCCGACGGTGATTTCCTTGGGCATGGCTTATCTCTACCAGAGAAGCCGAGGAAGAGCAACTGAGCAGCTTACTTCCAGGCCGAAGCCTGGACCTGCAAGGGATGATCGAGGATGTCCAGGATGGGCTGGGCCAGCTCCGGGTCGAGCGGTCCCGTCGGCGCGTGGTAATAAAGGATGTAGAGGTATTTGCCCTTGTCAAGGTTGTAAATCCCGTCAACGAAATAGCCGGTCTGGCGCTGGCCCGGGAAGTTGTCCGGGTCGTCTTTCACGGAGTCGTCGTCCACGTAGTAAAGGCGGAGCGTGACCACGTTCGCCCATTTTTCGGGCGAGGTCATCCGCACCAGCATGCTGCCCTGCGGGCCGGTCAGGGCCCAATAGGTGCGGGGCGACTTAAAGTCCAGGTTCTTCTCCTCGGGCTCCATTTTGCCGTTCAGGATCACCCCGGCGGTGTTGACCGAGTCGAAGTAGCGGAAGCCTTCGGTCGCCGGGTTCCAGTCAATCACGTAATACATGGAGAAGTCCGAGAAGACGGAACTGGGCTTGAACGGCAGCTCGATGGTGATGGGCGTGTAAAAGAAGTTCCGATAAAAGACGTTGTTGGCCCCGCCGGTCCCGCCGATCTTCAGCGGCCCCCCCTTGAAGTATCCTTCCATGCGCTGGAGCACCCGCACCGGGCCGTCCTTCCACGCGGTCAGGTCCGAGTTGGTGTTCCGGTCCATGATCCGGGTCGAGACCAGGCCGCCCATCGCCTTGATGTTGGTGCGGCCCTTGATCTGGTCCGCCAGGTTCCCGCTCATCTTGCCGTCCGGGCCCCGCAGCATGAGCCGATCAAAATAAGCCGCGCCGTCCAGCTCGGCGAACTGGTAGTTCTCGGCCAGCACCCAGTTCCGGCCTTCCTTGGTCTCGTGGCTCACGTAATCCACGGACGAGCGCGGAGGCTCACCGGCAAAAGCCATCAGGTAAGCCCAGGCCTGGCCGCCGGAAACCGGATCGCGGATCAAGAGCTCGACCGCCTTCTCCGCCCCGGCTGGCATCGCCGCCTCGGCCGGGGCTTGGTCGCCCGCGTCCGCGGCCATGAAGACCAACTCGTCGTCCCCGTCAAAGCTGCCGTTGCCGACAAACTTGCCGGCCTTGGGCCCGTGCTCAAAGCAGAACTCCCCGGCCGTAGTCCGCTCGTCCACCTGGGCCGGAATCGGCTCGAATTTCCCCTCTGCCCAGCGCAAGACCCCGAGCGCGCTCACCGCCCGGCCCTGCATCGCCGCGATTCCCTCGGCCTTGACCACCACCGGGTCCTCGGTGCGGGCCAGCGTGCGCTGAAGACTCTCTTGCGCTTGGGTAATCGCCACGATTAACACCAGCATTGAAACCACCAGCCACGGAAGGATTCGTTTCATTTTGTCGGTGCCTCCGAGCGCATTATACCATCAAAAGGACGAGAAGAAGCTGACGAAGAAGAAGTTTCACCAAAGGCCTCCAGCGCGGCCCGGAGGAATTCCCTACCGCTCCGCCGCAGGCTCTTTTTCATCCAACAACTTCCTTTCCAGCAGGTCGTGAACTTCCACCGGCGCGTTGATCACGTTGATCTGGCCCAAGGGACCCCGGTAGCGCACCTGCGAGTGCGAGCCTTCCGCGGAAAGCCACCAGGTATAGCGCGGCACGATCGGCTGGATCAGCTTGCCCATCACGCCTATATACTCCACCAGGTCCGGAATCATCTCCAGCCGGTAGCAGGAAACCCGGCGGCCGTCGTCCAGGGGCAAGGTCTCCAGGCCCTCCACCCGCACGGTCATCTTGAGGCTGGCGGTCGCCCCGAGCCAGAGATGGAAGTTGCGCGTCGTTCCCGGGGCCAGCTCCAGACTGCGATACGCCAGCTCCAGGGTGTAGGGATGGCAGAGGTCAGCCGGATAACGGAACCGCGGATCCTCGAAATTGCAGTACTCTTCCCGCACGCGCTCGCCCGCGGGGTTGGTCACGGTGCGGGCCATTTCTTGCAACTGAAAATAGTTCCCGGGCAAAAAGCGGAACTGGACCACCGCCAGACAATGGCTGTTCAATGTTTCGGTGCGGGTGTATTCCAACCGGCGCCGGCTGCCTTCTCCGATCCAGCGCGAGGTGGTCTCGATGTGGTTTGCGGTTTCGCGGTATAAGAGCTGCTGGTTCAAGGGCTGCCGGTCCAGGTCGCGGATCGGCGTCTCGAAATACACCCGGAAGCTCCGCCATTCCTCCGGGATCGCCGGGACCGCAAACGGCGGGTCCTGGGCCGGGGCCGCCGGCCGGGGAGCCGCGGCCGCGGCTTTGGGCTCCTGGCCCAGACCCTGCGGATACTCGGCCGAGCGGAGGTATGCCAATTCATGGATTTGCTTCATCGGCTTGACTCCCTCCACGATCCCAAGCGGACCTTCGTAGCGGATCAGCGGATGGGAACCCTCGGCCAGCAGCCAGAACGTGTAGGTGGACGAGAGCCGCTGCAAGAGCAACCCGGACAAGCCCTGGTAATTGGCGGAACCCGAGACCATCTCCACTTTCCAGCATTCGCGCCGGCCCAGGGCGGAATCCACCATTTCCTTGCCCGCCACTTTCACCTCCATCTCGTAAATGATCAGGGGGGAGAGGAAGACCGAGAGCTTGTCGGTCTGGCCGGGCTGGAATTTCAGGCCCCGGAAAGCAAACTCCATCACGTTGGGATGGAGCAGGTGGTCCGGATAACCGAGCTCCGGGTCGCGCAGCGCAAAACTTTCGCGGCGAAGCAGCTTGCCGGCCGGCGAAGCGAGGGTGTGCTCGAAGCGGCCCAGCACCAGGTGCGGACCCGGGATGAACTCAAAGGTCCACTGGCCGGAACTGCCGTTGAACAGGGTTTCCGAACGCCGATAGACCAGGTGGCGCTCTTTGCCCTCGCCCTGCCAGTTCGCTTCCACCCGGAAAACCTGGGGCGACTCCTGGTGGACCAGGGTCTGGATCCCGGCCTGGGTCTCGGGATCAAAGTTCGGGTCCGGGTAATAGACCCGGTAGATGCGGACTTCTCCCTCGGGAACCGGCGGGATCGGCGCCGGCTGGGCCAGGGCGGGGGCCGCAGCCAGTAATGCCAGCGCGCAAATCATTATTCGAATTAGCATAAAAGATCCCTCGGAATCTGCCGGAAGGACTGCCCGCCGGCGGGATGAACTGCTCGACCGCGCCAGTCTAACTCGGATGAAGAGCCGGAGCAAGTGAAGATCCGGAGGCTGGGTCCCTGAAAACTAGGATGACTTCATCTCTTCGCTGATTTTTTCGGCAAGGAAAATTTTCAGCAGCGATTGATAAGGCACGTCCCGCTTGTGAGCGAGGAGCTTGAGCTCCGCTAGCATCGCCTCGGGCAGGCGTAACGAGATGGTCTTGACCGAGGGCTTGAGCTTCGGCAGCACCATCCGCTTGGCCGTTTTCCAGTCCACCAACTCGGTGGAGTCCCGGCGAGACCAGAATTCTCTTTCCTGGTCTTCATTCTTGAATTTCGGTTTTTTCTTCATGGGAGTCGTATACCTTCCTTTCCCGACGGCTCATGTCCCGGGCGGAGATCACCCGGATCCGATTGCCCCGCACGGTAAAGACCGCGAACAACCGCCGACCGGTATCGGTATGACCGAGCGCATAAAATCTGTTCTCCTGAACCGAGTGCTGCTGATCGTCCGCCACGACCAGAGGCTGGTTGAAAAAGATCTCCTCGCACTCCGAAGGAGACACCTGATGTCTTTGCCAGATCTTCACGCCATTGTGCTCGTCCCATTCAAAACCTGCGCAGGCCTCTAGGATCAGGAAAGGGTCCATTATGTCCTTAGTATATTGCAGATATATACATCTGTCAAGTGGAGATCATGAACCCGGACCGAGCCCTGACGGTCTCGCGGCTAAAGCCTTCCTCAGCACCAGGCAGGTAAGCGAGATGAAAAGAAGCTGAAACCCCGAAGCGATCCGCCTTTTGCCCCACTCGCCTTGGGCCCCGTTTGATCCCGAGCGCCGCGCCGCTCACCAATCCAATCGGGAGCTACTTTTTTGCTTTGTAGGGCGGGATTGGATTCCTGCCCTGAGAAATTAACCGGGAATGAGGGAATGAGGGGAATGGTTGCTTTTAGGAGATATTAGCGGTAACCTGATGCTATTCTCTTCTCGGAGGTCACCGAATGAAGAAAAGCTTCAGCCGACTTTTGCTGTTACTCATCACCCTTTGGCCCCTGGCCCCATCCTGGCCGGCGGACAAGATCAGTGTCGCGGTCTATCCGATCAAGGCCGTGGGTGCGGTGGACCAGTCTATCGCCGCCAACCTCACCGCCCTGTTAGGCTACGAACTGGCCCAGTCGCCCAAACTCCTGGTCGTCAAAGAAGACATGCTCAAAGTGCTGAGGGGACGGCAAGCCCCAAGCCAATCGGACCTTTGCGATTCGATCTTCTGTCAAGTGGAGATTGGAAAGCTGGTGCAAAAGATGGTGGTGGGTGAACTCCTTATCCTGGGACCCCGCTATATTCTCACTCTGAGTTTGGTTGATGTCCGGACCGGCAACGTGGATTTCAGCGATAAGGTGGAATGCCTGTGTCCGGAAGACCAGGTGGACCAATTGGCCGCGATCGCCGGCAACAGGATTCGAGAGCATTTCGGGGAAAGCGGATTGCCGGTGGAAAGGCTGACCTGGAAATCCGCTGCTTTGCCGCGCGGATTCCAACCCTCCGGCTGGGAATTCGCGTATGTAACCTCTCCGGAAAACGCGGAAACCATGAGGCAGTTGGATCAAATCTTTCAAGACGTTTCCATAGATGCGGCGGCGGAACAATCCTCTCTGGATCAAGGTAAACTCTATTCCACGCGAATTAAAAATGCGAAACCGGATAAATATTATGCATCGGGAATCGTTGAGGCTCCCTCGGCGGTGGTCTGGCAAGCGCTCAGCGACGTGGAAAAATACGAAAAATTTCTGCCCGGGATTTATAGTATCAGCATCCTGGAGAATGCACCCGATAAGGCCGTGATTCAGATCGTGTCCAACATTCGGACGGTGACGACCGAGCTCTACTTTGATTATCCTTCCCCCAAGATGTTCTGGAAAGAATTGGAAGATAGCATGAGTGCTGGAATTAATTCCGGGGTGTCTCGCGTCTTCAAAGTAGAACCCCTGAATGACCATCGCACCAAATTGATCATGGTCCAGGAAGGCGGACGCTTTTTGAGCCTGGAATCTTCCCGGAATGAAATGGAAGACCTGCTGCAAGACTTTAAAAAACGGGCTGAAGCCATGCCGAAATAGTCAGATCCAGCAAAGATTGGGGTCAGAACTTTACTTTAAACTTTACGATTTTGAATAAAGATTCAAGGGGTTGACAGACGGTAAAAGAAGAGGCTTTTGCTGTCAATCTATTTTGCGATCCCCAATAGTTGGAGTCTTTAAATCCCAAATCCAAAATCCCAAATCACTTCCCCCTGACCCCTTGCCGTCCCGCCCCGACGCGGGACCCGGCGCGGCGCGGGACAGGCCGGAGCAATCTCCGGGCGGCGCCAGGAGCCTGGGGCGGGAAGCAGCCTCCTCCTTCAAACTTAGGATGCCTAAAAAATTTTCTTGCAAAGGGAGTGAGGATGGGATATAAGTAAAGCACCCGCAACCCTCACCTATTGTTGCGGGAAGCCGGTGGGCCGTGTTCCCTGTGCGCGGCCCCCGGCGTCTTTTTTTCCAGACCCGACTTGATTTGCCCGGCAATTCAGGATAGGTTTGATTCTCTCGGTTTATCACCCCATGGGTTTTGAAGTTCGCATGCCGGCCCGGATCAATATCCTGGGCAATCCGGCCGACGCCAACGAGGGCGCGCACCAGACCATCTCCGCCGCGGTCAACATCTGGGCGGGCCTGATCTGCCGGCCGGCCGCCGAGTGGACTCTGACCTATCTGCTCCGCACCGGCGAGAGAGCGTTTCAACCCGCCCATTCGCTCGCCTTGCCCCAGGGCCGGCTCCCGGACTACGGCAGCGACTTCGACCTGGCCCTGGCCGGGCTCCGGAGGCTGCTCGCCCACAGCCCGGAGTTCCGCGAAAAATTCCCGGCCCGGCCCCTCTCGCTTTCCTACTGGTCCGATGTGCCCCGGCAGAGCGGCCTGGGCGGGTCCACCCTGATGGTGCTCAATACCCTGGTGGCCATGGTCCACTGGTATGAGCTGGACCGCAAGCGCCACAACCCTTACGTGCTGGCCGAGCTCACCCAGCGCGCCGAGGAGCAGGAACTCGACATCACCTGCGGCTTTGCCGACCGCTACGTGCCGCTGTTCGGGGACATCGCTTACCTCGACTACCGGGGCAAGCTCTTCCATCAGCCCTTCCAGGAAGAGCCTTACGTGACTTACGAGAAGCTGGGGCACCTGGTGGACCAGCCGCCCCTGGTGGCGGTGTGCTCCGGCATCCCCCACCACTCCGGCGACATCCACCGCCCCATGCGCGCCCGTTACCTGGAAGAATACCGGCGGTTCCAGGGTGACTACGAGCACGCGCCCTTCCTGGTGAAAGTGATGAAAGCGATCGGCGACCTGGCCTGGAAAGGCAAGATCGCGCTCCTGCAAGGCGAGCTGCGCCGCTTCGGGGAGCTGATGGACGAGAACCACCACCTGGTGGACCAGATGATGCACTATTGCGGTTACCGGGAAGGCGCGGGGGAAGCCAACAACCGCCTGATCCACGCGGCCCGGGAGGCGGGCGCGCTGGGGGCCAAGCTCACCGGCGCCGGGGGCGGCGGCTCGGTCTTTATGCTGGTCGAGCCGGGGGGCGAGGCGGAGATGGCCCGCCACCTGGAGCGGAAGCTCATCCAGTTCGGGATGACCGAGGGCCACGTTTACATCCCCTCCCTCGTCCACCAGGGAATGGTCTTGCTGGACCAACGCGAATGAACCCGCGCCCCCTCTTTGCCGTGGTGCTGGCGGCCGGCCAGGGCCGCCGGCTGGAGCCGATCACCCTGACCCACTCCAAGGCCATGACCCCGATCCTGGGCAAACCCATGGTGCTGCGGGTGATCGAGAGCCTGGAGAAAGCCGGGCTCCGCGACTTCGTGGTGGTGGTCGCTCCCCCGGACCGCGACCTGGTCGCCGCGGTGGAAAAGATCCAGGACCGGGGCCTCAGCCTCCGGCTGGCCTATCAGGCCGAGCGCAAGGGCACCGGCCACGCGCTTTTACAGGCCGCGCCCCTGATCCCCGGCGATTTCATCCTCGCCTCCTGCGACAACCTTTACCCCGGCGATTACCTCCAGAACCTGGTCCGGACCTTCCAGGAGAACTCCGTGGCCGCCATCCTCACCCTGGCCCCGCTAGAGCAAGAGAGCCTCAACCGGGCGGCCGGGGTCAAGCTGCAAGGCGACCGGGTGATCGAGATCCGCGAGAAACCCGGGATCGGCTCCGGCCCCTGGGACGCCGCGGCCAAGTTCCTGTTCGCGGTCTCGCACCAGGTGCTCAATTTCCTCGACCAGGTGCAGCCCTCGGTCCGGGGCGAGATCGAATTCCAGGAAGCCCTGATCCGGTTCCTGGAAACCCGGCCCGGGCCGGCGATTGGCCGCCTGGTGCATCGGCACCTGCACCTGAGCAGCGTCAAGGACCTGCTCGCCATCCACGACCACTACCTCACCTTCCACCGGCCCTATATCATCCACCAGGAAGCCAAGATCGGCCCGGGCGTTACCATGATTCACCCGGTGATGATTGATCGCGGCGCGCGCATCGCGGCTGGGGCCAGGCTGGGGCCGGGGGTATATGTGGGCGAGGGGGCGGTGGTGGAGGCGGGGGCCGTGCTGGAAGAATGCGTGGTCTATGCCGGGGCGCGAGTGGCCCGGGAATCGCGCCGCCGGCAGGAAGTGGTCTTGCCCTAACCCGGCCGAGCCGGAAGCAAAAACAAGAACCGGAGTTTCACGCAAAGGCGCAAAGACGCTAAGGCTTAAAGCTCTCCGAGAAGAGAGAGCAGCTCGGATTTCAGGTCTTTTTTTCCTCTCCCGGCTGCGCCGCCCTCGGCTGTGAGCGCGGACCGAACGGCAAAGAAGCAAAGTCGCAAAGGAACAACCCTTGGCGGCTTAAGGTTCTTGGCGTCGGCTTCTTCCCTCTTTCTCCTCACCTTGGCGACTTTGCGCCTTGGCGTGAAATCTTTCTTTCAGCCCGGCATAGAATCTTGCCCACTTGGGCAAAGATTTCAGCCGTAAGTGCTAAGCAGAAAATTCCTCCCGGATTACGATTTATTATCTAACCAATTGATAATCCAACAAATTTAAAGATATCGCTAAAAAATTTGAGTTAGGCTCAATTTTTTTCTTGACAATTGGAAATAATGTGGTATATTGGTTCCAGATTACTTAATAAGGAGCAGCCACTATGGCAACTGTCCTTAAAGTCTCGGATGCCGCTTCGTTGGCAATGCACACCATGGTGCTTTTGGCCCTGAAACCGGATCGAGTGGTTTCTACCCGCGAGATTGCCTCTTGCCTCCAGGTTTCCGAAGCTCACCTCTCCAAGGTGTTGCAACGCCTGACCCGAGAAGGGCTGGTCAAGTCGGTGCGCGGGCCCAGGGGTGGCTTCAAGTTGGAAAAAACCCATCGCGACCTTACCTTACTTGATGTCTATGAGGCGATTGAGGGGCGGTTAGAATCGAGCGAGTGCTTGCTCGAGAGCCGGAGTTGCGCGGGGGACAAATGCATTTTGGGCTTCCTGCTCGAGAGCGTCAACCGCCAGGTGCGGGATTACTTGACCGGCACGCGGTTGTCCGAGCTTACCGACGTGTATAGGAGGAAGGATCATGCCGAGCAGGTCAATCATCCAGATTGATGAG
>MGQK01000116.1:199-8494 GCA_001797815.1 Deltaproteobacteria bacterium RBG_13_61_14 | reverse complement strand
CAGGCGGGCCGCGAGCTGTCCCATGAGCACGCTCCCGCCCGGCCCGGCAGCCGGCAGGTCCAGGCGCCTGCCCACGCCCACGGGCCGGTCATGGCCTGTCCCTCGGCCGGGGCCATGCAACTGGAACGTGAGCAGAAGAGCGGCCCGGAGCCGGGAGAGCTTGTTTCCGAGCTTGGCCACTGGCCGGTCAAGATGCAACTCCTAGGCCCGGCAACTCCGTTCCTGCAAGGCGCGGACCTGATCCTGACCGCAGACTGCGTGCCCTTTGCCTTCCCGGATTTCCACCGCAAGCTCCTGCGGGGAAAGGTGGTGGCCATCGGCTGTCCCAAGCTGGACGACCTGGAGGCGCACATTGAGCGGCTGACCGAGATCATCCGCGATGCCGGGCTCAAGTCGCTGACCGTGGTGCATATGGAGGTTCCCTGCTGCTTCGGCTTTGTGCACGCGGCGCGGGAGGCGCTTACGCGGGCCGGCTCCAGCCTGCCGCTCCAGGAAATCGTGATCAGCCGGCATGGGGGAATCCTGGAGTCAAAAACGGCTTCCCCCAACCGGGCCGCAGCCGGCCGCTGATCCTTCCGAGAGGTATCGCCGTCATGCGGACAAGGGCAAGGGGAAAGGAGTAACCGCGATGACCAAGAAAATTTGCCCGGGACAAGACACCCGCTACTGGCGGCCGGGGGATATCTTTAATGTGACTTGCGGCTCGTGCGGAATGGTGCTGGAGTTTTTCAAGGACGAGGCCACGCGCAAGTGCCCCCAGTGCGGGACCCGGATCAAGAACCCCCACCTGGCCCTGGGCTGCGCCCAATGGTGCGAGCACGCCAGGGAATGCCTGGGCTTTGACCCCAAGGCGACTGCCTTGGACGGCGAGCGGGAGGTGGCCCTGGTGGACAAGCTGATCGCGGCCATGAAAAAGGTCTTCGGCAAGGACCAGAAGCGGATTGACCATGCCTTTGCCGTGCTCGGCCGCGCCCGGGAGATCCTCAAACAAGAGGCCGCGGACCCCAAGGTGGTCATGGCCTCGGCCATCCTCCATGACCTCGGGATTCAGGAAGCGGAAAAGAAGCACGGGAGTTCGGCCGGGGTGGACCAGGAGACGGAGGGTCCGGCCATTGCCCGAACCATCCTGGAGCAAGCGGGCCTGGATCAGGAGAGCATTGCGCGCGTGCTCAAGATCATCGCCAACCACCACACCGCCCGGGACCTTGACACCCCGGAGTTCCGGATCTTGTGGGACGCGGACTGGCTGGTGAACCTCCCGGAGGAGTTTCCGCGCGCGACACCGGACGAGCTTCGCCGGCGGATTGACCAATTGTTTAAAACGCCAGCCGGCAAAAAGAAGGCTTACGAGCTGTATCTTCCCAGGACTCAACCAGAAGAGCGGCGGGCCGCTCCTGCTTAAAACCTCAAGGAGGTGTCAACCATGCAAGCGACCGACCTTTTGATGGACGAGCTGGAAATGCAGGTGCTGGGCCAGACCCAGGCCGGCGGTCGGGAAGAACACCGCCATCACCTGCATCGGCGATCCGGCGTTTGAAATAAACCGCGTTTGATGTTAGATTTGACGCCGCCTTCAAACGGAGCAAGTGCTTCAGGAGCAGCGCTAGTTGATGGGCAGGCTGACTGGAGAAGCGCTTCAAGATGCTTTTGACCGTGATCCGGAGGTAAAGGGGTTGCGGGTTACAAACCCGCCGCCCTATTCAATGTTCGCTATTCACTCAAAGGAGGCACTATGGGCAAAGGAGATTTGAAGACGCGGCGGGGCAAAATTCATCGGGGTTCGAGCGGCAAGACCCGTCCGAAAAAGCGCCAGAAGGCCAAGGCCGCGGCTAAAAAGGCCTGAGCGGCTTTTGACCGACTGATTCCGCCCTCCCCGGCGAAGGGGGAAGAGAGCGAGAGCGTGGAAGCAGCCTTGATTCGGTTCGGCACCGCGGGATGGTCCTATCCCGACTGGGCAGGGATCGTCTATCCCAAGCCCAAGCCTCGGGGCTTCGATCCGCTCGCTTTTTTGAGCAGGTTTGTGGACGCCATCGAGATCAATTCCAGTTTCTACGCGCCGCCGCCGGAAAAGAACTGCCAAAGCTGGCTCCAGCGGGTGGCCGACCGGCCGGGGTTTTGCTTCACCCTCAAGCTCTGGCGCCGCTTTACCCACGAGCGCGAGCCGTTCGGGGCGGAAGAGACCGCGCCGTTCCGCCAGGCTGCGGCGCTGCTCTCCCAGGGCAACCGCCTGGGCGCCATCCTGGTCCAGTTCCCCATTTCCTTCCATAACACCCAGGAAAACCGCGACTGGCTGGCGCGGGTGATAGAGGCTTTCTCCGAGTTTCCCCTGGCGCTGGAGGTCCGGCATGCCTCCTGGAACCGGGAGGAATTTTACGCCGGGCTGGCGGAAAAGAGCGTGGGCTTTGTCAACCTGGATCAGCCGCTCCTGGGCCGGGCGATCCGGCCTTCGGCCAAAGCGACCGCGCCGGTCGGCTATGTCCGGCTCCACGGCCGCAACTACGAGGAGTGGTTCCAGAAAGAGGCCGGCCGGGACGAGCGCTACAATTACCTCTACTCCCTGGCCGAGCTCAAGCCCTGGGCCGAAAAAATCCGAGCCCTGGCTCAGCAGTGCCGGGAAGTTTACGTCATCGCCAACAACCACTACCAGGGCCAGGCCCTGTTCAATGTGCTTCAACTCAAGGAACTGGTCGCCGGCAACAAGGTCCGCTTCCCCGAATCGCTCCTCGAATTCTTTGCGCCGGAAGATTCTTCTCCCGCCGCCTAATTATCAGGACACCTTACTTAATTCATCTTAGGATGCCTGGTTTTATCCTGAATCGTGCAGTTGGGGGAAAAATTTTTAACCACGAAGGCACAAAGTCACGAAGAATAAGCGGGTTGAGACCACTAATTACAGGCGCGAGGGGTCAACTTTGATCGCGAAAAAATCCCAGCCGAATCGGCAAGAAATCATTCTGCCTTAGAGCCTTGGTGTCTTGGTGGTTAAATCCTAATTGCATTTTTCGGGTTTATATGGTGTCCCTGGATTTTTTGGCAGGGAACAGGGGAATTAAGTATGCTGTCTCCCGAATTATGGCGTGAAATCTTGCTTTCAGTTTTTTGCGGGCGTCAGACATTGAAGCGGAAGTGGACCACATCGCCGTCCTGGATCAGATAATCTTTGCCTTCCTGGCGGAGGAGCCCTCGGTGGCGGGCCTCGGATTCGCTTCCGATCCGGGTCAGCTCCTTGAAAGAAATCACCTCGGCCTTGATAAAGCCTTTCTCCATGTCGCTGTGGATCTTGCCCGCGGCCCTGGGCGCCGGGGTGGCCCGGGGAATGGTCCAGGCCCGCAGCTCCGGTCCCACTTTTGTATAAAAGGTGATCAGGTCCAGCGCCTGGTAACCCGTGCGCACGATCCCGGGAATGCCCGATTCCTTGAGCCCCATCTCCTGGCGGAACGCCTCCTGCTCTTCCGCGGCCAGCTCCCGGATCTCGGCCTCCAGCTTGCCCCAGAACGCGACCACCAGCATTCCCTCGGCTTGGGCGTGCGGTTTTAACTTCTCCAGGAAAGCATGGTCCTGGGCCGCGACCGATTCCTCTCCGAGGTTGGCGATGTAAAAGAGCGGCTTGCCGGTGAGCGGGGCCATCTCCTTGAGGAGCGGCTGGTCTTCGGCCGCGAACTGGCGCAGCCTTAGCGGCTTCAGCTCGAGGAGGTGCGCCTTCATGAGCTCCAGGGTCTCGACCTCGCGCGAGATGGCCTTGTCGCCCACCCGCAGCATGTGGCGGGACTTTTCCAGCCGGCGCTCCACCGTCTCCAGGTCCTTCTGGATCAGCTCGAAAGCCACGGTCTCGGCGTCGCGCACCGGGTCCACCGCGCCCTCGGGGTGCGGCACCTTGGCATCTTCAAAACAGCGCACCACCTCTGCGATGGCGTCCACCGTGCGGATGTGGCCCAGGAATTGGTTGCCCAGTCCCTCGCCCTGGTGCGCGTTCCGGACCAGGCCGGCAATGTCCACAAATTCCAGGACCGAAGGCACCACCCGCTCCGGCTTGAGCATAGCGGTAAGTTTGTCAAGCCGGGGATCGGGCACGGCCAGGGTGCCCACGTTGGGCTCGACCGTGCAGAAGGGATAGTTCTCGGCCGGCACGCCGGCCAAGGTGAGCGCGTTGAAGACGGTGGACTTGCCCACGTTGGGCAGGCCCACGATGCCGCATTGCAGGGTCATGGCTCAGTTCCCGGTTTGCGGTTCACGGCGCAATCAATTTTGGATTTTAGATTTTAGATTTTTGATTGTCAAGAAGCTTCTAATCTGAAATCCAAAATCAAAAATCCAAAATGACTACTCACTGTTCACTGTGCACTCTTATTAAACCGGTTCATGGCGGCGTCCACTCCTTGGCGCAGGATCACGGCCACGGCCTGGCCGGCCTGCTCCATCACCTGGTCGCGCACCGGGAGCTCCTCGGGCGCGAAGGGCAAGAGGACAAAATCCACGGTATCGTCTTTGGCCTCGGGCTTGCCGATGCCGAGGCGGAGTCGGAGGAAGGAGTTGGTGCCCAGCTTCTCGATGATGGAGGCCACGCCCTTGTGGCCGGCGGGGCCGCCCTGGCGGGTGATTTTGAGCCGGCCGAGGGGAAGATCCAAGTCGTCATGGATGACGATCAGGTCCGCCGGTTCGAGGCGGTAGTAGCGGAGCGCGGAAGCCACCGCGGTGCCGGAGAGGTTCATGTAAGTGCGGGGCTTGAGCAGGACCACCTCTTCTCCCGCGACCCGGCCTTTGCCCAGGCGGGCATGGAAACGGAAACCCCAGACCCGGATGCGGTGGGTCTTGGCCAGGGCCTCCACCACCAGAAACCCGAAATTGTGGCGGGTGTCCCGGTATTCGCTGCCCGGATTGCCCAGACCTACTATCAATTTCATCCTCTTTCAGCCATTCTTCGCTCGAAAAGTGAGCGCGGTTTATCATCATAGCATTGATGGGCCGATTTCAAAAGGATTAACTTTAAACCGCGGATGAACGCGGATGGACGCGGATAAGAGAGAACCTGGAGCTGGCGGGGAGGTCTGGCTTGCTCCCTGGCAGGAGCCCTCCCGAGTGGGATCATGGGCGGATGATTTTCCCGCACGGATGCAGGCGGATGAACACGAAGGCCAAGAAAAAATCTTCCGCCCTTCCTCTGCCCTTGAACCTCATCCCTCTACTTGATTCGCGTTTATCTGCGTTCATCCGCGGTTAAATTTTTTTTTTTTGACAACCCTCTGAGCCCATGCCATGATGCCGCTATGCAAGGCCCAGTCCCCAGAGGGGCCAGAGAGGAGCCAAAATACCGATGGATAACATAGTTTATATTTTAATAAACGAAGCCATGCCCGGCTATGTAAAAATCGGGAAAACGGCTAATCTAGAGCAACGCATTCGTGACTTTGATACGACAAACATCCCTCTTCCATTTGAGTGTTTTTATGCCTGTACTGTAAAAGACGCGGCATTTGTTGAGAAACAATTGTTCGACGCTTTTATGGACCATCGTGTGCGTAGAAACCGAGAATTTTTTGAAATTTCACCCCAGCGTGTAGTTGCAGTGTTAAAACTTGCCGAAATCGAAAATGTTACCCCTAAAAAAGATTTTGTAGAGTCACAGGAAGATCAACAAGCATTGATTCAAGCCCGTAGCAAACGAGCAAGATTTAATTTTAGTATGGTTGATATTCCTGTTGGAGCAGAGCTGGTCTTTAACCGCGATGAAAATATCAAAGCAAAGGTTATAGATAATCGCTCCATTGAGTTTAACGGTGAGGTAACAAGTCTTTCTAATTCGGCGCAACAAATTCTCGGCTATGATTACGGCGTTGCCGGTACAGATTATTGGATGTACGAAGGTGAGACGCTTGATGAACGAAGAAGAAGATTTGAAAGTGGAGAATAACTTAAATAATAAAATATGAATAATGTGGAATTGCGGGCGATGCTTCACTTTACATAATTCGCATAATTCGGTGACACCTTCCTAATTTTAATCTTCAGTCTTGGAATCAAGTTCTGGTTTGGAAAGTAGTCAGTAGTCGGTCTTAGCGGATGCGCGGATAAATGCGCGGGTGCGGGCACCCGTGCCCCCAAGGGCAGCCGCGCCCCTAAAGTCGCTTACGCTCATAAAGTCTTGCTGAAAAAATCTGCGAAATCTGTGAAATCTGTGGATGTGTTTTTCTTGACCTGGCTACCGACTACTGCCTACTGGCTACTTAAATTCAGTTCAAGTTCAGGTTCAAGGTCAAAGGGATTAACCCTGCCACCCTGACACCTGGATCAGTAAGCAGTAAACAGTGAATATTAGTGCCCTTCGTGTCCCTTCGTGGATAATTTCTTTCTCTTCCGCTTTTTCCTCTGTGCTCTCTGTGTCTCTGTGGTGAATTCTGATTCGTTCACGTTCACGGAAACGTTCACGTTCACGGGAAAGCGATTGGCTGCTGCCCGGCCGCGGTGAAAGTTTCTATTTTTATCTGCCGCCTCGGTCGCCTCGGCCGGGTTTTCCGCCCTTGCCGGGTTTTCCGCCCTTGGCGGGTTTTTCGGCCTTGGCGGGTTTTTCGGCCTTGGCCGGTTTCTCGCCCTTTTCGGGCTTGGCTGCCTTTTCGCCCTTCTCGCCTTTCTCGCCTTTTTCACCCTCCGCGGCTTCCGCGGCCTCGCCTTCCGCCGGCACAGCCTCACCCTCGGCCGGCACGCCTTCCACCGCGGCCGCGACCGGGGCTTCCACCACCAGCTTGGGCATGAAGACCGTGGCCAGCGGCGCCTCGGGGTCTTCCAGGATCTTGACCCCTTCCGCCACCTTCACGTCCTTGACGTGCAGGGATTGCCCGATCTCCAGGCTGGATACATCCACCACGACCTCGTCCGGGATGTTGGCGGGCAGGCTCTCGATCTCGATCTCCCACAGGTTCTGCTCGAGCGAGCCGCCCTGGATGACCCCGGCGGCATGGCCGGTCAACTGGATGGGCACCTGGACCCGGACCGGCGAGTTGAGGTCAATCTCGATCAGGTCGGCGTGGATAAAACCCCCGGCCAGGGGATGGGTCTGGAACTCCTTGAGCATGACGGTGCGGCCGTTAAGCTCGGCCAGTTCCGACTTGAGACCAAGCAGGGTGTTAAGCCCGCTCTTGGTATGCAGGGCCTGGCGCAGGGCCTTGGGGTCCACGCTGAGGGGGACCGGCTTTTGCTTGGGCCCATAAAAGATGGCCGGGATCATCCCCGCGGCCCGGAGCTTGCGGGCCGCGCCCTTGCCCGTGCCTTCGCGGGGTTTGACTTCAAGTTCGCTTCGTTCCATAATCTAACTCCTTGTTAGTGATAACGCAAACCAGGATGGCTGCTATTTTTTCGACGGTTTCCTCGCCCGCTGGAAAATATCATCAATGCTCTGGCCTTGGTAAAGACGCTTCGAGATTTCGACATAGTCGGTTGGCTCGCGATGCATTAGGGTAAGAAACTTCAAAGCCGCGACCGGTCCCAGGGTTTTGTTGAGCGCCTCAATCCCTTTCAGTTTAATCTCGGCATCGTCCAGGGTTTTGGTCTTCATTGTCTCACCACCTCCCGAATGTAATCCACCGGATTCATTACCTTCATTTCCAGGCTCAGCCGTTGGGCATGTTTGATCAGTTCATCATCACAAGTTAGAAAATAGTCGGATGGGGCCCGCGCGGCACAGGCGAGATGAACCGCGTCCTTGGAAGATAACCTGGCCTTTCGCTGGAAGCTCTGGGCCAGACGGTATATTACTGGATCCGGAAACATTCTGGTCTGGCAAAGAAAAGAGAGGCGAGATGCCTCTGCCTTTCGCTCCACAAAGGGGCAAAGAGTATTTTCATCCTCATGCATAAAAGACCAAATCAACTTGATTTCTTTTCTTTCCGCCTTCATGAAGATTGCCTCACACGCCAAAGCCTCCAATTGAATCTTCACCTGATGCGGATCGTCAAAACCTCGCTGGAAACAATTGTAATCGAGATAAATTACATCCATCGGATTATCTTACAGGCATTATCTTTTCGACCACTCTTTCCATGAACAAAGTCTCCGCTTCCCTTAGACGAACAGCGAGGACACGGAGTCTCCGGAATAAATCCGCTTGATGGTTTCGGCCAGAAGCGGGGCGATGGACAGCACCTTGAGCTTTTTAAACTGTTTCTCCGGCGGCACCGGGATGGTGTCGCTGACCACCACTTCGCTGAGCACGCTCTTCTCCAGCCGCTCCACCGCGGGGCCGCTCAGCTCGCCGTGGGTGGCCAGGGCCCGGACCTCCTTGGCGCCCTGCTCCTTGATGGCGGC
>MGQK01000116.1:0-179 GCA_001797815.1 Deltaproteobacteria bacterium RBG_13_61_14 | reverse complement strand
GGGGGAAACGATGACCAGGTCGTTCGCCTCCAGCCGGCGCAGGTATTCGATGAAGACCGGGGTGGCGTAGAGGTGGTCCACCGGGATGTTGAAGAAACCCTGGATGGCCTCGGCATGGAGGTCGAGGGTGATGATCCGGGTGGCGCCGGCCACGGTCAAGAGGTCGGCGACCAGCTTGG
>MGQK01000115.1:4388-5309 GCA_001797815.1 Deltaproteobacteria bacterium RBG_13_61_14 | reverse complement strand
GCTGTCGCGAGCCCGGTCCGGATATTGCGCCAAACCCTGTCCGAGGGCTCGGGCGCATCCAGCTCGGCGGCCCCGCCGGCGATCTTACGGAGGTCCTCGAGGAGCGTGCGGCACTCGCCGCACGACGAGAGGTGGCGCTCGAGCCGGGCCGTCTGCCGCCCCGTGAGCTCACCGTCGACCGACCGGCTGATGTATTCGTTGGCTTTATGGCATCTCATCGTCGTTCTCCACTTAAACGGCCTTCTTGGCCAGCAAGTATTCGCGGACCTTGATCCTGGCTTTAAAGAGTTGCGACTTCGATGTCCCGACCGCGCAGCCTAGCGCGCGGGCGATCTCCTCGTGCTTGAACCCCTGGACATCGTGGAGGATGAAAACGCTCCGCAGACGCGGCGCCAGGGTTTGGATGGCCTGTTCAAGAGGCCCCCGGAGGTCTTTTTCCACGGCCTCGCTCGCCCGGTCCTCGACATTTCCGCCAAGGTCGTCCAAGGGTACGAGCTTATCGCCCTGGGCCTTTTTCTGGCGGAGGTAGCTGTAGCATGTGTTGAGGGCGATCCGAAAGACCCAGCCGGGGAAGGTTCCCGCGTCGCGGACGTTGCGCAGGTTGGAGAAAATCTTCAGGAAGACGTCCTGGAGAAGATCTTCGGCGACGGCCTGGTTCTGGGTGTGCCTGTAGACCAGGCCGAAAACAGGCCGTTTGAACATTTCGTAGATGGATTCCATGGCGGCCAGGTCGCCTGCGCGGCCGCGCTCGACGAGCTCAGCCAGGCGGGCCTTGTCGGCCGTCCCCCAAACGGACCCCTCCCGGCTCGCCCGCTCCATGTCTAGAGCCGCCTCCAGGAAGGATTTGTACTCCGCACGGAGGGTATTATCGCCGATTTGGCCTTGAATCGCCAGGATCAAGCCGGGTGAGTTCATTTCTTG
>MGQK01000115.1:3973-4171 GCA_001797815.1 Deltaproteobacteria bacterium RBG_13_61_14 | reverse complement strand
TTGGCGATGTCGATGGCCATCTTCATCAGGCCGGTCTTCGGATCCTCGGCCGACAGGGGCTGATGCTTGTGCTCGTAAGTCTCGCAGATCTCCGCCTGGCAGACCCGTCGCAGCGAGTAGTTCCGGTAGACCTCGGCCAGGGTCTCGACCTCGAGCCCCCAGTCGCTGGGGATACGGTTGATCCGGGCCAGTTCGGCG
>MGQK01000115.1:158-3837 GCA_001797815.1 Deltaproteobacteria bacterium RBG_13_61_14 | reverse complement strand
CCGTCACCCGCGCGTAGTAGCCCTTGCAGAAGGCGTAGTCGATGTGCGGCGAGGCCACCGGATAGAAGAGCCGCCCGACCATCTCCCGGGAGTGGTTGACGATATCGCAGTCATGGAGGCCGATGACCTTGCTCTCATCGCGGGCCAGGATGTAGCCATAGGCCGTCCAAGCTGAACGCCCCTTGCCGTCCGGGCCAGCCGAGAGGTCGTTGGCCTCGAGGAGTTTGTACAGCTCGAGGAAACGCGGCCCCGACGCCCAGACGACCTGGTGCCGCTGGGGGAGGACGGAAAAGAACTCCTGGACCTGGGCGAAATGGGCCGGGTCATCGGTCCGCCCCAAGGTGATGACGATTTCGTTGAGATACTTCAGCTGCTTGAGGTTGGCGAGGATGCCCTGAAGGGCGGGAGAACCAAGCTCCTTGGGGGTCGTGGGCAGGACCAGCGCGAGGGGACGATGCTTGTTGAATTTCCCGAGGTCGCCCTCTAGACGCTCAAGGTTGAGGGCGCCGAGCCGATGGAAGGTGGCCAGAAGGCCGGTCTGATAAAAATCCGCCATGCGGTCCTCCTTCGAACATCATTCCGCTTTCCCGGGCGGGCCCTCAGGCTTCGCTGCGGAGAAGCTCGAGGATGGCCTCGCGCCACCCCTCGGGCCCCGCGTAAGGGGCCAAGACAAGTCCCGGCAGATGAATGTCCGCAGCGAACCCGCCGCCGGGTTTTCGAACCAGGATGGGGATGTCGACAGCCCGGAGCATGGGCTCGTCGTTGACGCTGTCTCCGATGCCGATGGCGCGCACCGCGCCCTGATCTTCAGCCAAGAGCGCCCTGAGCGCGGAAACGGCGCGGCCCTTATCGCTCGCGCCTACGAGGTGATGGAACCGTCCCCCGCTGACGACGTGCAGGCCCGCGGCCTCGGCCTCGCGGACGATAAGGGCGAGGCTCTCCGGCTCGGTCAAGACGAAGGGCTCGTCGTATTCCCGCTTCGCGGCGAGGGCGGCATCTTTGAGCGTGAAGCCGCAGCGCTCCGCGATTTCCTCGATGGCCATATCGCCGAAACCCCGCAGCCCGATCCCCGTCCTGGCTCGAATGGCGGACAGGGCCAGGCGGAGCTCGGCATAGGGCTTCCCGAGCTCCAGGACGCCATAGCCTCCGTCCGTCCGGTCAAACTTGACCTCGAACGGGAAATACCCTTGCGGCACGAACACCGCTCCGCCGTTCTCGACGATGAATGGGTGCGTGTTCCCCAGGGCCTTGCGCCAGTGCTCGGTTTCGTCGCGCGTCTTGCTGGTGCAAAAAACCAGAGGGATGCCCGCCTCGGCCAGGGCCTCGAGCGCCGGACGAGCCGGCTCAAAAGAGTAGGTGGCGTGGTCGAGCAGTGTCCCGTCGAGGTCGGTGAAAACGACAAATCGGGGGCCTGCCATGCAAAACCTCTCTTCTTTATTTAAGATGACCGTAAACGACCCTGCTGTGATCACAGGATAACTCCTCGAGCCTCCCCTGTCAAAGAGAAAATTGCTCGAAGGATTTGGGCCGTTGTTGTTATCATACGCACGTGAATATCAAAGAAATACGGATTCTCCCAACCCCGGCGAAATGTCCCGCTTCAGGCCGGGCCCCATTTCATGAGCACCGGCGGGATGAGGGTCAGGGCGGCAAAAAGGATCCAGAGGACGAGGAGCGGCACCATCCACTTGGCCCATTTCTCCCACTTCAACCCGGCCAGGCCCAGGACGCCCATGGTCACGCCGGAGGTCGGCAGGACCGGGTTGATATACTCGGCCAGCTGGAAGGCGAAGACGGACGTCTGCCGGGTGATGCCGACGAGGTCACCCAACGGAGCCATGATGGGGATGGTCAGAGCCGCTTGGGCCGTCCCGGAATGGACGAAGAAGTTGATGACGCACTGGGAGACGAACATGAGTTCGGCCGAGATGAGCGGGTGGAACTGGGAAATCGTCCCGGCCATGGCGGACAGGATCGTATCCAGGATCCGGCCGTCCGTGGCCACGATCAGGATGGCCCGGGCCGTGCCGATGATCAGGGCCGCGTTGACCATGTCCTTGGCCCCCTCGACGAATGATTTTCCCATCTCTTCATTAGTGAGCTTGCCCGCGATCCCGGCGAAGATCCCCATGGCCAGGAAAACGCCGCCGATCTCGTAGATGAACCATTGGTATTTCAGGATGCCGAAGATCATGACGCCGAAGCCCAGGCCGAAGACCGTCATGACGCGCTTGTGGGCGGCCGTCAGCACGAGCTTCTCGATCATCTGGCTTCCGACCTGGAGATCTTTCCGTTTCTCGAGGTCCTCTTCGTAGGTCAGGCTCTTCATCGGGTCCTTGAGGACCCGGCCCGCGTAGCGCATGACCACGGCGATGACGATGGCCGTCCAACAAAATCTTATCACACGGGCTGGATCCCTATGAGGGGGGCAGGTCATTCAGGCAGGGCCGAAAAACGCTCTGAGCGAGCTAACCGCCCACGGCCTGCGCTTGCAGGTTCCTGAAGCCCCCTCATAATAGCAGAAGGACCCCCGGCCTTCAACCGGGCCAGCTGTCGGGCCCTGCCGGTCCCGGCGCTTGACATTCGCTAGGGCCAGGGCTATCGTTGTTGGGGGGAAGTAGAGCGTGAAACTCTCGCGAGCGGCAGCGCTTGCCGCCTTGATTCTTTCCACAGGCCTTGCGTGCGGGCCCCCTGACTCGGAACGGGCCCGGGAAAGCCCTGCGGCCAAAGCCGTCACCGGCCTCTGGCAGAAGGCGGTGGAGATCTATCGCGAGAACCGCGATTGGTATCCTGAGAAAGCGGCCATCGTCTCGGAAGTGCGGAACGGCAGCAACAAGTTTCTCTCGCTCACGGAGATGTTCTTCATTCTTCGCCTTAGCGGCGGGGCGCCGATGCAGATCCTTCTGGACCGGTCCCTGCGCAACGGCGTCGATACGACGGCGAAGATGAGGTCCAAAGCCAAGTTCCGCCACCTCCTGGAAGGGATCGCCGTCGGAGAAGGTGGCCTGTTCTCAGTTTCTATGTCCGATAGTCCTTTCGACCCCGATCGACAGGCAGCCGTCTCGGTCACTCCGCGCGAAGGGACGAAGGTCATCCGCGGCCGTTCCTGCTGCCTTTTCGATTTCAGTTTCAGCCCGGGCTTGAAAAAGGGCGGACCCCGGGTGACCTGGCTTGGCCAGGCGTGGCTCGAAGATCAAAGCGGCATGCCGGTCGAGCTGGCATTCTCGATCTCTCCCCTGCCGGGCAAGATCCGCAGCGCCCGGATGGTCTATCACTACGAGACGGAACCCGGACCATGCGTGGTGAAGGATATGGCCATCACCGGAACCGGCAGGTTTCTCTTCATCAAGAGACATTTCAAGGTGACCACCACCTACAGCCAGTACCGGCGGGCACCGTCGGCGGCCGTCAAGCGCTGAGGAACCGAGGGCCCGCCGGTCCAGGCAGGGTCTGGCGTGGCCGGCATCCGGCCGCGGTCCTTTCTTATTGTCTCCGGCGGAACTCTGGCATAAAATGCCCGAGGAGGGTTCAACATCATCGTCTTGGTGTATTCCATCGGCCGGTGGGCGTAGCTATACCGGGACAATCGTCAACGGTGGTTGTCAGTTCTCTCTATCATGCTCGGAGCCGCAATAGTGCGTACAGGGAGAGCCGGCAAGAACCTGATCCTGGCCCGAAT
>MGQK01000115.1:0-141 GCA_001797815.1 Deltaproteobacteria bacterium RBG_13_61_14 | reverse complement strand
GACATAGCAGGAGAATAGCCTCAAGAAACGGGCCAACAGCACGGATCGGACCGCGTCTACCAAGAAAAACGGGATGAGCCCCGGCTCCGAAGGGCAATCAGGTCGAGAAAACATCAACCGTAGTTGACGCTTGCCCGGGAG
>MGQK01000114.1:16400-27987 GCA_001797815.1 Deltaproteobacteria bacterium RBG_13_61_14 | reverse complement strand
AGCGTGTGCGGATCAATCGGCTTCTGGAAGACCCCGGCCAGTCCCAGATCGGAATAGTCCACGTGCCGGCTCAAGGAATCGCCGACCGAGCTGAGCATGAAAACCGGAGCGACGTTGCCCAGCGCTTTCAGGCTGGTGACAAAGCGCGTGCCGGCGTCCACCTCTTCCATCATCAGGTCCACGATCATCAGGTCCGGCTTTTCCGCTTTGTATTTCTTGAGTCCATCCTCCGCGGTCATGGCCTCGACCACCTTATGCCCGCCGGACTCCAAAGCAATCCGGAGAATGTCCAGGGTATCCTGGTCATCGTCCACACACAGGATGACGTGTTTGGGTTCTTTCATGTTTCCTCCTTACCGGACCTCGCGGCGAATTCACTCCCACCCGCGGACGTTAGGCAAGACCGTTGTCTCCACCAGGTTTGAAAAAAATTTACCGCCCCTTCCAGATTGGACCGGGCCCCGGGGCTGAGCGATTCCTGAAGCGGATCGAACTGGTAACCGCGAATTCCCAGCAGATAACCCTCCGGTTCTGCGCCAAAAAGCTCCTGCGCCATCGCCAGGACCGTCCGGGGATCGAGGTGATGACTGGTGAAGCCGAGCCCGGCTTGGGGCTTAATCGTCCGGAAAGAAAACGGCTCCGGCCCCCCGGCGTCGGCGTCGGCGAACACCACCACCGGATAGTGGGCGACCGCCTCGGCATCTTCCACCACGAGTTGGTAATTCGAATCCACGGTGACGCCGGCAAGGCCCAGTTTTTCCATGGCCTCGGCCAAGGCCGGGCCCAAACCGTCATCCCCCCGCCCGGGATTGCCGTATCCGATCAAAAGCACTCTGGCGCTCGGCTCACTCACCCCTGGCTTTCCTATCCAATAAATTACCTTCTAAATCGTAAAGTTCAACCAGCAACGGCATCTGACCGAGGGCATGGGTCGCGCAAGAGAGGCAGGGATCGTAAGCCCGAATCGCCACCTCGAGGTGATTGAGCAGGCCCTCGGTGATTTCCTTGCCGTCCAGGTATTCCTCCGCCACCTTCTGCACCGCCCGGTTCATCGGCTCGTTGTTGTGGGTAGTGGAAACGATCAGGTTCGCCATCACCACCTGATCGTCATCGTTCACCCGGTAGTGATGGAAGAGCGTGCCCCGCGGCGCTTCGACCAGGCCGATCCCCTCGGACCGGCGCTTGCCCTTGACCACCAGGTTCTCCCCTTGCAGGTCCGGGTCATGGAGCAACTCCTTGATTTTTTCCGCGGCGTGGACCAGCTCCACCATCCGCGCCCAGTGGTAGGCCATGGTGACATTGACCGGCTTGCCCTTGCCCAGCTTCATGAACTCCTTGCGCTCTTTTTCCGCGATGGGAGTATCAATGAACTTGCAGGTGTTGAGCCGGGCTAAAGGCCCCACCCGATACCAGCCCTTTTCCGGGCCGAGGGATTTGATAAACGGGAACTTCATATACGACCAGGGCCGGACTTCCTCGGCAAAGTAGTCCAAGTAGCTCGAATAGTCCACCTGGTCGAAAATTTTGTTCCCCTCCGCGTCCACCGCGCACAGATTCCCATGATAAAGGTCCAAGGCGCCGTCTTTGCGGACCAGGCTGAGGTGGTTGGAGGGGAACGAGCCGAACGAGGCTAATTGTTTCAGGTGCTCGGTGGTATAGTCCTTGGCGATTTTCAACGCCGACTGGGCCCAGTCCAGCATCTGGTCAATGTCGCGGAGAAACACGTCGCGTTCTTCAATACTCAAATTCTTGTTGATCCCGCCGGGAATGGCGCCGGTGCCGTGGATCTTTTTCCCGGCCGTGGCCTTGATGATTTCCTGGCCGTACTTGCGCATCATCACCCCTTGCACCGCCAGGTCCGGATATTTCTTGGCCACCCCAATCACGTTGCGGATCGCCGGGTCGGCGTCAAAGCCGAAGAGCAAGTCCGGCGAGACCAGGTGGAAGAAGTGCAGGGCATGGGACTGGAAGGTCTGGCCGTAGTGCATGAGCCGGCGCATCTTTTCCGCGGTGGACGAAAGGTTCTCCCCGCCCACGATCCGATCCACCGCCTTGGCCGCGGCCAAATGGTGGCTGACCGGGCAGATGCCGCACAAGCGCTGGACCAGCACCGGCATTTCCCAATAGGGCCGGCCCTGGACAAACCGCTCAAAGCCGCGGAACTCGACCACGTGCATCCGGGCCTGCCGCACATGCCCCTCGTCGTCCACCAGCAGGGTCACCTTGGCGTGACCTTCGATCCGGGTGACCGGCTCCAACGCGATTCTTTTCAGAGGGTTTTGCGATGCCACTTTGGTCTCCTTCTCGTCAGAGGGTATCCCCAGGGTCCGCTCAATCATACTTGATCAGCTCATACGGCAAATGGAGGGGCTTGCCGTTGAGCAGAGCGACCAGAGCCTCCCACAAGGTGTCGGCCGGCGGCGGGCACCCCGGCAGTTGGTAGTCAATTTTCACCACTTCGTGGGCCGGATAGACCCGGTCCAAGATCAGCGGGAGTTCCGGGTCATTGGGGATCTGCTGGCTCGGGTTGTGAACCGTGGGTCCCTTCTGGTAAGCCTCGGCCAGGCACTCCTGGACCGGAATTCCGTTGCGCATGGCCGGGAGGCCGCCCATGATCGCGCACTCGCCGATCGCGATCAAGAGGTCGCAGTGCCGGCGGAAGTCCTGGAGCACCTTGACATTCTCTTCATTGGCGCATCCGCCTTCGATCAGCCCGACCGCGCAGCGATCGGTGAACTTCTTGATGTCGTCCACCGGCGACTTGTCAAAGTCCACCAGTTGGATCAACTTGAGGATGCGATCGTCAATGTCGAGCAAGGACATATGACAACCGAAACAACCGGCCAGCGAGGCCGTGGCCACCTTGGGTTTGTCCATCGTCGGGGTCCTCACTTTCTGTTCGCGGCCCGGCGGGCCTTGGCTTCGATCTCCGACCCGATCGGCTGAAGGTCATATAATCGCCGGCCCACCGGAATCGCGTAGCCCACGCGCTTGCGCAAGAGCGCGCCCACTGGACAACTGTTCAGAGCCTCGTCGGTGAGATTCAGGTTGGTGTCGGCCAACCGCGCCTCGGCATTGACGCCCAACTTTTTCTGCGCGCCCCGGCCAAAGAATTGGAACACGCTTTTGCCATCCAGTTCTTGCGAGGCCCGGACGCAGCGGCCGCACTGGATGCACCGGTTTTGATCCAGGAAAACATCGGGATGAGAGGCGTCCACCGGGCGCCGGGGAAACAGATACGGGTATTGAGGCGCGGTGATGCCGAAGCGATAGGCCAGCGCCTGCAGTTCGCAGTTCCCGCTTTTTTCGCAGACCGGGCACATATGATTGCCCTCGACAAACATCATGTCAATCAGGTTGCGGCGATATCTGTTCAAGGGCTCGGTGTCGTGGAGCACGATCATTCCCTCGGTAATCGGCTGAGTGCAGGCGGCCACCGGACGGTTGTTGACCATCACCGTGCAGAGCCGGCAGGTGGCGCCCGGCTTGAGCTTCTTGACCCAACACAGCCGGGGAATGTAAAGGCCGGCGTCATCCGCCGCCTGGAGAATGGTCTGGCCCTTGCGGCCGGTGACCTCCACCTCATCAATGGTCAAAGTAATGGCGTCGCTCATTGGACTTCCCTTCCTCAATCCTGGAAATGGACCGGCTGACGTCCCTGGATGCGAACGGCTTCCTGCAACGCGGAGTCCAGATCAAAAGTCCGCTGCATTTTATCCAATGGTTTCTTCAGTCCCTTTTCATACACCCCCCGGAAGTTCTGCAAGGTGGTGAGCACCGGATTAGGCGAGGTCTGGCCCAGGCCGCACCGGCTCATGGTCTTCACGGTCTTGCCCAGCTCTTCCAGATAAGCCAGGTCTTCCGGCTCGCCTTTGCCGGCCAGGATTTTGTTCACGCGTTCCTTGAGCAGCACGTTGCCCACCCGGCAGGGCACGCACCAGCCGCAACTCTCCTCGATGAAAAAGTCCAGGAATTGGCCGGCGATCTCGATGATGTTCCGCCCCGGGCCAAAGACGATAATCGAACCGCCGGTGGCCAAATCTTCGTAGCAGATGATCCGGTTAAAGCCGGCCGGGCTCACACACTGGCCCGAAGGACCGCCCACCTGCACCCCGATCGCATCCTCGCCGCCCACCTCGACCAACAAGTCTTTTAAGGTAATGCCATAGGGCAGTTCGTAAATCCCGGGCCGATTGCAATCGCCGGAGACGCTGAACAGCTTGGTGCCGGAGGACGCCTGGGAGCCGATCTGGGCGAACCAGGGCGCCCCTTTTTCCAGGATGCGGGTGACGCAGCAGAAGGTTTCCACGTTATTGATGACGGTCGGCGCGCCCAGGTAGCCCTGCTGGGCCCGGAAGGGCGGCCGGTCCCGCGGCTCACCCCGCAGACCCTCGCAGGAATTGATCAGCGCGGTTTCCTCCCCGCATACGTAAGCGCCGGCGCCCATCTGAATCCGAATCGTGAAATGGAAGCCGGCCTTGCCCGCCAGGTTCTTGCCCAGCAGGCCCGCCTCCCGGCGCTCGGCCAGCACGTTCTCCAGGTAATTCTTCAGGTATTGGTATTCTCCCCGGAGATAGACGATGCCTTCCTCCGCGCCGATGGCGTAGCCGGCGATGGTCATCCCCTCGAACACCATGTGCGGACATTCGGTGAGCAGGACCCGGTCCTTGAAGGTCCCCGGCTCACCCTCATCGGCGTTGCAGAGCACAAAGCGGCGCTGTCCCTCGGCCTCCCGGGTGAAGTCCCATTTCATCCCGGTGGGGAATCCGGCGCCGCCGCGGCCGCGCAGCCGGGCGGTCTTGATATCGCGGATGACTTCGGCCGGGTTCATGGCCAAGGCGTTCTTCAAAGCCAAGAAGGGCTCCATCACCGAAAAGATCACCGGACCGTGCTTGCGGATGTTGTTGGTTACCATGGACTGGATGAGCCGGTCCGCGTTTTGGCCGGCCCCGAAGGTCTTCACCAGTTTGCGGGGGTCGGCCGTCTCGCGCAAGGTGTGAACGATCTCCTTGACCGTGTCGGTCGAGATGTGGGTGATCACCGTGCCGTTGATAATGGCGGCCGGGCCTTGGTCGCACATGCCCAGGCAGGAAGTGTGCTCGAGCGTGATTTTGCCGTCCGAGGTGGTCTGGCCGAAGCTGATGCCCAGTTCCTTTTTAAAGAGGTCCGCGACGTTATGGCCGCCGTTCATGTTGCAGGAGACGCCGTCGCACATCCGGATGATGGCCTTGCCGGTCGGCTGCTGATGAAGGAAGGCGTAGAAGCTGACGACGCCCTCGACTTCCGCCCGGGGCATGGAAAGTTCCCGGGCGGTGAGGTCAATCGCTTCGCTGGAGATCCAACCGAACTGGCCTTGGACCGCTTCCAGAATATCCATCAGGCGCGAGCGGTCGCGGCCGTATTCCCGACAGATATTCTTGATCCCGACTTTCAGATTATCACTCATGCACGACCTCCATTTGCGAAGGTTTAAAGCTTGTAGAGCTTGGATCCTGTCTTGATGTTAAGCCTTGGGTTGAAATTGTCAAGCTTTTTTTTATTTTTATGGTAATTTATTATGACCCATTTTTCGTTGATAATATAGCATTAATCTGATTAATTATTAAGGCAATTGGAAAAATAAAAAAATTCAAAAATATCATCTTATTATTGATCGGACTCTCTTTCCAGGCAATATTATTCATTAAACTCTAATCGCATTTTTTAAAATATAAATTATGATCCATTTGGAGTTGACAAATCATTCCTGATGTGCTATTGAACTGGCAACGACCGGAACGACCGGTTTGGAGGGTGTGCTTTTGGCTTCCCGGGGACGGAAACCATCCCGCGATCTCTCGCACGTGGCTTGCCCGAATCCGGCTTGTCCCGCCTTTGGCCAAGCCGGACATCCTTCTCTGGTGGCCAACGGCACCTACCCGACCAAGAGCGGACGAGGACAGCGGTTCAAGTGTAAAAGCTGCGGCCAGCCTTTTTGCCGTCGGAGCGGAACGATTTTTTATGACCGGCACGAGCCGGAAGCAAAAGTTCTCTCGGCCTTGAAGGTTCTCAGCAAGGGAATGTCCATCCGCAGGGTAGCGGAAATCCTGGAGGTGAAGCCGGACACCATTCGCCGGTGGCTGGTGGCCGCGGCGGACCGGTCAAAACTCGTGGACCAGCAGTTACTTCGGGAAAAAGGAGTGTCCCGGGCCGAGTTGAAAGCGCTCTGGACCTCGGTCAAGAGAAAGGCGCTGCGTCAACGCGGCGTCCTCTGGAGGAAGCGGTCCGGGTGGTGGCAGAGAACGTCTGGACTTTCCGCCTGAGGATGCCGGCCGGCCTCGGCGCCCAAAGTCAAGCGCGGATCGGGGATGGAACCCCAGGCCGTGACCAAGGGAGAGCGGCGGATTGTCAGCGCCCGGATTAGGCGCTATAGTTGGGTCCCAGGCGGCTCGATGCGCGCGCTCCACCCGGCTCTCTTTTCCTTGCGCATCAGCACTGGCTGCGCCTCGAGCGGGCGGCCTGGGGAGCGGGGCCTTGGCCCAGGGAACACGCCGCCCGGGACACATCCGGGTCGTCCCGTGGCTGAATCCATCCGCACCAGCCCGCCCCCTGGGTTTGGGGCCGGGCACGTGCGAAGGCCGTCCCGGGAGTCTCCATGAAAGAGTCGGACATCAAGGTCTACGCTTACCGCTGGGTGGTGCTGGCCGCCTTCATGTTCATCAACCTCACCATCCAGATCCTCTGGATCTGCTTCGCCCCAATCACCGGCCCGGCCGCCGAGTTTTTCCAGGTCTCGGACATGCAGATCGGAATGCTGGCGATGAGCTTCATGATCGTCTATATCCCGCTGGCCATCCCCGCCTCCTGGGTCATTGACCGCCTCGGCTTCAAGAACGGAGTGGGACTCGGCGCCGTCCTCCTCGGCGCTTTCGGCCTGCTCCGCGGCCTCTACGCTCCCACTTACCCCTGGGTGCTCGGCTTCACCCTCGGCATCGCCGTCGCCCAGCCCCTCCTGCTCAACGCCTTTACCACCCTGGCCGCGAAATGGTTCCCCCTGAACGAGCGCGCCTCCGTCTCCGGCCTGGCCACCGTGGCTAATTTTCTCGGCACCGCCATCGGGCTCATGCTCACCCCCTACCTGGTCACCCGTTACGGCATCCCGGGGATGCAATTGATCTACGGAGTCCTCGCCGCCCTCTCCGCCGCCGCCTTCCTGATCCTGGCCCGCGAAGCCGCGCCCACCTCCATGAGCCCGGCCGGCTTCCAGGAGCGCGCCCTCATGTTCGATGGGCTTAAAATGATCCTGCGCCAGGCGGACTTCTATCGGGTCATGGTGATCTTTTTTGTCGGGATGGGCGTGTTCAACGGCGTGGCCACCTGGATTGAGGCCATGGTCCGGCCCAAGGGCCTCTCCATCAGCCAGGCCGGAATGCTGGGCGGGCTGCTTCTCATCGGCGGGATCATCGGCGCCGCCATTATCCCCGCGCTTTCCGATCACTATCGCAAGCGCAAGCCCTTTATCCTGGCGGGAATGATCTGCGCCGTCCCCGGGCTTTGGGGTTTTACCTTCGGCCAAACCTACCTCTCCCTGCTGGTCTCCATCTTTGTCCTGGGCTTCTTCATGATGGGCATGGGCCCGATCGGTCTTCAGTATGCCGCGGAAATAACCTTCCCGGCGCCGGAAGGGACCTCCAATGGCTTGCTCATGTTGGCCAGCCAGCTCGCGGTCGTGTTCATCTACGGCATGGAGGCTTTGAACAATCTCCTGGGCTCTTTCCGGCCCGCCCTGCTCTTGGGGGTGGGGTTAATGGCGATCAGCTGCCTCTTGATCGCCCGGCTCCAGGAGTCTTCGCTCATTAAGAAGTAGATAGGAGGTGTATTGACAATTGAGGTTGGCATACAGGCCATGCGAGGTAGGGGCGGTTCGCGAACCGCCCCTACCTGGGCTGCGGATAGCAGATATTCTCATTTTGTATGCTAACGTCGTTTGTCAATACAAGTAGGTAGGAGACAGGGTGTAGCGGCAGACCTCCGTATCTGCCCATTCCTTCAACGTGATCGTAAACGTGAACGTGGACGAGTTAAGGCGTCAAGTGTCAGGTGTCAAGGTTTTTCAAAACCACCAACCGCGAACCACGAACCTGAACTTGAACTTTAACGCCGGTCCCGCGCCTCGCGGGATCAAGCACTGACCCCGATTACTTTATGTTCTAGGTAAAGTGATCTTAATCCAGCTCAATTTCGGCTTTGATTCCAATCCCGACCTAAGCTTTGGCCTCAATCTTCCCCTCCGCTGCGCTTGATAGTGGGTGGCGCACAATCCCTTGGCCACGACTATCTTTCCACAATCTTGAACGGAACAAACCAAGGGTTGCACCCGCGGCCGGCCCCGCTTCAGCTCACCCTCCGCCCCGCGCTGGAGCCGCCGCCGCCTCTGCTGATAATGGTTCGCGCAAATCCCCTTTGCCGACGCCCACTTCTCGCATCCGAGAATCGCGCAGCGCTTACCCTTGTTCTTGACTCGTTCCGGCTTCGGCGCGGCAACCCCTTTCGCGGCCTGGCCGCCGGCTTTGATCCGGGTTAGGTTTCCCCGCGGCTTCGGGGTTCGCGCTGCCGCCGGCGGAGCAGGCCGGCCGGTCCTCCGACGTTGAGTAACCGCCTTCCTCAATCCTCGGATATCTCCGAGAGTCCCGCTTAATAATTTCTCCAGACCCCGGAGAGCGCTTCCCTTCCCCATCTGCTCCTCCTTCTTTCCCATCATCCGCAGATTTCTTCAACACCAAGGGCACTGAGAACAAGAAAAGGATTTAACCGCCAGGGCACCAATTCCCGAAGAGGGAAAAAATACCAAAACCTGACCTGGTGCCTTGGTGTCTTTGTGGTAAAATATCTTGTTCTTGCCCCGCGTCCTCGCTGGCCCTGCGCCTCGAAACCCCTGACCCCATGCCGTTCACTTCAGATTTCACGCCAAGCCGCCAAGACGCAAAAAAATCAAACTGCCGGTCCAAGCCATTACGAAAGGGTTTGGGCTTTGCTTCTGGGCGGCCAAGCTCAGGCCGGAACGGGGGATGGGTCGCCAAGACCAAACCCAAGACGCTAAGAAGCTCTTTTCCCTTTCGCGCCTTGGCGCCTTGGCGTGAGATTCTTTCTTAACTGAACCGCATTGACCCCTGACCCCATTCTTGGGGCTTACGCCCCCATCAAAAGGTAAAAGAGCAAAAAGGATCAAAGCGTAACCTGTCCGACGTAGCCTTGGCGGAGTTGGATCAGTCCCCAACGCAACGGAAGCCCAGGTAGTAGAACTGGTTCGTCGGATTGCGGTTCATCCGGTACGCAACGCGCAGGGCGTAAGTATTGATGTTCCAACTACCGCCGCGCAAAACGCGATACGTACCTGACGCAGGTCCGGGAGGGTCGTTGGTGGGGCTCACGCTGTAGTAAGTACTGAGGTACCAGTCGTTGACCCATTCAAACACGTTGCCCGCCATGTCGTAGAGTCCATAGCCGTTCGCTGGATAATAAGCAACCTGCGAGGTGTCGTTGTCCCAGGGATCGCCCGAATCCATATAGTTGGCATTGCTCCCGCTGATCGTGTCGCCCCAGGGATAGCGCTGGCCCGAGAGTCCTCCGCGGGCAGCATACTCCCACTCCGCCTCCGTCGGGAGACGCTTGCCCGCCCAAGTGCAGTAAGCCGTTGCCTGGTTCCAGCTAACGTATATAACCGGGAAGTCATGATAGGTCGGGTTGCCGTAATATGAACCCCGGGAATAACTCGACGAATCGCCCGGCGCCGTGCACCCGCTGGCGCAAACGCACGCCGCGTACTCCGCGTTGGTCACCTCGTTGACGTCCATGTAAAAGTCCGAGGTGATGCAGACGTTATGGACCGGAAGCTCATCGCTGCCTCCCTCACTGAAGGCGTCGCCCATGTTGAAGCAGCCGGAGGGGATCAGGGCCATGCCTGGAGTGCACTGCTCATCGACAAAGCCATTACAGTTGTTGTCCAGGTAATCGCAGATTTCCTTCGCCCCGAGATATACATTGGCATTGTTGTCATTACAATCATCATGGGGATTGTTCGAGCTGGAGGGCTTGTAATGGCCGTCTCCATCTTCATCCTTGTTGTTCAGCCATTGATCAAGCAGGTTGACGTCAACGGCCATGGCATATGGCACGCTCGTGATCCTCGTCCGCGGCGTCATCTCATCGTCCAAGTCCACCTTCACCCCCAGCCACACGTCCGAGTGCTTCTGGAACACCGCGGCCAGCGTGCTCTCCGCGCCCGGCGTGATCGTGCCCGAGCCGATCAGCACATTATAAATCCCGCCTGTGACCACCACGTCCTCCTGGAGCACGGTCAAGTATAAGGGCGTGGCCCCGGACTGGACACCGTAGAAAGCGAACGTCAGGTCCACCGTCGCCCCGTCCGCCAGCGGCAGGCCCGCTGAATCCGTCAGCCGTCCCTGGTAATTGATAAGCTGCGGAACCGACTGCGCCCAGGCAATACCCAGACCGACAGCCAAACCAATAACAAAAACCAACGTCAATCCAATCTTGGTCCTCATGGCTTGACCCTCCTTTTCCTCTTATATCAAATCACAAAATAATCGTTTTGTAAAAAAGAGATTGGGGTCAGAGCTTTACACTTTACATATCTGCATAGCATAGTGGTCCCCGCGCCGCGCGGGGCGGGCGAGGACCGGAATGCCTGTCCCCCTGCCACTCCTGAAATATTCAACCCCTCTCCAATCAATTGAAATCTGCGGATGATCCGTTCAAGTTCAGGTTCATGGTTGGTGGTTCGCGGTTGGTGGTTTTCAAAAGCCTTGGCACCTGACACCCTGACACCATCCGCAAAGGTGAGCACGGATCATGCTTCGGTGAGGACAAATTGCGGCTAGGAGTGTCAGGCACGGACTTGGATAGTTAAAAAAGTAGGGGCGACCGGCCGGCCTACGGCCCTCCGCGGTCGTCCCTACCAACCCGTGACCATTGCAGGGTTAACAAGCCCTTTTCAGTTAATTCCCCTTAACGGGCTTAAAGGCCTTGAGGTCGGCCAGCTCGCCCTTGGTGGTATCGTTCCAGACCACTTCCACTTTCATGCCCGCCTTGAGCGCCTTTTCCTCCACCTTGTCCAGCGGCATGAAAACGGTAGAGTCGGCTCCCTCCAGCTGGATCGCGCCGATCAGCTTGGGCCCGGCCAGGTCCTTCCAATTGCCGGCGCCGTCCAGCTCCACATGCGCCGCGGTGTAACTCAAGAGCGTCCCTTTTCCGCTCAGCTCCACCATGTCCTTGTCCTCGATCCTGGCGCTGCACTTGCCGCAGCGGTTGCGCGGCGGGGTGTAGGTGTAGCCGCACCCCGGGCACTTGGAAGCCAAAAGTTTCTTCTTGGCCAGGGCCTGGATGAATTTCTCCATGGGAATCCCCACCGACCAGGCGTAGGCGGCGGTAAAGGGAATCCCGGTCACCCGAACGATTTCCGAAGCCTTGCTCATGGTTCGTTCCTCCTCACTTCGCCAGCGGCTCGACGCCTTCGAGGTCGCTCAAGGCGCCCTTGGTCTCCTTGGCAAAGACCGCCCGCACCCGCATGCCGATGAAGACCTGGTCC
>MGQK01000114.1:5651-16379 GCA_001797815.1 Deltaproteobacteria bacterium RBG_13_61_14 | reverse complement strand
GTATGCACGTTGGAATCGGAGCCGTCGAACTTGACGAACACCGGGATCACCACCTCGCCCTCCTTGACCAATCCCATGTCCACGGGGTCCATGCCGAAAATTTTCACCTTTCCCTTGATCATGGGCGCGCTGCACACGAAACAGGTGATGGTGCCGACGTTGCTCACCACCCGCCGGCCGTCCATCCGGCGGTGGCAGCGGCCGCAGATGTTGCGGGGCGGCACGATCACCTTGCCGCAGCCCCGGCAGAGTGTGCCCACGAGCTTCTTCTCCTTGAGGCCCTGCACGAACTCCTCGGTCAGGCGGGGCGCCTTGTAATGGTAAGCCCCCACGTTCCAGGTCCCTTCCACGGCCATGGTCATGACCGGTTTGCTTTTCTCCGCCATGTTCTCACCCCCTGGGAGTATCACCGAGCACGGTGACGGTGATGTAGTTGGTAACCCCGCCCCAGCCGTGGGCCACGGCATTGTGAACTTTCTTGGCCGCCTGGTGCTCGCCGGCCTTGCCCTGGATCTGGAGCGCGCATTCGAGGATCCGCTGCAAGGCCGAGGACCCGATGGCGTTGGTGGCGTTCACCCCGCCGGACAGGTCGCAGGGAATGCGGCCGTTGATGTCGGTCTCGCCCTTTTCCAGCCCCTTCCAGGCCTCACCTTCATCGTAGAGCCCGAGCTTCTCGGCGAAGAGCAGTTCCTGGCTGGGGAAGGGCTGGTAGATCTCGGCCAGGTCAATTTCCTTTTTCGGGTCGGTAATGCCGGCCATCTTGTAGGCTTTCTGGGCCGAGAGCCGGGCGCCCATCTGCTCGGAGGCGTCGAGCACGCCGATGCCGCCCATGTTTTCGCTTTGCATCTGGTTCTCTTCGTCGGAGAAGGACCCGACCCCTTTGATCCAGGCCGGCTGCTTGCACTTTTTCTTGGCAATCTTCTCGCTCGCCACCACGATGGCGGAAGCGCCGTCGCTGGCCGGGCAGACGTGGCCGTAGCGGAAGGGCCAGGCGATCATCTCGGTCTTGGCGATGTCCGCTGGCGTGCAGTTGGGGATCTGCAAATGCGCGTAGGGGTTCTTGGCCGCGTTGCGCCGGTCCTTGGCCGCCACCATGTCCAGGTGCTCGATCGAGCAGCCGGAGCGGTGCAGGTAGAAGCGGGCCTGGTAAACCGCGGCCCCGGCCGCGGCGCCGACCGCCTGGGTGGCGAGCAGGGTCTTGAGCCCGATCCCGTAGTTGAGGGCGTGGAAGAAGTTGCCCAGAGCCACGTGCATCAGGCCGGTGGTGGCGCCGGCTTCCTTGCTGTCCGAGTGTTTCTCCCAGGCCACGGCCAGGACCACGTCATACATGCCCGAGGCCACGGAGTAATAAGCGCCCTGGCCGACCGAGCCGCCGGTGGTGCCGCCGGTGGTGATGCGCAGCACCGGCTTGCCCTCGCCTCCGATCCAATCGCCCAGCCAGAGCTCGGGCTGGGCCACTCCGCCGAAGCCCTGCATGTTGCCGACCACCAGGGCGTCAATCTCTTTGGGGGTCAGCTCGGCGTCCTCAATGGCGCGGAAGGCGGCTTCGGCCACCAGTTCCGCCACGTTGACCTCCCTCCGTTTGGAGGAATGTTTGGTCTGTCCACATCCGATAATTGCGGCATTGCGGATGATCATGACTCACCTCCCAGGATCAGCACGACGTTCTTTTGCGCGCAGATCCCGAACTGGCCGTGGGCCAGGGCCCGGCCGGCGCCGGAGACCTGGCAGCCGTTGGCCTCGCCCCGGATCTGCTGGGCCGCCTCGATCACCCGGATCAGCCCGGTCGCGCAGATGGGGTCGGCCCCCAGGGCGCCGCCGCTGGGGTTGACCGGGAACTCGCCGTCGAAGGCGGTGGTGCCGTTCTCGATCAGGACCTTACCCTTGCCTTCGCGGCAGAGCCCCAGCGCCTCGTAGATCATCAACTCCTCGTGGGCGTAGCGCTCGGTCACTTCGGCCAGGTCGAGCTCCTGGAGCGGGTCCTGGATGCCCGCCATCTGGTAGGCCTTTTGCGCGGCGATCCGCAAGGAATCGAGCCGGTCGAGCCTCCGGTCACGCAGATACGCGTCGGAGCAGAGGCCCACGCCCTCGATCCAGACCGGGCAGTCGGTGATCTCCCGCGCCCGCTCCTCGCTGGCCAGGATCACGGCCGCGGCGCCGTCACTGATCGGCGACATGGTGAGCTCCCGGATCGGGTCGTAGTAGAGCTTGGAGGCAAGCACCTCTTCCAGGCTCAGGTCCGCCATCCGCCGGTGCGCGTTCGGGTTAAAGGCCGCGTTGCGCAGGTTCTTGACCGAGACCGCGGCCAGGCACTCTTCCCGCGCGCCGGAGCGGTCCATATACATCCTGGCTTGCAGGGCCGCGGCCGCCACGTCGTTGAGCAGGCCGATCTGCCGGTCAAAGAGCGGGTCCAGGGTGTAATAGGAAACCTGGTGGGGATTGAAGGTGGAGGCCTGGGTATGCGCCTCGACCAGGGCGACGTCATGCGCGCCGGACATGATGCGCATCATCGCATACTGGAGCGCCATCGCCCCGTCCTCCTCCACCTTCGACTCGTCCTTCAGGTACGCGCCCACCGCCATACTCAAGAACACGTTGGAGATGGTCCGGCCATCCAGGTAGTCGGTGGAGGCCGTGACCACGGTGCCGATGTCTTCCCGCAAGATGCCGGCGTGAGCCAACGCCGCCTTGCAGACCTCGAACACCATGTCCTCCCGGGTCTTGAGCATGTCGTATTGATGGCGGGATTGGGCGTACCCAACAATTGCCACCCTTCTCAACATCTCTACCTCCTTCTGATTAAATTAAACCGATGGTGTCTATGGAACTTCTGAGACCGCTTGCCGCTCGAGCGATGGTGCCGATCAACGATGGCTACCAAACCACAAAGCCAAAAAAATGTCAACTGCCTTGTGCGGGCGCGGAAATATGCCTGGGGGATGGGCAAAGGGGGCTGATTTCGAGGGATCGGACCGCGGCCTGGGGTAAATCATGTTATAGTTAATAATGAGGAAAGGTCCCGCCGGACCGGATTTCTCCGGGGACTTGATCATGCCGATTCCTGGAAACCTTTTGACCACCGCCATGGCGGTGATGCCCCATATTGAGGTGGACCGGGCGCTCGCGACCGCGCTCTCGCTGGATGTGCCCTTTTGGCCCCAGCTCCCGCTCTCCGATTACCATGAGGACATGTTCGTGCAGGCGTCCGAGCATTTCCCCGGGATCGTGCTCGACCTGGCGAACCGGCGCTTGAGTTTTTCGCTGGATAAATTCATCGCCGAGGTGGAAGAGACCCTGGCCCATTTTGAGGAGCCGGACTATTTCGACATCAGCCCGGCCTATTCCTCGGTCTATCACCGCTTCCTGGCGCTCGACCTCTCCGACCGGCCCGCGATCCGGGGCCAGCTCGAAGGCCCGATCAGCTTCGGCTTCAACGTGCTCGACCAGAACCGGCGGCCCATCCTGTTCGACGACACGGTCCGGCCTTTCATGTATGAATTCCTGGCCAAGCGGCTGAACGTCCAGCTCCGCCGTCTCAAGAGAATGAACTCCAACGCCTTCATGTTCGTGGACGAGCCGGGCCTGCAGTTCTTGTGGAGCGCGATGTCGGGTTACAACGACCAGGCCGCCCGCCAAGACCTGGAGCGGTTCTTCGCCGCGGTCGCGCGGCCCCGGGGCGTGCACCTCTGCGGCAACCCGGACTGGGACTTCCTCCTCGGTCTCGACCTCGACATCCTCTCGCTCGACATCTACACCAACGCCGAGGTCTTCGCCACCTATGCCCGCTCGATCAGGAAGTTCCTGGACCGCGGCGGAGTCCTGGTCTGGGGCATCGTGCCCACCAACTTCGAGCCGTTTGAAAAAGAGGACCTGGCCTCCTTGGAAGAGCGACTGGAGCAGGTCTGGTCTATCCTGCAAGACCAGGGAATTGACCGCGAACTCCTCCTCGCCCAGAGCCTCCTCTCCCCGGCCACCTGCTGCCTGGTCAACCCGGACCGGGAGCGGACCGTGGAGCGAGCCTTCGCCGCCATCCAGCAGTTCTCGCTGCGCCTGCGCGAAAAATACCGGGTCTAAGGACGAGGGTTGGCGGAACGGCGCGCCAGCCGTTAAGGGGATGAGATCGGTTTCGCTTATTGGGGGGGAGAGCTTTGCGTCTTTTGGATAAAGTCATCGGCAATCTTGCGGGCCACCAGGGTGATGGACATCAGGCAATTGACTCCGGTGTTGGTCGGGAAGGCGGAGCCGTCCGCCACCCAGAGGCCCTTGATCTCGTGGCATTCTCCGGTCTCGTCGGCGAAGGATTGCCGGGGGTCCTTGCCCATGATACACCCGCCGAAGATGTGGCCGGAATAGAGGTTGGCCTGCTTGAGCAGGAACCCTTTTTTCTTTCCGCGCCGATATTTGTAGATTTCATCGAGTTGAGTGGGAGACTTGAGGATCAAGCCGGGCAGCCCGGTAAAAACCTCCTGCGCCCCCACCCGGAACATGAGCCGGGACATGATCCAGCTGCCAAAGAGCATCCGCTCATTGTCCGTCTCCGACATTTCGAACTTGATTTCTTCCGGGGTGATCTCGCCAGAGGCGTCGCTTTTGGTGATCATCTCGCACCCGCCGAAATAGTTCAGGTGCTGCATCCGGTCCAGGTGTTCCCGGCCGACGCCGGGGGTCATGTTGGCCATGCCCCAGGGCAGGGACAGCGCCGCCTCGATTAAAAAGCCGTGTCGCTCCGGCTGATAATAAGACTGGTCGCGGTTATGGTCCCCGAAATGATGAATTTCCATGGAGCATAACATCCCGTCCCAGCCCCGGAGCAGCACCTTCTTGGGAAAGCGGGCGAGGGTGAAGGCCGAGGGATGGGTGGTAAAACGCTTGCCCACCACCCGGTGGGGGTTGATCCCGCTCTTCATCAGCAGGCGCGAGCTCCCGAGCGGCCCGGCCGCGAGCACGAGCTGGCGGGCGTGGACGGTCAGGGTCTTGCTCTCCGCCGGCCGGTTGCGGGGAGGCGGGGCCTTGCGGTCGGTGACGCCGGCGGTGACGGTGAATTTGGCCGGGAATGGTTTCGCCCGCTGTTCCAACTCCCTCCGGAGATCTTCCGCCGCCGCGCCCCGCGCCTTTTGCAGTCGCTCCCGGTATTCCTGGTCCTCGGGTCCGGCGTAATGGATCTGGATTTTTTCCGCCTTGGCCCCCACAAAAATTTGCGTCTGGTATTCATGAGACCAGGCCAGGAAAGTGACCGCGGAATCCTGCTTCACCCCGTAGCGGCAGCCCTGGGTGCAATTGCCGCAGCGCATGCAATACGTCACCGCCCGGCGCGAAGGCTCCCAGGGCAACCCCTCCCGCTCCGCGGCAATGGCCAGGAGCTGGTTGTTGCGGTTTTGGAATTCCCAGGCCATGGGCTTGACCGAAAGCAATTGGTTGAGCTCGTCCATCCAGGTGTCAAGCTTTGGGTTCGAGCGGCTGAATGATTTCAGCCCCAGCTTTTCCCAGTCGTCCTTGATCACGTCCGGGAAGTCAAACGCCGCGCCCTCCGCGGCCAGGGTGCCTCCGCCGTAACACTCGCCCGCAATCAGAGAGACCCGGGTATGCTCGCCGGTGGTGGGGGTGAAGATGGTCATGGCCTGGGTCCGGGTAAGCAAGGCGACCTCTTTGCGGCCCAGTTCCTCGGACGGAAAATAGCCGCCCTTTTCCAGCACCACCACGGAATACCCGGCCTGGGCCAGGTAAAAGGCCATGGTCGAGCCGCCCGCGCCCGAGCCGATGATACACACATCCACCGGGCCTACCGTCTTGCCGGCCGCCAAATCCTGGTAGCTGATAATCATGCCCCTTCCTCCTGAACCCGGTCCTTCAGGATCGAGCGGTCGAGCTGAACTTCCTTGTCCGGCGGGAACCAGTCTTCACCCTTGGGCCCATCGTATCCGAGCCGGGGCCAGACCACTCGCTTCTCGGCCGGCAGATCCGCCTCCCCGTTGGCATCGCTGTAATAGCCCAGGAAGCAGATGGTGCGCTGGAAGCTGATGACGTCTTCGGCAAGCAGGGGCGAGATTCTTTGCAGGAGGGGGAAAACCGGGTCTGCCAGCCGGATGAGGCGCAGGAACCGGAGCATGATCAGGAAATCCGGAGCGGTGTTGGTTTGAGCAAAGAACCGATCAATGTTCTTGGCCACATCCACCTCTCCGGAAAGGACCGGCTCGTCGGGGATGACCTCGCGGGCCAGCTTGTTGAGGTAACGATATTCCGAAGGCGTGAGGAACTCTAACTCCGGCGAATCCTTGGTGGCGGCATAACCTTTTCTTCCGGCGATGCTCCAGGGACCTACCAGCGCCCCCAGGCTCAACGAGGTCCATCGGATAAATGTTCTTCTCGTGACGGTCACACGATCACCTCCGAATCAAATAGACCATAGATAGAACGGCCAATTCTTCACCCTAACCCTCTCCCTCGAGGGGAGAGGGAAGGGAGAGGGTGATTCCCGGCGGCAAAGGCATTTTCATGATTTCAGGGTGCCGCCGCGCCGCATGAATGCCTGTCCCTAATTTAGGTCTTGAGATGATATTGGGCTGCCACTTTGGCTCTTTGGTCCCCGGGCAAAGACTTCATATAAGCCTTCCAACCCGGACACCAGTTGATGTGCCATCGCCAGATCCGCCCGATGATGGATTTCGGGTTTTTATCGTATCTGGCGCGAAAAGGACAATGGGAGCAACTCGATTCCGCCATTTTTCTCTCCTTTCTTGAAATTCAGGGAAAAGGACGACACCCGCCCCGATTCGGGTTACTTTACTAAATCCCTTTGCAGAAATCAAAGTGATCGTTTGGGTGTGCGACATAAATGGTAGTTGGTGCGGATGTAGGGGCGAATCTTGTATTCGCCCCCCCCTTGCCATTACGCAGGATTCAGGGCGATGACAAGGATCGCCCCTACAAAGGCCCACGAAATTCCACCATTTATGTCGTTCACCCTGCCGACTTGGAGTTGTTGACACTTGGCCGATGAGGTGAGGTTTTAAGGGCCAACCCTGGCCTTGACCCGGACCTCCACCGGATGATCGAGGATGTCGAGAATGCGGGAGACTTCTTCGGGTCGAAGACGACTCAGGAAGTAGTAGTATTGGTAAACCGTGGATTGAGGCAGCAACTCTTCGGGGAACACCAGGTGATAGCCGGCGCCGAAGACTCCCGGGAAGTCCTCGGGCGGATCCTGGATGGTCGCGTCGTCAATAAAATAATGGAGCTGCTTGCTCACCGCTGGTCTGGGGTCAAAATACAATCGGTGAATAATCGCGCCCTGCGGCCCGAAGCCGGCGTTCCAGTCTATGTTCGTCTCGGTATCGAGTTTCTTTTCCGCCTCGCTCATGTGCCCATCAAAGACCACGTCCTTATTATAGGGGTTGGCCGCGCTGAAGCTGCAGGAGCCAAAGACATTCTGGTTAAAGTCCAGGTATCCGTAAAAGTTTTCAATCTTGAGCAAGCGGGCCATGGGCAACTCCATCGCCATGGGCCAGATCATGTGGTTGACATAGTAGGAAATCAGCGAATAGCCCTCGCCCTTGATCTTGATGAATTTGGCCAACTCCAGGTAACCCTCGGCCAGAAGCAGCACCCGGACCGGGCCGTCAATCAAGCCCTTGTCTTTGGACTTGGCCATCTCATCGAAGATCAAGGGAATGGAAAGTCCCATGGGCAAGACGAATTCTCCCCGCATTTTCAGACGGTCCAACACGTCCACCCCGGGCCGGCCGTTCGGCAATTCCCGGGCCGCCATATAGTCCGGGTAGATGACATTCGAGGGGCCGCCCATGACATACTCGTAGGTGATGATCTTGCGGTAGTTAGAGGCCGGGTCGGTCTCGACCTGGATGTAATCATCCTGGGAGCGAGGCGCCGGGCCGGAGAAGCGGACCAGGTAAGCCCAGCCCTTCTGCCCGTTCTTGGGATCGCGGACCTCGATCTCCATGACCGCTTCCGCGGCCTCGGGCCACTTCTGGTCCTCCACCCGGTCGCCGGTGTCCTTGACCATGAACACCAGTTCATCGTTGGCGTCAAGGGTGGGGTCCGGGTCCGGGCCCGCCAGGGGACCAAAAGTAAAGGCGTAACTGCCGTCGGGCTTTTTCTCGTCAATCTGGAAGGGGATCGGGGCCCAGACCTCGCCGGTTCGGGCCACCAAGGCCAGGCGGTCAAGGGGACTTTTGAGCAGGGCGGTCAAGACCCTGCTTTCCATCACCACCGGATCGTCCACCCTCTGGATAGTTTTGATCTCCGCCTGGAAAGGGGACGGCAGAACCAATCCCAGGATCAGGATTGCCGCCAAGAAATGACTTCTTCCGGGTTTCATCAGAATGGCCTGGTGATGCGCAACTAAACAATAGCCCGGTTGAGCGCGCAAAAGGGAGCCCCCCTGGGCCAAACTGTAGCGCATCGTTTTGAGCCAGTCAAAGTCTTGGAGGGCATTCTCCGGACGGATTCACCGCCCCCTCCATCAACGATAGACCGTTCCAGGGTATGGAAAATAGGTGACGACGGTCCCTATTTTTCAACTATGGCCTTCCTTAAGCTCTTCTTGTCAACTTTGCCCACGCCGGTCACCGGCAATTCCGGCAGGAATTCGATTCCGGACGGCTGGGCGTATTTGGGAACTTTATCCTGAAGGAATGTGAAAATCTGCTCCGGCGTCAACTTGCCCTGAAATTCGGACTTCAGTTGAATGAAGATTTTGACTCGTTCGCTTCCATTCCTTTCCGGATCCGGGACGCCAATAGTCGCGGCCAATTCCACCGCGGGGTGGGTGTAGAGCAGGTCGTCAATCTCCCGGGAATACACCTTCAAGCCCGAGACATTGATCATGTCCTTGATTCGGTCCACCACGTAGAAGTAGCCATTGGGGTCCATGCGGACGACGTCGCCGGTCCGCACGTATCCATCGGGCTCAAGCCCCGAGCCGGGTTTGGGCCAATAGCCGAGCATCCTTTGCGGACCGTTGAGCAGCATCTCTCCCGACTTGCCCTCCAACAATTCCTCATAGGTCAGCTCTTTGCCGGCCTCATCCACGACCTTGATCTCGGTATCCACAAAGGGGATGCCGATACTCCCCTTTTTCTCGTCCTTTTTGCGCTCGGGTTTCGCGGCCTGGCGCATCATCAGGGGCAAGATCCGGGCGAACACCTTGCCCATCGTTTTCGCGTCAACATGCTTTCGGACGCGGGTCATGACCTTTACCAGGAACGGGTAGAGCTTATCCACTTGTTGAAAAAGCCATGCCTTGTCCCGGCCGCCGGTCAGGCGGATCACCAGCGAAGGGTTCAGGTGGGTATTGGGAGCGCATTCGGACAGGCCGTAGCCCTCCAGCACCCCCCCTCCGGACCTCTTCTCAAACTGCTCCTGGATTTCCGGAGGGAGGGCGGCGGAGCCGGAAACGCCCAGGATATTTACGCCTTTCAATTCTTCTTTTAGCATCTTCATGTATTGGGTGGGCACGCCGAACTGCAGGATCGGGAAATACTCCTTGATCATCTGGATCAGGGACCGGGTGTCCCGGGGATCCATCACCAACAATTGGGTCGCTCCAATGTGAGTGATGGTATGCATGATGATATGGCCATAGGCATGATAGAAAGGAATGCCGATCAGAACCGAGAACTTCTCTCCCAAAAGATCCGCGAGGGGGCCAAAAGTGGCTTTGGACTGCATCGCATTGGCTACAATGTTTTTGTGGGTGAGCATGCACCCCTTGGGCAGGCCGGTGGTCCCGCCGGTAAAGAGCAGGGTCTCCAGATCACGATCCGGGTCGAGGTCCAGTTCCGGCGGGCTCGCGGGAGATTTTGCAATCAGGTCCCGGAGCCAGAGAACGTTGGCAATCTCCTTGGGTTCCGGAGGCGTAGGGGAATAATCATCCCGTCGGGTCAAGATCATATTGGGGATCCCGGATTTATGGGCCAAGGACTTGGCGCTCTCCACGCTCACCCCCAACTCCTCCACCATGCAAATCAAGGCCTGGGGCGCGCCCTCCTGGAACTTGTGGAGCAAGACGGATTCCGGCTCCAGGAAACTGCTGGGAATGTGAACGGCCCCGGCCCGGGAAATGGCGTAATCCGCGAGGATGAACTGAATGGAGGTGGGAAGAATGGTGGCGACCCGGTCCCCTTTCTTAATCCCCAGGGCAGCCAGGGCGGTCGCCAGCCGAAAGGCCTGGTCCCGGATTTGCGGGTAGGAAAGCTCGAAGCCGGCTTGGACCACCCCCGAATCCGGGTAATCCCGGGCCGCGGCTTCCAGAAAATGATAAACCGGAATTTGCGGGTAGGGCGCCAAGGTAGTGGCCATCCGGCAGAGGTGGTACTCTCCAAACCACGGCTTTTCCTTGAGATCGCGTAAATAGGTTCCCATGACTTCCTCTCCCTTTCTAACTTCTCTCTACCCAGAACCGGACTCTGGCGATCGGATTCTTGGAGCAATTCCAACTTCGTCCACGATCCCCACCTTCCTCGCTCAATCCAAGCGGTATCGTCGAGAGATAAAAATAGCAAAGCGAAAGAGACTTTGTCAAACATTTTTTCACGGGTTCGGGGTGAACCGCCGACCCGCGGATTGACAGTGCGCGGCTCGAGCCGGTGAGCGACCTCGGCCGCTAGAAGTCGGCAAGTTGTCAAGGTGGCAAAGTGACAGGGGGAGAGTCTTATCCCGCCCTCGATCCTTTTCTCCCTTTCCTATATAAAGACACGGCCCAGACCAGGA
>MGQK01000114.1:2893-5633 GCA_001797815.1 Deltaproteobacteria bacterium RBG_13_61_14 | reverse complement strand
CCGTAGGTAAAGCGAAAGCCCAGGATCATTGCCATCCGGTGGCGTTCCAGAAGCTGTTGGCCCCGCTCAATTCTGCCGGCCAACCGGGGCAGCCGGGAGAGGATAAACCGGCTGTGGCGCTGACCGAGAAAGAAGAGGAACTGGGCGCCGGTCGAGGTGCCGAGAAAGGCAATCGCGATCACCCCGGCCAGGGTCAAATGGCCCCGGCGAGCGGCAAACCCGCCCAGCACCAGGAGCGAATCGCTCTCCATCGCCCCGCCCAGCAAAACGGCCAGGTACCCATAGGTTTGAATCAGCAGCTTCAGAGCACTCATTCGAAATCCATCCGCGGTTTCCCAATCCTTGGCAGATCCCCGCCCCCGGCCGCAAGCTTGGCGAGCGCATGACCAGCAGACCCTAATTTTACCATAGCAAAAGCATTAAGCGATTGCACTTGATACTTGGGGGGTATAGCATTCCTTTCAGGGTTCCGGGCCTGGTATAATTTAGGGATAATGGTTTTGAGGGTAAATGCCCGAGACATTTAACTGGTAGAGGCAATCCTTTCTAAGTCCTTCGATTCATAAGTTCGATGACGAACTTATTTACTCAGGACTTAGTGCCGTTCGGCCCGCCCTCGGCCATGAGCTCGGGCCGAATGGAGCTCACGGCCGAGGGCTGAGTAAGCCAATAAGCCTTTGCGAGAAAATAAATACGTCATTGTATTTGCGAATCGAAGCACTAAGCAAGAGGAGATGGTCATGGCCAAAGCATATCCGGTCGGCATTGCGTTGCTGGGGGCAGGGGCTCGGGGAGAGCTGAACTTGGCCACCTTGGCGAAGAGACATCCGCACCGGCTCCGGTTCATCGCCGTGGCCGAGCCCCATGACGGCCGGCGCGAGCAGTTCGTCCGCAGATTCGGACTGGATCCTAAAAATGCCTTCCGGGACTGGCGCGAGCTCCTGGCCAAGCCCAGGATCGCCGACGCGGTGCTCAATGCCCTTCCCTGCCGGATGCATTACGAGTCCGGTTTGGCGGCCTTGGAAGCCGGCTATCACCAGTTGCTGGAAAAGCCCATGGCACTGTCCCCCGGAAAATGCCTGGTCCTGGCCGAGGTGGCCCGCGAGCGCGGTCTGGTCCTGGCCATCGCCCTGCAGTGCCGATACAACCGGATCTACTCCCGGGTGAGAGCGCTCCTCGACCAACAAGCCATCGGCCGCCTCATGAACCTGGACTGCGCGGAGAACATCGGATACTGGCACTTCATCCTCAGCTACGTGCGCGGCATCCACCATCACTCCTCCCTGTCCCATTCCTTCCTGCTCGCCAAAGCCATCCACGATCTTGACCTCATCACCTGGTTCGCCGGCGCGCCGGCCAAGCGGGTGTCTTCCTTCGGCAGCCTCCAGTTCTTCACCCAGGCCAACGCGCCGGCCGGCGCTCCGGAGCGCTGCATGGATGGTTGTCCGGTGGAAAAGACCTGCGAGTTCAGCGCCATCCAGCAATATCTCAAGCCGGGACGACCGATGATTCCCTTCAAGCTCATGGCCGGGCAGTCCCTGGAGGCGGTGCTCGACGTGATCCGGGAGCCCCGGTTTCGGACCCTGGCCTCGATCGTTACCCAGGACGACCTCTCCGAAGCCGGGATCAAGAAAGCCCTGGATGAGACTAACCACGGCCGGTGCGTCTTCCATTGCCCCAACGACGTGGTGGACCACCAGACGGTGAGCGTTGAATACGAAAACGGGGTGACCGCCTCCTTCTCTTTATCCGCGTTCAGTCTGGTCTGGGAGAGAACCTTAAACCTGCACGGGACCAAGGGCGAGATCAGGTCCGCCGACTTTTCCGGCCGGCTGGAGACTCGGACTTATAACCCTGCTCGGGCGCGAACCGAGCGGATTCCCTACCATGGCATCATCCACGGCGGGGCCGACCTGGCCATCCAGCTCGAGTTCGCCAAGGCCGTGGCCCGTGAGGATCCCGAAAGCATTCTGACCCGCGCGGACCAGTGCCTGGAGAGCCACCTGGTATGCTTCGCCGCCGAAAAGGCGCGAGAGGAGAAGCGGGTCGTGGAAATGGAGGAGTTCAGAAAACAAGCCCGGGAAGAAGCAAAAGTTATTCGGCAGCATCCATAATTAACCCGGACTCCTCCGCCGACCTGTTTATTTGCAGTCCACCGCCCGAGCAGGCGAGCGACCTGGGCCATTTTGATGGCCGGCGGTGCCGGCGGTGGAGAAGGGACAGCGCCGAGACCAGGCCCGAGGGGTTGGCCGAGGTTCCTCGATTTTCCGCGCTCAAAGCTGCTCAAGCCCAGCAAGATTCGGGGAGCCGGGGTTGCCACCACCGTCCAGGCGACCTGCCCTCCCTCAGTTTTCCGGAAACCGAGGGTAGGGGCGCGATTTATCGCGCCCTGGCAGGGACTGGGCGCAATGAATTGCGCCACTACGAATGCCGAAAATATGCGGTGCGGACAAAAACTGAGGGAGGGCATCGTCCAGGCGACCCTTGATTTCATGAACGGGCGTGGTATGGTAACGGCCAGCCATCAAACCGAAAGAGGTAAAACATGACCAGGACAGTTCGTGCGAAAACGGTAATTGGGGTTTTGATCCTGTCGGCGGTTGCCTTGTCCGGCGTCGCTCCGGCGCGGGCGGGGGACGGCTCGACCCAGGAGAAAATCAGCCGGCCCGGCAAGTATTCGGGCTACAGCCAGTCGGTTTACCAGGGCATGGTCACCCGCTCGGTGTTCGTGCCCATGCGC
>MGQK01000114.1:0-2773 GCA_001797815.1 Deltaproteobacteria bacterium RBG_13_61_14 | reverse complement strand
CGCGACCGCGGAGTTCCTCCTGGTCAACCAACACCCCGCGGTCAAGGCCGCGGTCGTCCGCTACTCCCTGATTGATTCTTACGCCGACGTCGTTTACCCCGGCGGCATTTTTCTCGACTGGTTCAGCAACGCCTGGAACCAGTCCAACCAGGCGCTGGACCGGAACGACACCGGCGCCCTCCTGCAAATGATGGGAACCTTGCCTTTTCACCTCTCCGGAATCCCGGGGGTCAAGCCCGTGGGCCACGGCCGGCAGGCAAAAAAGGAATTAAAAGCCGCGGTGGTGGAGCACCGGAATAACGGCGACGTTTACGCGGAAGCCCGCCGGTACGAGTTCCGGGACGATTATTCCGAGAATTGGCAAGGCCGGATTGAGATGCTCAGCCCCTATTTCTACTTCAAGGATATCGAAGCCTCCGGTGCGGCCATCTACAGCTACACCGGCTGGTTTGACGGCTCTTACACCGCCCCCTCGATTTACCGCTGCCGGACGGTCTCCAACTGCCGGAAACTCATCATCGGCCCCTGGCCGCACGGCGGGAGAGAAAACATCAGCCCCTGGCGCGAGTCCCGGAAAAACACCTTTGACCACGATGCCGAGTTGCTGCGCTTTTTCGACTATTACCTCCAGGGCATTGACAACGGCATCAAGGACGAGCCGCCGGTCTGGTATTACACCCTGGGCGAGGAGAAGTGGAATTCGGCCGAGACCTGGCCGCCCCGGTCAACGACCACGACCTATTATTTCTCCGAGGGGTCGTCGCTTTCGCTGGCTGCGCCGAAGAATGAAGACGGCCGCGACCTCTACCGGGTGGACTATACCGCCGGCACCGGGAACCGGTCGCGCCACAACTCTTTGATCAACCTCAAGGGCGTGCCCATCGAGTATCCGGATCGGGCCGAGGCGGACAAGAAACTGCTGGTTTACGAGACCGCACCCTTGGCCGAGGACGTGGAGGTCACCGGCCACCCGGTGGTTCGTCTCTACGTTTCTTCCACGGCCGACGACGGTCAGTTTTTCGTTTACCTGGAAGACGTGGCCCCGGACGGGACGGTCTCCTACCTCACCGAGGGCCTGCTCCGCGCGGCCTGCCGCAAGGTCAGCGCTGAGCAGCCGCCCTACCGGATGGCGCCGGGCGTGCCTTACCATACTTTCAACCGGGCGGACGCGGAGCCCCTGGAGCCCGGCGAGGTGGCGCTGATCACCTTCGACCTCCAACCCACCTCGGTTCTGTTCCAAAAGGGCCACCGCATCCGGGTGGCCGTCGCCGGGGCGGACAAGGACCATTACCTGCTGCCCCAGGGGCCGGAACCGGAGATCAAGGTTTTTCGGAGCGCGCAACACCCATCGGCCATTGATCTGCCCGTAATTGCAGAACCCTGATGTTCGGAGAACTAACCCCCAACGGCAAACCCATAGTCTCAACCAACCTGGTGCCCAGGGACTTAAGTTGAACCGCCGACACGCGGATTTTCAGTCCGCGGCTCTGGCAGACATTACCCCTTCTATCAGGATTTACCGAGTTGCGTATTCTGTCCTCCGAACTCCTCACTCACAAAGCAGAAGGTGCCCCTTGCTACTCATCACCCGCATTTTTTCGGTACAGGTCAGGAAGAAATTCGCGGAAGTTGGCCATCTCCTCGATATTGTGCTTACGCAGCCCGTTTCTAACAACCCAGGCTATGCCTTTTGGAATGTAGAAGGTTGATTTCATGCGAGTGCCATATGTTGCGGACTCATATTCATGTGAAAAACGCAATAGCACAGCGCCGTCATCTGAAATAATGCTCGCCGCCAGTACGTATTGATATTCCTTCTCCACCGACTTGGGATCTTCCCAGCGGATCAATAGGGCCATGGGGATTCCCCCGATACTTTCCGTAGCTTTTTGTATTGCCCCCACATGGCCATCGCTGGGCGGCACAATCCATTCAAAAGCAATATGGTCCTTCGGATGCCACAGCTTGTAACGCTCGGTGTCCTCAATATTGTCCCACCACCAGGTGATCATCTCCGGTGTGACGTCCCTTATTTCGTGTTCGACCACAACCGGTCTGGTCTTGCCGCTTTTTGCAGCCCATTCCATTATTTTCCCTCCAATAGATGAGGATATTTCAATAAACCTTTTACCTGAATGAGGATCAGGACCCCTGGCCGCCACCGGAAAAGAAATGACCGCCAACAGCATTACGACCGTGATCAATTGTGTTCTACTCATTTATCGTCTCCTTGGAAAAGGAATGGGGTCAGGTTATGAATCCGAAATTATACGGCAGCCCGCCTTCCCAATCACTTATAAGGTACGAAGTGTCCCTGGTTCACTTTACACATTGCCCCAATTCATTTCAACCCCCTGCCCAGTAGGCATTTCCACTCTCTTAGACGGATCGGGTGATCCAACAAAACATAGGGATTTTGACAGAATCCAGGCGTGATCAATCAAAATGGTGCCCAGGGACGGAGTTGAACCGCCGACACGCGGATTTTCAGTCCGCTGCTCTACCGACTGAGCTACCTGGGCGCTCGGAAGAAGGCATTGGGCTTTAGCCATTAGACTTGAGAAGGAAGAACCGCCCTCGGCCTCAAGATCGGTTTTTATTATAAAGAAATCCGCCTCGGAGTCAAATTTTCGGGAAAGCGGTATCCAGCCTTTGGAGTCGAAGCGCCGCTCCTTCTCCTCGGCCTAAAGCCCAAAGCCTAACCCGGCCGAGCCGGAACCAAAGAGAGGAAAAAAAGAGTTTCTCGCAAAGCCGCCAAGGGGCAAAGACGCCA
>MGQK01000113.1:76691-82292 GCA_001797815.1 Deltaproteobacteria bacterium RBG_13_61_14 | reverse complement strand
GACCCTGATGCCCGCGCTCCAGGAGCTGGAGGCCGCCTTTCGCCGCTACCTGCCGGACCCGGAATTCCAGGCGGAGCTCAAATACTACCTGAAGGAATACGTGGGCCGGCCCACGCCGCTGTATTACTGCGAGCGGCTGAGCGAAGAGTTGGGCGGGGCCAAGATCTATTGTAAGCGCGAGGATCTTTGCCACACCGGCGCCCACAAGGTCAACAACACGCTCGGCCAGGCGCTCTTGGCCCGGCGCATGCACAAGCCCCGCCTGATCGCCGAGACCGGCGCCGGCCAGCACGGGGTGGCCACCGCCACCATGGCCGCCCGCTTCGATATGACCTGCGAGGTGTTCATGGGCACCGAGGACATCGAGCGGCAGTCGCTCAACGTCTTCCGCATGAAGCTCTTGGGCGCCAAAGTCACCCCGGTCCGCTCCGGCACCTGCACGCTCAAGGACGCGCTCAACGAGGCGCTGCGCGACTGGATCACCCACGTGGAGAACACCTACTACCTGATCGGCACCGTGGCCGGGCCGCACCCGTATCCTGCCCTGGTCCGCGACCTGCAAAGCGTGATCGGCCGGGAGACCCGCGAGCAGATCCTGGCCAAGGAAGGCCGGCTGCCGGACCTGCTGGTCGCCTGCGTGGGCGGCGGCTCCAATGCCATGGGGCTTTTCCATCCGTTTTTGGAAGACCGCTCGGTGAAAATGGTCGGCGTGGAAGCGGCCGGGGAGGGCATCTCCACCGGCCGGCACGCGGCCAGCATCACCGGCGGGGCGGTGGGCGTGCTCCACGGCAACAAGACCTATCTCTTGCAGGACGAGCACGGCCAGGTCCAGCCCACGCACAGCATCTCCGCCGGACTCGACTATCCGGGGGTGGGGCCGGAGCATGCCTGGCTGAAAGCCACCGGCCGCGCCGAATACGTGGCGATCACCGACCGGCAGGCGCTGGACGGGTTCAAGGTGTTGACCGAGAAGGAAGGGATCATCCCGGCGCTGGAGAGCGCCCATGCCGTGGCCTGGGCGGTGGAAGCGGCCCCGGCCATGCCCAAGGACGCCATCATCATCATCAACCTCTCCGGCCGGGGCGACAAGGACATGCACACCGTGGCCAAGGCGTTGGGAGTCAGCCTGTGAAAGAAGGCTTTAGGCATTGGGCGTCAGGCTTTAGACTTTAGGCATTAGAATTTGGACCGTAGATTTTGTGTTACATTATTGAATAATTTTTCCGGCTGACTAACGCCTAACGCCTAAGGTCTAAAGCCTAATGTCCAACGCCTAAGGCCTGCTTCAGAAAGGAGAAATGTCATGCAAAAGCAAGAAGTCGGCAAGGTGGTTCATTTCTTCGGCAAGGTGAGCGTGGCCGCGATCAAGCTCAGCGACACGCTCAAGGTGGGCGACCGCATCTCCATCGAGGGCGCCCACACCAACTTCGAGCAGACGGTGGACTCGATCCAGATCGAGAAGCAGGTCCTGACCGAGGCCAAGGCCGGCGATGACGTGGGCATCAAGGTCCAGGACCGCGTCCGCGAGCACGACACGGTGTATAAAGTCTTGCCCTGAAGATCCGTTTGTCTGATCTTAAGCTTTCCCCTTTGCCGGTCTCGGCGCGGGCCAGACTTTTGTCCAGGCCGGCAAGGGGAGCCGCTACTTCAGTTTTTCCTTCTCAAGCCGGTTCGGTTAATCGGCCGCAGTAAAAAATAGGTAAGACGTTCGGTCAGCGGATTTTATCCCAGAAGTGGGCCTTGGGGGCCTGGACCTTGCCCGGGTACCAGCCCTCGGCGCCCAGGACCCACTGGTGCTCGACGGTCACCACCTTGCCGAAGGGCAGGACATCGTCGGAGAGGAAGGTGACGCGGATTTGGGCCTGCTCGCCTTCCGGTTGGATGTCCCGGATGCGGTAATCGAGGACGCGGTTCCTTTCGAAGCGGCGCTCGCGCATGGGCGGGAGCACGGTGTCGAGGAAATCGTAATATGTCTCACGATTGGGGAAGAAGCCGCGGAGGCCGGGCTGGTCGTAGTAGCCGTCGAGCTGCTTGAGCTCTAGGAAGTCGTAGAAGCGGATGGCGGCCTGCCAGAGCTCGGGGTGGTCCGGGTAGTCGGCCAGCGTCGGGTTCTGGCGCATGCCGCAGGCCGGAAGGGCCAGGAGAAAGGAGACGGCCAGGAGGGCCGAAAGCTTGGTTTTCATGAAGCCACTATAACAGAGAGGATGGGACCAGGCAAGTGGGATCGGGAAAGAAACTTTGGAATACCAGGGACAGCCGCCAGTGTTGCAAAGGAAAAAATAAGAATACCGGGGGCTGTCCCTAGTATTTGTTCAATAATTTTGCCAATTTATATCCTGTGATTCACCCGCCTCTATCCACAACATATAGTGTGTCAATTGCTTGCCTATACCAAATATTGAAAATACAACCTATGGATTTCTAAAAAATTTCTATAGATTGAGAAAATGCTTGACATTGTTGTGGAGTTTCTTTAAATTAAAGTGGAGCAAATTGGAGCCAAATGGCTAAAAATGGATAGCGAAATCGCCATGCTCTCTCCGACTCGTGTCTTCCGCGGCACCTACGAGCACACCATCACGCGGCAAGGCCGGATCATTCTTCCCTCCCGGTTTCGGGAAGTGTTGGATGATCGCCAGTGCAACCGGGTGATCATGGTGCGTTTCCCGAACCGGCTGGACGTCTTTCCGGAAGATGCCTGGCAGGTGCGGGAAGAGCAACACCGCCTGCTCGATCAGGATGACGACCGCGTTTTCAGCTATCTCCATTATCTGCGCGCCAACCAGCTCGAGGCCGACGTGGACCGCCAGGGCCGGATCCTGGTGCCCCCGCGCTGGCGGACGGCGCTGGGTCTGGACGGCAACCTGGAGGCGGTGCTGATGGGCGCGCAGACGCATTTCGAGATCTGGCCCAAGCCGCGCTGGGAAGAGGCTTACCGGCAATGGGAAGAGAGTTTTGCGGCCAACCGCGGCTATCTCGCGGAGCTGCACCGGAGCCAAAAATGAGCGCCACCGCCATGCGCGTGAAGCCCGGCCCGGTGAGTGTGATCGAGATGGAGGGGGATTTTTCTCCCACCGCCATGGTCGAGTTCCGCAACTGCCTGGCCGAGATGGCGGAAGAGGGCCGGCTTTGCGTGGTGCTGGACCTGGACCACCTGGTCTGGATTTCCGAGCGGGGCATGGGCTTTCTCCTGGAGAGCTGGACCTGGCTGCGCCGGAGGGGCGGCAACCTCAAACTGGCCACCGGGCTTTGCCGGGTCGGCGGCCGGCTGCACGACTTTGGCGTGGATCATTTGGTCGAGCGCTACGCCAGTGTGGGAGAGGCTCTTGCCAGCCCTTGGCCGGAGAGGGGGCCGGGTTTGAAATCCGGCCCGACCGGAGATGGAGGCCGCCACGTTTCATGAGCCGGTCTTATTGCCAGAAGTGCTTGAACTCCTGGCGGTGCAGCCCGGCCAGGTGGTGGTGGACGGCACCGTGGGCGGGGGCGGCCATGCCCGGGCGCTCTGCGAGCGGGTGGGGCCCGGCGGCCGAGTCATCGGGATGGACCGCGACCCCGAGGCTTATGCCGAAGCCGAGAAGCGGCTTGCCCCTTACCGCGACCGGCTGGTTCTGATTCAAGATAATTTCGCCCGGCTGGGAAAAGTCCTGGACGGGCTGTCGGTTGCCAGGATTGACTCGGTTTTGCTTGACCTAGGGACCTCTCTGCACCAGCTCAAAAGTGCAAAGAGGGGATTCGGGTTCGGCCAAGAGGGACCGCTGGATATGCGGATGGACCCGGCCGAGGCCCGGGGAGCTAAGGAATTGTTGCAAGAATTAAGTCTCGCCGAACTGGAGCGGAATTTCCGCCAGGCGGGTGAACGGCGCTGGGCCCGTCCGATCGCCCGGGCCATGGTCCGCCGGCGGGAAGCGGGGCGCCCGCTCCAGACCACCACCGAGCTGGCCCGGCTGGTGGAGGAAGTCATCCCCCGCCGGGCCTGGCCGCGTGAGATCCATCCTGCCACCAAGACCTTCCTGGCCCTGCGGCTCCTGGTCAACCAGGAAATCGAGAGTCTGGAAGCCGGGCTGCGGCAAATTCCGGACCGGCTGAAGCCTTTCGGCCGGGTGTGCGTGCTCACCTACCATTCCCTGGAAGACCGGGTGGTCAAGGACTTTTTCCGGGAGGAGGCGCGGGGATGTGTCTGTCCGCCCGAGCTCCCGGTCTGCCGGTGCGGGAATCAGCCCCGGCTGCGCATCCTCACCCGCCGTCCGCTCCGGCCGCGGCCCGAGGAAATCGAGCGCAACCCCCGGGCGCGCAGCGCTAAGTTGCGGGCGGCGGAGAGAGTGGCGCTTGAGCCTGGAAAAGGAGCGCGGCCATGACCGCCACGGTGGCCGGCCGGGCGATTCGCTCCGGGACCCTTTCCCGCCAGCGGGTGCGGCAGGGTTGGGTGCTGGGGCCGGTGTTGCTTACGGTGGTGGTGCTGGTGGCCGCCACCTTGTTTTATGTCTGGTGCCGCTTGCAGGCGGTGCGCGTGGGCTATGAGCAATCCCGGACCGCGGAGACCCTCCAGCAGATGGAAAAAGTGAACGAGGAGCTGCGGGGTGAGGTGGCCCGTTTGAAATCGCCGGAGCGCATCGAGCGTTTGGCCCGGGAGCGGCTGGGGCTGAAGTATCCTTCGCCCGAGCAGATCCGCATCCTGGACCCTTGGGGCGAATAGGAGGAGGGTAGTTCCGATCCATTCCCAGCGGCGTCCCCGGACCTTCCCTGGGCGGGAAGAAGCAAAGCGGAGCGGAAGGGCGGCCGGGCGGCTTGCGGCGAGCTCCCTTCGGTCTGAGCCTTCAGGGTCGAGGACAGCCGAGCGGCGAGCCCGGGGCCCAGCGGCGGCGGCGGCGGCGGCGGTAAAAGCGGATTCGGCAGCGCAAGCGCAAGAGGTGCAAGCCGGCGGGCGTCGCTGGGACTGGATCGGGACCTGTCCCTCTCGGTAGGAGGGGACAGCATTCAGATGCTGTCCCCAAGGATGGATGAATTCCCAGATTGGAAAATGGGTCAAAATACGGATCCTGATTATCCTGGTGCTGTTTTACGGCCTGGCCGTCACCATCTTGGCCCGGGCCTATCAGTTCCAGGTCCTTGAGGCGGATAAGCTCTCCCGCCGCGCCGAGCAACAGCACCGGCACCTGGAGCGGATCATGCCCCGCCGGGGCGTCATTTATGACTCGGCCCGGCGCGAGCTGGCCGTCAGCAAAGAGAGCTATTCCGTTTTTTCCCGGCCGGATCAAGTCCTCAACCTCGCGGATACCGCCCAGCGCCTGGCCAAAGCCCTGGGCATGAGCAGCCGGGAAATCCGGCAAACCCTGGCTTCCCCTGACCCCTTTGTCTGGGTCATCCGCCAGACCGATCCGGAAAGCGCGGAGCGGGTCCGGCTCCTGAAGCTGCCCGGGGTCGGGACGGTTCCCGAGAGCCGGCGCTATTACCCGGGCGGATCGCTGGCCGCCCATGTCCTGGGCTTTGCCGGAGTGGACTCGCAAGGGCTGGAAGGGATCGAACACGCTTACGACGGGATGCTGCGGGGCGAGGCGCGTTACCTGATCACCGAGCGCGACGCCCGGGGCGAGTCCATCTTTT
>MGQK01000113.1:75652-76601 GCA_001797815.1 Deltaproteobacteria bacterium RBG_13_61_14 | reverse complement strand
TATCGCCGCGGCGGCGATCGAGGAGAATCTGGCCCATGCCCAGGATGTCTTTTTCTGCGAGAACGGCGCTTACGCTATCGCCGACAAGGTGATCAGCGACCTCGATCCCCACGGCTGGCTCACGCTGCGGCAGGTGATCGCCTACTCCAGCAACGTGGGCGCCAGTAAACTGGGGCAAAAGCTGGGCAGGGAGCGCCTGCACGAATACCTCACCCGCTTCGGTTTCGGCCGGCGCACCGGGATTGACTTCCCGGGGGAAAGCAAGGGCATTGTCGCCCCGGCGAAATCCTGGTCGCCGGTGGGGGTGGGCACCATCGCCTTCGGGCAAGGCGTCGCGGTGACCGCGCTGCAAATCGTGACCGCGATCAGCGCGGTGGCCAACGGCGGCATCCTGATGAAGCCTTACCTGGTGGAGAAAGCGGTCCGGCCGGACGGGACCGAAGTGGTCCTGCACCAGCCGGAGCGCGTGGCCCGCGTGCTCTCACCCAAAACGGTCAAGGAAGTGGTTTCGATCATGGAGAGCGTGGTCCAGGGCGACGGCACCGGCCAGCGCGCGGCCATCGAAGGCTACCGGGTGGCCGGGAAAACCGGAACCGCCCAGAAAGCCAAACTCGGCGCCCGGGGTTATGAGCCGGGCAAATACACCTGCTCGTTCCTGGGGTTTGTCCCGGCCAACGACCCCCAGCTGGCCATGATCGTGGTGATTGACGAGCCCCAAACCGATTATGCCAGCGGCGGCCGGCTGGCGGCGCCGGTGTTCCGGGAGATCGCGCGCCAGGCCATGGTCCAGCTCAAGGTGCCGCGGGCCGGCGAAGGCGGGCCGGCGATTGCCCGCCGCGAGGGCGCTCCCGAAGGGGCGGAAGGAATTCGCGAGGAATTGACCACGGCGGACCGGGAATTGTTGTCTAAACTACAGACAGCCGGGCAGGTGATGCCGGACCTCTCCGGG
>MGQK01000113.1:74119-75587 GCA_001797815.1 Deltaproteobacteria bacterium RBG_13_61_14 | reverse complement strand
AGCTCGCCGCAAGCCGCGACCCGGAAGCAGAGGTGCGCGGGATCAGCTATCACTCGGGCCGGGTGAAAGCCGGGGATCTCTTTGTCGCGGTGCCGGGGACCAAACGGGACGGGCAGGAATTCATTCCCGCCGCGCTCCAGGCCCAAGCCGCCGCGGTCCTCCTCGGCCGCGAGCCACGCGCTTCTTTGCCGGTGCCGGCGGTGATCGTGCCCCAGGTGCGCCTGGCCATGGGCCAGTTGGCCGAGCGGTTCTATGGCCGGCCCTCGCAAAAGCTCAAGCTGGTGGGGATCACCGGCACCAACGGCAAGACCACGCTTGCTTTTCTGCTGGAAGCGATGGCGCGCCGGGCCGGAGCGCGGCCCGGGGTCATCGGCACCGTGAGCAGCCACTGGCAGGACACCACCATCCCCTCGGAGCAGACCACGCCCGAGTCAGTGGACCTGGTCAAACTTTTGGCCCAAATGGCCGGCCAGGGCGTGAGCCACGTCTTCGCCGAGGTCTCCAGTCATGCCCTGGACCAGAAGCGGGTGGCCGGCCTTCATTTTAGCGCGGGCGTGTTTACCAACCTGACCCAGGATCACCTGGACTACCACCCGGACATGGAGGCCTATTTCGAGGCCAAGCGGCGCCTGTTTACCGAGGCGCTGCCCGGGGCGTGGGAGCTGGACCGGCCTGAGCAGAAGCCGGCCGGCCCTGCGATTATCTCCCTGGATGATCCTTATGGCCGGCGGCTGGCCCAGGAGGCCGGGCCGGTCATTAGCTATGGCGTCAAGTCCGCGGAGGCGACTTATCGGGCCGAGGAGGTAGCCGTGGGATTGGAAGGAATCCGGTTCCGGCTGGTCGGGCCGGAAGGCCAAGTCCTCCTTTCCTCCCCCTTGCTGGGCCGGCACAACGTGATGAATGTGCTCGGCGCCGCGGCGACGGCGAGGGCTTTGGGCTTTTCGATCGAAGCGATAGTGGAAGGCACCAAAAACTTGCGCAAAGTGCCGGGACGCCTGGAGCCGGTGCCCAATGACCGGGGCATCGTTGTGCTGGTGGACTATGCCCATACCCCGGACGCCCTGACCCATGCGGTTGCGGCCGGCCGCGAGTTGACCCAAGGCCGGCTGATTACCCTCTTCGGCTGCGGCGGCGACCGCGACCGGGGCAAGCGGCCGCAGATGGGGCGGATCGCGAGCCGGGGTTCGGACCGGGTGATTGTGACTTCGGACAACCCCCGCACCGAAGAGCCCGGGGCGATAATCCGCGAGATCGAAGCCGGGATTGTGCAGAAGAACTACCGGGTCGAGCCGGACCGGCGGCGGGCGATTGAGCTGGCCCTTTTCGAGGCCCGGCCGGGCGACCTGGTTCTGCTGGCGGGTAAAGGTCATGAAGATTACCAGATCCTGGGCACGACCAAGGTCCACTTTGACGACCGGGAAGTGGCCGCGGAGGTTCTGGCCCGGGGTGAAGTGAAAAAGTCATGCGC
>MGQK01000113.1:67356-74098 GCA_001797815.1 Deltaproteobacteria bacterium RBG_13_61_14 | reverse complement strand
GTGATTTGCCGGGGCCGGGTGCGCCGCGGCCGGGCCGAAAACCGGGTCGGCGAGATCTGCACCGACAGCCGGGCGCTCCAGGCCGGCCAGTGTTTCCTGGCGCTTAAGGGCGCGCGCTTTGACGGCCACTCCTTCCTGCGGAAGGTCGTGCAAAAAGGCGCCTCGGGCCTGATCGTGGAAGACCGCCCGGGCCTGCATCTTCCCGGCACGGTCCCGGTGATCGCGGTGCCGGATACCCTGGCCGCGCTCGGCGACCTGGCGGCTGACTGGCGCCGGCGCTTTGACGTCCCCCTGGTGGCAGTCACCGGCAGCACCGGCAAGTCCACCACCAAGGAGATGATCGCCCACATCCTGTCCGGCCGCTACCGGGTGCTGAAGAACGAGGGCAACCTCAACAACCTGATCGGACTGCCGCTCTCTTTACTCCGGCTGAGGCCCTCGCACCAGGCCGCGGTGCTGGAGATGGGCATGAACCGGCCCGGCGAGATCGCCCGGCTGACCGCGATCGCCCGGCCGGAGGTGGGCCTCATCACCAATGTCGGCCCGGTGCATCTGGAGGGTCTCGGCGATGTGGAAGGCGTGGCCCGGGCCAAGGGCGAATTGGTGCGAGGACTGGGTAAAGACGCCTGGGTGGTGGTTAACCTGGATGACCCGAGAGTGCGCAGGATCATGCGGCGTCACCCGGGCCCGAAGGTCGGTTTCTCCCGCCGGCCCGAGGGCGGCCGCGATTGGCAGGAGTCGCTCCATCTGACAAGCTTTCATCCCTTTGAAAAGGGCAAGCGCCGGGGAGTGGAATGGACGGTGCAGCGCCGGAGCCGGGGCCAGGCCGTGGGACCGGCGGTCCGGTTTCATTTGACCACTTTGGGCTGGCACAACGTGGAGAATGCCCTGGCGGCGGCGGCGGCGGGACGGCCGCTTCAGCTCTCGCTGGCCGAGGCGGCGCGCCGGCTGGAAAGTTTCTCGGGGCTCAAGGGAAGAAACCAGTTGCTCGAGCTTCCCGGCCCGGTCCGGCTGGTGGACGACAGCTACAATGCCAACCCGGTCTCTACCCCGGCCGCGCTCCAGAGCTTCAATTACTGGCGGGGGCGGAACCGGGGCATCGTGGTTCTGGGCGACATGCTGGAACTGGGGAAGTTCACGAGGCCGGCGCACCTACAGGTCGGGGCCAGCCTCGGGCCGATGGGATTCGACCTGGTGATCTTCCGGGGCGAGCAGGCGGGGGCGATGGCTCTGGCGGCGCGAAAGGCGGCTCGACTGAGCTCGCCGAAGTCCGGCGTCTCGGCAAAGCGCATCCGCGTGGCGGAGAGCAATGAGGAAGTTGTGGCCTGGTTGGCAAAAGAATTGAAGGCCGGGGACTGGGTGTTGGTCAAAGGCTCGCACGGCGTCCGCTTGGAGGAAGTGGTTGCGGGTTTGCGGAAGGAACGGGGGTAAGGGGCGTTGCTTTATCACCTGCTTTATTCGCTGCATGATTCCAGCATTGTCTTCAACGTCTTTCGCTACATCACCTTCCGGGTGGGCCTGGCCGCGGTCAGCGCGTTCCTGGTGAGCGTGCTGGCCGGTCCGTGGCTGATCGAGAAGCTGAAGGTATGGCGGGCCGGGCAGGTGATCCGCGACGATGGCCCGGAGACCCACTTGCAAAAAGCCGGGACTCCGACCATGGGCGGCATCCTGATCGTGGCCGCGGTGGCATTTGCCACCCTGGCCTGGTCTGACCTGCGCAATATCTACATCTGGACGGTCCTGATCATCACCTTGGGCTTAGCCGCGATCGGCTTCTGGGACGATTACCTCAAGATCATCCGTCAGAACAGCAAGGGGGTCTCGCCCCGGCGAAAGATCCTGTTCCAGGTGTTGGTGGCCCTTTTCGGGCTGGCCTTCATGCTCTACCTGAACGGCTACGACCTCCGGCTCTCGGTGCCGTTCTTCAAGGAAGTCACTCCCCAACTCGGGCTGTTCTACATCCTGTTTGCGCTCTTGGTGATTGTGGGCAGCTCCAACGCGGTCAACCTCACCGACGGTCTCGACGGACTGGCCATCGGCCCGGTGGCGATCGTGGCCGCCACCTATGCGCTCTTTGCCTACATCGCGGGCCGCTCCGACTACACCAGCTACCTGAATCTGACCTACGTGCCCGGGTCCGGCGAGCTCGCTATCTTCTGCGGCGCCCTGTTCGGAGCGGCGCTCGGCTTTTTATGGTTCAACACCTATCCGGCCCAGGTCTTTATGGGTGACGTGGGCGCGCTCGCGCTGGGCGGGGCGATCGGCGTTGTCGCCGTGGTGACCAAGCATGAGTTGGTGCTGATCATCGTGGGCGGGCTGTTCGTGGCCGAAGCGCTTTCGGTAATCGTCCAGGTCTTCTGGTACAAGCGGACCCACCGGCGGGTCTTTCTGATGGCGCCCTTGCACCATCATTTCGAAAAAAAGGGATGGGCCGAGCCGAAGATCATCGTCCGCTTCTGGATCGTGCAGATCATCCTGGCGCTGGTCGCGATCAGCACCTTGAAGCTCAGGTAAGGAATGGAACTGCAAGGAAAACGCGCGCTGGTGGTGGGGCTGGCCAAGTCCGGGGTAGCCGCGGCCCGCTTGCTCGCGCGGGAAGGGGCCGAGGTCCGGGTCAATGATTTAAAGCCCCGGGAGACCCTGGCCGAGTCCTGGGATTCCCTGGCCGGGCTTAAGATCGAGGGCTTCTTCGAGGGACATCCGGCCGAGCTCTTTCATTGGGCCGACCTGATTGTGGTCAGCCCGGGCGTGCCCCGGTCGCTGCCGGGCCTGGTCCAGGCTCAGCGCGCCGGAAAAGAGATCATGAGCGAAATGGAATTCGCGGCCCGCCTCCTAGCCGCGCCGATCCTGGCGGTGGGCGGGACCAACGGCAAGACCACCACCACCACCTTGCTGGGCGAGATGGCGGCCGCGGCCCTGGGCCGGGACCAGGTCTTTGTCGGCGGCAACATCGGCACTCCGCTTTCGGAACTGGTGCTGGCGCGCCGGCCGGTGCAGGCGGCGGTGGTGGAGGTCTCCAGTTTCCAGATGGAGTTCGCGCAAAAATTTCATCCGCGGGTGGGGATAATGCTCAACGTGACCGAGGACCACCTGGACCGCTACCGCGATTTGGCCGACTACGCCGAAACCAAGAGCCGGATGTTTGTTCGCCAGACCCCGCAAGACTTCGCGGTGCTCAACGCCGACGACCCGCCGAGCGCGGCCATGGCCCGGACCACCCGGGCGCAGGCGGTATGGTTCGGACTTTCCGATCCGCCTCGTCCCGGGATGCGGCTCCAGGGGCGGAGCCTGGTCTGGGAAGGCGCGGACGGGGCCCGCTTTAAGCTCTCGCTCGAGCGCTGGAAGCCGGTGGGCCGGCACAACCTCTTGAACGCGATGGCGGCGGCGGCCGCGGCATTGTGCTTCGGCCTGGCCCGGGATAAAATTCAGGAGACATTTGACACCTTCAAGGGTTTACACCACCGGCTTCAGTGGGTGGCCGATGTTCTTGGGGTAAGCTATTATAATGATTCCAAGGGGACCAACACCGGTGCGGTGGTGATGGCGGTGCAAAGCTTTGACCGGCCGATCATCCTTCTCGCGGGCGGGCGGGCCAAGGGCTGCCATTTCCAGTCGCTGAAGCCGGAGTTTTTAGGTCGAGTGAAGCTGGTCGTGGCCTTTGGCGAATGCCGCGAGCAGATGGCCGAAGAGCTTTTTCAGCCCGGCGCCTACCGGATCCTGACCAAGGCGACCTTGGCCGAAGCTTTTGCCGCGGCTTCCCAGTCCGCCGAGTCGGGAGACGTGGTTCTGCTCTCTCCCGCCTGTGCCAGCTTTGACCAGTTCCGCGATTACCAGGACCGGGGCGAGCAGTTCCGCCGGCTGGTGGAGTCGCTGCCATGAAGCTCTTCAGCCGGGAACATCACTTCGACAGCTTATTGTTGGTGGCCGTGCTGCTCCTGGTCGGGATCGGCATCATCATGATCTACAGCACGTCCTCGATCCTGGCCGAAGAATCGTTCCAGGACCCCAACTTTTTCCTGCGCCGGCAGGTGATCGCCGCGGCCGCGGGCCTGCTGGTCATGTACGTGGCCATGCACGTCAACTACGAAGTGTTCAGCAAGCTCACTCTTCCCCTGCTCCTGGTGAGCCTGGTCCTGCTGGCGGTGGTGCTGATCCCCGGCATCAGCCCGATCCGGGGCGCCCGGCGCTGGCTGGTCTGGCAGGGGTTTTCCTTCCAGCCCTCCGAGCTGGCCAAGCTGGCCATGGTCCTCTACCTGGCCCAGTCGCTCACCCGCAAGCAGGACAAGATCCGGCGGTTCAAGGAAGGCTTTTTGCCCTACCTCCTGGTCTCCGGGGCCATGATCGCCCTCATCTTTCTCGAGCCGGACCTGGGCGCCGCGCTCACCCTCGGGCTCCTGGTCTTCGTCATGCTCTTTGCCGCCGGGACCCGGCTCAGCTACCTGATCTCCGCCGTCCTGGTGGCCTCGCCCGTGGTCTTTTACCTGCTGGCCAGCAAAGACTGGCGCTGGAAGCGGATCCTGGCTTACTTGAGTCCCTGGGATTATGCCCAGGATGCCGGCTGGCAACTGGTCCAGTCGTTCCTGGCCTTTGGCCGGGGCGGGATCATGGGCGTCGGACTGGGCGACGGGAGGCAAAAGCTTTTTTACCTGCCCGACGCCCACACCGATTTTATTTTCTCGGTGGTGGGCGAGGAGTTGGGGCTGATCGGGGTGGTGGCCGTGGTGCTGCTTTTCGGCATCCTGATCACCCGGGGCATTCAGCTATCGCTGCGGGCGGCAACCCCGTTCGGAGCCTACCTGGCGCTGGGCTTGATGGCGATGATTGCCTTGCCCGCCCTGATCAACATGGCGGTGGTGATGGGCTTGTTGCCCACCAAGGGGCTGGTCCTCCCGTTTATAAGCTACGGGGGCAGCTCGCTCCTGATCAACCTTTTGGCCGCGGGCATTCTCCTCAATATCTCGGCCCGGAGTTATTCGTGAGGGGCGAAAAGGGACCCGATGGGTAAGCGGCTCTTGATCGCGGGCGGCGGCACCGGGGGCCACCTGTTTTCGGCCATGGCGGTGGCGGAGGAATGGCTGGCCGCGGATCCGGAGAACCAAGTGCGGTTTATCGGGACCGCCACGGGGATCGAAGGCCGCGTTCTGCCCGAAGCCGGCTATTCAATTGCCTTCATCCGGGTCCGTGCCCTGGCGGGAAAAAGTCTCGGGAAGAAAGCGAAAGACAGCCTGGTTCTGCCTTTGAGCCTGTATCAATCCTGGCGGGTGATCCGGCGCTTTCGGCCGGAGGTGGCGCTGGGCGTGGGTGGCTTTGTCTCGGGCCCGCCCCTGCTGGTCGCGCGGCTCTTGCGCCTGCCCACCGCCATCCAGGAGCAGAACTCGGTGCCCGGGAACACCAACCTGATCCTTTCTCGGCTGGTGGACCGGGTGTTCATCAACCTGGAGATGACCCGGGCGAGCTTTCCGGAAGCCGATCGCGCCGGCCGGGTCGTCGTAGCGGGCAACCCCATCCGCCGGGCGATCCGGGAGAAGATCGAGGCCGGCCGGCAACATCCGCCGAACCATGCGCGGGTCTGCCTGCTGGTGGTGGGGGGCAGCCAGGGCGCGCGCCGGCTCAACTACCTGGTCATGGAAGCCATGAACTACCTTAAGGAATTCAAGGACGTGATCAAGATCATTCACCAGACCGGCTCCGGCGACGTGATCGGGGTGGTGAGCACCTATGCCCGGATGGATTTCCGCGCCCGCGTCCAGGAATTCATCACCGACATGGCTTCCGCCCTGGCCGAAGCCGACATTATCATCTCCCGGACCGGGGCCGGGGCGATGGCGGAGATCGCGCTCGCGGGCAAGCCGAGCATTTTGGTCCCCTTCCCCTATGCCACCGGGGACCACCAGACCAAGAACGCCCAGGCCATGGTGGATGCGGGCGCGGCCTTGGTGTTCCTGGAGCAGGAACTGACCGGCAAGCGCCTGGCCGAGGAGTTGCGCCCCCTGATTGAGAACCCGGCGCTGCGGAAGGAGCGGGGGGATAAAGCCCGGGCCTTGGCCAAGCCGGACGCGGCCAAGACCGTGGTGCAGGGCCTGTATGATTTGCTGGCCACTCCAAAGAAGACTTGAACCATGATGGGGCATAAAGTCAAGCGGGTCCACTTCGTGGGCATCGGCGGGATCGGGATGAGCGGCATCGCCGAGGTGCTCTTGAACCTGGGCTACCAGATCTCCGGCTCGGACCTTGTAGCCAGCGAAGTGACCCGGTCGCTCGAGCGCCTGGGCGCCACCGTGCACCGGGGCCACTCCGCGTCCCACCTGGCCGACGCCGACGTGGTGGTGACGAGCTCCGCGGTCCGCGCCGACAATCCGGAAGTGGCGGCGGCGCTTCAGCGGGGCATCCCCGTGATCCCTCGCGCCGAGATGCTGGCCGAGCTGATGCGGATGAAGCAGGGCATCGCGGTGGCCGGCACCCACGGCAAGACCACCACCACCTCCATGCTCGCCACCGTGCTCGGGGCGGCCGGGCTCGACCCCACGGTGGTGATTGGCGGCAAGCTGGCCGGCCTCGGTTCCAATGCCCGGCTCGGCCAAGGCGAAATCCTGGTGGCCGAGGCCGACGAGAGCGACGGCAGCTTCCTCAAACTCACGCCCACTTATGCCGTGGTCACCAACATTGACCCCGAGCACCTTGACCACTACGGCCACTTCGAGGCGGTGAAAGAGGCTTTTGTGGATTTTATGAACCGGGTGCC
>MGQK01000113.1:65665-67318 GCA_001797815.1 Deltaproteobacteria bacterium RBG_13_61_14 | reverse complement strand
TGGTGCGGGAAATTTTGCCCCGGGTCACCCGCCGGGTGGTGACCTATGGCGAGAGCGAAGCGGCCCAGGTCCGGGGGCTCGAGATCGTCGGCGAGCGGGGAGGCTGCGCCTTGACCGTGGTCAGCGAGGGACGGGGTCTGGGCCGGATTCATCTGGGCATGCCGGGGAGACACAATGCCATCAACGCCCTGGCCACGGTGGCCATCGGCCTGGAGCTGGAGTTGCCTTTCCCGATCATCGCGCAGGCCCTGGAAGGCTTCAGCGGGGTGCACCGGCGCTTCGAGGTCAAGGCCACGAAGGCCGGCGTCACCGTGGTGGACGATTACGGCCATCACCCGGCCGAGATTGTCGCCACCTTGCTCGCGGCCCAAGAATATCAAGAACAAAAGGGCGACAGGTTTCAAACCCGTCGCCCACGGATCATCGCGGTCTTTCAACCGCATCGCTACACCCGCACCCGGGACTTGCTCGGCGAGTTCACCCGGGCTTTTTCCATCCCGGAGCTGTTGGTGCTGACCGAGATCTATGCGGCGAGCGAGGACCCGATTCCAGGGGTGAGCGGAGAGCGCCTGTTCGCGGCGATTGCGGCGGAGCGTTCGCCGCAAGGTCTCCGGACCTGGTTCGTGGCCGAGCGGGCCGAGATCGTGGAGCGGCTTTTACCGGAGCTTGGTCCGGGAGACCTGGTGTTGACCTTGGGAGCCGGCAACATTTGGGAAGTGGGCGAGGAATTGGTCGCCCGCTTGGAGGGAAAGGAATCATGACCGCGAGGGTATGGGGCGATTTCCACGCGCTGGCCGAAGCGCTGCAGCCGGGGTGGGAAGGAGAAATCCTGGAACGGGTTTCGATGCGGAGCTACACCTCGTTCCGGATCGGGGGCCTTTGCGAGTTGATGGTGTTCCCCAAGAACGTCCAGGAGCTTCTGACGGTGATCGGGCGGTGCCAAGAGCAGAAGCTGCCCTGGCGGGTGATGGGGGCCGGCACCAACCTCCTGGTCCTGGATGGAGGGGTGGAGGAAGTGCTGGTCAATCTTTCCAAGAGCTTTCGCCAGATGCGGTTGAGCCAGGACGGGCAGGCGACCGCGGAAGCCGGCCTGCGCCTGGCCCGCCTGGTCAAAACCTGCCAGGTGTGGGGTTTTTCCGGCCTGGAGTTTGCCGCGGGCATCCCGGGCACGGTCGGGGGCGCGCTGGTGATGAACGCGGGAGCCATGGGCGCGGACATGGCCGGGGTGGTCGAACAGGCCAAAGGCCTGCTTCCCGAAGCGGGTCCCTTCCGGTGGAGCCAGAAGCAGTTGAAATTTTCTTACCGGCACCTGAAGCGGCCCGACCATGCGATTTTCACCGAGGTCTCCTTCGTGCTCCAGCGGCGGGACCCGAAAAAAATCCGGGCCAAGATCCTCCAGGGGTTGCAGGAGCGCCGGCAGCGCCAGCCGCTCCAATTCCCCAGCGCCGGCTCGGTCTTTAAAAACCCGCCCGGCCATTACGCCGGCCAGTTGATCGAGGCCGCCGGGCTCAAGGGCCTGCGGCTGGGCGACGCCCAGGTTTCGGGAAAGCACGCCAACTTCATCGTCAACCGGGGCCGGGCCCGGTCGCGCGAAGTGCTGGCGCTGATCGAAAAGATCCAGCAACGCGTGCGGGAGCACAGCGGGATCAAGCT
>MGQK01000113.1:65470-65628 GCA_001797815.1 Deltaproteobacteria bacterium RBG_13_61_14 | reverse complement strand
ACGGCGGCTGGGGGGAGGACGGCCGGATCCAGGCCCTGTGCGAGCTCTTGGGAATCGCTTACACCGGCTCCGGAGTCCTGGCCTCGGCGCTGGCCATGCACAAGGAAAAAGCCAAGGCGCTGTTTCGGGAGCAGGGCATCCCCACTCCCCGGTTCTGC
>MGQK01000113.1:56408-65459 GCA_001797815.1 Deltaproteobacteria bacterium RBG_13_61_14 | reverse complement strand
GGGGTGTTGGACGGCGAGCCGCTGGGCGTGGTGGAGATGATCCCCCGGGAAGGGTTTTACGATTACCGTGCCAAGTATCAAAAGGGAGAGACCGAATACCGGGCGCCCGCGGAACTGCCGGCCGAGATGGCCGGGATCATCCGCGAGCTTTCTCAGCGGGCCTTTCAGGCGCTGGGCTGCCGGGGCGGGGCGCGGGTGGATTTGCGCCTGCACCCGGAGCGCGGCCCCTTTGTCCTGGAGGTCAACACCATCCCGGGCATGACCGAGCTGAGCCTGCTGCCCAAGTCGGCTGCGGTCATGGGGATCGGGTTTGAGGAGCTGGTGGAGCGGATGCTTCGCAGCGCGGAGAACACTTGAGCAGGGGAAAAGCGAGCATGGCCGCCGCAACTAAAAAGCGCTCCCCCGCGGGCAAGCGCAAGAGCCGACCCGCCCGGCGCTTTTTCCTGGCCGCTCTCAAAGTCTTCCTTTGCCTGGTGGTGGGCGCGGCGCTGGGTCTCCTCGGCCGCTTCGGTTACCAGGGGGTGCGGCACTCGCCCCGGTTCGCGGTGCGCACGGTCACGATCCGGACCGGGCCGCGGGTCAAGGCCGAGGATGTCCGCAAGCTGAGCGGGATCATGGAAGGCAAAAACATTTTCTCTTTTTCTCTGGTCGAGGCGGTGCACCAGATCGAGTTCCATCCCTGGGTGCGCCGGGCCACGATCACCCGCAAGCTTCCGGACCGGGTGGAGATCACGGTCTTCGAGCGCAAGCCTTTGGCCCTGGTGGCGCTCGGCTCGCTTTACTATGCGGACCAGGAGGGAGAGGTCTTCAAGCGGGCGCTGCCGGGCGAGCCTCTCGATTTCCCGGTGATCACCGGCTTGAGCCTGGACCAGGTGATCAGCGATCAACCCGCCACCGCCCGTCAGGTGCGGAAAGTGGAGGCGGTGCTGGACCTGGCGCAAGGCTCCAGGGTCTTGCCGCTGCGGGAGATCTCCGAGGTGCACCTCGATCCCACCTACGGGGTCACTCTGGTCACCTTGAGCGACGGGCTGCGGATCCGGCTGGGCGATGAAGATTTTCCCGAACGCTGGCGCCGGCTGGAGCGGGTGCTGGCCGAACTGGCCGGCGACTGGGGCAAGGTGGAGATCGTGGATTTGAATTTCAAAGGACAGGCTACCGTGAAGCTGCGGTCCGGCTACAAGGTGGCGATGAATTAATTTAGTGGGCACTGGATTGAATCCAGTGGCCCGAGGGAGCGGAAGATGGCCAAGCGGGACAAGCAAATCGTGGGTCTGGATATCGGCACGACCAAGATCTGTGCGATCGTCGGGGACTTGACCCCCGAGGGCATTGACATCGTCGGCATCGGCACCTCGCCTTCGCACGGCTTGCGCAAAGGCGTGGTGGTCAACCTCGACGCCACCGTCGAATCCATCAAGCAGGCGGTGGAAGAGGCCGAGCTGATGGCCGGGGGCGAGATCAACACCGTCTATGCCGGGATCGCCGGCGGCCACATCAAGGGCCTCAACAGCCACGGGGTGGTGGCGATCAAGAACCGCGAGGTGAGCGAGATTGACATCAAGCGGGTGGTGGACCAGGCCCGCGCCGTCTCCATCCCCATGGACCGCGAGGTGATCCACATCCTGCCCCAGGAGTTCATCGTGGACGACCAGGAGGGGATCAAGGACCCCCTGGGCATGTCCGGGGTGCGGCTGGAGGCCCGGGTGCACATCGTCACCGGCGCCATCACCTCGGCCCAGAACATCGTGCGCTGCTGCAACCGCACCGGGCTCAACGTCGCCGACATCGTGCTCGAGCAGCTCGCCAGTTCCGAGGCCGTGCTCACCCCCGACGAGAAGGAGATCGGCGTCGCCCTGGTGGACATCGGCGGCGGCACCACCGACCTCGCCATCTGGCACCAGGGCTCGCTCAAGCACACCTCGGTGCTGGGGCTGGGCGGCGACAACATCACCAACGACATCGCCGCCGGCTTGCGCACGCCCACCGCGGAGGCGGAGAAGATCAAGAAGAAATTCGGCTGCGCCACCACCCAGTTGGTGGGCAAGGATGAGACCATCGAGGTGCCTTCGGTGGGCGGCCGCAAGCCGCGGGTGATGCCGCGCCAGCTCCTGTGCGAGATCGTGGAGCCGCGGGTGGAGGAAATCTTCGCCCTGGTCCGGCGCGAGTGCGCCCGGGCCGGGTATGAGGACACCGTTGCCTCGGGCGCGGTGCTCACCGGCGGGGCCGCGCTCATGGCCGGGATGGAGGAGCTGGGCGAGCAGGTGTTTGAGATGCCGGTGCGGGTGGGCCGGCCGCTCGGCATCGGCGGCCTGGTGGACGTGGTCAACAGCCCCATGTATGCCACCGGGGTCGGGCTGTTGATCTACGGGAGCAAGCACCGCTCGCAGCGGCGCTTCCGCATCCGCGACGACAACCTCTTCCAGAAGGTGATGGAGCGGATGAAGGAATGGCTGGTGGAGTTCTTTTAGAAGGATGAAGGGTGAAGAGTGAAGGGTGAAGAGGTGGAAATTTTAATTGGCACTTAGCACTTTTCACTGTGCACCGTGCACCGTGCACTGTGCACTACTTCCAGGCATTAACCGCGGCGGGAGGTTGCGGCTAAAGTTTGTTCGAATTGAACAAGAAAGCGGAAACAGGAGGAGGAAGACGATGCTGGAATTAGTGGAAGCGGAAACTCATGCGGCCAAGCTGAAAGTGGTCGGAGTGGGAGGCGGCGGCGGGAATGCGATCAACACCATGATCGCCGGCAGCCTGCAAGGGGTTGAATTCATCGCGGCCAACACCGACGCCAAGGCCCTGGAGATGAACTCGGCCTCGGTCAAGGTGCAACTGGGCCAGGGCCTGGGCGCCGGCGGCAACCCCGAGGTGGGCCGGCAGGCGGCCCAGCAGAACCGGGCCCAGTTGGAAGAGGCGCTGGCCGGCGCGGACATGGTGTTTGTCACCGCCGGCATGGGCGGCGGCACCGGCACCGGCGGGGCGCCGGTGATCGCCCAGCTCGCACGGGAGGCGGGCGCGCTCTGCGTGGGGGTGGTGACCAAGCCCTTTGACTTCGAGGGCCGCAAGCGCTCGCGCTACGCCTTGCAGGGGATCGAGGAGCTCAAGGAGCACGTGGACTCGCTGATCGTGATCCCCAACCAGCGGCTGCTCAACATCGTGGGCAAGAACACCACCGTGCTCGAGTCTTTCAAGAAGGCGGACGAGGTGCTCTTGCAGGCGGTCAAGGGCATCGCCGACCTGATCGGGGTGGGCGGCCACATCAACGTGGACTTTGCCGACGTGCGCACCATCATGAGCGAGCGGGGCATGGCCCTGATGGGCACCGGCTCGGCTGAGGGCGAGGAGCGGGCGGTGGAGGCCGCGCACAACGCCATCTCCAACCCCCTGCTCGACGACGTGCGCATCGAGGGGGCCAAGGGCGTGCTCATCAACATCACCGGCGGGTCGGACCTGACCCTGCACGAGATCAGCGAGGCCTGCAACCTGATCCGGGAGGAGGCGCACGAGGACGCGCTCATCATTTTCGGCGACGTGATCGAGCAAAGCCGCAACGGCGCGGTCCAGGTGACCGTGATCGCCACCGGGTTCCAGGACTTCAACCGCGACATGCGCATGCGCTTCAAGCCCTCGGCCGCGGCCGAGTCCCGGCCCAACCTGGACATCCCCACCTTGATCCGGAAGAAGCAGTCCGAGGGCGGCGCGAGCAAGGCCCGCCGGGTCCAGGCTTACCTGAAAGAGGAGGCCAGCGAGGAGGAATACGACATCCCGACTTTCCTGCGGCGGCAGAGCGATTGAAAAGAAAAGTTCACGGTTCGCGGTTCCTGGTTCACGGAAGGAGAGTCACCAGAGTATCAGGAGTTGATCCATGACTCGATTCGGAAGACGCGAGCGGCTAAAGATTTTCTACCGGGTGGCCTGGGTGGGCATCGCCCCCCTGGTCCTGATGTGGGCATTCTCCTGGCTCAACCTGAATCCCAGAAACCCGACCTTTTTTCTGGACGACTTTTACGCGTCCTATTCCGGCAGTGGACTTTTCGCCTATCGCGGATTAGCTGAAATTCGCGTGGAATCGCATTACTCAGTTCTAGATACCTTTCAAGCCGGCCAAAAGATTGAATCGCCCGTTGAGCAATCCACCGGCTACCTGGAGGATTCCGAAAAGGCCTATTCCTTGATCTGGGTCGCTATTCCCAACCCGGTTACCGAATGGCGGCGGTCCAAGATCGAAGCGGCGATCAATGCCGTCCGGGTCAAAGACGTGGCCGGCTGGATCGGTCCGGCCGGAAGAACCTATCAACTCAAGTTTTCCAAGCGCCTGATCCTGTGGTCGCGAATCCTTGACAGCCAGGCAAGCTATGAAGTGGCGGTCCTAAACGACGCCGGCCAGGAAGTTGCCACGGCAATTTATGACGCCACGATCGGCCTGCTCTTCGAGCTTCGCACCCACACCGGCGCGCTCGGCAGCCTCTCCCTCCTGGATACCAACTTCCTGATCAGCCGCAACCGCTACTGGCAAGGCGGCCTGGCCGTCCTCTTCGGAGTCCTGGCCGTGCTCTACCAATTCACCCTCCGCCGGCGCCGGATCGCGGATCAGCCCAGGCTCTTCACCCTGGAAGCTGACCTGGTCATTTTCGGGGTGCTCGCCATCTGGACCGACGCCTTTTACGATATCTGGTTCTTCCACTCCCTCTGGAGCCCGGGTCTGATCGCCATTCACCTGGCGCTCGCCGGTTACGTGTTCTGGCGCTTCGGCTGGTGGGGCATCTTCCCCCTCTTCGAGGTAGCCTGGTCCCTGACTTACGCCGCGGCCCAGGACTCGCTCGAACCCCAGTTCGCCTATAACCCGGCCCTCATCTTCACCTGGGTTGGCTGTCTTCTCTTTGCCGACTTTCGCAAGCGCCTCGCGTAGTGAACAGTGCTCAGTGCACGGAGCACAGTGCACAGTGAAGAATCCTTCAATTGCAAAACTGGAGCCGCGACGGAAAGGACGGGTCATGATTTTTGACTACTTCCCCGAAGAATGTTACACTATCAAATTAAGAAAAAACCCATGAAAAAATCTTCTTCCAAACTGAAAGAAATCGAAACGGCCATTAAACACTTAAGCCCGGAAGAACAAAGGAGACTGCTTTCCAGGTTTACCCGGCTTTTCCAGACTCAAAAAATCGGTCCCGAGGATCTGGAATGGCTGAAGGCCGCAGAGCAAGCTTTCTCGTTCTGGGATAACCCGGAGGATGAAATTTACGATGCCTTGTAAGCATGGAGATGTCATCCTGATTTCTTTCCCCTTTTCCGATTTAAGCTCCAGCAAACAACGCCCCGCCCTGGTGATCTCCAGCGAAGAATTCCATCGGCAATGTCCGGATATAATCGCCTGTGCCATTACCTCCCAATCACCCACCAGCCTGGCCTCCTTTGAATATCTTCTCTCGAAAGATGACCTTTCTCAGGCAGGTCTTCCCAAGCTTTCCAAGGTCAAATGCGGAAAAATCGTAACCCTGGACCGTCGCATCGTCCGCAAAAAGCTCGGAAAGCTTCCCTCTTCGACCCTGTCCGAAATTCTGTCCCTCATTCACAAAATTGTTTAAGTCCTTTTTCTCCCTCCAAAGTGAAAAGATAGAAAACCTTGCCGCAACCGCTCTCCCGCCTGCGCGAAGCTCGCTCCGGCGGGCGAAGGCAGGTCGGGCGCGGGTTTTAAAAATTGCCTGGCGTAAGTCAAGGTAGGGGTCCAAGGTAGGGGTCAGGTCTTTACTTATTACATTACAGTAATGCATAACAAGCGAAGCCCGGCTCGTTAAGGGCGAAATTTGGAGTGCGGCGGTTTACCGCCGCTTTTTATCGCGCCGATTCATCGGTGAGGAACGATGGGCGACCATGAATGGTCGCAAAGCAAGGCGGTGCTGAAGCACCGCACTCCAAATTTGCCCTGCTTCCATTTTGCAATTCCGACCATTAACGGCTAAGATAAAACCGGGTGGAGAAAAGGAGTATAAGGTATGGCCGCGGTGGACACGCTCAAAATCGCCGGCCGGGAATTTAAGTCCCGGCTGTTCGTAGGCACAGGCAAGTATGCAAGTTTCGCCCAGATGAAGGAAGCCTTGGAAGTTTCCGGCACCGAGGTGGTGACCGTGGCGGTCCGCCGGGTGAACCTGACCGACCGCTCCAAGGAATCGCTCCTCGACTACGTTGACCCCAAGCGCTACACCCTGCTCCCGAACACCGCCGGCTGCTACTCGGTGGACGACGCGGTGCGCACGGCCCAGCTGGGACGGGAGGCCGGGCTGGGCGAGCTGGTGAAGCTGGAAGTGATCGGCGATGAGAAGACCCTGTTCCCGGACACGGCCGGCTTGCTGGAAGCGGCGAAGGTTTTAATCAAGGAAGGCTTCACGATCCTGCCTTATACCAACGACGACGTGATCGTGGCCAAGCGCTTGGAGGACATCGGCTGCGCCGCGGTGATGCCTTTGGCCGCGCCGATCGGCTCGGGGTTAGGTATTCGTAATCCATATAACATCCGGCTGATCATGGAGGCGGTGAAAGTGCCGGTGATCGTGGACGCCGGCGTGGGCACGGCCTCGGACGCGGCGATTGCCCTGGAGCTCGGCTGCGACGGAGTGCTGATGAACACCGGGATTGCCGGGGCCAGGGACCCGATCGCCATGGCGAAAGCGATGAAGCTGGCGGTGGAGGCCGGCCGGCTGGCTTACCTGGCCGGCCGGATTCCGAAGAAGCTTTATGCCACGGCTTCGAGTCCGATCGAGGGCACGATCGGATGAAGAGGTTTACCACAAAGGCACAAAGACATTAAGTTCTAATTATGAATTACGAATTTTATTTTGTGCCTTTGTGTCTTTGTGGTTAGAACAATGTCCGGACCGGATTTTCGGGTGTATTTGATCACCGACCGGAAGCAGACGCAGGGTCGGGAGTTGCTTGAGGTTCTGGAAAAAGCGTTTCGCGGCGGCGCGCGGGCGGTGCAGGTCCGGGAGAAAGACCTTTCCGGCCGCGAGCTATACAAGCTCGCCGAGCGGGTTCAGAACCTGGCGAAAAAGTTCAAGGCTCGCGTGCTGATTAACGACCGGGTGGACATCGCTCTGGCGCTGGACCTGGATGGCGTCCATGTGCCGGTGTCCGGCTTCCCGGTGCTCGAGGCGCGAAAGCTATTAGGGCCGAAGCGACTGATCGGCGCTTCCACCCATTCCCTGGCCGAGGCCCAGGCCGCGGCGGAAGCCGGCGCGGACTTCATTACTTTCGGTCCGGTTTATGCCACGGCTTCGAAAGCGCGCTACGGTCCGCCGGTTGGCGTGGCGGCCTTGCGGGAAGCGGTCAAGCGGGTTCTGATCCCGGTATTCGCCCTGGGCGGGATCGGGCCGAATCATCTGGCCGAGGTCGCGGCGAGCGGCGCGTTCGGGATGGCGATGATCTCGGCAGTTTTGGCGGCCTCGGATCCTGAGCAGGCTGCGAGAGATTTGATGGAGAGATGGCAGGCAAAAGCATGAAAGGGACGCGGATGAAGCATTTCGTGCGGATCATGATCGTCCTGGCGCTGGTGGGGTGGCTCTTCGGGTGCCAGCGGCGGGCGGACAAATTTTACGAGTTGGGGAAATTCTTCGAGGACCGGCAGCAATACGGCCAGGCTGCGGTCGAATACCAGAAGGCTTTGGACGAGGACCCGACCTTTGTGGACGCCCAGTATCACCTGGGCCGGGCTTACCGGGGCGCGAACATGCTCGAGCAGGCGGAGGCCGCTTTTAACCAGACGATCAATCTCGAACCCAGCCACGCCGACGCCCGGATTGACTTGGCGGAAATTTATTTCACCCAGGGCAAGCTCGAGGCCGCGCGCGAACTGGCGCTCAAGGCCATGGAGTTGACTCCGGACAACAGCAACATTGATATTCTGCTGGGCGGGGTTCTGTTGCAGGAGGAGAAATTCCAGGAAGCCGCGGGTCACTTCGAGAAGGTCCTGCTCCAGGAGCCCAAGAACCTCGAGGTCCACTACGCGCTGGCGTTCGCCTATTTCTTTGATCCGGATCGGGACCGGAAGCTGGAAGGGCTCCAGGAGCTGCATCAGGCCGGAGAGATGGGGTATCCGATCTCGAAGGCGCTCGAACGCTTTGATCAGGAGCTGCGCAAGCAAAATTCTTCGCTGCAAGTGCTGGAGCAAAAGCTGAAGGCGAGCCAGGCCCAGCCGCAGGCCGGGAGCACGGCTGAGGCTGCACCCCAAGCTGCGCCGGAGGCTGCACCCGAGGCGGCCCCCGAAGCCGCGCCCCAGCCCGCGCCCAAGGAGACTCCATGAGCGTGGCGCCCACCTTGCTCGACCGCGCCCGCCGAGGCGAAGTGACCCCCGAGATGGTCGCGGCCGGCCGGGCCGAAAACGTGGAGCCCGAGTTCATCCGCGAGGGCGTGGCTAACGGCACCATCGTCGTCACCCGCAACCGCGTCCGCCAAAAAGTGGAGCCTCTGGCCATCGGCGCCGGGCTGCGCACCAAGGTCAACGCCAACCTGGGCACGAGCAAGGACCGGGCCGACCTCGAATTCGAGCTGGAAAAACTCCGGGTCGCGGAAGCGGCCGGGGCGGACACGGTCATGGACCTTTCCACCGGCGGGCCGATCACCGAGATCCGCCGGGCCATCCTGAAGCGGACCCGGCTGCCGCTGGGCACGGTGCCCATTTATCAGGCCGCGGTGGAAATGGTGAACCGCGGCCATCCTTTCCTGGACATGACCGGCGATGACCTCTTCGCCGCCATCCGGCTCCAGGCCGAGGACGGGGTGGATTTCGTCACCGTGCATTGCGGGGTGACCGAGGAATCGGTGGAGCGCCTGAGCCGGGAGGGCCGGGTCCTGGACGTGGTCAGCCGGGGCGGCGCGCTCACCGTGGAATGGATGCGCTATCACGAGGCCCAGAACCCCCTCTTCGAGTTTTACCCCCGGCTCCTGGAAATCGCCCGCGAGTTCGACCTGGTGCTCAGCCTGGGCGACGGGCTTAGGCCCGGCTGCCTGGCCGACGCCACCGACCGCGGCCAGATCCAGGAGCTGATCGTGATCGGC
>MGQK01000113.1:52359-56338 GCA_001797815.1 Deltaproteobacteria bacterium RBG_13_61_14 | reverse complement strand
CCTGCCCACGGTGGAGGACGTGCGCGAGGGCGTGATCGCCGCCCGCATCGCCGGCCATGCCGCGGACATCGCCAAGGGAATTCCGGGCGCGATCGAGCGCGACATCGCCATGGCCCAGGCCCGCAAGCGCCTGGACTGGGAGCAGCAGATCCAGCTCAGCCTGGACCCGGCCCGGGCGCGGGAGCTCAGGGAGTCCAGCCCGCCCCTGGAAGACGACGTCTGCACCATGTGCGGCGAACTCTGCGCCATCCGCCACGGCAAGGTCTCCTCTTGAAGGCCAGCCGCGGGGGAAAACGCATACAATTTTGGATTTTAGATTTTGGATTTTGGATTGAAAAGGCTGCCGCCAATCCCCAATCCCCAATCCCCAATCCCAAATCTAAAATCTAAAATCGAAATGTATCCCCAAACATGAACTTTGATCTATTCTTCAGGAATGCCACCATCTTGGATGGCTCGGGCCGCGAACCCTACACCGCCGACCTCGCGGTCAGCCGCGACCGGATCGAGGCGATCGGCCGGCTGGAAAAACTCTCGGCCCGGCGCGTGGTGGAAGCCCAGGGGCTGATGCTGGCGCCCGGCTTTGTGGACATGCACGGCCATTCCGACTATCACCTGCTCGCCCGGCCTCAGGCCGAGTCCAAGCTGCTCCAGGGCGTCACCTTGGAGGTCGGCGGCAACTGCGGTTACTCCGCGGCGCCGGTGCGGGGCTGGCTGGCCCACGAGCGGCTCAACTCGCACCTGCGCTTGTTCGGGATCCGGGCCGACTTCCAGGACATGGCCGAATACCTCGACCGCCTGGAAGAGGCGCGTCCTGCCATCAATTACGCGCCGCTGGTCGGCTTCAACACCGTGCGCGCCGCGGTCATGCAGATGCGGGAAACCGCGGCGGCCGCGGAAGAGCTAAAGGTTATCCAGGAGCTGATCGCGCGGGCGCTTTCCGAGGGCGCTTGGGGCGCAAGCGCCGGACTGATTTATCCGCCCGGCTGTTACGCCACGCCGGAGGAGCTGGCCGCGGCGCTCCAGCCGGTGGGCGAGGCCGGCGGTCTTTTCGCCTGCCACATCCGGAGCGAGGGCCGGGCGCTGGTGGAGGCGATCGAGGAAGTGATCGCGGTGGCAAGAGCCGCAGAGGCGCCGCTCCAGGTTTCCCACCTCAAGACCTCGGGCCAGGAGAACTGGCACAAGCTGGACCAGGTCTTTGCGCGGATCGAATCGGCGCAGAATTCAGGCCAGGTTATCCGGGCCGACCGCTATCCATATATTGCCTCTTATACCGGCCTTTCCTCCTCGGTGCTGCCGGAATGGGTCTTTGCCGGGAGCCAGGAAGCTTATCTCGGCCGGCTCCGCGACCCGGCCGCGCGCGAGCGCATGCTCCGCGAGATCAACGCCGATCACCCCGACCCCGAGTTCTGGGACCGGGTGGTGATCGCCCAGGTCTTCAGCTCGAAGAACCGCGGCTTCGAGGGCCGCACGGTCCGCGAATCGGCCCGGGAGCCAGGCAAGACGCCGCTCGATTTTGTCTGCGACCTGCTCTTGGAGGAAACCGACGGCCCGACCGCGATCTGCCATACCATGTCCGAGGACAACCTGCGCCGGATCTACGCCAAGGACTGGGTGATGATCGGCTCGGACTCCGCGGTGCGTGGGCCGGAAGGCACCATGGCCGAGGGCAAACCACATCCCCGGGTCTATGGCACCTTCCCGCGCGTGCTTGCCTGGGCGGTGCGCGAAAAAGGCATGCTCAACCTGGCGCAAGCGGTCAAGAAAATGGCCGCGGACCAGTGCGAAGCCCTGGGCATTCCGCAGCGCGGCAAAATCGAGCCGGGCTTTTTCGCCGATCTGGTGCTCTTCGATTTTGAGCGGCTGAAAGACCTGGCGACCTACGAAGACCCGCACCGCTATCCGGCCGGCATCGAGCTGGTGGTGGTCAACGGAGAAATTGCTGCGGAGAAAGGTCGTGCCACCGAGGCCCGGGCCGGCCGGGTGCTGCGCAAGGTCGCGTCCCCGCGGGTTTAGGCTTTTTCCGCGCAGGGGATACAGAGCACGCGGCCCTTCACCTTGCGGGCGCGGGTATCCATCACTTGCTCGCCGCAAGATTGGCAGATCACGCTTTTTCGGATCTCGGCTTCGGCCGGCAGGTCAATCGTCTTCTCTTCAATGGCAAAAAGCTCGTCGTTGCTCGCGGAGAGCAGCCGCTCGCTCCGCTGCTCCCGGCTGGTCCCTTCCGGGAAAGCGCCGGCCTTGAGCGAGACCCGCACTGCTCTTCCCGAGGGCCGGAGCGCAAAAGTGAATACCTGCTTCCCGTGGTCGCGGAAGAAGAAGTTGCCTTTGCCAAAGGTGGCGCCGGTCAAGACCTGGACCGCGTCCGCGGCGCAAGAGTTGTTCTCCACAATCGCGACCAACTCCTCGTCCTCGGAACGCCGCGCGCCTAACCGGGTCAGCCCGATCTTGGCCGCCCGGTAACCAATGAGCAGGCCCGGGCAGAAGTGGCCGTGGAAGGCGATGGCCGCTTCAAGGTCTTTCGAGAATTTTCTTGTCTTGGTCATCCGCTTTTACCGAGCACGAGGGCGCGATGAATCGCGCCCCTACCTTCTCTGTTCCGGTTCTGAATTTTGACCCGGCCGCAAGGGGCAGGTCTCGCACCAGTCGAGAGAAGGATGGTTGAACGGGCAGGCCGAGACCTCCCGCCGAATGACCGGACAGAAGATGCTTTTTTTCTCGGCTGACGGCGCGGTTTTTGATTCCGGCTGACTCACGGCTCGAAGGCCGGCGGCTTGAGGATCGGCGGCCGCTGGGGTTTTTCCGAGCTCTTCTGCAGTTCCACCTCTTCCAGGAGCACGCTCGGGGCCACGGTGGCAACCGGCACGTAACCGGACTCGGCCCCGCAATAGCCGTTGAACACGCCCATTTCCTGGCCGGTGGCCACGATCTTGTTGATGCTGATGAGCGGCGTGCCCACCAGCTCTACCCCGCGCACCAGGGTCTCTTGCCCGGTTGCCGGGTCCACCTGGTAGATCAGCCGGGGCCGGTCGCGGAACCCCTGCATTTCTTCCCGGCCGGTGCGGGTGTCGCCGCCCAGGGTCTCGCGGATGATCAGGCCGAAGGGCTTGTCCTGCTTTTTCACCAGCTCGATCAGTTTTTGCTTGAGCGTGGCGTCGTCCAGGGTCTGGCTGGAGGTGACGATCAGGTTGCCCATCCGGGCCATGGGGTCGGTCTCGCCGTCGCTGCGGCCGTGGCCGTTGGAAAGATCAAAGCCCTTGATCGGAGTGCGGGACATGAGGTAGTTCTTGAGGATGCCGTCCTGGATCAAGGTTATGGCCTGGGCCGGCACGCCCTCCTGGTCGTAATGGTAATAGCCGACCAGGGTGGAGGAGTCGAAGGTGCGGCGGGTGGGGTCGTCGGTCACGGTGAGGAAGGTGGGGATCACCTGCTGGCCGACCTTGTCCTTGAAGGTGAAGCCCTCGCCGGGGTTACGCATGCGCTCGCCTTCCAGGCGGTGGCCGATGGCCTCGTGGAAGAGGACGCCGGTTACCTGGGGGGCGAGGATGGCCGGGCCGTTGTAGGGCGAAAGCGCCGGGGCCGCGCGCAACTTGAGCAACTCCTCGGCCAGGGCTTTGGCTTCGGCCACCAGCGCCGGGAGATCGGGCTTTTCCTGGATTTCGAGGCCCAGGCTCCGCCGGAAGTTGGAGACCTCCAGCCCGTCGTCGGCCCGGCTTCCGGCGTCCATCCACCAGTTGAAATAAGTCTGCTCCTGCACCACCTCCGAGCCTTCGCTGTTCACGTAATAATGGGTGTATTTCTCCGCGGTCACGGTAAAGCTGTTGCTGAAAATCTGGTCGTAGTTGCGGAAGACCGCGGTCACCTGCCGCACCGCCTCGGCCCAGGCCTCCGGGTCAAAGCGGAAGGCGACGTGTTCGCCCTGGAAGCGGCTGGGCTTCTCCTGGGTGAAGCTGGGCAGGTCCGCGTCCTCCAACAGCTC
>MGQK01000113.1:51828-52328 GCA_001797815.1 Deltaproteobacteria bacterium RBG_13_61_14 | reverse complement strand
ATAGACCTCGCGCCGGCGGCTCTCCCGGTCGGAGTAAACCGTGCCATAGGAGCCGGTCAGTCTTTTCACCGCGTAGTCCGAGAGCAGGTAGCCGATAAAGTAAGGCGGGTCGAAATCCTTTAGCTTGAGCTTCTCGCGGGAGCGGTCGAGCTCTTGGTGCATGGCCTGGAGGATGACCGCGCGGTCTTTTTGCCAGTCGGTTTCCGTGTTGATGGACTTGGATGGCGGCTTCCTGGCCGTTTGGCCGGGGGAGGAAACGATGAGGAAACTAAACAATGCGACCAGGAGGGCAAGACTGCGCCTTCCCGGTTTTTCCTTGTGAAAGATCATGCTGATTTCCTTTCTCGGCTTGGCCGTTTTTAGCCGACAAACCTCAAATTCAAGATATCACCGGGGCTCCCGGAAGTCAAAGAACGGTTGACCACCTGGGATGCCTCGGTTACAATAGCCGGGATTCTGGAAAGGGGTAGAGGAAACATGCGCTATACCGAAATGTTTTT
>MGQK01000113.1:48758-51717 GCA_001797815.1 Deltaproteobacteria bacterium RBG_13_61_14 | reverse complement strand
CTGGGCCCGACCCACGAGGAAGTGATCACCGACCTGGTGCGCAACGAGGTGCGCAGCTACCGGCAGATGCCGCTCAATCTCTACCAGATCCAGACCAAGTTCCGCGATGAGATCCGGCCCCGCTTCGGGGTGATGCGCGGCCGCGAGTTCGGGATGAAGGACGCCTATTCCTTTGACGCGGACGAAGCCGGCGCCGAGGCCGCCTACCAAAAGATGTTCGACGCCTACACCCGGATCTTCGAGCGCTGCGGGCTCAGCTTCCGCGCGGTGGAGGCGGTGACCGGCACCATCGGCGGCAAGTTCAGCCACGAGTTCATGGTGCTGGCCGATACCGGCGAGGAACAGATCGCGGTCTGTGAAAAGTGCGGCTATGCGGCCAACCTGGAAAAGGCCGGGCTGGGCGAGCGCGCGGCCGCGAAGTCGAAAGAACCGGAGGCGCCCTTGACCAAAGTGCCGACGCCGGGCCAGAAGACGGTGGAAGAGGTGTGCGCGTTCCTGAAGGTTGCGCCCGCGCTCCTGGTCAAGACCTTGATCTTCGACAGCTCGAAAGGACCGGTGGCGGCGCTGGTCCGGGGCGACCGGGAGTTGAACCCCAACAAGCTCGAGCAGGCTGCTGACGCGGACTGGATCGCCATGGCCGGGCCGGAGCTGATCGAGAAGGTGACCGGCGGGCCGTTGGGTTTTTCCGGGCCGGTGGGCCTCCCGATCCCGGTTTTCACCGACCGCGAGGTGGCCGCGATGAAGAACTTCGTGACCGGCGCCAACGAGCCGGACGCGCATTATATCGGCACCAACCCCGGCCGCGATTTCGATCCCGGCAGGGTTACCGACCTGCGGGTGGCGGCGGCCGGCGACCCCTGTCCCCGCTGCGAAGGAGTTCTCCAGTTCACCCGGGGGATTGAGGTGGGCCACGTCTTCAAGCTGGGCACCAAGTATTCCAAGGCCATGCGCGCGACCTACCTGGACGCGGAGGGCAAGGAGCAGTTGATCGTGATGGGCTGCTACGGCATCGGCACCGGCCGCACCGTGGCCGCGGCCATCGAGCAGAACCATGACCAGAACGGGATCAGCTGGCCGGTCCCGCTCGCGCCCTTCCCCGTCTATCTCCTGCCCATCAACCTGAGCGACGAGAAGAACCGGGCCGCGGCCGAAAAGCTTTATGCCGATCTGCAAACGGCGGGCCTGGAGGCGCTCTACGACGACCGGGTCGAGCGGCCGGGGGTCAAGTTCAAGGACGCGGACCTGCTCGGCATTCCGCTCCGCATCGTGGTGGGCGAGAAGACCCTGGCTAAAGACTCGGTCGAGTTCAAGCTGCGGCGCGAGACCGAGCCCCGGCTGGTCAAGCTGGAACAAGCCGTGGCCCAGGCTCTTAATCTAATATTTGGGAGCCTGTTGCCCAAATGCCGAGGGGCGGTCCGTAGGGGCGACCGGCCGGTCGCCCCTACCCGGTAACCCTGCGATTTGATGATGATGGAAAAGCGAGGCGAAACCGAGAGTTGATTTGGGCGACTGGGGGCCTGAAATGGCCCCGTTCCGATGGCCTGTGGATCTGTGGATAACCCGAATGATAATATAACCAACAGGCCCTTGGGGTCTGACCCCAAATGTTAAGGACAGGAAGAGTCGTGGCGGGCGGGTTGCCGGATAACTTCAGTAGAAATATCTCAAGGGAGGCGAGTATGGAGGATGGCGGATTGACGCGCAATCGAGGTGAAGGGCATTTTATGCTGTTGAAATACAGCCGAGCAATAACAGTGGTGCTGGGGATCATGCTGATTGCGTTATCCTGTCCGGTTTACTGGTCCCGAGTGCTGTTGTGGAACTTTTCTAACGTAGACGACTACACGAAGTTTCCCGAGCGCGTTATCGACAACCAAGCGCCTGTGTGGAATTTCGAGCAGGCCCCTGACCCGACCAGGGTGGCGGCGGCTTTTGAGAGCGCGGTTGAGAATCTCCCGGCAATAAAGGCTAAGTCCCTCAATGGCCTGCTCAATCGTACAAAGACTACATCATTCATCGTTATCAAGGGCGATACAATACTTTATGAGTGGTACGGCAATGGTTATTCACGGGACTCGATAGTCACTTCCTTCTCTGTGGCAAAGTCCATCGACTCCGCCCTGGTCGGCATAGCCATTGATGAGGGTCTAATCAAAAGCGTGAATACTCCGATCACTGACTACATCCCCGAACTGCGGGGAAATGGGTTTGAGAATGTGACGATCAAGGACCTGTTGAGGATGAGCGCGGGTATCAGATACAAGGATTGGAACAACGTGCGGACCTATTATCACCCCGACCTCAGATCGGTCGCGCTCTCAGTCAGGATCATAGACCCGCCGGGAGAGTATTTTCTCTACAACAACTACCACCCCTTACTGATCGGCATGATCCTGGAGCGTGCTGCGGGAATGCCAGTGGCTGAGTATCTGGAGAAAAAAATCTGGAAGCCTCTCGGTATGGAATTTCAAGCTTCATACAGCATAGACAGTATTGAGAACGGGTTCGAAAAAATGGAGTCCGGCATTAACGGGCGCGCCATCGACTTCGCCAAGTTCGGGCATCTGTTTCTGCGCGAAGGCGACTGGAACGGTAGAGATATTATCAGCCGCGAGTGGGTAATCGAGTCGACCGCCCCTCCCCTCCCCGCTGATAAACCCGGCTACTACGACATGGGCCAAGATAAAGCCGCCTTTGCCCAACGTCCCGACCTTTATTACAAGTACTTCTGGTGGGGATATCGCGGCGCAGAGGGCGACTACGATTATGCGGCGGTGGGCCACTTGGGCCAGTTAATCTTCATTTCACCGAAGAACGATGTAGTCATAGTGCGGTTCGGGAAAAAATCGGGCTTGCCCGGTAGCCTCGACTGGACCGATCTCTTCCGAAATATGGCAAGTATGCTGAACTGATTTCACACAGTCCATGGAGGGGCTAAAGATGCCAGTGACTCCTTCCT
>MGQK01000113.1:44426-48734 GCA_001797815.1 Deltaproteobacteria bacterium RBG_13_61_14 | reverse complement strand
CCGCAAGCGCCGGGGGAATCCACCCTGACTTACACCCCTCCGCCTCCGCCGCAAATTTCCCTGGAGACGGTGGTCGGGCTGGTGGACCTGATCAGCCTGGTCACGCCGAAAGTGGAGAAAGTCACGGACCGGGTTTTTCTGGCGCGGGGGTTCGCCCTGGGCAGCTCGATCCTGGTGATCACCCCGGCCGGGCTGGTGGTCGTAGACACTACGGAGAACCCGGAGGCCGCCAGGAAAATCCTGGCCGAGTTCCGCAAGAAAAGCGACCTTCCCATTCGTTACCTGATTTACACCCACGGCCACCTGGATCACATCCAGGGCGCGGGCGTGTTTAAGGAGCCGGGCACCGAGGTCATCGCCACCCGCGATTGGGTCAAGTTCGTGCAGCAAGACCGAGAGTTGCTCAAGGATTTCATCCGCCGGGGCCGGCTGAACCAGGCCGGCCGGGCGGCGCCGGAGCACGATGCGGTGAAGCTGCCGATGAAAAGCCCGTTCGGGTGGGGAGGAGAACCCCCTGAAGTCGTGATGCCCACCATCACCTTTGACCAGGAATATAAATTCGAGTTGGGCGGGGTTCGCTTCGAGGTTTTTCACACCAGCGGCGAGACGCCCGACCACCTGATGGTCTGGCTGCCGGAAGAGTGCGTGCTCCTCTCCGGCGACCTCTACTACCATTCCTTCCCCAACCTCTCCACGCCCATGCTCGAGCCCAACCGGCCGGTCCGGGGCTGGGTCGAGTCGCTGGAGCGGATGATCGCGCTCAAGCCCGCTTATCTCGTGCCCTCCCACAGCCAGGCGGTTTACGGCGAGGCTGAGATCCGGGAGCATTTGCAGAACTACAGCCGCGCCATCCGCTTCGTGCATGACGCGGCGGTGGCCGGGATCAATGCGGGCAAGAGCGAGGACGAGTTGGTGCAGGAGGTGAAACTGCCGGCGGAACTGCGCGAGCTGCCTTACCTGCGGGAGACCTACGGCCGGGTGGACTGGTCGGTGCGGGGAATTTATCGTAGTTACGTGGCCTGGTATGACGGGCACGGCTCCGGGCTGAATCCCTTGCCGGCAGAGAGCTGGACGCGGGAACTGGTGGCGCTGGCCGGCGGAGCGGACAAGGTGCTCAGCCGGGCGATCGAGGCGCAAGAGCAGGATGAGCACCAACTGGCCCTCCAGCTTTGCGACCTGGTCATCCAGGCCAATCCCCAGGACCAGGTGGCCCACCTGGTCAAGGCCTCGTCCCTTGACTACTTGGCGGTAGGCTCGACCAACCTCAATGCCTTCGGCTTCTACCGTTCGGCCGCGGCGCTCGAGCGCCAGGCTGCCCAGTAAGGCAGGAGCATGGTCAATTCTTTAGTGATCGTGGCGATTTGCCTGGCCGGGTTCGGACTGGCTTACCGCTTTTACAGCCGCTACCTGGCCGAGCGGGTTTTGGGACTGGATCCTTCCCGCAAGACCCCGGCCCAGGAGTTTGAAGACGGGATAGACTTTGTGCCCACGCGCAAGGAGGTGCTGTTCGGGCACCACTTCGCCTCCATCGCCGGGCTAGGCCCGATCGTGGGACCGGCGGTGGCCGTGATCTGGGGCTGGCTCCCGGCCCTGCTCTGGATCGTGCTCGGCTCCATCTTCATGGGCGCGGTCCATGACCTGGCCGCGCTCTACCTGTCGCTCCGCCACCGGGGCGTCTCAATCGGCGCGCTCACCGAGCGCATCATCGGCCGGCGCGCCCGGGTGCTCTTCCTCTTCCTCATCTTCTTCATCCTGGCCCTGGCCATGGGCGTGTTCGCCAACAAGGTGGCCCTGCTCTTCGCCACTCCCCTGGATCAGGCCGGCCAGCCCGATGCGGTGCTGCCCACCGCGGCCCTGATCGGGATCGCGCTCCTGATCGGGGTCCTGGTCTACCGGGTCAAGCGCCTGGGCCTGCTCCCGCCCACCCTGATCGGTCTGGTGCTGATGGCGCTCACCATCTGGCTGGGCACGGTGTATCCCATCACCGGGATCAGCTATAACGAATGGATCGCGCTCCTGCTCGGCTATACTTTCGCGGCTTCGGTGCTCCCGGTCTGGCTTTTGCTCCAGCCCCGGGACTACATCAACTCCTTCCAGCTCTACTTCGGGCTCCTGTTCATCTTTGCCGGCCTGGTCGTCTATCACCCGCCGATGGCGGCCCCGGCCGTGAATTGGCATCCCGAAGGCGCTCCGCCCATGCTCCCCTTCATCTTTATTGTCGTGGCCTGCGGCGCGCTCTCCGGCTTCCACAACCTGGTCAGCTCCGGCACCACCGTGCGCCAGCTCAAGAGCGAAGCCGACGCCCGCTTCGTGGGCTACGGCGGCATGATCACCGAAGGTGTGCTCGCGCTGGGCGTGCTGATGGCCTGCGCCGCGGCCCTGCCCGATCGGCAAAGCTGGCTGGCGCAGTATCCGAACTGGCGGCTGGCCAACGAGGGAGCATTGGGCAACTTCATCGGGGGCGCGGGTATCATCCTGACGCATCTGGGCATCCCCGAGCACCTGGGCCGGACCTTCACCGCGGTGGTGTGCGTGAGCTTTGCCATGACCACCCTGGACACCGCCACCCGCCTGCTCCGCTACAACATCGAAGAGATCGGCAAGAGCTTCGACCTGCCCTGGCTCAGCCGGGTGCTGGGCAACCGCTTCGCGGCTTCCGCGCTCGCGGTCGCGGCCATCGGCTACTTCGCGCTGATCAAGGTCGCGGGCCGCTCGGTGGGCGCCGTGCTCTGGCAGCTCTTCGGCACCTCCAACCAGCTCCTGGCCGGGCTGGGCCTGCTCATGGCCGTGCTCTATCTCCTCAAACAGCGCCGGCCTTACCTGCCCTTGCTGGCGCCGATGGTGCTGGTGTTCCTCTTCACCATCTCGGCCATGCTCCTGAAGCTCCTCGATTTCTGGCGCGGAGGCGATTGGGCGGTATTCGGAGTGGGTCTGATTATCCTGGTGCTGGCGGGGTGGATGGTGGTGGAGGCAATTCTGGCTATCCGCGGCTACCTGGCCGGGAAAGAGCCGGATTTAGAAGAGCCCATGCATCATCACGTTTGAGCCGCGGTCAAACGCTCTCGGCCGGGCCGATCAATTCCTCCACCTTCTTGAGCAGCACATCAAAGCCGAACGGTTTGATCAGTAAGGCGTTGAACAGGGAGGTCCGCGCCCCCACCGATTCGGGATTGTGCGCAGTGAGCGCAATGATTGGGATCATCACCCAGAGCGGGTTGGCCCGGATTTTCTCCGCCGCCTCGTCGCCCCGCATCTTGGGCATCTCCAGGTCCATGATGATCAGGTCCGGAACCGCGTCCTCGATCCGATTGAGGGCTTCCGCGCCGTTGTAGGCCACATCAATCAAATAGCCTCGCTCTTCCAGTTGATCATAGGCCGCCTGAACCACGCTGGGGCTGTCGTCCACCAAGAGCACGCGCTTGGCCATCTTCTCTGGTTTTTTCCCTCCCCGTTTTCGCTGAGACGATTATATCGGAGCTTGACCGCCAGGACAAGTCCGTCTCCTTAAGTAAGAACCAGGTTCTAACTTACTAATGGGAGCGCTATTCATTGGACAGTGAGGGACCCCGGCACACAGATTGTAGGGGCACGGCATGCCGTGCCCCTACGGGGTTCGCCCGCCGCGGGAAGTGTCCGATATTTCATGCTCCCATTAGTAAAAAGATGGAAGCGATCTGTCTCCTTGACTTTTCGGAGCCCACTGACTAGATTAACCTGCGAACATGCGACGATTATTCCGCCCGGCCTGGATCTGCCTCCTGGTCCTCGCTTTCCCGCTCATCCCTATTGCCACGGAGATCATCCCGGTCTCCGAAGTGCGGCCGGGCATGAAGGGCTACGGGCTGACGGTGCTGCAGGGCAGCGAGGTGGTGCGCTTCGAGGTGGAAGTGATTGACGTAATCAAGAACGCCCGGCCCAAGCAGGACGCCATCCTGGTCCGCTGCTCCGGCCAGGGCCTGGAGCGCACCCGCATCATCGCCGGCATGAGCGGCAGCCCCATTTTCCTCAACGACAGGCTCGCCGGCGCCCTCGCCTTCGCCTGGGAATTCAGCCTGGATCCGATCGCCGGGGTCACCCCCATCGAATCCATGCTCGAGGAACTTGAGCGGCCGGTCCCCCCGCTCAACCCGAGCTTCTCTGGCGGGGCCGGCCACGGCCTCGTCCCCATCGCCACGCCGCTCACGGTGTCCGGCCTGGATGCGGGCCCGCTCGCGGCCCTGGAAAAAGAGCTCTTGCCTTACGGCTGGCTGCCGGTGATGGGCGGCGCCGCGGAGGCCGGCGCGGCTCCCGACCGGCTCGTGCTCGGCG
>MGQK01000113.1:44232-44356 GCA_001797815.1 Deltaproteobacteria bacterium RBG_13_61_14 | reverse complement strand
CGGCTGGGAGAGCTGGCGCCCACCATCCCCTACGCGATCCACATCCAGGGACCGGGCCGGGACGTGAGCCGGGACTACCAGGTGAAGGTGATCCAGCACCCGCTGCTCACGCCGATCATGCTCC
>MGQK01000113.1:44067-44171 GCA_001797815.1 Deltaproteobacteria bacterium RBG_13_61_14 | reverse complement strand
CCTCGAGTCCTTGCGGGCCTATCCCCTGGAAGTGGAGCCGGGTGAGACGGTGACGGTGTTTGTGCGGCTCAAGCCGTTCCAGGCCGCCGAGGAAGAGGCGGTGC
>MGQK01000113.1:43792-43981 GCA_001797815.1 Deltaproteobacteria bacterium RBG_13_61_14 | reverse complement strand
CCTGGTCCAGGAGGTCCCTTACGTGGTGGTCGGCTCGGACCAGATCCAGGTCAAGGTTCGGACTCCACTGCGAAGGTGAGGACAAACATGAAGCGATGGGCTCCAGCTTTTGCCGTCCTGGTAATGCTTTTCGGTTCGCTCCCGGCCGGCGCGGTTACCACCGCTTACTGGGAAGTGGACTCGTTCCAG
>MGQK01000113.1:43098-43783 GCA_001797815.1 Deltaproteobacteria bacterium RBG_13_61_14 | reverse complement strand
GGAATTCGACACCAAGAAGCTGGCGGTGACCTGCCTGGCCGAGGACAAGCAAGGCAACCTCTATTTCGGGGCCATCCCCCAGGCTGCGGTTTATCGCCGCAGCGCTTCCGGCCAGGTGACCGAGCTGGCCCAACTCGGCACCGATTACGTCTGGACCTTGCTCTACGATCCGGCGCGGGGTCTGGTGGCCGGGACCGGTCCGGAAGGCAAGGTGCTCGCGATCAGCTTGAGCGGCGAGGTCAAGACTTATGCCGAGACCGGGGCCGAGCACGTGCTCTCCCTGGTCCGCGATCCGGAAGGCACCCTCTACGGCGGCACTTCCAACAACGGGCTTTTGTTCAGCATCTCTCCGCGGGGCAAATTCAGCGTGGAAGAAAGCTTTGAGGAGAACGAGGTCAAGCGGGTGGTGCTGATGAGCGATCAGACGGGCGAGTGGTTTTACGTGGCCGCCAACCAGGCCCGGGGCCGGCGCGGGCCGGCGGTTGGGCCGCCCCGGATGAAAAAGCTGGTTTTGCCGCCGCCGGACCAGGGCGGGAACAATGAGGAAGGGGAACCGGGCGAAGAGGAGCCGGCGGAACCGCAAGGCGAAGAAGCCATGTTGCCCGGTCTCAAAGGGATGCTGGCCGGCCGGGGTCCGGGCAAGCTCAATGGCGTGGTCTATTCCGTGCGCCTGGGCCAGGGCAAG
>MGQK01000113.1:33281-42801 GCA_001797815.1 Deltaproteobacteria bacterium RBG_13_61_14 | reverse complement strand
TGGGGCAAGTTGAGCCGGCTGGCCGAGGGCAAGGTGAAGATCGAGACCCGCTCGGGCAACACCGAAGAGCCGGATTCCGGCTGGTCGGACTGGCTGGAGTTGCCTGCGATGAAGGAGATCATCGCCAGCCCCACCGCCCGCTACCTGCAGGTGCGCGCCCGCTGGCCGGGCCAGGATCACGGCGTGCTCCAGGAGTTCAACGCGGCTTATGCCGTGGCCAATCAGCCTCAGTATGTGGAGCAGGTGGACGTGGCCGCGGCCCCGGAGCGGCCGAGCCCCAAGACCCCGCCGCGGCCGCTTCCATTTGAACCGGACAAGGGCAAGGAAGGTTCTTCTTCTTCGGACCGGGATCGCGGCCCGCAGCCGGCTTCCGGCCCTTCCACCAAACTCCAGATCCGGTGGAAGGTGGACAACCCGGACAACGATCCCCTGGTTTACAAATTGTTTTACCAGCCCCAGGGTTTCAAGCAGTGGATCCCGATCCGCACCGACAAGGAGATCACCCGCACCCGCTTGGAGTGGGACACCGAGTCCATTCCCGACGGCTATTACCGGATCAAAGTGAAGGCCTCGGATGAGAAAGCCAATCCTCCGGACCAGGTGCAGGTGAGCGAGAAAGAATCGGAGCCTTTCCTGGTGGACAACCGCCGGCCGGAGGTAGCCAAGCTCAAGGTGGAGAAAGGCACGGTGACCGGAGCGGCCACAGACCAGACCAGCCCCATCGTGCGCCTCGAGTATTCCCTGGACGGCCGGGACTGGGTGCCGGTGGCCGCGGCCGACGGGATCATGGATGAGCCGGAAGAAGAGTTCGAGTTCCAACTCCCGGCCGATACCCCCACCGGGCCTCATACCCTGGCCGTGCGCGCCTTTGACAAGGCCGAGAATCCCGGGGTCAACCAGATCGCTTTCACCCTGCCATGACCCACCCGCCAATGTTAACATTTGGGGCCTGACCCCATGTTAAGTTACTTGAGAGTCGCGATCCTCCTGGCCGGGATCGCTGCCTCTTGCGCCTGCGCCCATTATCTCCGGCCCGGCCCGGCGCCGGAGGCCGGGTCCTTTTCCGGCATGGTGGTTTCGGCCCACCCGCTCGCGAGCGCGGTGGGGGCCGAGGTGCTGGCCCGGGGCGGCAACGCGGTGGACGCGGCGGTGGCGACGGCGTTTGCGCTGGGGGTGGTCGAGCCTTATTCCTCCGGCCTGGGCGGGGGAGGCTTCATGCTCATCTACCCTGGACCGGGCCGGGAGGTGGCGGTGCTGGACTACCGGGAGGTCGCGCCGCTCCGTGCCAGCCGGGACCTGTATCAGAAAGAGGGCAGGGTGGTAGCCGGGCTCAGCACCACCGGCCATCTGGCCGTGGCGGTACCGGGCACCGTGGCCGGACTGGCCCAGGCGCTCTCCCGCTATGGCAGCCTGAGCCTGGCCCAGGTGCTGGCGCCGGCGATCCGGCTGGCCGAGGAAGGTTTCGAGGTCAGCCCTGTGCTGGAGCAGCGCCTGATCTTGACCCGGTCCAAGCTGAAAAAGAATGAGGCCGCAGCCTCCATCTTTTTACGCCACGGCCTGCCTTACCACCGGGGCCAGGTTCTGAAGCAGCCGGACCTGGCCCGGACCTTGCGCGCCATCGCCGAACAAGGGCCGGAGGTGTTCTATCGCGGCTGGATCGCGGACGCGATTGCAAAGGACATGCAAGCGCACGGCGGGCTGATCACGCGGGAAGACCTCGACCGCTTCGAGCCCCGCTGGCGCCAGCCGGTGACCGGCACTTACCGGGGCTACCAGGTGGTCTCCATGCCTCCGCCCAGCTCGGGCGGCGCCATCCTGATCGAGATGCTCAACGTGCTCGAGGGCTATGACCTGGCCCGGCTGGGCTACCCCTCGGCCGAGACCGCGCATCTTCTGGCGGAGACCATGCGCTTTGCTTTTGCCGACCGCGCCGCTTATCTTGGCGACCCGGCCTTGGTCGAGATCCCACTGGATAAGCTGCTTTCCAAGGAATACGCGGACTACCTCCGGGAGAGCATCCAGCCCAATCGCGCCACGCCCAGCCGGGAGATCCGGCGCGGCAACCTTTTGCCGCCGGAGAGCGCGAGCACAACCCATCTCTCGGTGGTGGACAGCCGGGGCGGCGCGGTGGCCCTGACCCAGACCATCAATACCCTGTTCGGCGCCGGGGTAGTGGCGCCCGGCACCGGCGTCCTGCTCAACAACGAGATGGACGACTTTTCCGCGGACCCGGGCGCGCCCAATGCCTACGGCCTGGTGCAAGGCGAGGCCAACGCGATTGCGCCCGGCAAGGTCCCGCTCTCCAGCATGAGCCCCACCATGGTCTTCAAGGACGGGAAGCTCTGGATGGTTCTCGGCAGCCCGGGCGGGCCCCGGATCATCACCACCGTGCTCCAGGTCATCGTCAACATGGTTGACTTCGGCATAAGCTTGCCCGAGGCGGTGGCCGCGCCCCGGCTCCATCACCAGTGGCTGCCGGACCAGCTCTACCTGGAACACGACCGGCTCTGGTTTCCCGGCCGGCGGGAGCTTAATAAGAAAGGCCACGTCCTCAAGCACTATCTCCTGCCCTGCAACGCCCAGGCGGTGATGGTCTTCCCGGACTCATCCCTCCTCGGCGCTTCGGACCCGCGCGGCGAAGGCCGGCCGGCGGCCGTGAACCCATGAAAACCGGAGACGAGATCCCTTCCCGCAGCTTTCGGATGACCCAGGAGATCATTAACGCCTGGGCCGAGGTCTCGACCGATTTCAACCCTTTGCACGTGGACCTGGAGTTTGCCCAAGCTTCGCCCTTCGGCGGCACCATTGCCCACGGCCATATCGCGGTGAGCTGGCTCAGCGAGATGCTGCACGCCTTCTTCGGCCGGCAGTGGCTGGAGGGGGGACGGCTGTTCGAGGTGAAGTTCATCGCGCCGATCAAGCCGGGCGATGAGATCATTGTGGCCGGGAAAGTCACCGCGGTCGAAGGCGGCCGCGCTTTCTGCGAGGTGTGGGTGGAAAAGGCGGACGGACAGAAATGCGTCGCGGGCAAGGCCGAGTGCCGGGTTTCAGACTGAACAATTCAATTCAGTATTTAACACTAAGGCACAAAGACACCAAGAAAAAATAATAAAACTATTTAAACCGGGCTGCTTTGGACTGGATCTATGCGGCCATTGGGAGAGAACCCGGGCACTTCTTTCAGTTAGGTATATTCTTGTGTCTTGGTGTCTTTGTGGTAAGAAAAAAATTCAGTTCAGGGACACAACACTACACCCGGCCGAAGTCGTCCTCCAACCGCTCGATGTCATCCTCGCCGAAATATTCGCCGCGCTGGACCTCGATGAACACCAGGGGATCATCGCCCGGGTTATGGATGCGGTGGGCCGTGCCCAGGGGGATGTCCGCGGCCTGGCCCGGACCGAGGCTGATCTCGCGGCTGTCCAGGGTGACCACGGCCCGGCCCTTGAGCACCAGCCAGTGCTCGGCCCGCCGGAAGTGGCGCTGTAGGCTCAACCGCTTGCCCGGATAAACCACGATCCGCTTGACCTTGTGGTCCGGCTCATCGGCCAGGACCGTGTAAAAGCCCCAGGGGCGGTGGTCTGCTTCGGGTTGGCGAGGTGACTGGAGCGAATTCATCCGCTTATCCCTTGACCATCATATCACATCTCGCCGATGGCGCAGATTTATTCCTCTTAAACGTGAACCGGAACGTGAACGGAATATCAGTAGGCAGTAGGCAGGGGGCAAGAGGCAGGAGGACAGCTTTAGACCCTGACACCCTGACACCACTCAGGCAGTGGACAGTGAACAGTGGACGGACTTCGGCGAGCTCAGTCGAGCCGTGCACAGTGCTGGGAGTTGGGATCCCCAAGCGGAACGCCTGGGGTGGTTGCCGCGCAGAATGGGGTGGTTGCTGAGCAGAATGGGGTGGTTGCTGTGCAGAATGGGGTGGTTGGCGAGCAGAATGGGGGGACGTTTGAAGAAAGTATGTCGTATGTAGTATGTAGTATGTTGGGAAGAGAAGTGGCGGGAAAGATTGAGGAAGCGAGAGAAACAGGAAGAAAAGGGAAAAATTGTTAAGCGGCGCTTGACAGGGATTTGAAGTTTTGATCTGAAAAGCGGTTTGGTTATGCTTGCTGATCCGGGAGCCGTGGTCAAGAGGAACAAGAGGATGGCGGAAAATATCCCGTAAAAACAATCAGTTATACCAAGGTGGATGGTTCTTGGTTTTGGTTTCAGCCAAATCATTTCATCTCTCTATAATATGGAGAAATGTTGCAGTTTTTCGGCGAGGGAGGACGGCTTTTGGGGGTGGAACCGGGGATGGATGACGCGCTGATGCGTTTACCCCAATTCTTTGATCTATAAGCGCGGTGAGCCGGCGATGAAACGCCGGGCCAGCGAACCGAGAAAAACGATTTACGGAATTGCTTCGCGAAACCGGCGGCGGCGCGGTTTGGCCCATCGAAGGATCGCGGCCACTGCTGCCGCGTTATCCGCAGAGCGAAGGGAGAGGGCGGGTGTAAGCCCGCGCGCTTGCAAGGCGGAGGCGGCGGCGGGGCCGAGCGCGGCGAGGTGCACGTAGATGGGCAGGACCACCTGGGAGAGCAGTTCTTCCACTCCTTGCCGGGCGGGAAAGACGATCAGCTCCTGGTGGACCGGCACCTTGGTCAGGGCCGGCGCGGGTAGCGCCGCATAGGCCGGGACCAGGGAGACCTCGGCCCGGATTTTTTTCAGTGCTTCCAAAATTGCATGGGGTCCGGGAGCAGAGTCCGGCAGGAGGACCTTGCGGCGGCGCAAAGGAGCAACCTGCGCGCTTGAGAATTCCAGGGGGATGAGACGATCGCTTCTGATTAAATGCTCCTGGAGTGCGACCTGGGTTGCGCGGCCATAAGCGGCGATTTGGAGATAGGCGAGGGCCCGGGCATCCAGGCCCAAGGCGGCCAGGCGTTGGAAAAAGACCTGGACCGCGAGCGGATGGGCCAAGAGCAAGACCTGGAATTGCTTGATCTTTTTGATGGCGGCGTCCAGCTTGGGTGTCCGGGCGAGCAGGCTCAGGGCAGGGGAGGGCAGGCAGGTGACTTCCGCGCCCAGGCGATAAAGCTCATCCCGCAACTCCTTGGCCTCGGGCAGAGCCTCTGCAATCAAGATCCTCCGGCCCAAGAGCGGCCGGTCCTCGAACCAGCGCAGGCGTTTGCGATAAGCCGCGACCTTGCCCACCACCACCAGGGCCGGATGGCGGATCTGCGCCTCGGTGGCGCGCTTGACGATATTGGCCAGGGTGCCGGCCACCACGAGCTGCCGAGGGGTGGTGCCCCGGTGGACCATGGCCGCCGGGGTGTTGGCCGGCCAGCCTTCCCGCCGGAGCGCCTTCACGATCTGGGGCAGGGTGCGCACGCCCATGTAATAGATCAAGGTGTCGGCGCGGGGCGCGGGGATGGTGCGGACGGTGCCGTCGGATCGGCGGTGGCCGGTGATGAGGGCGATGCTGGAGGAAGCGTCGCGGTGGGTGACCGGGATTCCGGCATAGGCCGGCGCAGCGATGCCGGAGGTAACGCCCGGCACCACCTCGAAGGGAATCCCGGCCCGGGCGCAGGCCTCGGCCTCTTCGCCGCCCCGGCCGAAGGTGTAAGGATCGCCGCCCTTGAGCCGGACCACGGTCTTGCCCGGTTTCGCCTTTTGCACCAGGAGGGCATTGGTCTCGGCCTGGTCCACGTAATGGGTGCCGGCTTCTTTACCCACAAAAATCGTTTCCGCGCCGGGTGGAAATTCTTCCATCAGCTCATGGCTGACCAGGAGGTCGTAGAGGATGACGTCGGCCTGGCGGATGGCCTCGAGCCCGCGCACCGTGATCAGGCCCGGGTCGCCCGGGCCGGCGCCGACCAGGATCACCTTGCCTCGCCGGCGCGAAGAACTCCTGCGTTTCATTTGGTCCCCTGGAACCGGGCCAGGGTCTTGCGGACGGCCGGCTGGAGCGCCCGGATTTTTCCCTGGCGGATCATCTCGATCACCTGGGGCGAAAGCGCCTGGTCCCAGAAGCGAAAGCGCCGGGCCGGTTCGGGAATTTTCTTCTTGACCTGAGCGCGAAAGGCGGCGATCCATTCCAGGCATTTCCCCGCGTTCGGGTTCCAGTCCTGGTCCAGGGTTTCCCGGATCTTGCGCGCGAGCGCGGGGCTTAAGCCGCCGGTGCTGACCGCCACTTGCAGCTCGCCCCGGTTGAAAAACGAGAGGAAGAAGAGCGAGCAGTTCTCCAGGTCGTCCACCGCGTTCACCCAGAGCCGGCGGCGTTCGGCCTCGCGTTTGATCCGGCGGTTGACCTTGGGGTCAGAGGTGGCGGCGATCACCAGCCAGACATGGTTCAAATCCGCAACTTTCCAGGAGCGGGGCCGCCACTCGATTTTTCCGGAGCGGACGAGTTTTTGCAGACGCGGATCCAGCTTGGGGCTGACCACCCGGACTCGCGCCCCGGCCTGGAGCAGGGTCTGGACCTTGCGCACGGCAACCTGGCCGGCGCCGATGACCAGGCAGAGGCGGTTTGGCACGGCCAGGCTGACCGGAAGTCGAATCATGGCTGATTTATTATACCTTGATCCAGCCGCGACGGAGAGTAAAATCGAGGATGATGCCGACCAGGAAGGCGGCGCCCATGTTCCAGAGGGCGAAGCCGGCGACTACCACCATCACGTAAATCTCGCCTTTTTCCGCGCTCAGGTCTTTGATGCCGCGGGCTAACTCGGCGCCGGCGAAAAAGAGGATCACTCCGAGCACGGCTTCGGGGAAGACCTTGAGGATGATCTCGACCGAATCGCTGAAAAAGAAAGCGACCAAGAGCAGGATGCCGCCGAGAATGATGAGGGCGCCGCCGGTGCGGGCGCCGAAGCGGACGTGGCCGGCCATGCCGCCGGCGCCGTGGCAGAGGGGGATGCCGCCGAGGGGGGCGGAGAGGGCGTTGATCAAGCCGTGGGAGACGGCGAGCTTGCGGGCGGTTACGGGCCGGTCGGGGAAGAGCTGGTTATTTTCATCGGTCATGGCGATGACGGCGTTGCCGAGAGTGAGCGGGAGCTGGGGGATGGCGAGGAGCAGGGTGCCGCTGAGGAAATCTTTCCAGGTGAGCTGGGTGAGAGAGAACGAGGGCATCCGGAAGCCGATATGGATCTGAGCCAGCTCCTGCCAGAATTCATGGCTGTTGATGGCATGGGCAGCGATGCCGAGGAGGAGGAGCACGGCCATGGCCGGAATCTTGGGGTTGCTGAGCAGCAGGAAAGTGACGAGCAGGGCGAGGGCGGCGAGGGGCCAATCCGAATCCATCATCTTGACGCCATGCAGGATAAAGGAAAGGCCCAGGCCCAAGACGATGCCCCGGACAATGGGCTTGGTGGCCAGGCGGGTGACCCAGGTGACGGTGTTGGTGAGGCCGAGCAGGAGCCAGATGACGGAGGTGGCGAGCCCGGCGCCGATGACCATGGCCGGAGTGATGGAGGCGGCGTGGGTAATGGCCGAGGTCCCGATAGCCTTCATGGGCTGGATAGGGATGGGTGTGCGGTAATAGAAGCCGGCCGCGATCATGCAGAGGCCGAAGGAGAAGAGGATGCCCAGAGGGTCCATTTTGAGGAGGGTGATGTAGGCGATGACAAAAGGGATGAGGGTGCCGAGATCGCCGAAGGCGCCGGCCCATTCCATCCGGTTGAAGGAATTTTTTCCCGGAAAGGTTTTCGCAGGTGCGCCGGGGTTGGACGGGGTATCCGATGAAGGGTTGGTGCTCATGGATAATCGCTTCTTAAAAGGGCTGGTCGGCGTTGCGGAAGAACTGCGACCCGCTCCCAAGCTGTTATTAATGGACATTATAAGGATGCGATTGGACTTGTCAAGAAAATTTACAACATTCCAGCTAACAATTTCTTAATCAGGCCGGCGAGGATGATCTTGATCGCTCGCGCCCAAACGGGTTCCTTTCCGGGCCAATCTTTCCAGGGGAAGGCGGCCATTTTTTAGTTACCGGGAAAAATAAGCCAAAGGTTTAATTTGGGTTAGAAATCCTATTTTGGTCCAAGGGGAAATTAAAATTGGCTCAAAAAAGAATTAAACCGGATTCTGAATCGGGCAGAGCTAAAAGAAAAGCCAGAGGATGGCGAGGTTGGAATTTCCGAAGGACATCCATGCAAAATATCTTTAACTTGCTGTTATCATGATAAAACCCAAGAATCAGAGGTGGTGGCTTTTATTGATTTTCACATGGAAGTTGAATTCCTCAACACCAGAATTAGGTTTGAATTAGTTTTGGATTAAAAACTGATTACAGCCTCAAAAAATACTTGACAGGAATCATTAAAAATTGAAATAATTAAAACAAAAGGCCAGCTTTCCGTTTAATTAAAAGCTACGACATCTAAGGGACCGCATCTCGAATCAGCAGTTTGACTGGTTGATTTGAAGAGCTTTCAGGCTATGATAAAGGTGGCCAGGCTGTCAGCAGATGTTCGGGACCAATGACAACGTCAAAGCCCGGGAGATAATTCCAGCGCAGGATATCCGTTATCCGACCGCTCTCACTCCGAGCCCGGAGCCGGGAACTTGCGTGATTAGTGGACTTTATCCGACTCTTTCGTATTTTTCAAATTCAGTTAGCGTTTTAGCCAATTTGAGCTATCCTTTAGGTAGGAAACCCGCCAAGGGGCGGGCTACTCCCCTTTTTCGCCAACCATTCTCAGGATTCAAGGAAAGGAGACAATGACAATGGCACAGTTGGTAGCGCCGCACGGATCCAAGGTCTTGAAGCCGCTTCTCTTGCAGGGCAAGGAGCGGGAGGAAGAGCTGAAAAAAGCTCAAAAACTGCCCAAGGTTCCCATGACCAGCCGGGAGACCTCTGACCTGATCATGCTCGGGATCGGGGCCTTTACCCCCCTGGACGGCTTCATGGGCCAGAAGGATTGGAAAGGGGTCTGCGCCGAATACAAGACGGCCAGCGGGCTGTTCTGGCCCATTCCCATCACCCTTTCCGCGGAGAAGAAGCTGGCCGACGGGATCAAGGACGGCTCGGAAGTGGCCCTGGTGGACGAGGAGAGCAACGAGATCATCGGCACTATGAAAGTCGTTGAGAAATACACGATTGACAAGGCCTACGAGTGCAAGCAGGTCTTCCGCACCAACGACACCGAGCACCCGGGCGTGGCCAAGGTCATGTCCCAGCCCGAGATTAACCTGGCCGGGCCGGTCAAGGTGGTGAGCGAGAGCACCTACCCGGAGGAATTCAAGGGAATCTACATGCGGCCGGCCGAGAGCCGCAAGATTTTCGAAGAGAAGGGCTGGAGCACGGTGGCGGCTTTGCAACTGCGCAACCCCATGCACCGCTCGCACGAATACCTGGTCAAGATCGCGATCGAGGTTTGCGACGGGGTCTTCATCCACCAGTTGGTGGGCAAGCTCAAGGAGGGGGACATCCCCGCGGACGTGCGGGTGAAGGCGATCAACGTGCTGGTGGAAAAATACTTTGTCAAGGACACGACCATCATGGGCGGCTACCCCATGGAGATGCGCTCCG
>MGQK01000113.1:21430-33154 GCA_001797815.1 Deltaproteobacteria bacterium RBG_13_61_14 | reverse complement strand
TAACGAGATCCCCAAAGGCTCGCTCGAGCTGAAGCCGCTCAACATTGACTGGACCTTCTTCTGCTCGAAGTGCCGGGGCATGGCCAGCAACCGCACCTGCCCGCACGGCAAGGAAGACCGGCTGCTCTTGAGCGGCACCCTGCTCCGCAAGATGCTCTCGGAGGGGGCGGAAGTCCCGGCCGACTTCAGCCGGCCCGAGGTGCTGGAAGTGCTCAAGGACTATTACGCCAATCTGGAAAAGAAAGTGGAAATCAAACTCCACCAGTTCGCCACCGGGGATGTGGAGAAGAAGTAAAGGAAATCAAGAATAGAGAGGGGGGCAGCAAAAGGAAAAGTCGGGAATAGGCTCAAAGGGAATGGAGGGTTAGGTAGCGGGCTGGATTCAGCCCCGAAATTGACGATGGAGACAGGAGGATTTATTCATGCCAAGCTTTGTGATTCCGGAGAAGTGCGACGGGTGTAAGGCGCTCGATAAGACCGCCTGCCAGCACATCTGCCCCAACGACCTCATGGTCCTGAACAAGGAAATCATGAAGGCGTTCAACCGGGAGCCGGAGATGTGCTGGGAATGCTACAACTGTGTCAAGATTTGCCCCACCCAGGCCGTGGAAGTCCGGGGCTATGCGGACTTCGTGCCTCTGGGCGCCAACGTGGTGCCCTTGCGGAGCTCGGACTCGATCATGTGGACGGTCAAATTCCGCAACGGCCAGCTCAAGCGGTTCAAGTTCCCGATCCGGACCACGGAAGAGGGCAAGGCCGTTCCCGATGGCGGCTGGAAGACCGGGACCGATGACCTCAAGAGCCCGCTGCTCTTCACCGAGCCGGACTCCTTGGGGATGTCGGGCGTGGCCAAGCTGTAATCGCTGAGGAGAACAGGTTTCAAACCTGTTCCCCGCAGATCTAAGGAGGAAGATCATGGCGAACTTTCAAACTGTTGAAGTAACAACCGACCTGCTCATCCTGGGCGGGGGCATGGCCGCGTGCGGGGCCGCGGTGGAAGCGGCCTATTGGGCCAAGAAGCACGGCCTCAAGGTGGTGGTGGTGGACAAGGCGGCCATGGACCGCTCCGGCGCCGTGGCTATGGGTCTTTCCGCCATCAACCAGTATGTGGGGCTGAAGGACGGCGAGAACACGCTCAAGGATTACATCAACTACGTGCGCAACGACCTCATGGGCATCACCCGGGAGGACCTGGTGGCCAACATCGCCCGGCACGTGGATTCCACCGTGCACCTTTTTGAGAAATGGGGCCTGCCCATCTGGAAAGACGAGGCCGGCAAGTATGTGCACGAAGGCCGCTGGCAGCTTATGATCAACGGCGAGTCCTACAAGGTGGTGGTGGCCGAGGCGGCCAAGAACCACATGTCCAGCCTGGGCGACAAGGGTCAGATTTTCGAGCGCGTCTTTGTGGTCGCTCCGCTGCTCGACGGCGATCGCGTTGCCGGCGCCGTCGGCTTCAGCGTGCGGGAAGAGAAGTTCTACGTGTTCAAGGCCAAGGCGGTGCTCGCGGCCATGGGCGGCGCGGTCCACGTGTTCAAGCCGCGCTCGACCGGGGAAGGCCTTGGCCGCGCCTGGTATCCGCCCTGGAACTCGGGCTCGAGCGCTTATTTCACCATCCGGGCGGGCGCGGAGATGACCTGCCAGGAAGTGCGCTTCATCCCGGTGAGGTTCAAGGACGGCTATGGCCCGGTGGGCGCATGGTTCCTGCTCTTCAAGTCCCGCGCCACCAATGCCATGGGCGAGGACTACATGCAGACCAACAAGGGCGAGCTGGAAAAATGGGGGCCCTACGGCAAGGTGAAGCCGGTGCCGGCTAACCTCCGCAACTGGCTGGGTATGCTCGATCTGATGGCCGGCAAGGGGCCCATCTACATGCGGACCGAGGAAGCGATCCAGAAGATTGCCTCGGCCGTCGTGGACGAGAAAGAGAGAAAGAAAAAACTCAAGGAGTTGGAATCCGAGGCGTGGGAAGACTTCCTGGACATGACCATTTCCCAGGCCATCCTCTGGGCCAGCACCAACGTGGAGCCGGAAGTCAAGTCCTCCGAGATCGCCGCGTCCGAGCCTTACTTCATCGGCTCGCACTCCGGCGCTTCCGGCGCCTGGGTGAGCGGGCCGGAAGACCTGCAGACCGAGGCGACCAAGAAGGCCGGCTACTTCTGGGGCTACGGCCACATGTCCACGGTCAAGGGCCTGTTCTGCGCCGGCGACGCCACGGGCGCTTCCAGCCACAAGTTCTCGTCCGGCTCCCATGCCGAGGGCCGGATCGCGGCCAAGGAAGCGATCCGCTTCATCGTCGAGAACAACACCCAGCCCAAGGTGGATAACGCCGAGGCGCAGAAACTGCAGTCCGAGATCACCAAACCGCTGGACACGTTCCAGGAAAACAAGGGCAAGTCCAGCGACCCCAACATCAACCCCGAATTCATCAAGCCCAAGATGTTCATGTTCCGGCTGCAGAAGATCATGGACGAATACGCCGGCGGCGTCTCGGCCCAGTTCTGCACCAACAAGGTCGGCCTGGAGCGGGCGCTGGAACTGCTCGCCTATCTCAAGGAAGACTCGACCAAGTTGGCGGCCGAAGACCTGCACGAGCTGATGCGGTGCTGGGAGAACGTGCAACGCATGTGGCAGGCGGAGGCGCACGTCCGCACCATCCTCTTCCGCGAAGAGACCCGGTGGCCGGGCTATTACCGGCGGGCCGACTTCCCGGAGATGAAGCAGGAGTGGCTTGCCTTTGCCAACTGCAAGTACGACCCCAAGGCCGATAAGTGGGAAATGCTGAAACGTCCGGTGGTCTCGATCGTGTAACCGGCGAAATCAGGCGGATTCCTCCCGGCGCCGGGCGCCGGGAGGAATCCCCTCTCAAAAAAGGATTGGTAGTTTTGTCCGACAGCTCTCCAACATGCCCGCACTGCGGTCAGACCATGTCCCAGTGGCAAAGTTCCCCCGAACTTTCTTGGGAAAGCGAATTTCTGTATGTGTGTTTTAACGACGAGTGTCCGTATTACGTGCGCGGCTGGGAATGGATGCAGAGCCAATACCAGGTCCGCGTGTCCTATCGCCACCGCCTCGACCCGAAGACCGGAAGGTCCGGGCCGCTCCCGGTCTGGTCGCCGGGCGCGCTCAAGGACCGGATTGTTCCGGACCACGACCGGAAAGAGTGAGCAACCATGAATTTTTCCGACCAACAGCGGTTGAAAGAAACCATCCTCCAGGAATATCCGCGCCTGGGACGGGACGATTCCTTCGCTTTTGCCTGCGGGCCCGGCGTTTCCTGCTTCACGGTCTGCTGCGCCGACGTCACCATTGCCCTCACCCCCTATGATGTCCTCCGCCTCAAGCGGGGGCTGGGGATCTCGTCCGAAGAATTCCTCACCCGCTACACCTTGATCCCCTTTGACCAGGAATCGCGCGTGCCGGTGGTGATCCTGCGCCTTCTCGAAAACGAAAAAAAGTCCTGCCCCTTTGTCGGTGCGCAGGGCTGCTCGGTCTATCCCGACCGGCCCTGGGCCTGCCGGATGTATCCGTTGGGCCTGGCCTCGCCGGCGAAGTCAGGGGAGCGGGTGCCGAACGAGCAAGAATTTTTCTTCTTGATGAAAGAAGAGCCCTGCGCCGGTCACGAACCCTCGACGGTGAGCTCGGGTCGAAACCGAGCCCAGCGCTCGGTGACCATCCGCCAGTGGCTTTCCGAGCAGGGCATTGACCAATACAACGCCCTGGGCGAGCTGTTCAAGGAAATCAGCCTCCATCCCCGGCTGCTTAAGGGCCAGAACCTGGACCCCGGCCAGATGGAGATGTTTTACCAGGCCTGCTACAACCTCGACAAGTTTCGTCAGTTTGTGTTTGAAAGCAGCTTCCTCAAACGCTTCCAGATCGAACCCGGCCTGGAAGCCAAGCTCCGGGACGATGACCTCGAACTCATGAAGTTCGGCTTCCGCTGGCTCTGCTTCGCCCTGTTCGGCGAGCCGATCATGGAGTTGAAAAAGGAAGCCCGGGAATGGGCCCAAACCCAGCTTCGGGGCATCGCGCCCCAGGAGAAACGGAGTGGCTAGCCCGTCCCGGCGGCGGCCGCTCCCAGAAGATGGAGTCATCCGATGAGTGCCGAGCAGAAAAACATCCTCGTCATCGGCGGCGGGATCAGCGGGATCACCGTGGCCCTGGAAGCCGCCGAGGCCGGCTACGAAGTCACCTTACTTGAAAAATCTCCCTCCCTGGGCGGGAGGGTTGCCCAATTGAACCTGTATTTCCCCAAGCTCTGCCCTCCCTTCTGCGGGCTGGAGATCAACTACCGCCGGCTGCGCAGCAACCCCAAGATCAAGATCCACACCCTGGCCGAGGTCACCCGGATCACGGGCGAGCCGAAAAATTATACCGCCACGGTGGAACTGAAGCCCCGCTTGGTCAACGAGAAATGCACGGCCTGCGACGCCTGCGTCGCGGCCTGCCCCAAGGAGCGGCCGAACCCCTTCAATTACGGCTTGGACCAGACCAAGGCCATTTACCTGCCCCACGAGATGGCCCTGCCCATGCGCTACGTGATTGACTCGGAGGTCTGCCCCGGCGTTTCCTGCGGCCAGTGCCTGTCCGCCTGCAAATATCAGGCGATAGACCTGATGATGAAGCCGCAGACTATCGAGCTGAAAGCCGGCGCCGTGGTCTATGCCACCGGCTGGAAGCCTTACCCGGCGGAGAAGATTGACAACTTGGGCTTTGGCAAGATCCCGAACGTCATCACCAACGTGATCATGGAGCGGCTGGCCGCGGCCAACGGCCCCACCCAGGGCAAAATCTTGCGGCCTTCGGACTTAAAGCCGGTTTCGAGCGTGGCCTTTGTCCAGTGCGCCGGCTCGCGGGACGAAAACCATCTGGCCTATTGCTCTTCGGTCTGCTGCCTCGCCTCGCTCAAGCAGGCGAGCTACGTGCGGTCCCAATATCCGGAAGCCAAGCTCTACATGTTTTACATTGACCTGCGCGCGCTCGGCCGGATGGAAGATTTCCTGGAAAAGATCAAGGCCGAGACCGGGCTTGAGCTGATCAAGGGCAAGGTGGCCAAGGTCAGCGAAGAGGCGGGCACCGGCCGGGTGACGGTGGAAGCGGAGGAAGTGTTGGCCGGCCGCAAGCGGCGGGAGACCGTGGACCTGGTGGTGCTGGCCACCGGCATGATGCCCGAATTGGGCGCCAACCCGCCCCTCCCGGCCGTCCGCGACGAGTTCGGGTTCCTGGTCGCCCGGAACGGCGGCCCGGGGGCCGCGGGCACGGCCAAGCGGCCCGCGGATGTGGCCAATTCCATCCAGGACGCGACCGGCGCGGCCTTGAAGGCGATTCAAACTCTTGTGTCACCGGTTTAAAACCGGTGGCACTCAGAGGAAAAGATGGAAAAGAAGATCGGCGTTTACTTGTGTGAGGGATGCGGGCTTTCCGAAGCCCTGGACCTGGTGAGCTTAAATAAGCTTGCCATGAAAGAGGGCAAGGCGGCCCTGTGCAAGAGCCATCCGGCGCTGTGCGGGCCGGAAGGCGCTGGCATGATCCGGGAGGACCTGGCCCAGGAAGGGATCAACACCGTGGTGATCGGGGCCTGCTCGCCCCGCTACAACTGGGAGGTCTTCTCCTTTCCGCCGGAAGTCATCCTGGAGCGGGTGAACCTGCGCGAGCAGGTGGCCTGGACCCAGGAGCCGAAGCACGAAGACACCCAGATGCTGGCTGACGATTACCTGCGCATGGGGCTGGTCAAGGCCAAGAAGACCGAGTTGCCCGAACCGCATCTCGAAGCCACGGACAAGACCATCCTGGTGGTGGGCGGCGGGATCACCGGGCTCAGCGCGGCCCTGGAAGCCGCGGATGCCGGCTACTCGGTGGTCCTGGTGGAAAAAGAAGCCCATTTGGGCGGGTTCTTGAACCGCCTGCACAAAAGTTATCCGCAAAAGCCGCCTTACCTGGAGCTGGAAGCGCCGCCGGTGGCGGAAAAAGTTCAGGCGGTTCAGAAACACTCGAGGATCAAGGTGCTCGCCTCGGCCCTGATCGAGGAAATCTCCGGCCAGCCCGGGCTCTTCGATGTCACCGTCGCCCGGAACGGCGCCAAGGAGTCGTTCCGCGCAGGCTCGATCATCATGGCTACGGGTTTCAAGCCTTACGACGCGAAGAAGCTCGGGCACCTGGGCTATGGTCAAAGCCCGAACGTGGTCAGCAGCGTGGAGGTGGAGGAAATGGCCAAGACCGGGGCCATCCGCCGGCCCTCGGATCACAAGCAGCCTCAGAGCGTGGTCTTTATCCAGTGCGCCGGCTCCCGCGACCCTGCCCACCTGCCTTACTGCTCGGGCATCTGCTGCATGAACACGCTCAAGCAGGCGGTATATCTCCGCGAGCAGAACCCGGAGGCGCTGTTTTATATCATCTACAAGGACATGCGCACCCCGGCGCAGTATGAGAACTTCTACAAGCAGGTGCAGGAACAAAGCCCCCGGACCTTTTTCACCAAGGGTGAAGTGGCCGCGGTCAAGCCGGCCGCGGGCGACAAGCTCCTGGTCGAGGCCGAGAACACGCTGGTGGGCGAGAAGATCGAGATCGAGGCGGACCTGGTGGTGCTGGCCACCGGCTTGGTCCCGGTCTCGGCCGACGGGCCGGCGATCCGGGCTTATGAGGACGCGGAGAAGGTGATTGCCAAGGGCGACGCCGGCGAAGTGCAACTGGCCGAGGCCAAGAAGAAAGTGGAGGAGCTTAAGCGCCACCAGGGCACGGCTATCCTTAACCTCACCTACCGCCAGGGCCCGGACCTGCCGGTGCTGAAATACGGATTCCCCGACTCGCACTATATTTGTTTCCCCTATGAGACCCAGCGCACCGGCATCTACGCGGCCGGGGCGATGCGCAGCCCCGCCGACAGCCGGGCGTGCATGGAAGACGCGGCCGGGGCCGCGATGAAGGCCATTCAGTGCGTGGAGCTTACCAGCCAGGGAAGAGCGGTGCACCCGCGCGCCGGCGACGCCTCTTTTCCCGAATTCTTCCTGCAACGCTGCACCCAGTGCAAGCGCTGCACCGAGGAGTGCCCCTTCGGGACGCTGGATGAGGACGAGAAGGGCACGCCCAAGCCCAATCCCAACCGCTGTCGGCGCTGCGGGGTGTGCATGGGGGCCTGCCCGGAGCGGATCGTGTCCTTTGCCAACTACAGCGTGGACATGATCGGGTCCATGATCAAGGCGATCGAAGTGCCCGAGGAAGACGAGGAGAAGCCGCGGGTGCTGGCGCTGATCTGCGAGAACGACGCCTACCCGACGGTGGACATGGCCGCGCTGCACCGGCTGAAGCTCAACCCCTACATCCGGTTCATTCCCTTGCGCTGCCTGGGGTCCATCAACCTGGTCTGGATCGCGGACGCGCTCGCGCGCGGGATTGACGGGATCCTGCTCATCGGCTGCAAATACGGGGACGACTACCAGTGCCACTACATCAAGGGTTCCGAGCTGGCCAACCGGCGCATGGAGAACATCAAGGAGACCCTGACCAAGCTGGTGCTGGAGTCGGAGCGGGTGCGGGTGGAACAGCTTGCGATCAATGAATACGATAAATTGCCGGCCCTGTTTACCGAGTTCATGGAAACCATCAAGAGAGTGGGGCCGAACCCTTATAAAGGGATGTAAGGAGGCCTTGTTCATGGCCGAGCTAATACGGATCAGGCCGGATGCGGACTACATCTCCCGGGTCATGGGCCAGGGGGGCGAGAGCCTCAAGAAATGCTTCCAGTGCGCCACCTGCTCGGTGGTCTGCACCCTCTCGCCCGACGCGCGCCCCTTTCCCCGCCAGGAAATGATCTGGGCCCAGTGGGGGCTTAAGGACCAATTGCTCCGGGACCCCAACCTCTGGCTCTGCCACCAGTGCACGGACTGCTCCACCTATTGTCCGCGCGGCAGCCGGCCGGGCGACGTCCTGGCCGCGCTCCGGGCGCTCACCATCCAGGAGGTTTCTTTTCCCCGATTCATGGGCCGGCTGCTGGCCCGGCCGGTATTCCTGCCGTTAGTCTTCATCATCCCGGCCGTGCTCCTTTACCTGACGCTGCTCGTCACCGGCAAGCCCTTTTATCCGTTGGGGGAGGTCGAGTTCAGCAAAATGTTCTCGCACCTGACGCTGAACCTCTTTTTCCCGTTTTTTACCGGCTTAGCGGCGCTCGCGTTCCTGGTCGGCGGGCTCCGCTTATGGCGGAACCTGAGCGGCCAGCCGCTGCGCCTGGGAAATTTAGACCTGGGGCGCTTGATCTTGAGCGCGGTGGAGGCCATCCAGGATATTCTGCTTCATCGCAAGTTCAAGGACTGCGGGGCCAACCGGCTGCGCTATTTCGCCCACCTGGGCGTGCTCTACGGGTTCATCGGGCTTTTGATCACCACCGCGGTGGCGGTGGGCATCATCGTGGTCCACCTGGTCGCGCCCGAGGTGGCTGAGGGCAGCTTCCTCTTGGCCTACCCGCTGCCGCTCACCCACCCGGTCAAAATTTTCGGCAACTTGAGCGCCGCGGCCTTGCTTTTCGGCTGCGGCCTCATGGTCTATAATCGGATGACGACCGAGGACACGACCATGAAGACCGGTTACTTTGACTGGTTCTTCCTGCTCGTGCTGACCACGGTGGCGCTCACCGGGGTGCTGGCCGAGACCATGCGCTTCGTGGATGCGCCCGAGGTCGCTTACCCGGTTTATTTCGTGCACCTGGTCACGATCTTTGCGCTCCTGATCTATTCGCCCTATTCGAAGTTTGCCCATTTCTTCTACCGGACCGAGGCGATGGTCTATGCCCGGTACGCGGAGAAAGGAGAGTCGGTGGCGGGCGAGGCCGTGGCCGTGCCGGCGTCATGATCGCGCAGGGAAGGAAAGGTTTGAGGGATTGTGGTCGGCAGCCTGAAAAAACTCTTCAGCCGAAAGGGAAAAGTCAGCAAGCGCCGGCTGGCGCGGGAAAAGTTTGATCGGTTCATGCACTTGCTCGCGGAGGATCATGTGGCGTTGCGGTTGATTGCCGAGTTCAAGGATATGTCCAGCGGGGATTACCTGTTCGAAATGGAGTATTTAAGGCTCAATGCCGAGGCTTTGGCCTCGGCCGTCAACAACCTTCTCTTGGACCTGGAAGGGATCTCGGGCCGGAAGAAGCCGGTCCTGCGCGCTAAGTTCGAGGAGATTTACCAGAAGGTGGCGGCCGAGCTTAAGCGCAAAAAAGAAATCCCGGCGGATGAATTCACCATCCCCCTGGCCAGCCTCGGCCGGGAGCGGGCCGACAGCGTGGGCGGCAAGATGGCGCAGCTGGGCGAGATGAAAAACCGGCTGGGGCTCAAGGTGCCCGAGGGCTTTGCGATCAGCGCCCATGCCTACCAGGTCTTCCTGGAGCGCCAGGGGTTGCAGGACGAGATCCGTCTGCTCCTGGCCCAGGTGGATACCAACGATTACGAGGGCACCGAGGAGCTTAGCCGTCGCATCCAGGAGCGGATCCGGCAAGCCCCGCTGCCGGAAGGAATCGAGCGCGCGATTGCCGGCGCCTGCTCGGAGTTGCTCCGCGGCGGGGTGGAGCGGCTGGCGGTGCGTTCGAGCGCGGTGGGAGAGGGGAGCGAGTTCAGTTTTGCCGGGCAATATGCCACCTGTTTGAACGTGCCCTGCGCGGAAGTGCCGCGCTATTACAAAGAGATCGTGGCCAGCAAGTTCTCCCCGCGGGCGTTGTTTTACCTGGTCAACCGGGGTTTTCAAGAGGACGAGACGGCCATGGCCGTGGGCTGCGTGGCCATGGTCCAGGCCAAGGCCAGCGGGGTCTTGCAGACCGTGGACCCGAATGCGCTTCAGTCGGAGGAGATGATCATCAGCTCGGTGTGGGGCCTGGGCGAATATCTGGTCAAGGGCACGGCGACCTTTGACTGGTTCCGGGTTTCCAAGAGCGCCGGGATCATCACCGAGTCCCGGGTGCCGCACAAGGAGTTGATGGTGACCCTGGCCTCGAAGGAGGGGACCGTGGAAGCGCCGGTCCCGGTGTCGCTTCAGGACGCGCCTTCCTTGACTGCCGAGCAGGTCCAGGAGCTTGTGCAGGTGGCCCGGACCGTGGAGCAATATTACCAGATGCCGCAGGTGATGGAGTGGGTGAAGGATCAGGACGACCAGATCCTGGTTTTGCAAACCGGCCCGCTTCGGATCACCCGCCGGCCCGAGGCCGCGGTGGCGGTGGACCCCTCCCGCCACCAGTTGCTCCTCAGCCAGGGTTCCACCGCGGCGCCGGGCGTGGGCGCCGGCCCGGTGTTTATTCTCGAAAAAGAGTCGGACCTGGCCCGGGTGCCCAACGGGGCAGTCCTGGTGGCAAGGAATTCCTCTCCCAAGCTCGTGATCGCCATGAACAAGGTGCGGGCCCTGGTGACCGACGTGGGCAGCCCCACCGGGCACATGGCCACCCTGGCCCGGGAATTCCAGGTGCCGGCCCTGGTCAATACCCTGGTGGCGACCCAGGTGCTGCGGCCGGGCCAGGAGGTGACGGTGGATGCCACCCGCCGCCGCGTTTACGCGGGTCGGGTGGAAGAGCTCCTGGAGCGGGGCCGGGGTCGGCCGGGCATTTTCCAGAACACGCCGGTGTTTTCGGTGCTGGAGCGGATTCAGCCCTGGATTACGCCGCTGAAGCTGATCTCTGCCGACCAGCCCGATTTCCGGCCCGAGTCGTGTCAGAGCTTCCACGACCTCACCCGCTACCTCCACCAGGCGGCCATGAACGAGATGTTCAAGATCGCGGAGGAGGCGGCGCGGGAGGCCGGGGAGGCCATCCGGCTGCAGAGCGACATCCCGCTGGACGTGCATATCCTGGACCTGGGCGGGGGATTGAAACCGACCGAAAAGGGAGAGGCGATCACGCCCGAGCACATCGTTTCCCTGCCCATGCGCGCCTTTTGGCAAGGGATGAAGAGCATCCCCTGGCCAAAGCCGCGGCCCGCGGCCGGCGGGTTCCTCTCCGTGCTCACCCACACCCTGTCCGAGCCGGAGCTGCAGCGGCGGCTGGCGGAACGGACGCTGGCGGTGCTGACCGAGAGCTACATGAACTTCAGCGTGCGCCTGGGGTATCACCTTTCCAACGTCGAGGGCCTGTGCACGGGAAACCGGAATGATAACTACATCCGCTTTTATTTCGCGGGCGGGGCCGCTTCCCAGGACCGGCGCGACCGCCGGATGTGGATGCTGTCCGCCATTTTGGAGCGGCACGGGTTTTCGGTCCGGCGCCGGCAGGACTTGATCGAGGCCCTGGCCGAGAAATGCGGCTGGGAGGAGATGGAGCAGCAGCTTCAGATGCTGGGCCGGCTCACGGTCTATACCAAGCAGATGGACATGATCCTGTCGGATGACCGGGCCGCCCAATGGTTCCTGGAGGAATTTATGAAAGGGAGCAAACTGAGCGGATCCGACAACGGGTGAATGGCCGAGAAGCTGTTTCCTTCCTTTCGGTAAGTTGAGGAGAAAGAAAACATGGCGGAATTACTCCATGTGATTACGTATGCGTCGCTGGCCACCCTGGTGGTGTCCGTGGCGGCGCGGGCCGTCAAGTTTTACCGCTTGCCCGTGCACCTGCGCTGGGAGCTGTATCCGGTGGCGCATGACCTTGAGCGGGTCGGCCACGGCGGGTCCTACCTGGAGCAGCTCAACTGGTGGACCAAGCCCCGGCACACCTCCCTGCTCGGGGAGCTCCTGGTGATGGTGCCGGAGATGCTCCTGCTTAAGGCGCTCTGG
>MGQK01000113.1:0-21410 GCA_001797815.1 Deltaproteobacteria bacterium RBG_13_61_14 | reverse complement strand
CCTCCTGGGCGCGGCCGCGCTGCTCCACCGCCGGCTCGCCAATCCCGATTTCCGCAACTACGCCTCTCCTGCGCATTTCTTCAACCTCGCTATTTTTCTCGCGGCGTTCGGCGTGACCTTGCTGGCGAGCCTGGCCGCGGACCGCGACTTTGCCCTGGCCCGCGGCTACCTGCAAAGCCTGCTCTCGCTCGACCTGGCGGCGCCGGTGGGGAGCGTTGTGGTGGGAGCCGAGATCGTCCTGGTCTCGCTGCTCATCGCTTACGTGCCCCTGACCCATATGTCGCATTTCTTCATGAAATGGTTCACCTGGCACACGGTGCGCTGGGACGATGAGCCCAACTTGCGCGGCTCCAAGCTGGAGGCGAAAATCCAGGAGCTGGTGAAAGCGCCGGTGACCTGGTCCGCCCCGCACCTCAAGGCCGACGGCCGCAAGAACTGGGTGGACATCGTCACCGAGGAGATGAAGTAAGATGGGAACCAAGCTCAAAGTCGAAGATGTCAGCAAGCCCTCGGATCCCCTGATTCACCTGGACCCGGCGGACCTGCCGCCGCTCCCGGCGCCCTACAACCAGCCGGAGAACATCCCGGCCTGGCCGCCGCTCACGCAGAAGACCAAGGACGCGGTGGAAGCGAGCCTGGATGATACCGTGGCCGTGGGCATCCCCAAGCCCAAGAGCAAGGCCGAAGAGCAGGAGCTGGTCCGCAAGTTCCTGAGCGGGCTTTCCAAGCTCTTCACCAAGGAGAACAACTGGACCTTCCTCCAACCCTTCCTCCTCTCCATGGAGCACTGCGCCAAGTGCCAGACCTGCTCGGACGCCTGCCACGTTTTCGAGGCCAGCGGAGGCAACGAGCTTTACCGGCCCACTTACCGCTCCGAGATCCTGCGCCGCATCTACTACAAGTATCTCAAGCCGGGCGGGAAGTATTTCGGCAAATGGGCCCACGGCGACATTGACCTGAACTGGACCACGGTGGCGCGGCTGGCCGAGCTTTCCTACCGCTGCAACCTCTGCCGGCGCTGCGCCCAGACCTGCCCGATCGGGGTGGACAACGGGCTGATCGCCCACGAGATCCGCAAGCTCTTCAGCCAGGAGCTGGGCATCGCCGCCAAGGAGCTGCACGAAAAAGGCGCGGCGCTCCAGCTCAAGGTCGGGTCTTCCACCGGCATGACCCCGCTGGTGGTCAAGGACAACATTGACTTCATTGACGAGGACACCAGCGAAAAGACCGGGATGACCATCAAGACTCCCTGGGACAAGGAGGGCGCCGACATCCTGCTCATCCACAACGCGGGCGAGATCATGGCCTGGCCCGAGAACCCGGGCGCTTTTGCGGTCATCCTGGAGGCCGCCGGGGTCAGTTGGACCCTGTCCAGCGACGTGGTGGCTTACGACGCGATCAACTACGGGCTTTGGTATGACGACTTCATGCTGGCCAAGGTGGCGATCAAACACGTCCAGGCGGCCAAGAAGCTCAAGGTGAAAAAGATCGTGATCGGCGAATGCGGCCACGCCCACAAGGCGCTGACCGTGGTGGCCGACCGGGTGCTGACCGGCGACCTCAACATCCCGCGGGAAAGCTCGATGACCCTGCTGGAGGACATTGTCATGAGCGGCCGGATCAAGCTGGATCCCTCGCGCAACGACTTTCCCGTGACGCTCCACGACCCCTGCAACATGGTGCGCTTGATGGGAATCGTGGAGCCCCAGCGCCGGATCCTGCGCAAGATCGCGCCCAAGTTCCGGGAGATGACCCCGCACGGGGTGTATAATTATTGCTGCGGCGGCGGCTCCGGCTTCGCGATCATGAGCCCCTACAATTTCGCCCATTGGCGGTTCAACGTCGCCGGCCGCAAGAAGTTCCAGCAGGTGCTCAACGCTTTCTCCGATGACCTCCGGCCCGAGACCAAGAAATACCTGTGCGCGCCGTGCAGCAACTGCAAGGGCCAGCTTCGGGACCTGCTCTTCCATTACAACGCCTTTGAGAAGTGCGGGATCCTTTACGGCGGGCTGGTGGAGTTGATCGTGAACGCCATGACCGAAGTGAAGCCGGGCTTCATCGAGTGGGAATGGCATTAATTTTTTAAGGACACAGGTTAAAAACCTGTGCCACGAAAATGGCAGGAAAAGAAAAGAGACAAAAGATCGTGATCGTGGGAGGCGTGGCCTGCGGGCCTAAAGCCGCGGCGCGCGCCCGGAGGCGCGACCCGGAAGCGGAGATCATCATCTTCGAGCGCGGCCGCTACATCTCCTATGCCGGCTGCGGGCTGCCTTATTACCTGGCCGGCGCGGTCAAGGTGCTCGACGGCTTGATGACCACCTCTTCGGGCGACCTGCGCGATCCCGAGTTTTTCCACGCCGTGAAAGACGTTACCGTGCGCACCGGCATGTTGGTGGAAGCGGTGGACCCGGCGCAGAAGCAGGTCCGGGTCAAGAACCTGCAAAGCGGCGAGAGCGAGACCGTGGCCTACGATCAACTGGTGCTGGCTACCGGAGCCTCTCCGGTGGTCCCGCCTTTCCCGGGCGCGGACCTGAAAAACGTCTTCACCCTGCGCCGGCCCGAGGATGCCCAGGGTCTGCTGCAGTTGATCGAGGCCGGCGAGGCCGACCGGGTAACCATTATCGGCGCCGGCCGGATCGGCCTGGAAGTGGCGGATGCCTTCGGCGCTCAGGCGGTGGAGACCACCATGGTGGAGATGGCCGACCAGGTTCTGCCCGGGATGGTGGACCCGGATGTCGCCCGTTACGTGGCCAACGTGCTCCGGGAGGAAAAAGTCGCCCTGCGGCTTCTTGAGCGGGTGAAAGAGATCCGGGGCGACGGCGAGGGCAAGGTGGCCAAGGTTATTACCGATCGCGGGGAGATAGAAGCCGACGCGGTGCTGGTGGCGGTGGGGGTGAAGCCGAACGTGGAGCTGGCCCGCTCGGCCGGGCTGAAATTGGGCGAGACCGGCGCGATCGCAGTGGACGAGTTCATGCGCACGGACGATCCGAACATCTTTGCCGGCGGCGACTGCGTGGAGGTCCTGCACCGGATCAGCGGCCGCAAGGTTTACGCTCCGCTGGGCTCGACCGCCAACCGCCAGGGCCGGGTGATCGGCGACAACCTCACCGCCGGCCGGGAAAAGTTCGACGGGATCGTGGGCACTTCGGTGCTCCGGACCCTGGGGATCAACCTGGCCCGGACCGGGATTACCGAGGCCGAGGCGAGGAACCTGGGTTTTCAGCCGGTGGTCGGGATCGCGCCCTCGGTGGACCGGTCGCATTACATGGCCGGCGGCCGGCCGATCCTGGTCAAGATCCTGGCGGATGCCGGGAGCGGCCGGGTGTTGGGCGCGCAGGTGGTGGGCCCGGGCGACGTGGTGCGGCGGGTGGACGTGATCGCGACCGCGCTCCGCTTCGGCGCGACGGTGGATGATCTTGGGGCCTTGGACCTGTGCTACGCGCCGCCTTTCGCCACGGCGATCGAGGCGGTGGCCCATGCCGGGAACATCGTCCGCAACCAGCGGAGCGGCCTGGCCGAGGTTGTGACCGCGGCCCAGGCGCGGGAGCTCTTGGCGCAGGACCAGGCGGTCTGGCTCGACCTGCGTAACCCCAAGGAGATCGAGAGCCAGAAGTTCGGGGACGAGCGGGTGGTTCGCATCCCCTTGCCCGAACTGCGCCGGCGGAGCCAGGAGCTGCCCAAGGATAAAGAGATTATTTGCGTCTGCCAGATCGGGGTCCGGGCCTACGAGGCTTGCCGGATCCTGAAGGGCCAAGGATTTTCCCGGGTGAAGTTTCTGGAGGGCGGGGTATCATGGTGGTCCCGGGTTAGCGCCTGAACTCGAGCGGGGACAGGTTACAAACCTGTCCCACGATTAAAGGAGGCAGAGATGAGCGAGGAAATGAGAGCGGCGATTCTGGAAGTCTTTCAAAAGAACTTGAAAAAGGGCAAGAAGAAGCTGTATATCAAGGAGGTGGTCAACGAGTTGCCCCAGTTTCCGCGGTCGGAGGTCAAGGTTTGCTCCCAGAAAATGCTTGATGACGGGATTCTGGCCTATTGGTCGAGCGGAAGCACCACCTACTTGATGCTGAAAGAAGAGTTTGAGAAATACCGGCATGAGGCCGAGGATCATCCGGAGGAAGGTGAAGAGAAAGCGTGAGGAGGAAAGGGCGTCATCAGGAGAGCGGAAGCGGTTCGGCCCGGGCCTCGCCGGGCCGATCCCGGGCCAAGGGAAAGCCCCCGCCGGTGAGGGCCTGGTGCGCGAGCGTGCGCCGGGCCGGAACCGGCCGGGAGAGTGAATCGGAGTCAATTCCAGAGAAAGAAAGGAATTAAACATGGCACAATCGGAAACCCCCTTGCTGGACGAACTGGAAAAGGGACCGTGGCCGAGCTTTGTCAAGGACTTAAAGATGGCCGGGCAGAAGAAGGCGATGTCCCGCGATCTGCTGCGGCAATTGGAGTTGTCCTACAAGGAAAGGATCGGCCATTGGAAACACGGCGGGATCGTGGGCGTGAAGGGATACGGCGGAGGCGTGATCGGCCGTTACTCGGACCGGCCCGACCTCTTCCCCGGGGTGGAGCACTGCCACACCATGCGCATCAACATGCCCACCGGGTGGTTCTACACCACCAAGGCCCTGCGCACGATCTGCGACATCTGGGACAAATACGGCAGCGGCATGACCAACTTCCACGGGTCCACCGGCGACATCATCCTGCTCGGCACCACCACCAACAATCTCCAGCCCTGCTTCGACGAGCTGTCGGAGAAAGGGTTTGACATGGGCGGCTCCGGCTCGGCCCTGCGCACCCCCAGCGCCTGCGTCGGCCCGGCCCGGTGCGAGTGGGCCTGCTACGACAGCCTGGATGCCATCAACGACATCACCCACACCTTTCAGATGCAGCTCCACCGGCCGATGTGGCCCTACAAGTTCAAGATCAAGTGCAGCGCCTGCCCCAACGACTGCGTGGCCGCGATTGCCCGGGCCGACCTCTCGATTATCGGCACCTGGCGGGATAATATCCAGATGGATCCCGGCGCGGTCAAGGAATACGCGGGCAAGTTGGACATCCAGGAAGAGGTGGTGGAGTTGTGCCCCACCCGCTGCATGAGCTGGGACGAGAAGAAGAAGGAACTGAAGATCAACAACAAGGAGTGCTCCCGGTGCATGCACTGCATCAACCTGATGCCCAAGGCCCTGGCCCCGGGCAAGGATAAGGGCGCGACAATCCTGATCGGGGGCAAGGCGCCCATCCTGAAAGGGGCCATGATCTCCTGGGTGTTGATCCCCTTCCTCAAGATGGAAAAGCCGTATCAACCGATCAAGGACCTGGCCTTGAAAATCTGGGACTGGTGGGACGAAAACGGCAAGATGCGCGAGCGCGTGGGCGAACTGATCGAGCGCGTGGGCATGCGGGTGTTCCTCAAGGAGATGGGCATTAAGCCGATCCCGCAGATGATCCGGACCCCCCGCGCCAACCCTTATTTCTTCTGGTGGCCGGAAGAAGTGCCTCAGAAGCCGAAGTCTGCCTAGAGGAGAGGAGTAGAACCATGCCGACGGATATTGGACCTCCAGATTATCACACCATGCTTCCTCCGATCATTGCGAGGAACTATGGCAAATGGAAATACCATGAGATCCTCCAGCCCGGCGTGCTCATGCACGTGGCCCAGGGCGGGGACAAGCTTTACTCGGTCCGGGTGGGCGGCGCCCGCCTGGTCTGCACCGACCGGATCCGGGAGTATTGCGACATCGCCGAAAAGTTCTGCGACGGCTATCTCCGCTTCACCAGCCGGCACAACGTCGAGTTCCTGCTCGACAAGAAGGACAACTTGGAGCCGCTGCTCCAGGACCTCAAGCAGCGGGGCTACCCGGTGGGCGGAACCGGCCACAGTATCACCAGCATTGTCCACACCCAGGGCTGGGTGCATTGCCATACCCCGGCCACCGACGCCTCCGGCCCGGTCAAGGCGGTGATGGACGAGCTTTACGACCACTTCATCGCCATGAAGCTGCCGGGCAAGCTCCGGATCGCGCTGGCTTGCTGCCTGAACATGTGCGGCGCGGTGCACTTCTCGGATATCTCGATCCTGGGCATCCATCGTCTGCCGCCTTCGTTGGACAACGAGAGGGTGCCCAAGATTTGCGAAGTGCCGACCACCATCGCCGCCTGCCCGACCCTGGCCATCCGGCCCGACCCCAAGACCAAGGGCGTGCAGATCAACGAGGAGCGCTGCATGTATTGCGGCAACTGCTACACGCTTTGCCCGGCCCTGCCCCTGATGGACCCGGAGGGCGACGGGATCTCGATCTGGGTCGGCGGCAAGGTGAGCAACGCCCGGAGCGGGCCGGCCTTTTCCAAACTGGCCATCCCCTTCATCCCCAACCACCCGCCGCGCTGGCCGGAAGTGGTGGACGCGGTCAAGAACATCGTCGAGTGCTATGCCAAGGGCGCCCGCAAGCACGAGCGGATGGGCGAGTGGATCGGGCGGATCGGCTGGGAGCGCTTCTTCGAGGTGACCAAGATCCCGTTCACCGACAAGCACATTGACGACTTCACCCTGTCTTACGACACCTTCCGGAGCACGGCCCAGTTCAAGTATACGGGGTAGGCGGAGGGATCGGTATGCAAGGGCGCATCCTCATCGCCGGGCTTCGGGGCAGCGGGGGCAAGACCGCGCTGAGCTTGGCTCTGATCGCGGCCTGGCGCAGCCGGGGCATCCGGGTGATCCCTTTCAAAAAGGGCCCCGACTACATTGATGCCGCCTGGCTGGCCCTGGCCGCGGGCGAACCCTGTTCCAGCCTGGACAGCTTCTTGATGGGGGACCAGGCGGTGAGGATCTGTTTTGCCGAGCGGACCCGGTATCCGGGTCTGGCGGTGATCGAAGGCAACCGCGGCTTATTTGACGGCCTGGACCAGCGCGGCACCTACAGCACCGCGGCATTGGCCAGGCTGCTGGATGTATCGGTGGTCCTGGTGGTGGATGCAGTCAAGACCACCCGGACCGCGGCCGCCCTGGTCCTGGGCTGCCAGCACCTGGAGCCCGGGTTGCCCCTGCGGGGAGTGATCCTCAACCGGGTGGCGGGCTCGCGGCATGAGAAGCTCATGCGGCAGTGCATCGAAGCGGAATGCGGGATCCCGGTGCTGGGGGCCGTGCCCTCCTTGTCCGGGATCGAGCTGCCGGAGCGGCATTTGGGCTTGCTTCCGAGTGCGGAACATCCGGAAGCCCGTCGGGTGATCGCCACCCTGGCCCGGGCCGCGGAGCAATACCTGGACCTGGATGCGCTTCAGACCCTGGCCCAATCCGCGACTTTCTTTGCGGCCGAGCCGCCGACCGCCGAGTTCGCGGCTCCCCTTTCCGGGCCGCCGGTCCGGATCGGGGTGGTCCGCGATGCCGCGTTCCAGTTCTATTACCCGGAGAACCTGGAAGCCTTGGCCAGACGGGGCGCCCGCTTGATCGAGGTGAACGCGCTCACCGATCCGGCCCTGCCCGATCTGGACGCGCTCTACCTCGGCGGCGGCTTTCCGGAAACCCAAGCCGCGGCCCTGGCCGCGAACCAGAGCTTCCGAACCTCGGTGCGGGAGGCGGTGGCGGCCGGCTTGCCGGTCTATGCGGAATGCGGGGGGGTGCTTTTTCTGGGCGAGAGCCTGACTTTCCAGGGCCGGACCTTCCCCATGGCCGGGGCGCTGCCGATCACGTTCAGCTTTTCGGCCCGGCCGCAGGGTCATGGCTACACCGAATTCGCGGTCGAGGCCGAGAACCCATTTTTCCCGGTCGGGACCCGGCTGCGGGGCCATGAGTTTCACTATTCCCGGGTCCAGTCCTGGCAGGAAGCATCCCTGGGTTTCGCCTTCCGCCTCCAGCGCGGCCAGGGATTTGACGGCAAGCGGGACGGGATCACCAAGCACAATGTATTGGCAACGTATTCTCATGTCCATGCGCTGGGGCATCGGGCCTGGGCCGAAGGGATCGTGGCTCGGGCCCGGGTCTATCAAAGGGACCGCCTCGGCGCTGAAGATAGACCCGGAAGCCCAACGGCATCGCTCGGTTATAGCAGGAAAGAGGATTTGGAGGCGGGATTTTATCTCGCGGCCAAGTCAGGGCTAATCAGTAAAGTATAAAACGAGCGGGGGCGGTTGGCCCCCAAGGAGGTTAACTATGGCAAAGGTGAATTTAGGCGGAAAAGAGATGGAGATTGATGAGGACGGGTTCATCCAGGACCCGGAGGCGTGGGATAAGGCGGTGGCCGAGGATTTGGCCAAGACCGAGCACGTGGAACAGATGTTGGACGAGCACTGGCGGGTGGTGAACTACATCCGCGAATATTACCTGAAGTTCCAGATCGCGCCCATGATCCGCAAGCTCTGCAAAGAGACCCAGTGCGACCTCAAGCACATGTATGAGCTCTTCCCCAGCGGCCCGGCCAAAGGCGCCTGCAAGGTGGCGGGCCTGCCCAAGCCCACCGGGTGCGTCTGAGCGGATGCTCTCGACCCCGCGGGGCCGGCATCTTGCCAGGCGCTGGAGCATAGGGTAGTCTTGTCCGCGGCTTGGCTCGGAGGTCCGGCCGGCGCGAGAGCGACCCGTATGCGGGAAGAGGGCCGGAACCGGCAGTGGACCACAGCGTGGAAAAGGCGGGGCCGGCGGTAAGGCCTCGGCCATCCCGACGGAGAAGGTAGGGAGTTCGATGTATCAGATCATTATCAACACGGAGCAGTGCGACGGGTGCGAGGAGTGCGTGAACATTTGCCCGAGCAGCGTGCTGGTCCTGGTGGACGGCAAATGCACCGTCCAGAATGTGGATGATTGCGCGGGGTGCATGAGCTGCGTCGAGGCCTGCCCCAACCAGCTCGTCACCGTTGACGAGATCTAGCCCGTTTCGAGGACTTAAGCGGCGCGATCAGCGCAAGGATCGGGCAAATGCTTCGCGACCTTCTGCTCGAAAAACGCGGTGCTATCGTCCAGCAATGGGGCCACCTCACTCTGGCCACCTATCCGGCGGACGCCGGTCGGTTTCTGAGGGAGGAGAAGGACCCCTTTGCCAACCCGGTGGGGTCCACCATCGCGCAAGTGCTTCAGTCCGTGTTCGGCGAGATGCTCACGGAAATGAGGCCGGACCGGCTCCGGACCTTGCTCGACGGCGTGGTCCGCATCCGCTCGGTCCAGGATTTTTCCCCTTCCCAGGCGATCGGCTTCATTTTTCTGCTCAAGCCGGTGATCCGCGAGGAGTTGGGGAAAGCGGCGGGGGAAGGGCAAATCGCAAAGGAACTCCTGGAGTTCGAAGCGCGCATTGATCAGGTTGCCCTGCTCGCCTTTGACCTGTTCATGCAATGCCGCGAGCAGATTTTCGAGATCCGGGTCAAAGAGCTGCGGGCCGGCAACGAGGTCGCGCTCCGGATGCTGGCGCGAGACCGAGGCAAGTGAGAAGCCCGGAGGCGGCGCCGGCGGCAGGCCGGGAAAGGTCAGGGAAATAACCGGGAACGAGGTCAAGGTTCATGAACGCTTTTTATTCGTTGTTGGCGGTGGTCCTGCTCGTGCTCTTGGCCACGGTCGGCGCGGCCGGGCCGGCCGGGAAGACGCTGTTCGGGATCGCCCTCCCTTACGCGGCCCTGATCGTGTTCGTGGTCGGGATCGTTTACCGGGTGGTGAAGTGGGCGCGCTCGCCCGTGCCTTTCCGGATCACGACCACCTGCGGCCAGCAGAAATCCTTGCCCTGGATCAAGCACAGCCGGCTGGAGAACCCCGCCGGCACCCTGGAGGTGCTCGGCCGGATGGCCCTGGAGGTGCTGCTCTTCCGGTCGCTCTTCCGCAACAGCAAGGCCGCCTGGCGCGACCAGCGCCTGGTTTACGGCGATAACCAGCTCCTGTGGATGGGCGCGCTCGCCTTCCATTATTCCTTGCTGGTCATCCTGCTTAGGCACCTCCGCTTCTTCACCGAGCCGGTCGCGCCTTTTGTCCCGCTGCTCCAGGGCCTGGACGCCTTTTTCCAGATCGGCGTGCCCGGGCTCTACCTCACCGACCTGGTCATCCTCGCCGCCTTGGGTTACCTCTTCCTCCGCCGGATCCTCTCCCCCGCGATCCGCTACATCTCCCAGCCCTCGGATTACTTCGCCCTGTTCCTGCTCCTGGCCATCGCCGGCTCCGGCGTGCTCATGCGCTACTTCACCAAGGTGGATGTCAGGACCGTCAAGGAGCTGGCCATGGGGCTGGTCAGCTTCCAACCCGCGCTCCCGGAAGGGATCGGGATCGTCTTTTACGTCCACCTCTTCCTGGTCAGCGCCTTGCTGGCTTATTTCCCCTTCAGCAAGCTCCTGCACATGCCCGGCATTTTCCTCAGCCCCACCCGCAACCTGGCCAATAACAACCGGATGGTCCGGCACCTCAATCCCTGGGATTACCCGGTCAAGGTCCATACCTACGAGGAGTGGGAGGACGACTTCCGGGAAAAGATGCGAGCGGCCGGACTTCCGCTGGAAAAGGAATGACCATGTCCGAGAATGTTCCCAAGCAGGATGATTTGACGCGGGTCAGCTTCACCCCGCCCCGCAAGAACTGGATGGACCCCGCGGTGGAGTTCAAGAAGGGCACCTTCAACTATGCCGCCCTCCCGGAAAAGCTCCGCTACCTCTCGCTCCCCGAAAACGGCAAGTGGCAGCCCATGAACCCGGACTGGCACCTGCCCGAAAACTGGAAAGAGATCATCCTCAAGGGTATGGCCGAGCGGCTGAAGCAATACCGCTCCTTCCATATCTTCATGGACATTTGCGTCCGCTGCGGCGCCTGCGCCGACAAGTGCCACTTCTTCATCAGTTCCGGCGACCCCAAGAACATGCCGGTCTTGCGGGCCGAGCTCCTGCGCTCGGTCTATCGCAATGATTTCACCGCGGCCGGGAAGATCCTGGGCAAGCTGGCCGGCGGCCGGGAGCTGACCAAGGATGTGATCAAGGAGTGGTTCTACTACTTCTACCAGTGCACCGAATGCCGGCGCTGCTCGGTGTTCTGTCCCTACGGGATTGACACCGCGGAGATCACCATGATGGCCCGGGAACTGCTCAACCTGATCGGGGTCAGCATCAACTGGATCGCGGAGCCGGCCGCCAACTGCCTCCGCACCGGGAACCACCTCGGCGTGCAGCCGCACGGGTTCAAGGACTCGATTGATTTCGCGGCGGATGAGTTGCACGACCTGATCGGCGTCCGGGTGGAGGCGCCGCTCAACCGGAAGGGCGCGGAAATCCTGTTCGTGGCCCCTTCCGCCGACTACTTCGCCCAGCCCCACTATTACACCCTGCTCGGCTACCTGGCCCTGTTCCACGAGATCGGGCTCGATTACACCTGGAGCGCCTACGCCTCCGAGGGCGGCAACTTCGGCCTGTTCCATTCCCACGAGATGATCAAGCGGCTCAACGCCAAGATCTACGCCGAGGCCAAGCGGCTCAAGGTCAAGTGGATCCTGGGCGGCGAGTGCGGCCACATGTGGCGGGTCATCCACCAGTATATGGACACCATGAACGGCCCGGCCGATTTCCTGGAAGAGCCGGTTTCGCCGATCACCGGCACCCGGTTCGACAACGCCCGGTCCACCAAGATGGTGCACATCAGCGAGTTCACCAGCGACCTGATCAAAAATAATAAGCTGAAACTGGACAAGAGCCGCAACGACCACTGGCGGATCACCTACCACGACTCCTGCAACCCGGCCCGGGCCATGGGCCTGCTCGAAGAGCCCCGCTACATCATCCGCAACGTCTGCAACAACTTCTTCGAGATGCCGGCCAACACCATCCGCGAGCGCACCTTCTGCTGCGGCAGCGGCGCCGGCATCGGCACCGACGAGAACCTGGAGATGCGGCTGCGGGGCGGGTTCCCCCGCGCCAACGCCGTCCGCTACGTGCGCGAGAAACACGACGTGAACCTGCTCGTCTGCATGTGCGCCATTGACAAGGCCACCCTAAGCCCGCTCATGGAATACTGGGCGCCGGGGGTGGAGGTCGGCGGGGTCCACGAGCTTCTCGCCAACGCCCTGGTGATGAAAGGCGAAAAAGAGCGGACCACCGACCTGCGCGGTCAACCGCTGGCCCGGAAGGAGGATGCGGCATAATGTTCGACAAGGCAAAAATTCTCGCCGGGCTTCTTCTCTTCCTGGCCATCCTCGCCGGCCCGGTCTTATACAACCTGGCCCGCGGCTCGGCCGCGCCGCCCGAGCTCAAGACCGGCACCGAGGAAAAGAAGTGCATTGAGCCTACCGAATACATGCGGTCCGGCCACATGACCCTGCTCAACTCCTGGCGCGATTCCGTGATCCGTAACGGCGACCGCGTCTATACCGCCGGCGACGGCCGGCTCTGGGACATGAGCCTGACCCAGACCTGCCTGGTCCGCTGCCACTCCCGCAAGACCGAGTTCTGCGACAAATGCCATAACTACTCGGCGGTGACACCCTACTGTTGGGACTGCCATCTCGCCCCCGAGGAGAAGAAGTGATGCCGTTTAACAAACGAGACTTTCTCAAGCTGGCCGGGCTTTCCCTGGCCGGTATCGGGCTGGCCCCGGCGCTTAGGTCGCTGGCCCAGGCGGACTTGTCGCGGGTGGCTCCGCGGCCCGGCGCCCTGCTCGGCAAGCGCTGGGGCATGGTCATCAACCTCCGGGCCTGCCGGGAAGGCTGCAACGATTGCCGCGTCGCCTGCCACCGGATCCACAATGTCCCGGCCATGCCCGACCCCCGCCACGAGGTCAAGTGGATCTGGACCGAACCCTTTGAGAACGCTTTCCCCGGCCAGGAAAACCTTTACCTGGAAGAGAGCCTGAAGGGCAAGGCGGTGCCCGTGCTCTGTAACCACTGTGTCAATCCTCCCTGTGTCCGGGTTTGTCCCACTAAAGCCACCTTCAAACGGCCGGACGGGATCGTGATGATGGACTACCACCGCTGCATCGGCTGCCGCTTTTGCATGGCGGCCTGTCCTTACGGCTCGCGCAGCTTTAACTGGCTGGACCCCCGGCCCCGGATCGCGGAGCTTAACCCCGAGTTTCCCGCTCGGACCAAGGGCGTCGCGGAAAAATGCACCTTCTGTGAGGAGCGGCTGGCCAAGGGTTTGATCCCGGCTTGCGTCGAGGCCTGCAAGGATAAAGCCCTGGTCTTCGGGGACCTGGAAGACCCCGGTTCCGAGGTGCGGGCCTTGCTGGGCGATCAATTCAGCATCCGGCGCAAGCCCGAGCTGGGGACCCAGCCCATGATTTATTACCTGGTGTGAGGTGGCCATGTTAGAAAAGCTCTTGACCGGAAGCCGGAAATACTGGGGATGGCTCTTCTTCCTTGCCGCGATTATCGGCGTCGGGTTCCTCTGCTACCTCTGGCAACTGCGCGACGGCCTGGGCATCACCGGCTTAAGCCGCGACGTGAGCTGGGGCTTTTACATCGCCCAGCTAACCTTTTTAGTCGGAGTGGCGGCCTCCGCGGTGATGGTGGTCCTGCCTTACTACCTCCACCATTACCAGCTCTTCGGCAAGATCACCATCCTCGGCGAGTTCCTCGCTATCGCCGCGGTGAGCATGTGCATGCTTTTTGTCTTCGTGGACATGGGGCAGCCGGCCCGGGTGATGAACGTGATCCTCTACCCCACCCCTAACTCGGTCATGTTCTGGGACTTCTCCGTGCTCATGGGTTACTTGTTGCTCAACCTGGTGATCGGCTTCACCACCCTCGACGCGGAAAGCAAACAGCTCCCGCCGCCAGCCTGGGTCAAGCCCCTGATCTACCTCTCCATCCCCTGGGCCGTCAGCATCCACACCGTCACCGCCTTCCTCTACGCCGGGATCCCCGGCCGGCACCTGTGGCTGACCGCGATCATGGCAGCCCGCTTTTTGGCCTCGGCCTTTGCCTCCGGACCTTCGCTCCTCATCCTCCTGATCCTGATCCTCAAGCGCGTTTCCAGTTTCGACGCCGGCAAAGAACCGGTGCAGAAGCTCGCCCAGATCGTCACTTACGCCATGATCCTCAACGTCTTTTTCCTCGGGCTCGAATTCTTCACCGCCTTTTACAGCCAGATCCCCGGGCACATGGCCTCGCTGGAATATCTCTTCTTCGGGCTGGAAGGACATGGCAAGCTGGTGCCCTGGATGTGGATCTCCATGATCCTGGCCGCCATCGGCATCCTGCTCCTGCTCAATCCCGCCACCCGCCGGCAGGAGCCCATCTTGGCCGCGGCCTGCCTAGCCGTGTTCTTCGCCGCCTGGATTGATAAGGGCCTGGGCCTGGTGGTCGGCGGCTTCATCCCCTCGCCCCTGGAGAAAGTGACCGAGTATGCGCCGACCGCGCCCGAGCTTCTGATCTCGCTCGGCATTTACGCCATCGGCTGCTTCATTATCACCGTCCTCTACAAGATCGCCATCGGGGTGCGGGAGGACTTGGCAGCCTGAACTTTTTCCGGCATCATGGTTCTTGATGCCTCCTTCTCTCTGCCCGGATGATTCCTTTCCTTTTCACTGCCGGCCGGAGCTCGCCTGCTTCGCCGCCTGCTGCTCGGACCTGGACCTGCTCCTGACCCCCTATGACTTTTTACGCCTGCCCCCGCGCCTGGGGCTTTCCGTCCAGGCGTTCCGGGATCGCTGGACCGATACGCCTTTCGGCGAGCGGGCGCGCCTGCCCCTGATCTTCCTGCGCATGCAGGATGACGAGAAGAATTCCTGCCCGTTCGTCTCGCCCGCGGGTTGCACGATCTACTCCGACCGGCCCTTGGCCTGCCGGCTCTATCCCTTGGGGCTAATGAGCGCGCAAGCAGGAGGCGGGGCCGGCGAGGATCGCTTCCTGTTCATCCAGGAGCCGCATTGCTTGGGGCATGGCGAGAAAAAACCGTGGACGGTTCGGGAATGGCTCCAGGACCAGTGCCCGGACCCTTACCTGAAGCTTGGCCGACTTTTTTACCAGGCCTGTTTTCATCCCCGGGTGATGCAAGGCCCGGTCCTGGATGCCGAGCCAAGAGCTCTCTTTTTTTCGGCCTGTTATGATCTGGAAGAATTCGGCCGCCGCCTTTCCCTCCCGCTTTCCGGTGATCCGGCCGAGCAGCTCCGGTTCTCCCTGCGCTGGCTTCGTGACTTTCTTTCCTCTTGCGCCTGAAACGGCATTCTCGGATTACGGTGGGCTGCCTTCCCGAATCCATTCCTCATTCATTACCGCATACTTGATGCTCTCGCGTTTCCAGGTGTAGGTAAGGTGAAGGGCGCCGTCGGCAGAGACAGCCAGGGAAGGGTAAGAGTACTCGCCGGGCGCGGTCTCCAGGTCCCGGATAAAGGGCCAGGTCCGGCCGCCGTCCTCGGAAAGCGCCACCGACAAGGGCGTGCGCCGCTGGGCCGAGTGGTTGAAGACCAGGGCGAGGTGGCCGTTGGGCAGTTGGGCCAGGTCAATCCCGGCGTTGGGGTTGGGCAGCTCGAGGAGCTCGGCCGGGGACCAGGTCTGGCCCTGGTCAGCCGAGACCGACTTCCAGATCCGGCCGGGCTTGCCGTGGTGGCGCATCAGTGCCAGGAGGGAGCCGTCCGGGCGTTGCACCACCGAGGGCTGCAAGTTGCCGGGCCGGGTGCCGATCTCGCCGGAGAGGCGCCAGCTTTCGCTGTTGTTGTCCGAGACCAGGAAGATTGAGCGCCAGTGCCGCTCGTCGTAGAGCGGGAGCAAAAGACGGCCGTCGGCCAGGCGCAGGAGGTGGCTGCGGGTCATCCAGCCGCGCTTGGGGAAAGGCGGGCCGAGGACCGTCACCGGGCCCCAGGTTCGGCCGGCGTCGCTGGAAGATTGCACCTTGATCTTGGCCCAGGCCCAGTTCAGCCCGTGGATGGTGACGAAGTAGAGCCAGAGGGTGCCTTGCTCGTCCAGGTAAAGCACCGGGTTGCCTTCGGAGCGGTTAGGGGTGTCGGCGATCACCCTCGGCGCGGACCAGCGGCCAATCTCGGTGTCGCGCCGGCTCAGGTAGATCTTGACGTCGCGGGCGCCTTCGCGGGAGCCGGCATACCAGGCGCACAGGACCTCGCCGTCGGGCAGGACCAGGACGCTGGAGGCATGGTTCATGGGAAGCCCTGGCGTGGGAGCGAAGATCAATTCGGTCTGGAACTCGGGGGCCGCCGCCAGGCTCAAGGCCAACAGGATCGCGGTCACGGGTCGGGTCCTCCTTTCAAGGGAGGGAAGGAGCTATTTCTTTCCCTTACCTTGTCGCCGGTGTTGGTCTAAATAGGACGAGGAAAAAGGATAGGGATGGCCGGTCAGGGGGGACTCGTAGTGCTCGCAGGGGAATTCCGGACAGTCCCTCATGCAAAAAGGAATCTTGTTCATCACCGCGCAAGTCAGGACCGGGCACGCCAACCCGCCGGACAAATTCCGCTGGTATGCCAGCTTAGCCCGGGCCGCCTCGGAATCGCCGGGCCCGCAATAGGTGCAAAGCCCTTTCTCTACCAGACCGCAGGCATCGCAGGAAATCCCGCATGCTGCCACCTGTTCATGACCCATCGTGAGAACCACCTCTAATTTTAATTTAGCACGGATTTCAGTTTTCACTAACCTTTCGGCGACCAGGCAGGGGCTCGAGTGGAGCGGGGAAGGGGGTCAGCGGAAAAGTCAGGGTTCCGCGCCGGGGAGGTGGACGAAGAAGGTGGCGCCGCGGCCGTGCCGCGATTCGACCCGGATTTTGCCGCCGTGGTCCTCCACAATGCGCTTGACAATGGCCAGGCCCAAACCCGTGCCCCGGCCCGCGGCCTTGGTGGTGAAGAAGGGAGTGAAGATCCGGGGCAGGTCGCGGGGGTGGATGCCTTCTCCGTTATCCACGCAGACCAGTTCCACTCCCGACGCGGTCGGCCGGGTGGTCAGACAGATCTCGCCCGGGTTCTCGCCGATGGCTTCGAAGGCATTCATCAGCAGGTTGACCACCACTTGATGGATCTGGTTGGGATCGGCCAGGATCGGGGCCAGCTCCGGCCAGAACTCCTTCTTGATCGCCAGCCGGGGACGGCGTTCCCGTTCATGCTCCGTAAAATCCAGGGCTTGGTCCACCACCTGATTCAAATGCACTCTCTGCCGCTCCTCGGCCTGCGGCCGGGCATAGGCCAGGAGCTTGGCCAGGAGCTGCTGGATCCGTTCCGCCCCCTCCTCGATCTTGCGCAACTTTTCGTGGGCATCCGTCGGCACCCCGCCTTTCTCGTAGGCGCGGGACAAGGTCTGGGCATAGTAGGAGATGGCGGTGAGCGGATTGTTCACCTCATGGGCGACGCCGGCGGCCAGTTGTCCCACCAGGGCCATCTTCTCGGCCTGGATCAGTTGGCTGTGCAGGGCCTGCTGTTCCTTTTCGATCTCCTTGCGCCGGGTGATGTCAATCGCGGAAAGCAGGACATGGGTCTGATTGGGATCGAGGTGAATATACAGCTCGGCGGTGCGGATCGGGCCGTCCGACCGGCGCAGCGCGACTTCGAGCGGGCCGGCGGAGTCCTCGGCCGAGGACAGGCCGGTCAAGCATTCGGCCACCCGAACTTGGTCCTGGGGCAAGGCCAACAGGTCCAGCAACCGGCAGGTCATGAGCCGGCCCGGGTCCAGGCCCAGGAGCTCCGCCATTTCCTGGTTCACCGAGTAAAACTTCCCTTCCCGGTCCAGCCAGGCCAGAGGCACCGCCGCGTTCTCGAACAGGCCCTGGTAGCGGGTCTTGGCGTCCAACAGTTGCAGCGTGCGCTCCGCGGTCCGCTCTTCCAGGTCCTCCGCGTAGCGCTCCAGCCGCGATTCCATCTTATTGCGCTCGGTGACGTCGCGGACGATCCCGACCATTCCCACCATCTGCTGATGGACGCTCATCGGAGCCACGCTGATCTCCAATACCACTTGCCGGCCGTTGCTCAAGGTCATGGCCAGATCCCGCGCCACAACCCGTTCGCCCTGCAGCACATTTTGATACAGGGCCGCGGCATCGTCCACGCTTTCCTCTTTCAAGAACCCAAGAAAAGAACTACCCACTACTTGGTCCAAACGGCGCCCTCCCAAGTCTAGCAGGGCCTGGTTGGCCGCCACCACCCTTCCCTCGAGATCCAGGATAAAGACCCCGTCGCTGGAACTCTCGAAAATGCCCCGGTAGCGGACTTCGGACTCGGAGACTTGTTTGGACTGGTTGCGGAACAGCCGCGCGAAAGATACCCCGATCAGTCCGGTGCCGGCAAACAGGGCGGCGGCGATGAGCAGGGTGATAATTTTCAGGCTTAAGGGCAATTCGATATTGATCAGATTTTGGCGGGCTAGAACCTGGAACTCCTCGAGCAGGAACAGTCCCAGGAAGCAGGAGAAGCAAAAGATCCCGATCAAACTCGCCACCCGCGGCCGCATGGTGACCGCCGCGGAAAAGATGATAAAGAAGTAACAGGCGCCGAAGAGACCGCTGGAGATCCCGCCGAAAAAATGGATCAGGGCCGTATAGAGCAGGGCATCGCCGAGGAGATGGATCCGGGCTTGGAATTCGGGCCGGTCCTTCCAGCGCCGGCTCAAGAGATAGGGCTGGTTCACAACCATTTCCAGGAGGCAGATCGCGGCGATCCACGGGAGGTCGGCTCGATTGGCCAGGAAGCCGACGGCGAGAGCCAGCCCGGTAATGAGCAGGGTGATCACCCGGCGCAGCCGGAAAAAGAGGGTAAAAATATCGCTCATTGGCTTACAATTGTATCATTGCCCTTCACGGCAGGCAAGGCGGCGAAGCCAGGGGAAAAGCCTCATTTGAGCAAGGCCCGGACCCGCGGCCAGTAAGGGCGATAGTCCAGGGCCGGCCGGGGATCCAGGGTCTGGTAGAGCTCCAGCGCCCGGCCCTGGTCCAGGCGGAGCGAGCGGGCCTGCACCAGTGGCGCGATCACCTCCGCCTGGGAAGCGAATTCCTGCAAACACTGGCGGACGCGCTCCTCCACTTCCGCCGGCGCCAGGATGGCCCGGTCGGCCCGCAGCTCCCGGCTCCCGGCCGCGGCCGGCGGGAAATCGCCCCACACCGAATAGACCAGCACGCTTCGCACCGCCGGCGCTCGGCCCCAATCGGCGAGGATCGCGTCGCCCACCTGCGGACCGAAAAACACCCCGGCCTGATACACCCCGGTATGGTCCAGGTGTTCCCGCCAGCCGTTGGGCAGGCAGAGCCGGGTCGGCCGCAGCCGCCGGAGCAGAGGGATCAACCGGGCGAAGAGACCTTCCCCCCCGCCGGGCAATTTCCATCCCAGGTAATGGGGCACGCTGAAGTCGGGCAGGTCCAGCCGCTGGATCGCTTCCGGCGGGAGGCCCAGGCGCTGGTAGGCCTTCCGGGTTTCCTGCCCACGGCGGACGATGATGCTCTCCCGCGCTTCCGGCCGGGAGTAGCCGGCCCGTCCGTCGCAAAAAATGATAAGGTCCACCGCCGCCCCTTCGGCGAGCATGGCCAGGATCAGGTAGCCGGCGCCGAGCAGGGCATCATCGTCGTGGGGAGAAAAGACCGCCACCCGCTCCTTCTCCGGACTCCAGCCCGGAAACAGCGGCTCCGGGCTTTTGAACTCCTGGCCGGCGCTCAGGTCCAGGTAGCGGAACATGGCTCGATCTTAACAACTCCAACTCGCGTTTGCAATGCTTGGCCAAGCTTGTTAGGATGAGGAGCGGATGAGGATGATGAGAAAATACCGGTGGCTGGCCGGCCTGCTGCTCGTCGCCGCGGCGCTGGCCTGGGCCCGCAAGCAAGAGAACCCGGACCGTGCTCCCCGCGGCAACTGGCCCAAGGTGGTCTGGCGGGAGAGCGTTACCGAAGAGATCCAGAATTTCTACCTGGCCCGCCGCACCGGCCAGGTGATGTTCCACTCCCAGGAGCACGTCTGGTATGAAGGGGCCGAGGGCAAACAGGTCTGGAAGATGGGCGAGGGCCGGGGCTGGAAATACATCGGCGGCGGCGGAATCTCCTGGGACGGCCAGCGGGTCCTGTTCCAGACCAACCTCGAGCCGCGGCGGCACACCAACCTGCTCGACCTGGACGTGTATCTGGTGGACGGCGCCGGCAACCTGGTCTGGGTCAAAAAGAACCCTTACCGCTACAACACCAGCCGGCTCAGCCCCTCCGGCCGCTTCATCCTTTTCGGCGACCCCTTTGAAAAGACCACCAAGGTCTATGACCAGAACCTGAATCTGCTCTGGGAAAAAGAAATTTACCTCTGGCATGTCATGTTCGATCCCGAAGAGCATTACCTGTTCGACTCGGTCTCCGGCCTGCTCTTTGATCCGCAAGGCCGGCAGGTCTGGGACATGGGCCGCAACATGCGGGTCCTGGCTCTTTCGGATGACGCCGAGGTCTTACTCGCCGGGCGTTTTCTCGGCGGGCCCCAGGCCCAGGAGCTTTTCCTGATCAGCCGCACCGCCCTGAAAAAGGTGCCGATGCCCGGGATCAGCGGAAGCGTGTCGCCCGACGGCTCCATGTTCGCCTATGCCACGCCCGATCATCAGGTCCGCGTCTATCGCACCGCCGAGCTCTTCACCGCCGGACCCGAGCTTAAGCCCCTTTTCACCCTGGGCTTTTCCAAGCCCTTGCTCATGAACCTTTCCCGCGACAACCGCAGCCTCTTTATCTTCGGCCAGGAAAACCAGTTGCAATGGTCGCTGATCCTGGTCTGGATCCCGGAGCGCAAAGTGCGGTGGCGGGAAGGGGTCGAGGACGTGGTCCGGGACGTCCAGGTCACCGAGGACAACCGCTTCGTGGTCTTCAAGAAGGACAAGACCACCCTGGTCGAGCTGCAAGCCTATTAAAAGTTTCCCAAAGCCGCCAACTGCGAACCCAAGTCCTTCGATTCATAAGTTCGATGACGAACTTATTTACTCAGGACTTAGTGCTGAGTGAGCAAACTCATCGAGCAAGCAGAAATGATATGTCATCGTATTTGCGAATCGAAGCACTAAGCAGGTCCCAGGGTGGCAGGGGCCGGTGATTTTGGATTTCGAATTTTAGATTTTGGATTTGAATCTTTCCGTTAATCCCCAATGTAAAATTTAAAATCGAAAATTCTTTCCGCCGGGAACCGCGAACCGTGAACCGCCAACCAATTTCAGGGCTTCTTTCCCTTGAACCTGAACGTGAACCTGAACGTGAATTGTATTTCGTATTCTGTATTTCGTATATCGAGAGGATAGTAGCCGCGACCGTTCGGCTGTCTTCGACCCTGAGGCTCAGACCGAAGGGAGCTCTCGGCCGAAGCCACCCCGGTCGCGGAACTGTCGGTCGCAGGTCGCAGGTCGGGGAAGACCATCAACCGTGAACTCTTCCTGGAGGGGGACAGACATTCCTGTCTGTCATCAACTTGAATTACTGTCCACTGTGCACTGTTTACTGCCTTATGTGTAAAGTGAAGCTCTGATATCATGAAGCCGCGAGATCGCTAAGAGAAGGCCTCCCGATGGTAAAATGAGGGTTAAGCAAAACCAATCTCATTA
>MGQK01000112.1:1063-8107 GCA_001797815.1 Deltaproteobacteria bacterium RBG_13_61_14 | reverse complement strand
TGACCGCGCTGGACGGGGTGGCGCAGATGGTGGTGCGGGTAGATGGCACCGAAAGTATCCTGGTGGAGGTGGCGCTGCCTTATGATCCGGAGGTTCACACGCAGCAAGTGATCGGGCCGGAGGTGCAGATCATCGTGAACCTCTAGGAAAACCGGGAGATTCACCCCTTCTCAGTTGACCGGCATAAAATCTCGGTCCCCCTACTTTTTTCTTGCAATTTTTTTGGATTTGGGTATCATAAGAGATGAACCAAGGTCTGCTTTCTCTGAAAGCGGGTTCAAAAGACCCGCTTTTTATTTCCTGGATGACGGCCATGATGGAGTTGACAACCCGAGTGGAAGCGCTGGCTGAGCCTTTACTGAAAGAACGGGTCATGGAACTGGTGGACCTGGAGGTGACCCGGCTGGGCCGTAAGCTCCTGGTCCGGCTCTTTGTGGACTTGGTGGAAGGCGGGATCACGGTGGAAGATTGCGCGGAGCTTAACCGGGAGTTGAGTCGCCTGCTGGATGTGGAAGATTTCATCGCGGAAAGCTATATCCTGGAGGTGTCGTCTCCCGGTCTCAACCGTCGTTTGCGTAAGCCCCGGGATTTCCAGCGGTTTCTCCAGGCCAAGGTGAAAGTGGAAACCGGGGAGAAAATCCAGGGCCGGCGCCGGTTCCGGGGGTTGCTGATCGCCGCGGATGACAGCCAAATCACCCTGCAGGTGAATGGTGAGTCGGTGGTCATCCCGCTGGGAGGAATTGTGCGGGCGAACCTGGAATATGAGTTTGACAAATAAGGATGGATGCGGGTGAGGGCACCCGCACCACTTGAGGAGTGAGGCGAAATGGCTTCAGAGCTTTTGTATGTCATTGACAGTGTGGTGAAGGACAAGGGAATCTCCCGGGAAGTGATCGTCGAGGCCCTGGAGATGGCCATGCTCACCGCGGCCCGCAAGAAGATGGGCGCCAACCTGGAGCTGGAGGCCCATTTCAACATGGACATGGGCGAGATCGAGCTGTTCGAGTTCAAGGAAGTGGTGGAGGAAGTTACCGAGCCCCTGACCCAGATTTCGTTGGAGGACGGCCGCAAGCTGGACTCCGAGGCGGAAATCGGCGACAGCCTGGGGGTGAAGCTGGATACGGAAAACTTCGGCCGGATCGCGGCCCAGACCGCCAAGCAGGTCATCATCCAGAAGGTGCGCGACGCCGAGCGGCTGATGATCTACGAGGAATACAAGGACCGGGTGGGCGAGATCATCAACGGCACGGTCCGCCGCTTTGAGAAAGGCAACATGATTATTGACCTGGGCCGGACCGAGGGGATTCTGCCTCACTCCGAGCAGGTGCCCCGCGAATCCTACCGCGCCGGCGACCGCATCCGCTCTTATGTCCTGCAGGTGCACCAGGAGTCCCGGGGACCCCAGGTGGTGCTGTCCCGCCGCTCGCCCCTGTTTGTCAAGAAAATTTTCGCGATGGAAGTGCCGGAGATTGCGGAAGGCATTGTCACGGTGGAAAGCATCGCCCGGGAGCCGGGCGTGCGCACCAAGATCGCGGTGCTCTCCCGCGATTCCGGGGTGGACCCGGTCGGCGCCTGCGTGGGCATGAAGGGATCCCGGGTGCAGGCGGTGGTCCAGGAGCTGCGGGGCGAGAAGATTGACATCATCCCCTGGACGCGGGATATCGCCGGCAACGTCTGCAACGCCTTGGCCCCGGCCGAGGTGGCCCGGATGATCATTGACGACGACCAGCACATGATGCTGGTGATCGTGCCCGACGACCAGCTCTCGCTCGCCATCGGCCGGCGCGGCCAGAACGTGCGCTTGGCCGTGCAACTGACCGGCTGGAACATTGACATCAAGGGCGAGACCGAGATGAAGGATCTGACCAAGAAGGCCCAGGACACCCTGGGCAAGATCTCCGGGGTCGGGGGCGTGATCGCGGAGAAGCTTTACCTGGAAGGGTTTACCACCGCCAGCGACCTGGCCAAGGCGGATACGGAAGCGTTGACCGCGCTGCCCGGCATCGGCAAGGTCAAGGCGGAAAAGATTATCCAGGCGGCCAAGATAGCGGCCCAAGAAGCCGCCGAAGCGGCAGCGGCCCCGCCGAAGACCGCGGAATCGGCTTCGCCGGCTGCGGCGGCCGACTCGGCCCAGGCAGAGGCGACCGCGGCTGAAGCCGGTCCGGAGCCGACCGAAGCCGAGGCCGAGCCGGAAGAGAAAGGCCCGGAATCCGAGGCGGGTCCTTAAGTCGTTGCGGGAATGAAGGCAGGATACTTTTAACTTCAAGGCAGGTGGACGGGATGGCGAAACGGGTTTACGAGCTAGCCAAAGAGTTGGGGCTGGACAGCAAGGAGATCCTGAGCCGACTGCGGGACTTACAGATCCAGGTCAAAAGCCACATGAGCCTCCTGGAACCCGCGGAGGTGGAGAAGCTGAAGAACAGTCTGGCCCAGGAGGCCGCCGCTCCATCTCTTAGCGCCACCGTGGAAAAGCGCGTCAAGTCCAACGTCATCCGCCGGCGGACTCTCAAGGCTGAACCCCCGCTTGAAGGGGCGGCCCCGGCGACCTTGCCCCCGCCTTCGGCTGAAGAAAAACCCGCGGCCAAGAAAGCCCCGCTCAAGAAAGCCGGGGTCAAGAAAACGGGCAAAGCCGCGGCCGCTCCGGCCCCGGAGCAAGAGCCGGAAAAGAAACCCGAGCCGCCCCGGGTCAAGGCCGCGCCCTCTCCTGAACCGGCGCCGCCCCCGGCGGCTGAGGCTGCTCCGGAACCCGAGGCAGCCAAGGCTCCTCCCAAGCGGGCCAGGGCCGGCCGGCCCTATCTCAAACCCAGCATTCGCCGCACCGCCCGGGCCGTCGACAATATTCCTTTGCCCGAGGCCAAGCCGCTGAAGCCCTCGGAAAAAGTGGTGCCCCCTCCTTCGCCCTCCAAGAAGAAAAAGGGCAAGCCGCTGGCGGCCCTGGCCGAGGAAGAGGAAAAGGCGCCGGGCCGGCCTGGGAAAAAGAAAGGCAAGGGCGAGTTCCCGGCCAAGAAAAAAGGTCTGCGCCGCAAAATTGCCTTTAAATCCTACCTGGGCGGAGACGGCATCGAGCTGCTCGGCGCCGAGCGGATGTATACGCCGGCCCGCAAGAAAAAAGGGCCGGGCAAGAAGCCGGCGCCCAAGAAGACCAAGGTCACGGTCCCCAAGCCTTCCAAACGGATCGTGCACATGGGTGAAACCATCAATCTGCCGGACCTGGCCAAGCGGATGGGGATCAAGGCCGGCCAGTTGGTGGAAAAGCTGACCGCGATGGGGCATGCGGCTGGCTCGGAGAATCAACTGGATTACGAGATGGCTTCCTTGCTCGCCGCCGAGTTTCAATTTGAAGCGGTCAAAACCACCTTTGAGGAGGCCAAGATTTTAATGTTCCCGACGCCGGACCGGCCCGAGGAATTGAAGCCCCGGCCGCCGGTGGTCACGGTCATGGGTCACGTGGACCATGGCAAGACCTCGCTGCTCGATTACGTGCGCAAGACCCGGGTGGCGGAAAAGGAGGCCGGCCAGATCACCCAGCACATCGGCGCTTCGGTGGTGGATATCCCGGCCGGCCGGATCGTGTTCGTGGATACCCCGGGCCACGAGGCCTTCACGGCCATGCGCGCGCGGGGGGCCAAGGTCACCGACATCGTGATCCTGGTCGTGGCCGCGGATGACGGGATCATGCCTCAGACCCGGGAAGCGGCTTCCCATGCCAAGGCGGCGGAGGTGCCCATCATCGTGGCCATCAACAAGGTTGATCTGCCGGGCGCCGACCCGGACCGGGTCATGCAAAAGCTGGGCGAGCTGGGCCTGACCCCCGAAGAATGGGGCGGCACTACCATGGTGGTGAAATGCTCGGCCAAGACCGGGCAGGGGGTCGAGGATCTGCTCGAGGGGATCCTGCTTCAGGCCGAGGTGATGGAGCTGCGGGCCAATCCCGACAAGAAGGCCAAGGGCGTGATCCTGGAATCGCGTCTGGACCGGGGCAAAGGGCCGGTATCCGCGGTCCTGATCCAGGAAGGCACCTTGCGGGTGGGCGACGCCATCGTCTGCGGGGCTTCGGCCGGCAAGGTCCGGGCCCTGATTGATGACCAGGGCCGGCCGCAGAGGGAGGTCGGACCCTCGCTTCCGGCCGAAGTGTTGGGTCTGGACGGCTTGCCCATGGCCGGCGACACCTTGCTGGCCGTGGCGGAGGAGCGCAAGGCCAAGCTGGTCAGCGAGCACCGGGCCGAAGAGATGCGGCAGCGGGGCATGGCCGGGCTTTCCAAGATCTCGCTGGAAGATTTCCTGCGCCAGGCTCAGCAAGAGGAAGTGCGCCAGCTCAACGTGATCCTCAAGGCCGACACCCAGGGCTCGCTGGAAGCGATCAAGCAGGCCGTGGAAAAGCTGAACACCGAGCAGACCAAAATCCAGGTCATCCACGACGGCGTGGGCGGCATCACCGAGAACGACGTGCTCCTGGCCTCGGCCGGCCAGGCGGTGATCCTGGGCTTCATGGTCCGGCCGGAGAGCTCGGCGGTGAAGGTGGCCGAGCACCAGGACGTGGAGATCAAGCTTTACCAGATCATCTACAACCTGCTCGACGAGATGAAGGCGGCGCTCAAGGGCATGCTCAAGCCGGTGACCCGGGAGAAGGTGCTCGGGCACGCCGAGGTCCGCAACCTCTTCAACGTCACCAAGGTGGGCACGGTGGCCGGGTCCTATGTCACCGACGGGAGCATCCCCCGCAGCGCCCGGGTCCGCCTGCTCCGGGACCAGGTGGTGGTGCACGATGGCAAGATCGCCTCGCTCCGGCGCTTCAAGGACGATGCCCGCGAAGTCGCCACCGGCAGTGAATGCGGCGTGGCCCTGGAAAACTACAACGACATCCACCTCGGCGACGTGATCGAGGCCTACGCGATTGAAGTGGTGCCCCCGGCCTGAGCCGGAGGCCTTGCCGGCAAGAAGCATGGTTATCGGAGTGCTCCGGCTTTCGCTTCACTTTCACGAGGCCCATTCCCTCAAAGCCAAGCGGGGTCCCTTGCGCAAGGTGATCGCCCAGGTGCGTAACCATTTCGATGTGGCAGTGGCGGAAGTGGGGGAACAGGACAAGTGGCAAGTGGCGGAACTGGGGGTGGCCGCGGTCGGCTCGAGCGCGCCGGTGATCAACTCCTGCCTCGATCAGGTGCTCAATTTCGTGGACCGTCTGGGCGCCGCCGAGCTGGTGGACCACCAGATCGAGATCATTCACCTCTGATGGTGTCAAGGTGGCAAGGTGGCAAGGTGTCAAGGTGAGAAGCGGCCCTGACACCTTGGCACCCTGACACTCTGGCACCTGGAAAAGAGCCATGCAAAGGTATTCCCGGGCCGATCGGGTCGGCCAGATGATCTTCCAGATCATCGCCGACACCATCCGGCAAAAGCTCGACGACCCCCGCATCTTGCCGGTCACCATCACCCAGGTCCGGTTGACCCGGGACCTGCGCCTCGCCCGCGTTTACTACTGCCTGTCCGGAGACGCCGCCGCCAAGGAAGCGGCCCGGCAGGGACTGGTCGGAGCCGCCGGGCTGTTCAAGAAAACCATTGATGCCGAACTCCACCTCCGCTTCATGCCCGACCTGGAGTTCCATTACGACGAGACGCTCGATCGCGCCGAGCGCATCGAGCAGATCCTGAAAGAAGTCAGCCCCGCCCATGAATCCGATGATCCGGAAGATTCTTGACCGCCTCCGGCCCGCCGCGCAGTTGGCCGTCGCCGCACACCAGAACCCCGAAGGCGACGCGCTGGGCTCCACCCTGGCACTCGCGCTCTGGCTCCAGAGCGCCGGCAAGGACGCCCGGGCCTATAATCTGGACCCGGTGCCGAGCTTCCTCCGATTCCTCCCCGGCGCCGACACCATGACCCGCCGGGTCGAAGATTTAGGCGAGCCCGCGCTGATTGTGGTGGTGGACTGCGGCGACCTCCAGCGCACCGGCCCGGCCTTTGCCCAATTCGCCCAGGGCCGCGAGATCATCAACCTTGACCATCACGACACCAACGATAACTTCGGCGCTCTCAACCTGGTCCGGCCGGATGCGAGCAGCACCTGTGAGATCGTGTATGAGTTGATTGTAAGTGCACAGTGCACAGTGCACAGTGCACAGAATCCTCTGCTCTCCGGTTCTTCACTGAGCACTGGGCACCGTCCACTGTCCACGGATATTGCCACCAATCTCTACACCGGCATCCTCATGGACACCGGCTCCTTCCGCTTCCCCAACACCACGCCCAACGCGCTCCGCATCGCCTCCGAACTGGTCCGCGCCGGCGCGGACCCGGCCCGCGTGGCCCGCGAGGTCTTCGACACCCAGCCCCAGGGCAAGCTCAAGCTCCTTGCTCGGGTGCTCTCCACCCTGGAATTCGATGCCCCCGGCCGGGTGGCGGAAATGGTCCTGACCCAGGCCATGTTCGCGGAGACCGGCACCAGCGCGGAGGATGCCGAGGGCTTTATCAACCACACCGCCTCGGTGGAAGGCGTCAAAGTGGCCGTGCTCTTCCGCGAGCAGGGACCAGACAAATGGAAGGTGAGTTTTCGCGGCCGGGTGCAGGGCGACGGCTCGCCCGGCATTAACGTGGCCAGGATCGCGGAGGAGTTGGGCGGCGGCGGGCACCGCCTGGCGGCCGGGACCACGCTCCTCGGCTCCCTGGAGCGCGTGCGGCTTCAGGTCCAGGAAAAATTGGCCGCAGCCCTCTTAGCCTCCGAGTAATCATGTCCGGAGACGGCATCTTGGCAACAATCGTAGGGGCGCAATTGATTGCGCCCTCTGACTTGGGCGTGATCAATCACGCCCCTACCCGGAGTTGGCCATGAGCGCCGATGGGATCCTGGTGGTGGACAAGCCCCAAGGCCGGACCTCCCGGTCCCTGACCACGGCCGTGGCCCGGCTCTTTCAGGAGAAGCGGGCCGGGCACCTCGGCACCCTGGACCCGCTCGCTACCGGGGTGCTCCCGATCTTGTTGGGCAAGGCCACCCGCCTGGCCCGATTTCTCGAAGGGCATGAAAAGGAATACCGGGCGATCGTGCGGCTCGC
>MGQK01000112.1:0-1046 GCA_001797815.1 Deltaproteobacteria bacterium RBG_13_61_14 | reverse complement strand
GGGACGCGGCCGGCGAGCTGGTGGCGGAAAGCTCTCTCGCCGGCCTTGCCCCGGAGGCGGTCGAGGAAGCGGTTAAATCCTTTCGAGGCGAGATCGAGCAAGTGCCGCCCATGCACTCGGCGCTCAAGCGCGGCGGCCAGCCGCTCTATCGCCTGGCCCGGAAAGGCGAGGAAGTGCCCCGGCCGGCGCGGCGGGGGAAGATCCAGGAGCTCCAGGTGGAAAAGGTGGAGCTGCCGGAGGTGGTCCTGCGGGTGGTCTGCTCTCCGGGAACCTACCTCCGCAGCCTGGCCCACGACCTGGGAGAGCGCCTGGGCGTGGGCGGGCATTTGGCTGCGCTCCGCCGGCTCCGGAGCGGAGGCTTCACCCTGGCCCAGGCGGCGCCGGGCGAGGCGCTCACGCTCCCGACTGCGGCGCGGGCGCTCATCCCGCTCCGGGAGTGTCTCACGGACTTTCCGGAAGTGGCGGTCACGCCGGAGGAAGAGCGCGCCCTTTGCCAGGGCCAGGCCATTCCCGGCTGGGGGCGGGAGCTGAAGCCGGGCGGGCATTATCGGCTGGTCCGGGAGGACTTGGTCGCGATCGGCCAGGCCCGGGAACGCGAGGGCGGAATCTGGCTCTGGCCCCGGCCGGTGCTCGCGGACCGTGCTTGGCAAGAAGGGCGAAGCATGTTAAGATAATCAAACTTTAAATCATCGAGGAACAAAATTTGGCAAGAAGTAGAGTTCTCCGGGTGTCATCCCGGAGGTCGGCGGAAAGGAGGTGAAAAGGATATGCTGGCAAAGGAGAAAAAACAGGAAGTGATTCAAGCGTTCCGGCATCACGAGACGGACACCGGCTCGACCGAGGTCCAGATCGCGCTGCTGACGGAACGGATCAACGATTTAACCGGGCACTTTCAAGTGCACGCCAAGGACCATCATTCCCGCCGGGGCCTGCTGAAATTGGTCGGGCAACGGCGGCGGCTTCTCGATTACCTGAAACGAGTGGATATCAACCGTTACCGGGAGGTGGTTGACAAGCTCGGGCTGCGCAAGTAGCCCAGGTGAAAA
>MGQK01000111.1:5050-30831 GCA_001797815.1 Deltaproteobacteria bacterium RBG_13_61_14 | reverse complement strand
ACGAGACGGATGCGAGGACCGAGGCGTGGTGGCGGTTGGGGTGCAATGTTGGGAGCCAGGAGTTGTGGGTGGTGGGGATGAAAGAGGTCTGGGGCGCGAGCCAGCCAAGCTACCGGGCATGGTACTGGGAGATTCAGACCGGGTTGGACGCGCTGATCCCGTATTGCGTGAGCAAAGGAAGTATCACTTTGATTGACGAGAACGGCCAGGAGTTGGAATATTTGCCGGAGAGCACGGAGGCGGAGCAGCATTACTTTTACGTGAAGATGGAGACCCCGATTAATCGGTTGCAGATTCCGCCGAGGCCGGTGACCTCAAACATCGAAGGCCAGCTTTTGAGCTATGACGCGGAGGGGAATGTATTGGACTCGCTGACCGTGAATCTGGTCTATGGCAATTATAGTTCGTCCTACCATCGTTCTGGAAAAATTGAGGTGATCTATGGTCTCAGCGACAGTCCTTGGGTTTTGGATGCCTTGACGATTGATGGTCAGCAAGGTGGAATAGTGGTGGCCACGGCAAAGGGTGGAGGAAGTTTTGGACTGGCCATTGGCTTAGGAATTACGGTGGGAGCGGTCAGTTTTAACTGGAATGACTCGGACGATTCAGATGACGCGATCACGGTCAAGGATCGCAATTTAGCGGTGATTCAAGCGCCGGAATGGTCGCCGGGCGCGGGCGTTAATTATCCGGTGGCCTATCTTCGGGGAGTGAGTCCGGTCATCAAGGCTCACCTTTTTGCAAATCCGAATGATTTTTCTGGAACTATCCCGATGTGGGTGCAATCGCAAAAATGCAATGTCTATAGCCGGGAAAGCTGTTTCCCTTACTTCGAGGAAATCCCGGTCAGTTTTTCCGGGGGAGAGGCAGAAGCCTATTTTTCGACGACGGCGACGTTCCCTGCGGACAAGATACTGGCGTTTGAGGATGGCCTCGGTTTCCGGATTAACCCGGAGGGTTTAGGTCCGTATGCTATGGCCGCCTTATTCCCGAAGTTTACCGGCCCGCATAGTATTTCTGTTATTTACGATGTTCCTCAGCCGCCCAATGATGCCGGCCCCGTTGCCGAGGTAGTGGAGGCCGGAGCGAAAATGGCGGTCTGGTGGCAGACTAGATATTGGGATATGCCAATGCTAGGAGATCCAGCCTATATTGCTAATTTTGTTTCTGCCTGTGTTGCCAGATCATGTTGGAATAATTCGCAATTTGCAATGGCCTATCGGTCGTTTCCGTGGAAAGCGAATTTGGAATATTATGGAGGTCAAGTTCCCTATACATCCTGGTCACCGAGAGCTGATAATCTTACTTTTTATTTGACTAGGCTATTAAAAGAACTTTCAGATCCGGCCCAAAAAACATCGCGATTGGATTGTCAGGCTTTTTCAAACCTTAATGTCAATCTTATTACTTCTCTCGGGATTCCTATGAACTCATATGCCTTGTATCATCCAAATTGGGTACCTAATCTCGGTCCCCTTATCCAAACTTATCCTTTGCTTGCCGCGACTAAATCGTTTTGGGAACATTATATTAATCCCTGGGATTTGATTTATTGTGATTCTGGATATGAAGCAGATTATCCATCTTTCCCAAATCTATACGATGCGGCTTCATGGCAGTTTCATATGTATCCCTTACTTGATTTGCCGATGAACCCGGTCTATGACTCGGCCAGCATTCAGGTGAGAGGAAGTGGTGATGACTATTTTTGCCCACGGGGTTTATGGCATTCATCATATAAATCCGATACTTTCGAGACCTCAACCTTGGCTGGTAATACCGTGCTGACGATCACCAACAGCAATGCTCCATAATTTTTAGCCACGAAAGGAGACGAAAATGAACACATTGAAAGTTATTCTTTTAATTCTGATAGCTTCAAGCTATTCATGCGATGAAAAGGTTTCGCAAATTCAAACTCTTCCAACTGATGAGTATTATCAAATAAAAGAAAAGGAATATGCTGATTTCAAAAATAGATTTGGGGATCCTTTCAAATATGCCCCAGATGATATTCCAAAAGAAACAAAGCATCCAATAAATACGCCACAGAAGTTAATAAAATGCCTCGAAATTAATATGCCGGATCTTCCTGGAATCTCCGGAACTTTGACTCGTCGCTATTTTGATACAGGCGCGCATTCATTCTATGCTGGCTATAGAACAAAAATCAGCGATCACATAGATTCTGGCACTCAAATCGATATTACTATTTATCAAAATTATGAACAAGCCAGAAGATTTTCTTTTTATGCTTTTACACATATTCCTCAACCTTCGTTATATAAGCCAGATAAGGAGAATAAGTTGGGAGATTATAGCTGGAGCACTGAAAAACGCGAGAATAGTCCTTCCTTTGATTCTAAAATACTATTTGCCAATCTTGATATTCATATTAGTTATAGCGAGTGGGCCGAAACCCCTTCTAAGGATTTTAAGTTCCCAGTAGATGCTTCGAAGCGCAAAGAAGAAGTCTGTGGACCAATTATAAAACTTATCCAAGATTGTCAATAGTCATCCATAGTTGCGGTTCGCTTGGAGAGCCTGGGCTTGGCCAAGGCCGAATGGTTTTATGGAACCAGGCCGGATGGGGCCGGTTCGGATGACCTCGGCCCCTTCTCCCAGTCACTGACCATCAGCGCTCTCGGAGAGAGCGAAACCGTCTCCACCTCGATCTCGGATGAAGTGATGGATATTGCGCCCGCCCAATTCGATATTCGACCCCAACTCTTGAGCTACTATCCGAGCTGGGGCGCGGATGCCGGCCAAGTGATTTCCGATCCCTTTGTGGCCTACCTCTACTACCGCCATAATCAGGACGAGATTATTCCCGGCGAACTCCTGCCCCTGGAGCGGGTCAACCCGCAAGGCGGCTCCACGATTGCGGCGAACTTCGCGGTGCGCTATGCTGTCTATCGGGGGGAAGGGACCGTGGCGGGTTATCCCTGGCAATCCCCCCAGGACGGAGCCACCCTTGACGTCTGGATCGCCAATGAAGCCGATGGCCGGAGCGAGGCCTGGTGGCGGCTAGGATGTTTGAGCGGAGACACCCAGGAGCTGTGGGTAGTTGGGATCAAGGAGGTGTGGGGAGCGAGCGAGCGGAGCGCGCGGAGCTGGTATTTGCCGATCCGAGAGCCGCTGCCGCAATATTGCGTGGGGCAGGGGAGTATTTCGATTGTTGACGACAACGGTGAGGAGTTGCAGCGCTTAGAAATTGCCCTAGAGAGCAACTCTTATGGGACCTCGGACCTGGCACTGGCCATGGTGGTGCTGACGCTGGCAGTGATTGGGTATGGTGCGTATAAAGTTTAGAGTGTAGGCCTCAAAGCCGTTTTCGGATTAAAGATTGAAAACAGACTGGCCGAGCCTAGGCTGGCCGTCAAATCTGCCACTTGCGCTCTTCAAAGGCGCGAAAATGAACTTTCGCTACCCTACCTAGGCCGCAGCACTCAGCCTAGGCCGTCCAAGGTGGTCCTATAAGCAATAAAGTAAAAAGACTTAACCTAGGCCACAAAAATCAATCCAGGGCCGTGCTAGGCGGTCTGGGAGCTATTTCAGAACTTAGCCCGGCCCAAGGCCGAGGCGCTGCAAAAAGATAGACCCCAATAGCCCCGGTTGGGAAGCTTGTCAAACCTCAATAGAGCGCTCACGTTAGGTTTTAGGGAAACCAAGGGGGCATGGGGCTGATCGAGCGCACTTGGCCACCACGAATACGGCCACTAATAAGTAGATTTTCTTCTTGGGATGAGCTAAAATTTAGCTAGTCAGGTTGAACCAGGGCGGGAAGCGCACTTGAAAAGCGGAATCCGCACCGCCCGCCCCAGGTCAAATCCTTATGAAGAATCCAACCATGAGAGGAGATGGCTGTGACCCGCAAGAAAAAACCCTCTTCAGCTAAGGGTGAGGAAGGGCACCCTTCCGAGGCTGTTCCCCCAAAGATACTCCCTCCCAAAATTAAGGAGACTCCTGGTTCTCTTCCTAGAAAAAGGGAATTGGATTACTCGATGATTGAGCGGGATCCAGATTATAAAACTTTCCGCATAATCGCCGAGCGAGAAGCGGAGTTAGCAAAGCTCTCTTGGGAGCAGAGATTAGCAGATGAAATTCTAATTGGAGGCCGCTTAGTTTCAGAATGGTTTGAGGATATGAAATATGGTATCAATAAATGCTTCAATGAAGATGGTTTGAATTTTCCAGGCAATTTTAAGAGGATTGTTCAAGCTTTATTTGAAAAGAATTGCAGCATGGAGGTGAAAAAGGACATTTTTGAGGAAACTGACCGCTATCTTGAAAATCTTGAGTTTGAAGATGATGAAGACCCACGATATAAGATGAGGGATACGGAAAGAGCGGCTTTGATTAAGGCATGGAAAAGTGCGAGCAAGTCGGCTGAAGCCCACGACGCGAACGGAGCGGAAATCGAGGGCGGAGCTGGGGACACTTCGGCCTACATTTTCCGGCGCGAAAGTGAAGCCTCTTGGCAGTTCAAGTTCAAAGATGAAGGCCCCAAGACCATCCCGTACCGCAAAGGATTTGAGTATATTCGGGAACTACTACAACGGCCCCGCGAAGAGATCGGAGTCGGGAAGCTGGCAAAGACCGGAATCCGAGATAGCACCCTGTCCGAGGATGACCAACTGGCCGGAATCCGGGAGCAGAACCTGGCCGAACATGATGACCTTGCGACCGGGGATAGAGAAACGCTTCGCGCACTGGCCGATAAAAAGCGGAGCGCAGTAACAAAGGCCATAGAGAGAGCCTTTTCTACTTTGAAAAGATACGGGATGCCGCTTCTGGCCGATCACCTGGACGCTACCATCAAAAAGGGATTCACGCCCTGCTATAATCCTGAAACCCTCCTGCCCTGGAAGGTGGATTAAGCCCACCCTTAAAATTTTTTTCAACTTTTTTTTCAAAAAAACATCCCGGACGCGTGGTGTCCTGAATGGGACAGTAAAAGTCCCGCTTCCTAAATAGGAGGCGATAAGGACAATGCCGTTTATAACACTTCAGGAGGCTGCCCGGATTACCGGGCTTTCACCTTCTACCATTAGGAATAGGAAGTTGCGAACCGAACGGGATTGTCTGCCTCAACGGTCTGGCGGAGTATTTTTCTGCGGGATTTCCCGGGGACTGATTTGTGTCCACCCGGATCGTTGCTGGCGCATCCGAGAATCCGATCTTAAGGCTTGGATGGCTGCACGCGAAGTCGGAAAGCCAGGGCTCAATGTGGATGGCTAAATATTTATTGATCATTAGTCCTCCAAGTTTGTATCAGTTCATCTGATTTGAGCCTAGGCTGATTTACCCGATGCGGCTTTATGGTTATGCCTAGGTTGTTTAACCCGATGCGGTTTTATGGTTAAAAGAAGGTCCGATGAAAAGCGATTTCATAGGTCGTAATACTTTTTAATGGAGGTGAAAGACGATGAAAATGTTGACAAATTTGACAAGTGATAGGAAGACTGAAGTTGGGATGAGTGGTTCTCAGGTTTTTCCAGAAGAAGCTGTATTCCACTTGTTGCCTGATTTACTTAGAGTTCGAATATCTACCATTGTGAGTTCACACTCTGATGAGCTTCCCGACTGTATGAAACGCCGCAAACCGCGTTGCTTTTCGGCTAAGACTCGTAATGAAAGTAATTACACGGTCAAACGCTGCACCAGTTATCAAATTTGCAGCCAAGGTGAATACTATTATGTGGTCGAAATCAATCTCAATCGTTATCTCCGCCAGCTTCTTACTAGTGAATACGATTATGATGATCGGAGCTGCCCTGCTGCAGGAAACGATAACTTCATCCGCCGTAGCCTGATCCAACCAAGTCTTTGCTCTCAACTCCTCCGCCTTGGTTTGGAGGAATTGGCCAGTATTGTAAAGACAGAACAAGAGACATTTCGTAACGATATTCTGGCGATCACCGAAAAAGAAATTCCCATTGAATCCATCCGCTCGAATCTCTTTTATCTCGAACTGGCCTGGGACGTTGAGAAGCCAACGGTCATTCCCCTTATTGATGGGTTTAAAGATAGTTTTTTCAGGCACTTCTGCGACTTTGCAGAAGAACAACAGTCGCTGAAGATGGGGAGGAAGGGGCGCAGAAAAGGGGATGGCTATTTAGCGAATAATCACTCTTTTCTCAAAGCTCATCCTGTTGAAGGTGAGATTTATAAGATTTACACGAAAGCCGTTGATGTGATCCGGTTTGAGGCTACAATTGAAGGTCGGAGGCTGAAGCAATTTCTCGATCCTAATCTTGATCTGACCAACCCTTCGGCAGTGGAAAATCAGTTCAAGGTGCTTGCTCCAAAATATTATCGCCATATCACCCAAATCCAACAATGGGCTTCTTCGGTTTGTGAAATTCCCTCAATCCTGGATATATTCCTTTGCCGTTGCCACCCCAGCACCGCAAAACGGATGAAAGAGCTAATTCAACAGTTGGTTATAAACGGTTTCGTGCATAACCAAGGCTCCCGATATACCCGGGAACTTCAGAAATTGAAAAAGCTTGGCTTCATCGAATATTTTAAAAAGGGAAGATGGCGGTTGAAGCCGGAGGCGAAGAGTGCATTTCGGCCTCTCCGGGACATGCTGATGGGTGATTATGCCGGCATAAAGCCAGAGGGTGATATTAGGGGCGGATAAGCACTATCAGAGAGGCAAAAACCTAGGCAGTTGGGCATAGCTTTTTCGTGCAGAAGAAAAGCATCGAAAATTTAATCTTTGGAAGAAACCATGTATCGAAAAATACAAACGTCAGAAAGACACTGGCAAGCGCGAGGCGAAGCGGAAGGACCGAGGACGGCGACCGGGGAACCGGGCCGGAGCGACCTGGGCGAGGGGGTCTTGCCCGGAGTGGTGGCCGAACTGGGAGAGCTGGGGCCGGGCGCGGTGATAACCGAAGCGGGCTTGGCCCGGATGTTTGGGCGGCATCCTGCCAGCATCAAGCGGGCCGTTTCGCGCGGGGAGCTTCCCAGGCCGTGCAAGCTCCTGGGCGCTCCGACCTGGACGGCGGGGGCGATAGTCAAGCACCTGGAGGCGCGCTTGGCCCAGGTCCAGGTCGAAGCCGAAAAGCTGGCCGCGAAAGTGCAAAAATTGAGGCCGTGATTTTTTACTTGACAAATAAGCGGCTCAATAGTATAATGGGTTCAAGATGAAACAGCAGGCGAAAATGGGCAGGCCGCCGAAAGACCTGGCGGACAAGTGGAGCAAGCGGATCACACTTCGCTTTCGCCCCGGTGAGTTTGCGCGGCTGAAAGACGCGGCGCGGCAGTCGGGGAAGCGGTTTACCACCTACCTTCACGACCGCTTGATGGGAGAGGAGAAATAGTCATGGCCGGAGCGAGGAAAAGGCCGAACCCTGGCGGCAAGTTTCAAGCCTGGTTTGTGGACGCGGCGGGCAAGCGGCAGTTTTTCACCGGAACCCATGACCGGCGCGAAACCCTGGCAATGGCGCGCAAGCTGGAAGATGAACACAAGCAGGTCCGGCTCGGATACCGCGAGCCGCCCAAGAGCGCGAGCAAGCACGCGGCCCGGCTCTACTCCGAAGCGGTGGGGGAATACGTCTCTTGGGGTTTGAGTTGCGGCGGGCGCGGGGGTCGGGGATGGGCCAAGATGCACGCCCGGCAAAAGCAGAAAAACCTTGAATGGTGGGCGGAACACCTGGGCCTCGCAAGCTTGGGCGACCTGCCCGGTATCCTTCCGAGGGCGGAAGCGGCTCTCCGCGAGTTACAGGGGCGGGGTTTATCCGGCAAGAGCATCATGGACAGGGTGGAGAGCATTAAGAGCTTTTGCCGATGGGCGGAGCGGCGGGGTTTCCTGGATCACGACCCAACCAAGGGATTGACCCGGTTTGATACCACGCCTACCCGGATTTATCGGGCCTTGACCCGCGAGGAGTTGGCAAAGCTCCTGGCCGCCGTGCCAGAGGAACGGCAATTGATCTACACCCTGGCCGTTGCCACGGGCCTTCGCCGCTCGGAGTTGAAGACCCTGAAGGTTTCCGACTTGAACCTGGACATGCAAGCCTTGAACCTTCGGGCGGAGATCACGAAAAACAAGAAATCCGGCTTGCAACCGCTTTCGCCCTGGCTCCTGGATTGGCTTCTGGCCGCAACTCAGGGGAGCGACCCGGATGCGCCCCTGCTGGCCGGATTCCCCGGCAATCCGACCGAGACATTTTACAAGGACTTAAAGGCGGCCGGCATTCCCCGTTTCGTAGTGGGGGAAGGATCGGCTACGCTTCACTCGCTTCGCTCCACGTTTGCCACGCTCTTGATCGAGGAAGGGGCGGACATAAAGACGGCTCAAACCCTCATGCGCCATTCAACCCCGACCCTTACCCTGAATCGCTATGTTAAAGCGCGGCGGGAGCGGCTGGTTGACGCGGCGGCGAAGGTGGGAGAAATCGCCCGCGAGGCGGTTGAATCAGGGGAATTTTGTGCTACCAGCGTGCTACCGAAAACGGCGTTTGCTGTAAGCGGCTATCCCGTAAGGGGAATTTTGGAGGGCGATACTGGATTCGAACCAGCGACACCCGGCTCCGGAGGCCGGTGCTCTATCCACTGAGCTAATCGCCCTCTGCGCAGCACGCAAACTTATGCTAACCCGCGGCTCTCCGCCTGTCAAGCAGCCGCAGAGCACGGCCATTGCCTTTTCCGGCCGGAGCGGAGATAATAAACTTAAACCATGCCCCGGCGATTCCTCCTTAGTTTTGTCTGCGCCTTACTCCTCTGCTCCTGTCACCGACAGCCCCGGCCCACCTTCGAGGACTGGGTCCGCTCTTTTCCGTCCGCCGAGCCGATGGCGCTCTTCGATCACGCCGGCAACCCGGCGCTGCGCAAGCGGGTGACCCTGGCCGATGAAACCCGCGACGCCTTTGTCCTCTTTCCGGGCGAAGAGCTGGTGGATAAAAAATCCGTCGCTCCCGGCAGCCGCTTGATCCTGGCGGTGGCCGAGCTCCGCCGGATCACCAAAGCGATTCGACCCCCTTCCAAACTGACGTTGTCCCTAACCAGCGCCTCGGCCACTCGCTCATTCTCTTTGGATCCCAATCGCCTCGCTTGGCAAGAGCGCGAATTTTCGCTCGATGATTTTGCCGGACAGAACGTCACTTTTCGAATTCAACTTGAACTCCTGGCCACGCCCGAATCCGGCCGGCCCAGCTTCGCGTTGGTGATCGCCAACCCGACGCTCGCCGAACCGCGGCCCGAGGACCGGCTCAACCTGATCCTGCTTAATATTGATACGCTGCGGCCCAGCCACCTCGGCCGGTTCGGCTATCCGCGCGACACCAGCCCCTTCCTCGATCGCTTCGCCCAGGAATGCGTGCTCTTCGAGCAAGCCGAAAGCCAGGCCTCCTGGACGCCACCCTCGGTGGGCACGCTCTTCACCTCGCTCTATCCTCCCCAGCACGGCTCGCTGGGCAAAGACCGCATCCCGCTGCCGGAAGCCAACCTCACCCTGGCCGAAATCCTGCGGCAGGCCGGCTGGCGCACCGCCGCCTTTTCCGCTTCTCCTTTCATCACCCCGGACTATGGATTCGGCCAGGGCTTCGAAGTCTTCGGATTTGAAAAGATCGAGCATGCGCCCGCGCTTAACGCCCGGGTGCTCCCCTGGCTGGAAGAGCACGGGAGCGAACCCTTCTTCCTTTATATTATGTATTTCGACCCTCACCATCACTACCAGCCCTTGCCGCCCTTTGACCGCAAGTTTCAAAACGGGCCGGACGGGAAGCCGCTCTGGAACCCGGAGCGCTTCCGCGACCATCCGCCGCGGGTGATGAAGCTGGACCAGCGGGTGGACCGGGAAACCTTCGAATACCTGCGCTCGGAGTATGACGGGGAGATCGGCGTGGTGGATCAGGCGCTGGAAGAGCTGATCGAGAAATTGCGCGAGACGGGCCGGCTCGATCATTCGGTGCTGGTGATCACCTCGGACCATGGCGAGGAGTTTTTGGACCACGGCCGTTTCGGCCACGGCCGCACCCTTTATGAGGAAGTGCTGCGGGTGCTCCTGCTCGTGCGCACGCCTTCCCTTCCCCGGCCCGGGCTGCGCGTCCCGCGGCTCGTGCGCGTGCTCGACATCATGCCCACCGCGCTCGACTTGCTCGGGGTCCCGGCTCCGGCCAATCTGGAAGGCAAGAGCCTGGTCCCTTGGCTCAAGGATGCGAATGCCGAGGGAGACCGTGAGGCGTTCGCCTCCATGCAACACATGTTCGAAGCCGGCCGCACGGCCCGCTCGCTCCGCCAGGGCGGGCGCAAGCTCATCCTCACCACCAACCCGGACGCGGTCGAGTTGTATGACCTGGACCAGGACCCGGGTGAAACTCATAACCTGGCTCCGGCCGCGCCGGAGGTAGTCCGAGAACTCACCGCCCGCGTCACCGCCCTTGAGCACCAGATGCAAGGCAGCGCGGTCGGCACGCCGCTCAACCCCCCGGACGCCGAGACCCTCAAGCTCCTCCAATCGCTCGGCTACCTGGATTAGTCGCGTTTCTTTTCAAGCTTCGTTGCGGGACTGCGCCAGCAAGGACTCGGCGCGGCGAAGGTCTGCGGGCGTGTTGATGTTGAAAAAGGCGAGCCCGGCCGGATCAAAGCGCTTCAGTTCCTCGGACTCCAGGTAGCGGACCCGGAGGCGAGGGTAGGCCGGGAGGATTTGCATCACGCCGGCGCGGATCTGGTCCTCGAAGACCGGCAGGCAGGCGGGAGCGTAAACGGCGTGGAGCGGCTCGAAGAATTTTCCGGGCCGGGGCACCACTGCGTCCCAGCCGGGGGCGAGGGCGATCAGGTGGCGGAGCAGCTCTAAGTTGAGGAAGGGCATGTCCACCGCCAGGGCGAGCACGCTCTCGCCCGCGGCGCGCAAGCCGGAGGCCAGGCCGATGATCGCGCCGCGGCCGGGGTAAGCATCGGGAACCACTTCCACCCCGGGAAGGACGAGCGAGGTTCCGGCTGCCACCGAGACCAGGAGGCGGTCGCAGAGGGGGCGCACCTGGCGGAGCGTCCGGGCAAGCAGGGTTTCGCCTTGGAGGATGAGCTCGGCTTTGCGCCGGCCCATGCGACGGCTTTGGCCCCCGGCCAGGATCAATCCCTTCATCGTTGCCGGTCAATCTAACATCGAAAGCACGGCGGCTCAAGCGCGGCGCTTGCCTTGCCACCCCTCACTTCTTGCCTGCACCGCGTATTTTCGGCCTGGGTAGGGGCGCAATTCATTGCGCCCACATCTCGACGAGGGCGCGATCAATCGCGCCCCTACCCCTTGCTTCCCGAAAAAATGAGGGGTGGCAAGCGGCGCTTGCAAGGCCCGGTCAGACGTGCTATGGAAAAAGTCAAAACCATCTTTAAGGAGGATGGACCATGCCCGAGTTAAACAAGGCGGCGATCGGCAAGGAGTATCCGCCGATGGAACTGACCATTGACGGCAAGATGAGCAAGTATTACGCGCTGGCCACCAACGACCCCAACCCCTGGTATATTGACGAGACCCGGCCGGGCGGGATCATCTGCCCCCCGTTGTATGCGGTCTTTTACGCGGGCGGGGCCAACGCCGGCGTGTTCATGGACAAAGACATCGGGCCGCCGGGCTTTTATTCGTTCTTGGTGCACGGGGAGCAGGACATCGTCTGGCACCGGCCGGTCAAGCCGGGAGAGACGGTCGTCTCCTCGGGCAAGGTCGCGGACGTGGTGGACAAGGGCACCGGCGAGCTCTTGATCGTGGAAGCGAACAGCAAGCTCAAGAGCACGGGCGAGCTGGCGGCGACCCTGTGCTTCGGCTTTTTCGTGCGGGGCTACGGCAAGCTCCAGAAGGTGGAGAAGAAAGAAGTGGACACGGGTTTAAAACCCGAGGCACGAAAGATCGTGATCTCGGAAAAGATGCACGTGCTTCCCGGGCAGAGCTACATTTACGCCGAGCCGTCCGGCGACCACAACCCCATCCACAAGGACAACGAGTTCGCCAAGAAAGTCGGACTGGGCGGGATTATCCTGCAAGGGCTCTGCAGCATGGCTTTTGTCCAGAAGGCGGTGGTGGACACGGTCTGCGCCGGCGATCCGACCCGGCTGAAACGGCTGGCGGTGCGTTTTTCCAAGCCGGTGCGGCCGGGCGATGACCTCTTGACCGAAGGCTGGGAAACCGGGAAAGCCCCGGGCAAGACCATTTACGGCCTGGAGACCAAGAACCAAGCCGGCGAGCCGGTGATCAAGAACGCGGTGGCCGAGGTGTCCTAGTGCGGCAGGAGGAATCGCTCCGCTGCCGGCGCTGCGGCCGCTGTTGCCAGCAGGCTTTTATCCGCTACGTGGAGGAGGAAGATCTGGCCCGCTGGCAACGGGAGAAGCGCCAGGGCTTGCTGGACGTGGTGCAGGGGGAAGCAGCCGGCAGCCAGGCGGGCCGGCCGCCGGCGGCCTGCCGGTTCCTGTCCCTGGAGAGCGAGGGCCGCTTTGCTTGCTCGATCTACGAGGCCCGGCCCCGGATCTGCCAGGGGTTTCAGCCGGGGCAGGCGAAAATTTGTTCGCAACATCCGATCCATCAAATCGAACCGGCTCGGGGCTGAAAAAGCCCGGGCCGGAGCTTGGAACTCCGGCCCGCTTCTTGGCTCGGACTGAGCCGGCTTTGCCGGCCGGCTACTCCTCCAGGATAAAGGTGATGTCCACCTCCACCACGTATTCCTTGATCTGACCTTGCTGCACCCGCGCCTTCTGGGTCAGGACGTCCATCTGGGTAATTCCCCGCAGCGTCTTGTTCGCCCGATTCAAGCCTTCCTCCAACGCGTCCTGAAAACTGATGGGCGAAGAGCCCTTCACCCGCGTCACCCGTTCCACCGGCATCGCTTTCCTCCTATCCACCCGACTCCGGGAGCAAAAACCTGAAGCCCATGCTAGCACCGGAAAACCGCGAGAGCAAGGAGGCCACGCCCGCCCAGCCTTGACACCGGGCAGGGATGGCATTAAAATGATTTCCACCGTGGGGCTGTAGCTCAGCTGGGAGAGCGCGTGAATGGCATTCACGAGGCCAGGAGTTCGATCCTCCTCAGCTCCACCATTCGACTCAAAAGGGAAATCCTTGGGATTTCCCTTTTTCGCTCATGGCAGGCCATCAGGACTGACATGAGCGAGAAGCGGCGAATGGTGTCCTGAGCGAACGGAGTGAGTCGAAGGGCAAATTTCTATGTCGTATTATGTTTACATCCTGCGCTGTTCGGACAACAGCTTTTACGTCGGCTCATCGAAAGACGTTGACGAGAGGGTAAAGGCACATAACAAGGGTGTTGGTCCAGATTATACCAGGAACCGGCGGCCCGTCCTCCAGGTGTATTCAGAGGAATGTGAAAGTAAAACTGCTGCAGTCAACAGGGAGCGCCAGATAAAGAAGTGGACTCGAGCGAAGAAGGAAGCCCTTATAGCAGGTAACGTTGAAAAGCTAAGGCAGTTGAGCAAAAGAAGGTAATTCAGAATTTCCACCACCAATAGATTCACTAAGGAAATTCTCCAAGAGGATTTCCTCTTTTATTCAGGGCCGACCATCCTTCCGCTTTCTTCTCCGCGTTTTTTCCCCGAGCGGGGATTTGCATTCGCCGGCGCAGTTATCCTACAATGGGCGGAAAGGCGCGGGCCGGCGGGCAGGCGTTCGCGGCCCGTGCCCATCCGACCTCGGCGAATAGAATCTGTCCTGACCAAGGAGTGTGTCATGAAACGAGCGATCACCTGGGCCATGCTGGCGCTAAGTTTGGCTTTCGTTGCGGGCTGTAAGCAGGAAGCCCCGCCGGCGCCTGCACCCTCGGAATCTTTAGGGGCGCCGGTGCCCTCACCGGCGCAGCCCGTGCCGGCCGGCAAGAAGCTGGTCTTTGCGGTCATCCCCAAGGCGCTCTCCATCCCGGTGTTTGACTACGCCCGGATCGGGGCGGAGCGCAAGGCCAAGGAGCTGGGCAACGTGGAGATCAAGTGGTATGCCCCGCAGGTGGCGGACGTGCTCAAGCAGAAAGAGGTGTTGGAGAGCTTCATCGCCCAGAAGGTGGACGGGATCGCCATCTCCTGCCTGAACGGCGACTACCTGACCGAGACCATTGACAAGGCGGTGGACGCAGGCATCCCGGTGGTGACCTGGGACTCGGACGCGCCCCAGAGCAAGCGTATCGCTTTTTACGGGGTCAACGACTACCAGACCGGGGTGATCATGGGCGAGGAAACCGCCAAGCTTTTGGGGGGCAAGGGCAAGGTGGCCATCCAGACCGCGTTCGGCGCGGACAACCACATGCAGCGGCTGAAAGGGCTTAAGGATACCCTGGCCCAAAGCCCGGGCATCAAGATCATCGAGACCTTTGACAACAAGGACGACTACATGATCGCCAGCCAGATCGTGGCCAGCTCCACCCAGCGCTACCCCGACCTGGCCGCCTGGATCTCCACCGGCGGCTGGCTCTGCTTCTCCACCAGCATCCTCGACCCGGTGGACCCGATGAAGACCAAGGTGATCAGCTTTGACACCATCCCGCCCGCGCCGCTGGTGATGAAAGCCGGCAAGATCCAGCTCATGCTCGGGCAGAAATACTTCGGCTGGGGCTCGCAGCCGGTCCAGATCCTGTATGACTACGTGACCAAAGGCAAGAAACCCGAGAACCCCATCGTGGACTCCGGGGTGGACGTGGTCACCCCGGCCAATGTGGACGACTACGTGGCCAAGTGGGACAAGCTGATGAAGGGGGAGATCACCCAATAGAAATTTTAGATTTTGGATTTGGGATTTTGGATTGGGGATAAAGCTTGCCGCTTAACTCCAAGGGGTGAAGTTTTCAGGGTAGGGGCACGGTCCCGCGTTTTGCGGGATGCCCCTACTTTTATGCAAGCCGATGAAGAAAAAAGCGCCGGGAAAAACTTTTGAGCAATTGGTCGAGGTGATCCGCCGGCTGCGGGCGCCGGACGGCTGTCCCTGGGATCGGGCGCAAAGCCCGGAGACGCTCAAGCCCTACGTGATCGAGGAAGCTTACGAGGTGGTGGAGGCCATCGAGCAAAAGGACCCGGCCGCGGTCTGCGAGGAGTTGGGCGACTTGCTCTTGCAAATCGTGCTCCAGGCCCAGATTTATTCCGAGACAAATGCCTTCACCATCGCCGACGTGATCGAGGCCATCACCGCCAAGATGCTCGAGCGCCACCCGCACGTGTTCGGCGACGCCAAGGCCGACACGCCCGAAGAGGTCCGCCAGAACTGGGTGCGGATCAAACAGGAGACCAAGGGTGAGAAAAGCTCGGCGCTGGGTGACGTGCCCCGCTCGCTCCCGGCTTTGCTTCGCGCCCGCCGGCTGACCGAGAACGCGGCCCAGGTGGGCTTTGACTGGAGCCGGACCGAAGAGGTGGTCGAGAAGGTGAAGGAGGAGTGGCGGGAGCTGGAAAAAGCCACAGCTTCCGGCGACCAGAAAAAAATCGTCCACGAATTCGGCGACCTGCTCTTCGCCCTCGTCAACCTCGCCCGCTTCCTGAAAATCAACCCGGACGAGGCCCTCCGCCAAACCCTTGACCGCTTCACCGCCCGCTTCCGCTTCATCGAGGCCTCCGCCCAGGCCGCGGGCAAGAGCCTGGAAGAGATGAGCCTGGACGAGATGGAAAGCTATTGGCAGGAAGCCAAGAAAAGAGGGCTTTAGGCGTCAGGCTTTGGGCTTTAGACTTGAAGGGGGACAGGAATTCCTGCCCGTCATCCGCCAAAAACTGCACCATCTTTACATATATAGAGGGACAGAAGAATGGAGATTATGATTTTGAAAATGCGGTTAGCGATTATGGTCATAACCTTTTGTAATATAATGCTTTTAGCTGGATATGGCGAAGCTTTATTTTTAAGGGTTGCGGGCGAGGGCACCCGCAACATAAGTTTCGGAAAGTATTGCAATTTTTTTAAAGAAATTTTCTCTAAAGGTCGTCTTGAGTGCGGTCTCGAAATGAGTGCCAAATTTGGCCCTCATAACGACCCGCCCCCTGTCCGAATCGTCCTTACCACGACACCATTCTTCCTTATCCAGACGCCTTTCGCACTTACTACGACATGATTCTTCCTTACCACGACACCATTCGCACTTACCAGAGCATGAACTTTTCCGCTCCTAACTTAACATGGGGTCAGGCCCCAAAACTTAACATTGAAGATGATCTGCAGATTTCGCCAATTACGCAGATTTTCAGAAAAACTCAAACTTATCCATCTGGCCGGGGGACAGGCCTTCCTGCCGGTCAACCACTTGAATCACTTTGCACCGTGCACCTTCCACCGTGCACTTTATCCCTCCCGCAATGCCTCCCAACCCATTGATTTTAGGGGCCTTTTGAAATTACCACTTGACAAAATAAATTTCTTGTCGTAGAATTTGCTAAAGATTAGGATATTCAAAAAGCCGAGGATCTGAAAAAAGGCTCAATACAAGAATATAATCAGGGGAATTAATTATGGTGTCCTTCGAACTGAAAGGCTATCAATGAAATTTTTATACTGGAATCTCAATAAAAAATCCTTGTATAATTTAATTTATCAAATTGCTAATCAACATGATATCGATGTAATGCTATTCTCAGAAATGGATTTTGATCTTCCGAAGCTACTACAAGCTTTGAACCCTGGTGAATCCGGTATTTATAGATATATTTCAAGGCCATTTGAAGATCCAATCATTATATCTAGACTTGGTGATGAATTTTTTACTATGCATTTTGATACATCAGGCATATCAGTTTTTCAATTGAATCCAATTATAGTTCCTGATATTTTGATTGTAGTGGTTCATTTAAAAAGCAAGCTATATTTAAAAACCGAAGACCAACCATTTTATTGTCAAGAATTAGCTAGCATAATAGAAGAATATGAAACTAAAATTGGCCATAAAAGGACAGTTGTTGTAGGTGATTTTAATATGAATCCATTTGAACAAGGTATTATTGTATCAAATGGTTTGCATGCAATCATGGATAGGTCCATTGCTCTTAAGGAATCTAGAAAAGTTTCAGGAAAAGATTACTATTTTTTTTATAATCCTATGTGGAGACATTTTGGCGATTATCCGGAAGGTGCTAAAGGAACATATTATTATAATTCTTCTAATCCAGTTAATTATTATTGGAATATTTTTGATCAAGTTTTAATAAGACCACAATTGATTAAATATTTTGTTGATTCTGATCTTCAAATATTAACAAAGGCAGGTGATATTAAACTTTTAAGCCCTGCGGGATTGCCAGATAAGATAAATGCATCAGATCATTTACCCATAATATTTAACCTTAATCTTATTTCAGGAGGAGAATAATGAGCCAAGAAAATCTGTGGGGAGAATTACCGGATGCACAATCATTGGTTTTGCCGCAAAACATCTTGAAACAACAAGCTTCATTTCTTGGGAAAATGACAGGGAATTTAATAGAGGCAAAAGTTACGAAAAGCATTGTCCCATCAAGAGCATTTTCATATGCTTTAGAGATATTTTCATCTGCTCTTGCGGGATATTCAATAAGAATTCTACAAATAGATTATGATATTACTATATATCCTCTCGAATTACATGATATGGTGAATCAAAAGAAATATGGAGTAGGTGATGAGAAAGAACTGTTTCATGGTTTAAAGGTGATATTGCAGTCTGAAAATGTGAAAAAAGTATTATCTTCAGTGCTTGCACATGCGAAAGCAAAATAAGGTAATATATAAAGAAGAATTGAAGAAATGGGGCCAGGTCAATACTAGGAATTCGGGGAACACCATACATTTTTTAAGAGCCTCAGTGCCCTCTGTGGTCTCTGTGTTAAAAAAATTTCCTTAATCTGCGTAATCGGTGTAATCTGTGGATGATTTTTCCTGAGGTTTCCTTGTGCCTTCCTGCCTTTGTGGTGAAATCTTTTTCTTGTCCTCGCCTACGGCTCGGACTCCAACCCTAAATCGGCAATCATTTTCAAATCCTCTTCCACCGGCCTCCCTTTGGTAGTGAGGTAGTTGCCGATCATCATCCCGTCGGCGCCGGCGGCGAAGATCCAGGACTGGAAGTCGCGCAGGTTCATGTGCCGGCCGCCGCAGATTTGGAGGCGGGTCTGGGGGAGCATGAGGCGGAAGAGGGCGATGATTTTGAGGCATTCGAGGGGGGTAAGCCGAGGAACATTTTCCAGGGGGGTGCCGGGGATGGGGTTCAGGAAGTTGAGCGGCACCGAGTTGACTTGCAGGTCGCGCAGGGTCTCGGCCAGTTCGGCGCGCTCTGCCCAGCTCTCGCCCAGGCCGAAGATGCCGCCGCAGCAGACCTCCAGGCCCAGCGCTTTAGCCCGCTTCACCACCGCCACGTCTTCCTCCCAGGGATGGGTGGTGCAGACCCGGTCCCAGTAGCTCTTCGCGCATTCGAGGTTGTGGTGAAACTTGTTCAGGCCCGCGGCCTTGAGCCGGGCCAAGATCCGCTCGTCCACAATCCCCAGCGACGCGCAGGTCAAAAGCCTGGTCTCGTCCCGGATGGCGAGGATGGCCCGGCACACCGCCTCGATCTCGGCTTCTTTCTTGAGTCCTTTGCCCGAGGTGACAATGGAAAATTCCCGCGCGCCCCAGGGCTTCACCTGCCTGGCTTCTGCCAAGATTTCTTCCGGCGTCTTGAGCGGATACTCGTCCACCCCGGTGGGCCAGGCCGCGGACTGGGCGCAGAAGCGGCAGTCCTCCGCGCAGCGGCCGGACTTGGCATTGACGATCGAGCAGAGCCGCACCGAGTTGCCGAAACGTTTTTCGCGCAGCGCCTGAGTGACCGGGAGCAGGCGCAGGAACTGGCCAAAGTCGAGGTCGGCGACAAGCAGGGCTTCGGTCGGGGCGAGCGGCCGGCCGTCTTGGGCAGCGGCAATAAGTCGGGAAAGCGGATCGAGAGACATGGTCAAGCCGAAGCGTGGTTCTGGAGCCAGTCGCGGACTTGGGGGAAGACTTCTTCGGGCGCGCGCAGCCCGAGCACCATGGCCATGTGGTCGTATTCCTGGGCTTGGCCGTATTTGCGGCCCAACATCAGGAGCTGCTTGTCGGGCGAAGCGAAGGCCGCGAAGGCGGCGCGGCACATGCGGGGCGTGGCCATCCAGTCCTTGGCGCCGACCACGGCGAGGAAGGGAGTGGTCACGTCGCGGAGGCGCGCGAGGTAGTCAATGGAATAGTCGTCGGAGCGGAAGGTTTCATTTTCGATCCAATCGAGGAATTGCAGGAGCACGCGGTTGCAGGTATTGGCCAGGCCGTGGCAGAGGTAGCCGGCCACTACCTCTTTGGGCAGGCCGTAAGCTTCCACCGGGAGCAGGTAAGCCAGGGGCGCGGCCAAGCGGGCGAGCAGCCGAAGCGGAGTCCAGGAAAATGTCTGAAGCACGGCCCGGCTTAAGCCCCGGGCCCAGGCCGGGAGGTATCGGGAAGAAAAGGCGCCGGGCGAGCCCATGGCGACAAAGGCCCGGATGCTCTCCTGCTCCTGGGTGCCGAGGTAAGCATACATGACCATGCCGCCCATGCTGTGGCCGAGCCAGAGCACCTTGGGGCTTTGGGTCAACTGCTTGACCGTAGCGATGATCGCAGGCAGATCGTCCCGGACGTAATCGTCGAAGCACCAATCCCAGGAGAGCCGCCGGCCGTGCCTGGGCAGGGAAAGCCCGCGGCCGCGGAGCTCGACCACGAAGCAGTCAAAGCCCAGGTGGCGAAGGTAGCGGGCCAGGCTGTAGCGGTCGTTGAAGTCGAGGAAGTGGCGGTTGGAGGCGAGGCCGTGGCAGAGGATGAGCGGCTCGCGGCCGGGCGTGAGGTTGGGCGGGCGGTAGCGGTAGAGGGCGAGGCGGAAGCCGGCGTTGTTTTCGGCAAAGTGGATTTCATCGGCCGGGACCGGGAGCGGAAACAGTCGGCCGAGGAGATAGAGATAGAGGATCAGGACCAGAACCAGGAATGCGAGTGTGGTCATGGTGGTTCGATGTTATCCAAGGGAGGTTCGGCTGTCAAATGTTCATAAGAAAAAGTGCACAGTGAACAGTGGACAGTGCATAGTGCGCGGCGGAGTGCGCGGCTGAGGCTTTCGGCCGTGAGCTCCCTTCGGGTATGAGCCTCAGGGTCGAAGACAGCCGAACGGTCAGCCGCGCCCCGAAAGTCAAAATTAGCCGCGGCCCTAAAGTCAATCCTCAATCTCCGGCTAAGAAGTAGGGGCACGGCATGCCGTGCCCCTACCAGGCCACAATCACGGCTCTGCCTGAGGCACCTGGATGCTGCCGGCAACCGCCCATAAATCAAGCGGATAATTTCTTAGCCGGAGATTTGGGTCAATCCGGCGGGCTTGCGCGCGGAAAACTTTAGGGCTATGATGGGCAGTGAGAGATGGGTTCCGATCTTCCCGAATGGCTGACATTGACCAATATCTGATAAAAATGGTGGAGGCCGGCGCCTCGGACCTCCACCTGGCCTCAGGCTCACCTCCTCTCTTGCGGGTGAACGGCGAGCTCAAAGTCGTCGAGGGCGCGCCGCTCCCGCCCAAAGACCTGCACCGGATGGTGGGAGAGATCCTGGACGAGCGCCAGCGCAAGACTTTCAAAGAACGGCGGGACGTGGACTTCGCCTACCAGATTCCCGAGGTGGGTCGGTTTCGGGGGAATGCCTATGTCCATTTCCGGGGCATGGACGCGGTGTTCCGGTATATCCCGAGCCGGATTCCCAGCCTGACCGAGCTGGGCTTTCCGGTGGTGGTGGAGCAATTTGGCGCTTTTCGCCGCGGCCTGGTCCTGGTCACGGGCCCGGCCGGCTGCGGCAAGACCACCACCCAGGCGGCCCTGCTGGATCTGATCAACGAGCGGCGCCACGAGCACATCATCACCGTGGAAGATCCCATTGAGTTTGAGCACAAGGATAAAACCTGCCTGGTCAACCAGCGGGAGGTGGGCTACAACACCCGCTCCTTCTCCATCGCCTTGCGGGCGGCCTTGCGCCAGGACCCGGACATCATTTTAGTGGGAGAGATGCGGGACCTGGAGACCATCTCCATGGCGCTCACCGCTTCGGAGACCGGCCACCTGGTGATCGGGACCCTGCACACCATCAACGCGCAACATACGGTGGACCGGATCATTGACGTGTTCCCGGGCGACCAGCGGCTGCAGATCCGGGTGATGGTGGCGGAATCGCTGGTGGGAGTTATTTCCCAGCAACTGATCCCCACCCTGGACGGCAAGGGCCGGGTGGCCGCCTACGAGATCCTGGTGGGCACGGTCCCGATTACCAGCCTGATCCGGGAAGGCAAGACCTTCCAGATCCGCTCGATGATGCAGATGGGCCGCTCCAAGGGCACGATGCTGTTGGATGATTGCCTGCTCCAGCTTTTCCGGTCGAAAAAGATTTCCTTCCAGACCGGCCTCGCCTATGCCGAGGACAAGGAAGAGTTTGAGCGGCAGGCCCGGGCCGGCGTCAAGGAGAAACAGGCGCCGGCGGCGGGACGGTAAGCCATGGCCCGGATTGATTCCTTCCTCAAGCACCTGGTGGAGAACAACGGGTCGGATTTGCACCTGAGCTCCAGCACGCCCCCGCGCATCCGGATCCACGGCAAGCTGGCCCCGATCCCGGGGGTGCCAGCGCCTTCGAGCAATGCCTGCCAGGAACTCCTCTACGAGATCATGTCCGAGCAGCAGGTGCAGCGGTTCGAAGACACCCACGACCTGGACATGGCCTATTCCCTGCCGGGCGTGGGGAGGTTCCGGGTGAGCGTGTTCGAGGAGCGGCGGGGGTTGGGCGCGGTATTTCGCACCATCCCGGTCAAGATCCCAAGTTTGGAAGAGTTGAAGATGCCGGCGGTGGTGGGCCGGATCGCTTACTTCACCAAGGGCCTGGTGCTGGTGACCGGCCCCACCGGCTCGGGCAAGTCCACCACGCTGGCGACCATGATTGATATTCTCAACCAGAACGTGCCCCGGCACATCCTGACCATCGAGGACCCGATCGAGTTTGTGCACAAGGACAAGAAGAGCCACATCAGCCAGCGGGAGGTGGGGCATCATGCGGTCTCGTTCGCCTCGGCCCTGCGGGTGGCGCTGCGGGAGGACCCGGACGTGATCCTGGTGGGGGAGATGCGCGACCTGGAGACCATGACCCTGACTCTGGGCGCGGCGGAGACCGGCACCCTGGTCTTCACCACCGTGCATACCAACTCCGCCTCCAAGACCATTGACCGGATCATTGACGTGTTCCCGGCCAACGAGCAGGAGCACGCCCGCCTTTTGCTCAGCACCACGCTGCAGGCCGTAATGTCCCAGCAGCTTATGCCCACCAAGGACGGCAAGGGCCGGGTGGTGGCCACCGAGGTCATGATCGCCAACAGCGCCATCAAGAACATGATCCGGGAAGGCCGCACTTACCAGATTCCCTCGTCCATCGTCTCCGGGGCCAAGGAGGGCATGATCGCCATGGACACCTCCCTCAAGACCCTCTACCAGTCCGGCATGATCTCCGCGGAAACCGCCTACACCATGGCCGCGGACAAAGAGACTTTCGAGAAGCTGCTCGGCTCCCAGTAAGACTCCCCTGATTCCCGGTTAAGTTTTCCTTCGTCGGGGCAGGCCCCGGTGCCGGCCCGCTCCTCGCGAAGGGTCGGGGGCACCCGCCGGGGGGTGCCCCTACGCATGACCAGGAAGCGACTAATAACGAGAAAGAGGACGCGAAGCTTTTCTTAACCGGGGATCAGGGCAATGAAAATTCAATCCCTGGAGGGCCCGGAACCCTGTCCAGGCGCGACTCTGGCAGAAAGGACAGGGGCTTTGCTTGGGAAGCGGCGGCGTTGACAGTGGCTCGCCGGTTTTGCTAATATGACGATCTGGATTAAGGAGTGGGGTTTTGGCGGCCAAGATCTTGATCGTGGATGATAACCGGCTGATCCTGCAGGCGCTGGCCGACCACCTGGAGTCCCAGGGCTATGAAACCATGGTCGCCAGCAACGGCAAGGAGGCCCTGAGCCTGGTGCAGGTGGAAGTGCCGGACCTGATCATCATGGACCTGGTGATGCCGGAGATGGACGGCATCGAGGCCACCCGGCGCCTGCGCCAGGACCCCCGCTTCCGCAACCTGCCCATTGTCGCCTTCACCTCCCATGCCAACAAAGGGCACGTGGGAGAGATCTTCGACGACTACCTGATCAAACCCTTCGGCTACGACAAGGTGATTGACCTGATCCAACGCCTGCTCGGCTCCTCCCCCTAGCGCTCGGTCAACTTGTTATTGAGGGATATACGAGGCGCGTAGGGCGCGATTGGATTCGCGCCCGATTTCGCCGGAGAAACGGGCGGGTATCCAAACCCGCCCTACCCAACAACATCCCTCTATTATGGCTTGACCGAGCACTAGGGACCGCCGCCGGTATTTACGGCAGAGGAAGGGCGGTTATCCCGCGGACTGTTTTTCCAGCACGATCAAGGTGCGCGGGAACGGGACCCAGGGGACCTTGCGGTCCTTCACGCCCTCGGGCAGGTCGCCCGGCGCTGGCTTCCAATCGGCCAGGCGCCAGAACCGCGCGGTGTTGATGGTGAAGGTGTAACCAAAGGGATTGGCGAGGGTGAACTCTTCGGCCGCGGGGTTATAACCGATGAGCACCGAGTAGTGACCGACCAGGGTGCCCGGCTTGAAATAATTTTCCGTGATAAACGACGCGATCACCGGCAGCCGCGCTTGCAGAGACGTAAGCACCACCGGGTTCGCGGCCGCCGCGCCTTTGACCGCCTTGGCCAAAAGCCCGGTGCGGAACTGGGCCAGGTAATAGTTCAAGCCCTTAAGCTCCTGCCCGGTGCTGGTGCCGAGCAGCGGAAGGGTGTGCATCCGCCGCTTGAGGTCCGCCTCCGGCAGCGGGTGGCCCAGATACTCCAGCACCATCCGCGCCGCGGCCGGGCCGCAGGTATAGGGAGTCTCCTGCTGGTGGATCGGGAACCCTTCCAGCAGCACCGCGGCCGGTGCTTCGGCCCCCAGGACCCGGAGCGGGAGCCTCGGCCAGAGGAGCCCGCAAACGCCGACCCCTGCTCCCATTCCCAAACCTTGCAAAAATCTCCTTCTCTCCATGCGGTTATCTCTCAATCCCCACCCGGTCCTTCACGCCCTGGTCAAAGTAGTGCTTGACCGCCCGCATCTCGGTGACCAGGTCCGCGGCCGAGATGATGGCCTCCGTGGCCCCCCGGCCGGTCAGGACCAACTCCAGTTTTTCGGGCTTCTTCCGGATCAGGTCCAGGACCTCGGCCTCGGTCACCAGCTTGAAATCGAGCGCGCAGAGGATCTCGTCCAGCACCACGATGTCCAGCTCGGCCCGGCGGACGACCTCCTCGGCCAGGACCAGCGCCTGCCGCGCCAGCCGGAGGTCTTCCGGGTCCGGGTTCTCCTTGTGCACAAAGCTCGAACGGCCGGCCTGGGTGATGGTGACCAGCCCGCCCAGCTTGAGCACCGCCTTGAGCTCCCCGTAATCAATCTGGCCCTTCATGAACTGGACGATGTGCGAGCGAAAGCCGTGCCCGGCCGCCCGCAGGCACAGCCCCAGGGCCGCGGTGGTCTTGCCCTTGCCGGTTCCGGTATACACTTGGACATAACCGCGCGGTTGCAGCGCCATCTTCCCCCCCCCTCTTACCCGCTCACCATTTCAGTTTTTCCCGAGCCAGCGCTTTGGCCTCCGCGGCCCGGCTCTCGGACAGGCCCAGGACTTGATCCGCGCCGTCGTGCTCGGGCGCCAGCACCTCGCGGGTGTAGCGCTGGTCGAAGAGGAGCGCAATGCCGGCCGAGAGCATTTGTTCCCGCTCGCTCTGGTAGTTGATGAGCGGCCGGTTAAGGTCGAGCCAGCTTTTTTCCCGGAGCGTGCCGGCCAGGAGCCCCCACTCGATCATCATGTCCCCCGGCTTGATGTCGAAGACCGTGCTCAGGGTCTGCTCGGGGTTGATCTTCTCCACGATGCGGCGGGTGGCCTCAATGTCCTCCAACGACTCGTTCGGATAGCCGAACATCAGGTAGACTGCCAGCCTTAAGCCCCGGCCGCGGATCCGCTCCACCGCCTCGCAGATCACCCCGTCGGGCAGGTGCTTGTTCATGCGCCGGCGGAGCTTGGCCGAGCCGGTCTCCAGGCCGACCAAGAGGTCGCGGCCGCCCGCGGCCGAGAACGCGGCGAGCAAGTCCTCGCTCACCAGGTCGAAGCGGGTCACCGCCTGCAGGTGGAGGTCACCGCCCAGCTCCCGGATCGCGGCCAGCACCGCCCGCGCCTGCTCCGGCCTCATGCCCAAGGCGTCGTCGTAAAGCGCCAGCGTGCGGGTGCCGCAATCTTCCAGGAGGTGGCGGACTTCTTCTTGCACCTGCGCCGCCGGCCGGTAGAGCGGCTTTTTCCAGAGGTTGGAGCAGAAGTTGCACCAACTGGTGCAGCCCCGGCCGGTCACGGTGTAAGCGCGGGGAATTTTTCGCCCCGGCAGTTGCTCGGAAAGAGAATCATAGCGGACCGGGGGCAGGTCGGCGAGGGGCGCGCTGAGCAGCGGCCGGGAGGTGGCCCGGGCGCCCAGGTCTCCGGCCAGGAACGCGATACCCTTGATCCGCGAGACCGGCTCGCCCTGAGACAGCGCCTGGAAGAGCGCGGGAAGGGAGACCTCGGCCGCGCCCAGGCAGGCGTAGTCAATCTCCCGCGGATAGGCCTGGAGCAAGGTCTTCCACAGCCGGGTCGGGTGCGGGCCGCCGACGATCACGATGGTTTGGCGGCTCTGCGCCTTGACCGCCCGGGCCAGGGCCAGGGCCTCGCGCCGGAGGGGCGAGTAGATCGCGATGCCGGCGGCGTCAAAGCTTTCCC
>MGQK01000111.1:4842-5041 GCA_001797815.1 Deltaproteobacteria bacterium RBG_13_61_14 | reverse complement strand
ATGAGAAGAACCTTCATGATCAATTTTGGATTTTAGATTTTGGATTTTGGATTAGTTGGCGGAATTAAATCTAAAATCCAAAATCTAAAATGAGTATTCTCTCATTCCGCCTCGCGCAAGACTTCCTGGTAAAGGGCGAGCAGTTTTTGGCGGTGATCGGCGAGCGACTCGACCGGGCCGGCGGTCCGGGCCAGGCGCT
>MGQK01000111.1:0-4700 GCA_001797815.1 Deltaproteobacteria bacterium RBG_13_61_14 | reverse complement strand
GGCGCGGAAGGCCTCGCGGATGGTGATGCCGTAGGATTCATACCAGCGCGAGGGCATGATCAGGGCATCCAACTCGGCCAGCACCTGGCCCAGCGCTTCCGGCTGGTAGGGGCCGTAAAAGGCGATCTCCGCGGCGCGCGCCATCTCCGCCAGCCGGCGGTCGTAGTCGCGCAGGCCGTGGTAGGGCACGGACTCCCCGTGGATGTGGAGCGAGCAGCCCGGCGTCTGCAGGCGCTTGAACGCCTTGATCACGTCCTCCACGCCCTTGGAGGGAATCAGCGTGCCCAGGTAGCCGAAGCGCCGCACCGGCGCCCCGGCCGGCCGGGCCGGCACCGACTCGAGCGCGTCCAGGTCCAGGCCGTAAGGAAGCACGCGGATCTTTTCCGCCGGGATCCCGACCTCCACCATCCGGTCGCGGTGCGAGCGGGAGGGAGCGATGAAGCGGGCCACCTGGTCAAAGGCGCCGTGGATACACTCGTGCATCTCTTGCAAATAGCGCTTGCCCCGCTCCTTGGCCAGGAGATACATGGCCGCCTTGCCGGGCAATCCCTGGCCCACGCACTGGGGCTTGAGGCACTCCAGGCAGTCCTCCAGGTGCAGCGACCGGCAGATGCGCTTGTCGTCGCGGATGCGCTGGCCGCGCGGGCACAGAGGCGCGTGGTCGTGGAGGGTGCTCACCACCGGCAGACCCAGGGTGCGGGCGGTGGGGATCAGGCCCAGGGAAAGCCCGCCCAGGTGGTGGATGTGGACCAGGTCGGGCTTTTTCTCGCGCAGGTAGTCGCGGAAGATGCGGTCCACCTCGTCGCGCTGGTAAACCTCGCGGAAGTCCTTGTGCGCGCGCAGGTTCACGTGCACGCGGGTGACCTGGGCGCTGGTCTCGCGGGCCTCGGTCACTTCCAGGTGCTGGCGGTCTTTGAGCAGGCCCCGGCTGAAGACCAGCACCTGGTGGTCGGGCGAGAGCGATCGGGCCACCCCCTGGAGGTAAACCTCCACGCCGCCGACGCGCTCGGGCGGGTAGCCCTGGGTGACAAAACAGATCCTAACGGCTAGACCCCTTTCTTCAGCCGGTCGTGCCAGCGGCGAAAGCCGGGCCGCTTGCGCAGCCAGCGGTTGGAATTCGCCCCCCAATACTGGGCCAGGTTCATGGCCAGGGCAAAGGGCAAGGCGTAGCCCATCCAGTATAGCAGAGCCGGGCCGGTCACGCCTTCGCTCCGGAGATCCGCCCAGGCGCGCCAGGTGGCGCGGGGGGTCTCGGCCAGGGCCTGGCGCAGCCGGGGGAACACCTTCAGCCCGATCAGCCGGTTCCAGTTCTGGTGATCAAGATACACCCGTTTGAACTCATAACTCAAGGGCTTTAGGTGCGAATGGATCACCGCCGAGCCCGGCTCGTATACCGTTCGGTATCCCAGGAAGAGCGCCGCCCGCGCCCAGGCCAGGTCTTCGCCGAATTCGAGCTCGGGGAACGGCAGCTCTTCCCAGACCGCGCGGCGGACGCACGAGCTCACGTTGTCAAAGCTCAAGAGCCGGATCTGCTCGGCCTCCGGCAGCGCATAGAGCGAGAGCGGGTCCGGAAGGAACTTCACCTCCCGCACGGCCCGGCTCGCGCTCCAGCGAAAGAGCCGCGCCCGGATCAGGGGTGGGCAATCCGGCCGCGGGAGCTGGCGGCTGTAGGCGCCGGCCACTTGGGGATCGGCAAAGCAGTCCACCAGGCGCTGCAGCCAATTCTTATCCGCCGGGGTGGCGTCCTGGACCAGGAGCGCCACGAACTCGCCCCGGGTCCGGCTGACGGCCAGGTTGCGGGTGCGGCCGTGGTTGAACTCGGCCGGCGGGATCCGGAGCACCCGCTCGGCCAGCTTCTCGGCCAGCTCGGCCGTGCCGTCGGTGCTGCCCGAGTCCACCACCAGGACCTCGAACCCGCCGGAGAACTCCTGCTGGCGGAGCGCGTCCAGCACCTCCCGGAACAAAGGCCCGGCGTTCTTGGTCGGGATCACCACCGAGGCTCGCGGCGCGCTCTGGGTCAAGGCTTCTCCGCCACCGCGATCAGGTAAAACTCCCAGTCCCGGTCCGGGATCTCAAAATCAAATTGCTGCTCCTTCTCCGCGAGGTGCGACAGGTCTTCGCGGAGCTGGAACCCGGCCCCGGCCACGAATTTTCGCGCCTCGGCCGCGGTCAGGCACTGCACCCGGCCGCGGAGCTTGTCGCCCCGGGCGACCAGGAATTCCACCGCGTGGCAAAACTCGCGGAACCCGCCGGGATGGAGCAGGTTGTAAAACTGGAACCAGGCCCGGCCGCCCGGGCGCAGCACCCGGAAGGTCTCCTCTAAATAATGAAACACGTCCTCCCGGTCCAGGTGGATCAGCACCACCTGGAAATAAACCTTGTCAAAGCAGCCGGCGGGAAAGCGACCCAGCCCGCTCGAATCCAGGGCGAGCAGGTGCACGTTCTCCAGGCCGGCCAGCCGCTCCCGGGAAATCTCCACCATCCGCGCCGAGATATCCACGCCGGTGAAATGCCGGCAGAGCGGGGCCATGCTCTTCGCCAGCCGGCCCACGCCCACGCCCACCTCCAGCACCCGGTCGTCTTTGGCGACCGCGAGTTTCCGGGCGATGATCCGCGCGCTGGCCTCGCCGTGCTGGTCCAGGCTTTGCTCGGTGGCCGGCTCGCCAAAGGGCTTGCCCGCCACCGCGAAGTAGGCGGTCTCGCGGTCGCGGGCCAGGTTGCTCCAGTATTCGGAATAGGTTTTGCCCAGCGCGAGGTTGTAAATCTCCGGGTCCGGGTCGGCCGGAGGGTCAGCCGGCCGGATCTTGTCGCTCAGCCAGAGCCGGAGCCCGCGGATTTTGCTCGGGATCACCGTTTGATTATACCAAAGATAAGAAAGAATGAGAATGAGTCCGGGATTCTGGGATTCTGAATAACGAAAAATTCTTGACCTTCCTTGGCAATCTTTCTATACTCAATTAGTTTTTCCCCTCAAAGCCCGGGCCGTGGAACTTTTCCTTGCCGGTCAAGGACTCGGCGGAAAAACTTGACCAGCCCGGCCGAGGATGTTAATTTTGAGATCAGCTATTACCCCCCTGCTTCCGCGCGTCCGGGGGCAGGAGTTATCAGCCCCCTGTCACCGCGCGTCCGGTGCCAGGCTATGAACACCGGCAGGCCGCGCCACGGCCTGCCGTTTTTTATGGAGGTCGAATGGAAAGGGTGATTGTTTTTATTGACGGGAGCAATTTCTACTTTGCCTGCAAGAGCAGCCACGTCCCGGCGCCCTGGGATCTGGTCAAGCTGGCCCGGGACCTGGCCACGGACAACCGGCGCTTGATCCGGGTTTATTATTACAACGCCCGGGGCAAGGAAGACGCTTCCAGCGAGAAAGCCAAGGCCGAAGAAAAATTCTACAATTTCCTCCGTAACCTCGATTACTGCACGGTCCGGCTGGGCCGGCTGGAGGGGCGGGGCGAGGCCGTGCACCAGAAAGGCGTGGATGCATTGATGGTCCAGGACCTGCTCACCCTCACCTTCTGCGATGCTTTTGACTGCGCCATCCTGATCAGCAACGACGGCGATTTCGCCACCGTCATCAAAGAGATCAAGTCCCGAGGCAAACAGGTCGAGGTGGCCTTCCTGGGACGGCCGGCCTTCCATCTCCGGGATGTCTGCGACCGCTATGTGGATTTGCTCGAAAAACGGTATAAACCCCATTTCAAGAAAACGACCGGGTAAGAACCCTGGCCGGAATTTGCCGTGAAGTCTATCCGGTTTGAGGAATCCCGGCCCGAGCAGGTGCGGGAGGTCATCGCCTCTGCGCCGGTGGCCTACGTGCCCTTGGGCGCGCTCGAGTGGCACGGCGAGCACGGCCCTTTGGGGCTCGACGGACTCAAGGCGCATGCCCTGTGCGAGGCCGCGGCCGGCCTGACCGGCGGCGTGGTGTTTCCGCCGGTGTTCTGGGGCGCGTTCGATACCATGCCCTTCCCTTTCACCTTCCACTTCCGCCGCCGCGGGATCAAGCGGCTCCTGCGCGAGGCCCTGCCCCAACTCGCAGCCATGGGCTTCCAGGTGATCGTGCTCCTCAGCGGCCACTATCCGGCCAGCCAGATCAGGCTTTTGCGCCGCGAGTGCCGGCGCTGCAACCGCCAGGGCGGCGCCCTGGCCCTGGGCATACCGGAGCAGGCCCTGGCCACGGACCTGGACTACTTCGGCGACCACGCCGGCATGTGGGAGACCTCGATCATGCTCGCGATCCGGCCGGAGCTGATCGCCCTCTCGGCCATGCCCGCCGGACTTTCTACCCTGGATCGGTTGCGGCGCTTCGGAGTGATGGGCCAGGACCCGGTGAGCAAGGCCGACGCGGAAAAAGGCCGACAGGCGGTCGAGCGCATCGCCCGGGAGCTGGCCGCGGTGGTGAAGCGGGCGCTCTGCGAAAAGAGCGACCGGGCTTTTGAGGAAGTGTATCGCAAGTTTGACCGGGCGCTGCGGCCCTCGCGGAGGTTGGTCCGGGAGGCGCTGGACGTGCACTCGCTGGGCGAGTTGATCCGATACGGCCTCTGGGTCTGGAAGAATCTGTAAAGATTGAACACAGAGCGCACAGAGAGCACAGGGGAAAGAAAGTAGATAGTAGGTGTAATGACTCACTAACTTAGCATACAGCGGGCATGGAGCGGAAATAGTTCCCGAAATTTCTCCACCGGGGTTTTCCCGTCCAGCCC
>MGQK01000110.1:25891-29169 GCA_001797815.1 Deltaproteobacteria bacterium RBG_13_61_14 | reverse complement strand
CAACCCGTTTATTCTTGGTGTCTTTGTGCCTTTGTGGTTAAAAATCTTTTTTCCAACTGCACGATTCGGGATTAAGGAATTGGGCTGGCTTTTCAAGCTGACCAACCGGCCCAGGAACAGGTTGAAGAAGCGGCCGGGGTCGAGGCGGAAGGGCGCGCGGGTGAGCGAGCGGGGTTCGAGACCTGCGCTATCCGCCGAGTTCAGAGTCCGATTTTTTTCCATCCAGACTTGCAAAACCTTGATTTCCGAGAACAGGGAGGGATCAATCAGAAAAGCGGCGGCGATGCCGTCCCAGGGGAAGAAGCCGCCGGCCGGGATCTCGGGGTATCGGAGTCGGATGAGGCTGAAGATGAACCGTTGCAATCTGAGCCAGCGGCGGATGACGGGCAAGTAGCGGGCCAGGTGGCTATCCGGCCGATCCTCCAGGCGGCGAAGCTCGGCCGCGGTCAACGGCGCCTGGAAGCAAAGCTCGATGGTGACCATGACCTTGGGGATGGCGGAGCGGAGCACGAGGTCGGCCGCTTTCGGGTGCGCGCCGAAGTTGAACTCGGCGCCGGGCCGGAGTCTGCCCCCCATCATCACCAACTCAGGGATCGCCTCCGCCAGATCGGGATGATGGGTAAGTGCCGTGGCCAAATTGGTCAGCGGACCGAGGGTGAGCACGGTGACCTCGCCCGGGCGCTTGAGCACGGTCTCGGCCAGGAAGCGGCTGGCGTCGGTCTCGCGAAGGAGGTCGCGGGTCCGCCAGCCCGCGCCCTTGAGCACCGGGATATCGGTGCGGCCGGCGTGGCTGAGCAGGGTTTTAGCGTCGGCGAAGGTGCGGGCGATGCTGGAGTTGCCGTAGGTGCAGGTGAGGCCCAGGATGGCGATTTCGGGCGAGGCGAGCAGGAAGAGGATGGCGAGGTCGTCGTCAAGGTCGGTGCTCAGGCGGACGAGCATGCCCGGGTCGGTGTCAATCAGGATGGGTTTTTTATTCATTCCTGAAATGTCAAATGTCAAGACCTGACCCCAGGGTGACCAGTTGCAGGAGGTCCGCGGCGCGGCCGAGGTCTTCCCACCGCCCCGCTTTATCCAAAAGCGTATTGACTTTCGCCCCGGGCAAAAGGCGCGAAGCCTCCCGCCGGTATTTCTCCCGGATGAGCTTCTCGGTTTCGCTCCAGGCGTGGCCCGGCCCGCCCCGGGGGATGTCCTGCTGGCGACTAAGCGTTGTACCATCGTTGAGGGTGATAGTGACCCGGGCGGCGAAGGGCATGCGGAACTCTTCCAGATTGCAATCGCCCAAATCGTAATGCCCCTTGGTCGCCGGGCGCGGCGCGGGAGAAATGGAAGCGGACGGCTTCGACTTTTTTCTCCCCATTTGTCCGGCCGCGGCGCCCAAAAGCCCCCGCAGTTCCCGAAAGCCCAGGCCCATGCGCCGGCCGTATTGTTTCTGGATCCGGCGCCGCGCCCGCAGGATGCCGAGCAGGTTGATTTCTTTGCGCATCCGGTCCAGGCGAAGAGCGCGATTGATCGAGCCGACCATCAGGGCGGTGAGGCGGACGTCGTGGTGGAGGACGACTTTGGCCGCAAGCCGGCGGATGGCCTCGCCCTCGCGCCTTAGCGCCTCCCGCTCGAGGTCCTCGCCGGCGAGCCGGCCCTTGAGCAAAGCGATGGCCACGTTGCCGGGAATGGAAAAGTTGACGCTGACCGGGTTGAGCACGTCGAAGCTCTCGCCCACCTTGCTGAGCGCGTCCATTTCCACGGTCAGCGCCGTGGCTTCCACTTTCACCGATTGGACCTCCTGGGGTTCGAGGTCGCGGCCGGTCTGGTCCCGATAATCCTCCCGGAGCTTTAGCGTCGCGTCCACCGTGGTGTCAATGTAGGCGCAGCCGGGGTAAATCTTGTAAGCCAAGGTATCGGTGGTCCAGGCGCGGCCCAGGCCGGAGATCATAAAGGGCAGGCCGTAATAGGAGAAGTGGCTGAGGAAGCCCTGGCGGTTCTCGATGATATCGAGCGCGCCGGTGAAGCCCTTGGCCGCGAGCAGCGCGGCCTGGACTCCGATCACCGAGGGGCTGGAAGGAGTCAGCATCTTGGAATCCGGGCCCATGAAGCCGGGAATGAGCACGTAGGTCGGCTGGTAGAGGCTCGTGGCGAGAGCGTGGGCGGTTTGCTCCGCGTTCAACTGGAGCAGCTTGGCTCCGGCCGCGGCCGCGCCGAGCAAATGGATGAAAGACCAGGTCTGGCCGTTGTGCGGGCCCAGGAGCACCGCGGCGCCGAGCCGGCCTTCGAGCTCATTGGCAATGACCTGGGCGGTGAGCACGTCTTCCAGGGAGGAGCCCAGCTTTTCGCCCAGAAGCAGGGGGACCAGGACCGCGGAGTGACCGGTGTGGCCGGCGAGCAGGTAGTCGTCATAGTCCTGGGCCACGGAGAGGGCGGTGGCGGCAAAGACCGCGCCGGCGAGCGAGCTCTTGCCCGCGGACGGGATCAGGGAACAAGGCCCCTCCCCTGCCCACTCGCGGGCAACGGCGAGGATGACCCGTCCCGGGCCGGTAGCGGCCGCGGAGTGGACCGCGGCGAGCACGCTCAAGGTCTGCAACCGGGCCTTGGCCAGGACGCGCTCGGGGATATCCTGGTAGCGGAGTCCCGCGGCCCAGGCGGCCATTTCCTGGATCAAGTGCAGCGAGGCCATGACACACTCCTCTTCAACTATGTAGCCCACCCCTGGCGTCCGCGCAAAGGGTGGGTTCCTTGACACCTTAACACCTGACCCGCTCGGGTTCGGAGAAATATTCTCAAGGTTATGATCCTAGCATGGGGGCGATACTTGAACAACCTTGCTGACCTGTTATAATAGTAAGTTTGGATAGGTATATACTTTTTCCGGCCGAGGCCCGGCAAGGGAAAGGGGGCCTGTTTTGAAACAGCAGATGTGGAAAACCACGGCGCTCTGGATCGTGCTCCTGTTGGTGGTCTTCGCCATGTGGCAATACAAGAAGACCGCCGCCGAGAAGCCCAAGACCGTGGATTACAGCGCGTTTTTCCAGGCGGTGAAGGACGGCGAAGTCTTGGAGGTCACCTTTCAGGGCAACCGGATCACCGGGCAATACACGGACGGGACCAAGTTCACGTCCTACGGCCCGACCGACCTGGAGGTGTTCGAGCGCCTGAGTTCGGACAAGGTCAAGGTGACTTACAAGCCGGACACCGACATGCCCATCTGGCAGCATATCTTGACCTGGCTGCCGCTGCTGTTGATCGTCGGCATCGTGATCTTTTTCTGGCGCCAGATGCAGAACGCC
>MGQK01000110.1:24822-25803 GCA_001797815.1 Deltaproteobacteria bacterium RBG_13_61_14 | reverse complement strand
TTGACGAGGCCAAGCAGGAGCTGGAAGAGATCATCGAGTTCCTGCGCGACCCCAAGAAGTTCACCAAGCTGGGCGGCCGCATCCCCAAGGGCGTGCTCCTGGTGGGGGCGCCGGGCACGGGCAAGACGCTTTTGGCCCGGGCCATCGCCGGAGAGGCGGGGGTGCCCTTTTTCAGCATTTCCGGATCGGACTTTGTCGAGATGTTCGTGGGCGTGGGCGCTTCCCGGGTGCGCGACCTGTTTGTCCAGGGCAAGAAGAACGCGCCCTGCATCATCTTTATTGACGAGATTGACGCGGTGGGCCGGCACCGGGGCGCCGGCCTGGGCGGCGGCCACGACGAGCGGGAGCAGACGCTGAACGCGTTGCTGGTGGAGATGGACGGGTTCGAGTCGAACGAGGGGGTGATCCTGATCGCGGCCACCAACCGGCCGGACGTGTTGGATCCGGCCCTGCTCCGGCCCGGCCGCTTCGACCGCCAGGTGGTGGTGCCGCGGCCGGACGTGCGAGGGCGGCTCGGCATCCTCAAGGTCCACTCCAAGAAGGTGCCCCTGGATGAGAAAGTGAACCTGGAAAAGATCGCGCGGGGCACGCCGGGTTTTTCCGGAGCGGACCTGGAGAACCTGGTCAACGAGGCGGCCCTGCTCGCGGCCCGCAAAGACAAGGAAAAGGTGGAGGCCTCGGACTTCGAGTCGGCCAAGGACAAGGTGTTGATGGGGATCGAGCGGCGGAGCATGATCATCAGCGAAGAGGAACGCCGGGTGACCGCTTACCATGAATCCGGCCACGCCCTGGTGGCGCGGCTGATCCCGGGCACCGACCCGGTGCACAAGGTGACCATCATCCCCCGGGGCCGGGCCCTGGGCGTCACCCAGCAACTCCCCCAGGAGGACAAGTATTTCATCACCCGCACCTACGCTTACAACGACCTGGCCATCCTCATGGGCGGCCGGGCCGCGGAAGAGCTGGTGATGAGAGACCAGA
>MGQK01000110.1:6232-24784 GCA_001797815.1 Deltaproteobacteria bacterium RBG_13_61_14 | reverse complement strand
CTGGCCCGGCGCATGGTGTGCGAGTGGGGCATGAGCGAGAAGCTGGGCCCGCTCAGCTTCGGCAAGAAAGAGGAGCAGATCTTCCTCGGCCGCGACTTCGCCGCCATGAAGGATTACTCCGAGAGCACCGCGGTGGAGATTGACCAGGAGATCAAGCGGCTGGTCCAGGAAAATTACATGCGGGCCAAGGGTCTGCTCCAGGAAAACCTGCCGGCCTTGCACCGGCTGGCCCAGGTCCTGCTCGAACGAGAAGTTCTGGAAGGCGAGCAGATTGACCGGCTGATACGGGGGGAGGAGTTGGAACCGGTCGGCGACCTGAGCGCCGCCAGGAGGGCCGCCGATGCCGCCATCGGCGGTTCGGGTCGGGCCGAGGCGAAAGAGCAGAAACCAGTTGTCCCGGGTTTGGTTTCCCCGACGCCGGACCCCACGCCCGGCAAGGCTTAAGCCGGCATGAAATTCAATGCCCATCTGACCATCGCCCGGAGCGAGGGGGAAGCGAGGGCGCGGCTGGCTGCGACCGGTTGCACGCCGGAGGGCATGGCCAGGATGGCGCCCAAGTTGCGCCATTATGCGATCAAGCTGGAGGGGGTCAGCTCGCCTACGGCCAATATCCTGAAGCAGGAGATGCTCTCGCTCGGGGGCGAGGCGGCGATCCTGCGGGAGGCGCTCGTCGAGCCGAAAGCCCGGGGCAACGTCATCCTGATGGGCACGGTCCGGCAACTGCGCGACCTGGCGCGCAAGCTCAAGCCCCAGCCCTTCGGGCTGAAGGCGCTGGGCGAGGATCTGCCCCGGCTGCTCGAGAACGCGGAGCGGACCGATTTCGTGATCCCGACGCGCAAGGGCGAGTTGGTGATGAAAGAACGGCCGCTCTTGATGGGCATTGTCAACGTGACGCCCGATTCTTTTTACGACGGCGGCCGCTTTGCCGAGACCGAGGCGGCGGTGGACCAGGTCTTCAAGCTGGCCGCGGAGGGAGCCGACCTTATTGATGTCGGAGGCGAGAGCACGCGGCCGGGCGCGGAGCCGATCCCGGTGGCGGAGGAACTCCGGCGGGTGATCCCGGTGATTGAGGCCACGGCGGAGGAACTTTCCCAGCCGATCTCGATTGACACGCGCAAGGCCGAGGTGGCGCGGGAGGCGCTTCAGGCCGGGGCGGCGATGGTCAACGACGTGAGCGCGCTCGGTTATGATCCGGACTTGGCCCAGGTGGCGGCGGAGGCGAAAGCGCCGCTCATCCTGATGCACATCCAGGGCACGCCCAAGGACATGCAGCAGGACCCGCACTACGACGACCTGTTCGGCGAGATCATCGCTTTCTTGCGCGAGCGGATCGAGCGGGCGACCGCCGCGGGCGTGGCCGAGGAGATGATTTTGGTGGACCCGGGCATCGGCTTCGGCAAGACCGCGGCGCACAACCTGGAGCTGATCCGGGATCTCTGGCGGCTGCGGAGCCTGGGTCGGCCGATCGTGCTCGGGCATTCGAACAAGAGCTTTATCGGCAAGGTGCTGAACGTCGGAAAGGACGAGCGGGCCGAGGGAAGCGCGGCCGCGGCGGTGGCCGGGGTGCTGGCCGGCGCGCACATCCTGCGGGTGCATGATGTCAAGTATCACCGGCGCTTTGTGGAGATGGCCGCGGCGATCCGGGCGGGCTGCATGTTGGATGAATAACGCGGACATCCCAAGCCATTGAATTGGGAATTGTAATCGTGAGGGGACTGCAATGAGGAAACTATTCGGCACGGACGGGGTTCGGGGGATTGCCAACGTCTATCCCCTGACCTCGGAGATGGCGCTGCAGATCGGGCGGGCCACGGCCTACATCTTCAAGAACGAGAAACGCCGGCACAAGATCGTGATCGGGAAGGACACCCGGATTTCCTGCTACATGCTGGAGCAGGCGCTGGCCTCGGGCGTGTGCAGCATGGGGGTGGACGTGCTTTTGGTCGGGCCGATGCCCACGCCGGCGGTGGCCTACATCACCACCGGGATGCGGGCGGACGCGGGCATGGTCATCTCCGCTTCTCACAACCCCTACCAGGACAACGGGATCAAGATCTTCGGCCGCGACGGGTACAAGCTCCCGGACGAGGACGAGATGGAGATCGAGGACTTGATCTTCGGCCAGAAGATTGACACGCTCCGGCCCACGGCCACGGCGATCGGCAAGGCCTTCCGCATTGACGACGCCTACGGCCGTTACATCGAGTCTTGCAAGAGCGTGTTCCCCAAAGGCATGACCCTGGATGGGATGAAGATCGTGCTCGACTGCGCCCACGGCGCCACCTACAAGATGGCCCCGGTCATCTTCAGCGAGCTGGGGGCGGAGGTGATCGCGATCGGGGTCGCCCCCAACGGCCAGAACATCAACAAGAACTGCGGGGCGCTGCACCCGGAAGTGGTGGGCCGGCAGGTGGTGAAGCACAAGGCGGACCTGGGCATCGCCCTGGACGGGGACGGCGACCGGGTGGCGATCGTGAATGACCGGGGCGAGTACCTGGACGGGGACTACCTGATGGCGGTCTGCGGCCTGGACATGCTGGCGGAAAAGACCCTGAAAAAGAAGACGCTGGTCACCACGGTGATGAGCAACCTCGCCCTGGACCGGGTGATCGAGCGCCACGGCGGCAAGGTGGTGCGGACCAAGGTGGGTGACCGCTACGTGGTGGAGGAGATGCGGGCGGAGGGATACAACTTCGGGGGCGAGCAATCCGGCCATCACATCTTCCTCGATTACTCCACCACCGGGGACGGGGTCATTTCCGCGCTGCAGCTCTTGGGCGTGATGCGCAAGCAGAACCAAAAGCTTTCCGATCTGGCCGGCCTGCTCCAGAAGCTGCCCCAGGTGCTGCGCAACGTGCCGGTGCGGGAGAAGCAGGACCTGACCCACCTGCACGCGGTGAGCGAGACCATCGAGCGGGCGGAGAAGAAGTTGCGCGACCGGGGCCGGGTCCTGGTGCGCTACTCCGGGACCGAGCCGCTGGTGCGGATCATGGTGGAGGGACCGAACCAGAAAGAGTGCGAGCGCCTGGCCGAGGAAATCGGCAAAGCCATCCGCAAAGAGTTGGGTTAGCAAGGTGGTAAGGTGGCAAGGTGTCAGAGGAAGAGATTCTTCCTTGACACTTGAGACCTGGCACTTGACACGTTAGTGGTGGCCGCCAAGAAGGGAGACAGCCGTGCCAAGATTGGGAGTCAACATTGATCACGTGGCGACCTTGCGGGAGGCGCGCAAGAACGTGCGCTACCCGGACCCGGTGACTGCGGCGGCGCTGGCGGAGATGGCGGGGGCGGACCAGATCACGCTGCACCTGCGGATGGACCGCCGGCACATGCAGGACCGGGACCTGGAGGTCTTGAAGAAGACGATACAGACCCGGATCAACCTGGAGATGGCCAACACGCCGGAGATGGTGAAGGTGGCGCTTTACCTGCGGCCGTTCAGCGTGACCTTAGTGCCGGAGCGGCGGGAGGAGATCACCACCGAGGGCGGGCTGGACGTCCAGGGCCACCTGGAGACGATCAAGAAGACCGTGCTCAAGCTGCGGGAGATCCAGGTGCGGACGTGCCTGTTCATCGAGCCGGACCTGGACCAGGTGCGGGCCGGCCACAAGGCGGGCGCCCAGGCGGTGGAGATTCACACCGGCCGCTACTGCGAGGCTTTTGGCGGGCCCGGCGAGGACCGGGAATTCACCGCCATCCTGAACGCGGTCAAGGCGGCCAAGAAGCTTTCTCTGGCCGTGCATGCCGGCCACGGTCTCCATTACCATAACCTCGAGCGGTTGCTTTCGATCGTGGAGATCGAAGAGTATAATATCGGCCACGCCATTGTGGCGCGGGCGGTGATGGTGGGCATGGAGCGGGCGGTGCGCGAGATGGCGACGCTGCTCAAAGGACGGTAAGCGCTTGATCGTGGGCGTCGGCATTGACCTGACCAGCATCGCGCACACCCGCCGGCTGATCGAACGCTGGGGCGAGCGGTTCCTGCAGAAGACCTTCACCCCGGCCGAGATCGCGCGCCTGGCGGGCCGGCGCCGGGCCGAGGAAGAGTTCGCCGCCCTGTTCGCGGCCAAGGAGGCCGCCATGAAGGCGCTGGGCCAGGGGCTCCTGGGCGGGGTCAGGTTCCGGGACATCGAGGTCAAGAGCGACGCCCGGCGCCGACCCCGGATCCAGCTCCACGGCCGCGCCCGCGAGTTGGCCGAGCAGGCCGGGGTAACCCGGATCCACGTGAGCCTGACCCATGAGGGCGATTACGCCGGGGCGCAGGTGGTGATGGAGAAGTAGGGCAGGTTTCAAACCTGCCCCCCGAGGCGCGGGTTTTTAACCCGCGCCACTTACTCAAACCTGGAACATGGATAAGATCGCGACCGCAGAGCAGATGCGCGAGCTGGACCGCCGGACCATCGGCGAGAAGGGCGTGGCCGGCCTGGTCCTGATGGAGAACGCGGGCCGGGGCGCCTGCGAGGTGATCCAGGAACACTTTCCGGAGCTTCGCCGGGCGGCGGTGTTCGCCGGCAAAGGCAACAACGGCGGAGACGGTTTGGTCATCGCCCGGCACCTCCAGAACGCGGGCGTGGAAGTGACGGTGCTGCTCCTGGCCGGGAAGGATGAGATCAAGGGCGATGCCCGGACCAATCTTGAGGCCTGGCTCAAGATGAAGGGCAAGCTCGAACCAATCGAATCCGAGAAGCGCCTCGCCGGCCAGCGCACCGCGATCCTTCATGCCGATTTGCTGGTGGACGCCATCCTGGGCACCGGCTTGAACGCGGAGGTGCAGGGCCTATACCGGGCGGCGATCGAGCTGATCAACCAGGTTTCCAGCAAGCGCAACCTCCCGGTGCTGGCGGTGGATATTGCCTCCGGCTTGAACGCGGACACCGGGCAGGTGATGGGCGTGGCGGTGGAGGCCGACGTCACGGCCAGCTTCGGCCTGGCCAAGGTGGGTCAGCTTTGTTTTCCCGGCGCGGCCCTTTCCGGCCGGATCGAGGTGATTGACATCTCGATTCCGCCAAAGCTCTTTGAGGATCTGCCTTATCATGCGGTCACGGCCGCGGCCGCAGCCGAGCTCTTCGCGCACCGGCCCGAGGACAGCCACAAGGGCCAGAACGGGCACCTGCTGGTGCTGGCCGGGTCGCCGGGCAAGACCGGGGCCGCGGTCATGGCCGGCGAATCCGCGCTCCGCTCCGGGGCCGGGCTGGTGACCCTGGGCGTGCCCGCAAGCCTCCACGACCTCTTCGAGCTGAAGACGCTGGAGGTGATGACCGAGCCTCTGCCCGACACCGACCGCCGCACCCTGGGCCGGGCCGCAGTTGCGCGGGCCAAGGAACTGATGGCCGACAAGGAAGCGGTGGCGCTGGGCCCGGGCCTGGGCCGGGGCGAGGAGGTCACCGAGTTTGTCCGGGCGGTCATCGCCGCCTCTTCGGCGCCGATGGTGATTGACGCGGACGGGTTGAACGCGGTGGCGACCGACCCGGAAATGGTGAAAGCGCGGCAAGCGCCGATCATCGTGACGCCCCACCCGGGCGAGATGGGCCGTCTGCTGAAGCGGCCCACGGTGGAGGTCCAGGCCGACCGGCTCTCCGCCGCGCTCGAGTTCGCTAAAAGTTACGGCGTGATCACGGTGCTCAAGGGCGCGCACACGGTGATCGCTACTCCCGAGGGGCAGGCCTTCATCGTCCTCTCCGGCAACCCGGGCATGGCCACGGCCGGGATGGGCGACGTGCTCACCGGCGTGATCGGCTCGCTCCTGGGCCAGGGTTATGACCCGGCGAGGGCGGCGGTGCTCGGCGTTTACGTGCACGGCCGGGCCGGAGACCTGGCCGCCAAGGACCTGGGCGAGGTGGGCTTGATCGCCTCGGACCTGATCCAGCGGCTGCCCCGGACGCTCTCCGAGCTGAAGGTAGAAGGGTGAAGGGTGAAGGATCAGGAGGAAGAGGTTCATGTTTCGGAAAGCCCGGAGGACACGCGGGAACTGGGGAGAGAATTGGCGAAGCGGCTGAAGCCGGGAGATGTGGTGGCCCTGGAAGGCGGGCTGGGCGCGGGCAAGACCTTGTTCGTCCAGGGTCTGGCTGCGGGACTGGGCACGGACCCGGGCATCCCGGTGACCAGTCCCAGTTACACCCTGGTCCACGAGTACCCGGGGCCGGTGCCGCTTTTTCACCTGGACTTTTACCGGCTCACCCGCAAGGAATCGGTGCTGGAGTTGGGAGTGGAGGAATATTTTGACGGCGGGGGAGTGAGCGCGGTGGAGTGGGCGGAGAAATTCGCGGAGTTGTTTGGGCCGGAGACGATCTGGGTGAAGATTGAGCGGAATGCCGAGGAGCGGCGGAGGATCACTATAAGCACTATTGCATAAGGAGAACAGGTTGAAAACCTGTTCCCCTTGAGGAGGAAGAAGTTTGGCGCTGATCGTGCAGAAATACGGGGGCAGCTCGATGGCCACGGTCGAGCGGATCCAGGAAGTGGCGAGACGGGTGCTGGCGCGCCAGGGGGAGGGCCATGACCTGGTGGTGGTGGTTTCGGCCATGAAGGGGGAGACCGACCGCTTGATCGGCCTGACCAAAGAGATCACCGACCTGCCCAACCTGCGGGAGTATGACTCGATGGTCTCGACCGGGGAGCAGGTGGCGACCGCGCTCCTGGCCATCGCCCTGGAAGCGCTGGGCGGCAAGGCCCACTCGCTCCTGGCCTTCCAGATCCCGATCCGCTCGGACAGCGGCTTCAAGGACGCCCGCATCACCGGGATCGAGACGGCGCGGATGCGCAAGCTCTTGCGGGAAGGCCGGGTGGTGGTGGTGGCCGGGTTCCAAGGGCTTGACCCGCGCGGGTGCATCACCACGCTCGGCCGGGGCGGCTCGGACACCACCGCGGTGGCGGTGGCCGCGGCGCTGAGAGCTGACCTGTGCGAGATCTATTCGGACGTGGACGGCGTTTACACCGCGGACCCCAACCTCGTGCCCGAGGCGCGGCGCCTGGACCGGGTGGGCTATGAGGAAGTGCTGGAGCTGGCGAGCCTGGGCGCCAAGGTGGTGCAGATCCGGGCGGTGGAAATGGCCATGAAACACCGGGTGCCGGTGATGTTCCGCCGCGCCTTTCAGGGCGGGGTGGGCACAGTGATGAGCAAGGGGGACAAGGAAATGGAAAAGATCGTGGTCGCGGGCGTGGCCTATGACCAGAACGAGTGCAAGATTACGGTGGCGCGGGTGCCGGACCGGCCGGGCGTGGCCGCGGCCTTGTTCCAGCCTTTGGCCGAGGCCAACATCGCGGTGGACATGATCATCCAGAACGTGAGCGAGAAAGGGTTCACCGACCTGACCTTCACCGTGCGGCGGGAGGACCTGTCCCGGGCCAGGCGCCTGACCGAGGCCGCGGCCCGGAAGCTGGGCGCGGCCAAGGTGGAGACCGACGACCAGATCGCCAAGGTCTCGATCGTGGGCATGGGCATGCGCACCCACGCGGGGGTGGCGGCCAAGATGTTCCAGGCCCTGAGCGCGGCCGGGATCAACATCCAGATGATCTCGACCTCGGAGATCAAGGTCTCCTGCGTGATTGACCAGAAATACACCGAGCTCGCGGTCCGCGAGCTGCACCGCGCCTTCGAGCTCGACAAGAAGCCGGCCGCGGCGGGCAAACCCCGGGCGCGGGCCAAGAAGTAGAACAGGAACTCCGATGCAAACGATCCGCATCTACGATACCACCCTGCGCGACGGCTGCCAGGCCGAGGACGTGGTGTTCAGCGTGGAGGACAAGCTCCGGATCGCGCGCAAGCTGGACGAACTGGGCCTCCATTACATTGAGGGCGGCTGGCCGGGGAGCAACCCCCGGGACATCAAGTTCTTCCGGGAGATGCAGAAGGTGGAGATGAAACATGCCACCCTGGCCGCCTTCGGGTCCACCCGGAAAAAGGGCGTGCCCTGCCGGCGGGACTCCCAGCTCCAGGAGCTGCTCAAGGCCAAGACGCCGGTAGTGGCGATCGTGGGCAAGGTCTGGGACCTGCACGTGCGCGACGTGCTCCGGATCTCGCTGGCCGCGAACCTGGCCCTGATCCGGGAGTCGGTGGACCACCTGCGCCAGCATCACCGCCGGGTGTTTTTCGACGCCGAGCATTTCTTTGACGGTTACCGGCAAAACCCCGAGTATGCCCTGGCCGCGGTGAGCGCGGCCGCGGAGGCCGGGGCGGAGGTGGTCTGCCTGTGCGATACCAACGGGGGGAGCCTGCCCGCGGACGTGGCCGCGGCCGTGGCCCGGGTGAAAAAGACGGTCTCGGTGCCCCTGGGCATCCACACCCACAACGACGGGGAGATGGCGGTGGCCAACTCGTTGGTGGCGGTCTCGGCCGGGTGCACCCAGGTGCAAGGCACCATCAACGGCTTCGGCGAGCGCGCGGGCAACGCCAACCTCTGCTCGATCATCCCGGCGCTTAACTTGAAGCTCCGGCGTCCCTGCCTGCCGGTGAGCAAGCTGAGACAGCTCCGGGAAGTCTCGCACTATATCTACGAGCTCGCCAACATCACCCCGCCCACGCACCAGCCTTACGTGGGCGACGCGGCCTTTGCCCACAAGGCCGGCCAGCACAGCGACGCGGTGCTCAAGAACCCGGCGACGTATGAGCACATCCCCCCGGAGACGGTGGGCAACCGCCGGCGGATCTTGATTTCGGACCAGGCCGGGAAATCGTCCCTGGCCGAGAAGGCGAGGGAGTTCGGGCTGCGCCTGGACCGGGGGAGCCCGGAGACCAAGGTCATCCTGGAGGAGTTGAAGGCCCTGGAGGATCAGGGCTACCAGTTCGAGGGAGCGGAGGCGAGCTTTGAGCTGCTGATGAAAAAGGCGCTCCGCGGCCGGCGCCGGTTCTTCACCTTCAAGGGGTTCCGGGTGATTGACGAGAAGCGGCCGGGCGACAAGGTGCCCCGGGCCGAGGCCACCATCATGGTGGAGGTGGACGGCAAGGTGGAGCACACCGCGGCCGAAGGGGTGGGGCCGGTGAACGCGCTCGACCGGGCGCTGCGCAAGGCGCTGGAGCGGTTCTTCCCCTCCCTTCGGGAGGTGCGGCTGGTGGATTTCAAGGTGCGAGTCCTGCCGGCCGGCCTGGGCACGGCCAGCCAAGTGCGGGTGTTGATCGAATCGTCCGACGGCCGCGACCGCTGGGGCACGGTCGGGGTCTCGGACAATATCATCGAGGCGAGTTGGCAGGCCCTGATTGACAGCATTGACTACAAACTCTATAAAGACCGCAAGTCCCGGGGTCAAGCGCGCTGAAGCGCTGCCCGGCTTCTGGCTGGGAACGGCGCTGGTGGTCCTGGCGGTCCTGCGCTGGGCTTTCCCCGCCGAGAGCGGGGTTTCCTCCCGGCCGGCGGCCGCCCGCGCCGAGTACCGCGGCCGGTCCTGGCAACTCCCGGCCGAGCGGAGAGCGTTGACCGCCCGGATGCGAACGCCGCCTTCGGCATCCGAGGACCACCGGTCCTGTTTGCGGCTTTTGCCGACGAGCGGCGCTGGCCTGGAGGCGTCGGCTTGCCTGACCAACACCGAGCGCTGGGTCTGGGGCCTGCCCCTGGATCTGAACCGGGCCACGGCCGCGGAGCTTTCGCGTTTGCCCGGCATCGGGCCCAAGGGGGCGGAGCGGATCCTGGCCGAGCGGGACCGGGAGGGAGGGTTCCGCAGCGTGGAGGAGGTCTGGCGCCGGCACGAGCTGCCGGAGGAAACCCGGGCGGCGCTGCGCCAATGGTTTATGGTGGAGGGGACCAGGGAGAGTGACGGGGAATCTTCAGGGCAAGCTCTCTGAGCACTTGCCGCCGCGGCTGCTCAATTTCCTGTTTGAGGAGCAGGAGACGGGGATCCTGCGGCTGAGCCGGCAGGGTCTGACCAAAACCCTTTACGTGGTTTCCGGTGTGCCGGTAAACGCGGAAAGCACGAGCCGGGACGAGACCCTGGGCCGCTATCTGATCAAGAGCGGCCGGATCCGCGAGGAGGACTACGAGAAGAGCATCGCGCTCATGCTTTCGCAAGGGGTGCAGCAGGGGGCGGCCCTGGTCAAGCTGGGCTGCCTGAAGCCCAAGGAACTTTACCAGGAAGTCAAGAGCCATACCCGGGAGAAAGCCCTGGCCGCGTTCAGTTGGAACGAGGGCGAATACCATTTTGAAGCGGAGGTGGGCTTTGTCGAAGACCTCTACCGCTTCGAGTTCCAGTTTTACCCGCTCCTCGCCCAGGGCGTGCTCAACTACTTGCCGCTCGGCGCGATCGAGCGGGAACTGGTCCGGGTGCCGCTCTTGCCGCTGGTGCCGGCGGACGACCTCCTGGACCGGATCGCCGCCTTTGCCCTGAACCAAGCCGCCTCCGCCTTCGTGATCCAGATTGACGGCCAAAAATTGCTGCCCACGCTATGCGAACAAGCGCCGGACCCCCGGTTGGCCCATCGGCTGCTTTATCTGCTTCTGCTCACCGGCCTGGTCGGCCCCTCGGGCCAGCCGTGCCGGGAAATCCGGGAGGTGGTAGTGGAAGAAAAAGCGGCTCCTTCTCCTCCCGCTTACCTGTTCCAGCCAACCAAAGAGACCGCGCCGGAGGTGGAGGAAGAGCTGCCGATGGAAGAGGCCCTTGGCAAGGGCCAGGAGGCCATCCTAACGGCGTATATTGAGATCAAGAGCCTGGACCTGTTCGCGGTGCTGGGCGTAGGCCGGGACCCGGGCGACCCGGAGGTGGAACAGGCCTACCGCCGGCAAATGGACGAGTTCGACCGGGACAAGTTCCAGAAGAATCTGCCGGCCGAGGCCGAGGCCAAGCTGGAAGAGATCAACACCCGCTTGATCCGGGCTTATGAGAGCTTGAAGACCGCGGCCCGGCGCCAGGGTTACCTGGCCCAACTGGAAGAAGCCTCGCCCCAGAGGCAGGCCCAGCGCCGCCTGGAGTCGGAAAAGTATTTGCAAGAGGGAATGAAATGCGTGCGCAGCCGCGACTTCGCCCGCGCCCAGGAGATGTTCGAGAAGGCGATCCAGCTCCGGCCCCAGGAGCCGGAATACTACGGCTACCTGGGCTGGACCATTTACATGAACCCCGCCCTGGAAGAAAAAGTCCGGCACGCCCGGGCGGAAGAAAAGGTCCGCATGGCCATCCAGATGAACCCGCGGCTGGACTCGGCCCACGTCTTTTTGGGCAAGATCTTCAAGGACCAGGGCCGGATCGAGGACGCGGTCGCCCAGTTCCGGGCGGCGGTGGAGTGCAACCCCAACTGCCGGGAGGCCTCGCGCGAGCTGCAGGTCTACGAGCAGAGTCGCAAGGGTTCTTGAGATGGTGGAATTCGCCCGGCCAAGCGAGACGATCTTCGAGCTCCGGTTTGCCAGCCGGGAGGAATTGGCCCGGGAATACGACGAGAACCTGCGCAACCTGGGCGCCTTCCTCCCGACCGAGCAGCCCCTGCCCCTGCACACGCCCATCCAGCTCCACCTGATCCTCCCGGGCCGCGAAACTCCGATCGAGTTGAAAGGCACGGTGGTGTATGTGGCCACTCCGGAGCAGCCCCTGCCCGGGCTGCCGCCGGGAATGGCGATCCAGCTCCAGCCCCTGGGCCCGGAGATTTCCGAAGCGTTAGCCCCGGCCCCGGCCGGCGGGGAGGGCGAGGCGGCGGAAGCGCCGGCGGCCGAGGAGCCGGCGACGCCGGAGGGCAAAGGCGGCGAAGGGATCACGATCGGGGACAGCGCCAACCTGTTCCAGGCGGTGCGGTCGGCCCCGCTGACCGAAAAGATCAAGCTGGCCAAGCAGGGGACCAAGGCGGTGCTGAACGTGCTCATCCAGGAGGGCGACAAGCAGATCATGCGTTTCGTGCTCCAGAACCCCCGGCTGGGCGCCGCGGAAATCAGTCAGATCTTGAAAAACCCCACGGTGACCATGGAGTCCATCCAGACCATCGCCAAGAACGCAACCTGGATGCAGAATGACCAGATCCGAAACATGGTGGTCCTTAATCCCAAGACCCCCATGCCGCTCGCCCTGCAACTGCTCGGCGGCTTGAACCTCAAAGACCTGGCCAAGATCGCCAAGTCCAGCAACGTCAAGGCCCAGCTTAAATCCAAGGCCCTCAAGCTGCTGATGGAGCGACGGTCCTCTTCCTAAGAAGCAGTAGATAGTAGGTGTATTGCCTCATCAGATTGCCATACAAATTGTAGGGCAGGTTTGGATACCTGCCCGATTCGAAAAAGCCGCACGCTAAGTGCTTCAGTTCATAATTTCGATGACGTATTTTCACTGCTCGGTCCCGCCTTGCCCCATCAAGCTCCCCCTCACCCTCCCCTCTCCCCCCAGCGGGGGAGAGGATTAAGGAGAGGGGGGTAGCCTTTCGGTGTCCCAGGACTGACATGAAGATCAAGAATACGTAATGATATCTATGAAATAGCCCACTAAGGCCTTTTGCGGAGGAAGCGGATGAGGACGCCTGCGGCCAGCACCAAGTAAGCGATGGCATAGGCATAGCGGATGGTGGAAGAGGGGAACATCAGTTGAGTGGCGAAGAGGATGAGGAGGAGCAGTCCCTCGGCCAGCGAGAAGCGGAGGTTGAGGAGGATGAGGGTGGCGAAGAGGGACTGGGCGGAGGTGAGGAAAATTTCCTCGGTCTGGCGGGGATCGAGGTGGAGCGCGCCCAGCCGTCCCTGGGAGAGGGAGAAAGCGAGCGGGACCATGCCCACGAGTAAAGTCCACTGGTTGATCTTGGAGGAGAGCATGGTGTGGAAGCCGGACCCCGCCTTCTTGCGCCAGGCAAAGAGCACGGCGACCAGGAATTCGGGCGCTTCCGAGGCGAGCGGCGCTAACCATTGCACGAGCAGGAATTCTTCGACCTCCAGCGCGCGGCCGCTCGCGATCAGGCTTTCGGCAAAAGGCTCGGCCGCGATGTAGATGGTGTAGCCGGCCAACGCGAAGAAGAGCACATTGACGGTGCGCCGCCACCCGGTGGGCCAACGGCTGATCAAAGCCGGCGGACCTTCCAATTCCGGCTCCTTCACTTCCCCCCGCAGGGCCAAGACCAGGTAAACCACAAAGATCGGGATCAGAACCATCGCGTCAACCCAGGAAAGCGTGCGTTTGAAAAAGAGGACGAACGAATAGAGGGTGGCGGTGAGCAGTATGTAGACTTCCACCCGGTGCACCGGCTCGAGCTCGATCTCGCGCTTCCGGGTCCTCCACCAATATACAATAATGATAGAAGACCAGCCCAGGCCGATGAGCAGACGGTTGGCGCCGGTCATGTTGGCCAGGGCGAAATGGGTGTAGGCCGGGTCCTTGCCCGCCTGCCAGGCGAGATAAATGTCCACCGCGTATTCCGGGAGCACGGTGAGCAGGGCGAGAAGGATGAAGGCCACGGTCGGGGGGACTTCCAGTTCCGCCAGCTCCGCGGCCCAGGAGATGAGGAAGGCCGCGGCCAAAATCCCCAGGCCGGAGAGGAGCGCGGTGAGGCCGGGTCCGAACTCATGGCCCAGGTGGTGGAAAAATATCCACTGGGCCACCAGGGCCAGCACCGCCAGGATCCAGAGGCCGTATTTGCGAGAGGAACTCATGACTTCTTGCGAGCGCCTGGAGCGGAAGAGACGAGCCGGGGACCTCGGACCTGGCCGGCGGGATCACTCCGGGGCCAGGCTTTGTTCCGCCTCCTCCACCACCCGGAGAAAATCGGGCGTGGTCTGCACCTGGCGGAGGCGGTCAAGAAAACCGGGCAGCCGGGCGATCCGGCTGATCCGGGCCAACAGGCGCAGGTGAAGACTGGTGTCATCCGGGCAGCCGAAGATCATGAAGACCACGTCCACCGAGACGCGGTCAAAGGACTGGTAGTCAATGGGCGAAGCGAGCGTGGCTGCGGCGAGGAAGGTGGACTTCATTGCCGGCGGGTCGGCATGGGGCACGGCCAAGCCTCGGCCCACGCCGGTGCTCATCTCTTCCTCCCGGTGAATCAGGAGCTTGAAAAATTCCTGCTCGTCAGGCACCAAGGCGCATCCCGCGGTCTGCCGGGCCAAGTAAGCCAGAAGATCGTTCCGGTTCGCGACCTCCACCTTGATCCACACGCGCTCCGGCACCAGATACTGGGTCAACTTCATCCCGATCCCCAATGACTGCGTTGGGCAAATTGGAAATATTCTTTCACCATCGTCCGGCCCTGTCAATCCTTGATTGGGTTCACGGTTAGGCGCCTTCCCGGCGAGGAGGGGTTCCCAGGGAGATTGCAACTTACCCTCGCAGCCAGGGGATACTCAATTCCTTTCTGATTATCTTATCACCGCGGGGTTTGTGCTACAATGAAATCATGCCCCGGGTGGTCGTGCGAGATGCGAGCGCTGACCTGAAGACTGATATCGCCGCGGTCCTGGATCAGTTCGGGGGCATCTCTTCGCTGGTCCAGGACCGGCCGGTCCTGGTCAAGCCCAACGGCGTGCACTTCAACCCCGGCCAGGCCACCGCCACCGGGTTCCTGGAAGCCCTCTTCGGCCTGCTCCGCGACGCTTCTCTCCGCCGCCTCTTTCTCATGGAAAGCTGCACCGCCGGGAACCTCACCCGCGTGGTCTTCCGGGTCCTGGGCTGGGACCGGCTCTGCCGGAAATACGGCGTCCAGCCCGTTTACCTCGACGAAGGCCGGACCCGGCCGCTCCGGCTGCCCGGAGAAACCCAGCCGGTGCAAATCCCCGCCTTCCTCTACGAGCGGCTGATCGAGCGCCGGCCCGAGCACTTCTACCTCAATGTGCCCCGGCTCAAGACCCACAGCATGAGCCACGTCACCCTGGGCATCAAGAACCAGCAGGGCTTGCTCATCCCCCGCGACCGCATGACCGACCATAACTTTCAACTCGGCCGGCGCCTGGTCCGGATCCTCGGCCGCTTCCGTCCCGACTTCACCCTGGTCGAGGGTCTTACCGCCACCATTTACGGCCACTTTCCCCTGGCCCGCGACCTAAAGAAGAGCATCGTGGACACCCGAGTGATCATCGGCGGAGACGACGTGGTCGCGGTGGACACGGTGGGCGCCAGGATTTTAGGCTACCAAACCGACGAGATTGACCACCTCCGCGGCGCCGGGGAGGCCGGCCTGGGCTGTGCGGATCTGGCGCAAATCCAGGTGATCGGCGACCTGAGCCGCTTTCGTGAGCGCTATCCCTATCTGCCCGAGCTGCAAATCCCGGAGAGTATCCGCTGCATCCACGGCCGGGAGCGGGCCTGCATCCAGGGCTGCCGGGGCAATACCGAGATGACCATTGACCTGATGGTGGGCGACTACGGCGGCCGGGGCGGGTGGAATTTCATCTGCGGCAAGGGGATCGCCCGGGAAGAGCTGGCGGGCTTGGAAGGCGATTTCCTGATCGTGGGTCCGTGCGCGGCCGCCGAGGCGGGCGATCACATCAAGCGGACCTACCCGGGCCGGCGCGTGTTCATCGTGCCCGAGCATAATGACCTGGCCGCCATGTCCGGCAAGGTGGCCTTGCTCACCCGGCCCAAGTTCTGGAAGATGCTGCCGCTTGCGCCCTGGACCACGCTTGGGCTTTTGCTCAAGGCCCGCAAGAACGGTCTCTTGGCACGCCTGATCAGCCCCCTGTAAGCCTTTACGGTAATACCTCTCCCATTCTCATTTTTCTAAGACAAATCCTTGCTTTTCGCTCGGCAAATGTATTTTTCTGAAACTTTTATGCCTAATTTTGAATCTCAAGGGTTAGTTAATCTAAGGAGGGTAAGGTTACCCATGAACCGCAGTCAAACTCAGCCTCTTGAAAAAAATATGGAAATGAATCCGGCGGAAGATCCGGAACCCGAACTCGAAGAGACGCCGATCGAGGCCCTCGAAGAAGAGGAAGAAGAAATGGAAGAGACCGCGAGTTCCTCGGGCACGGTGCAGACCTTTGCCGATATCCTCGCCCGCTACCTCCGGGAGATGGATGAAATCAGCCTTTACTCCACCGAGGAAGAAGTGGCTGAAGCCCGCCAGGTGGCCGAACTCCGCGATGATCTCTGGCGCCAGGTCGCCGAGTTGCCCTTTGTCAAGGGCGAGGTGACCGAGGCCAGGGTCAAACAAATTCTGGAAGAGATCGGGACCTGGCTCCTGCAATACCGCCGCCGGAAAATTTCCGCCTGGGCGCTCCGCCGCCGGTGCCGGATGAGCCCGCAACGGCTGCAGGCCGCTTCCCGGTCCCTGCTCTTAGCCAAGCGCCGGCTCGAAGCCAAGCGCAACGAGTTCATCGAGGCCAACCTCCGGCTGGTGGTCAAGATCGCCAACCGCTACCGCAACCGGCACGTCTCCCTTTCCGACCTGATCCAGGAAGGCAACCTCGGCCTGCTCCGGGCGGTGGAAAAGTTCGACTGGCAGCGCGGCTTCAAGTTCTCGAGCTATGCCACCTGGTGGATCCACCAGGCCGTGATCCGGGCGCTCGCGGAAAAAGGCCGCCTGATCAAGGTGCCGATCTACTTTACCGAGCGCATCCGCCGGGTGGATCGGATGTATCAAAGTCTGTCGCGCGAGTTGGAGAAAGAGCCCTCCCTGGCCGAGCTGGCGGAGGGCATGGGCCTGGAGGAGCGGGAGGTCACCAACCTGATCCTGACTTCCAAGGAGCCGATCTCCCTGGAGGCCGGCCTGGGCGACCTGGAAGACATCAGTCTGGCCGACGTCCTGGAAGACGCCCGGGTGGAGCAGGCCGATGAAGCGCTGAAGCGGAACTCGCTGGTGGACGAGTTGGAAGAGGCCCTGAAGATGCTGTCCCCCCGGGAGGAACAGGTGCTGCGCCTGCGCTACGGCCTGGGCGAGGACCAGGACCACACCCTGGAGGAAATCGGCGCCCAGTTCGGCGTTTCCCGCGAGCGGGTCCGCCAGATCGAGCAAAAGGGACTGCGGAAATTGCGCCATCCCACCCGGGCCAGGCTGCTCAAGGCTTTCCTGACCCACTAACTGCTCGCCTGAACAAACCGGCCGTCCGGGGTGCTACCCTGGACGGCCCGGTCGTTTCTCTACCGGCCCGATTACTCTCCGCCTATCACCTCCCGGGCGATGTCCCGCGCCGAGGTCGAGTCCTTGCCGTAGTAATCGGCCCCGATCTCGTCCGCATATTCCTGCCGGATCGGCGCCCCGCCGATCATCACCTTGACTTGCTCGCGCACCCCCGCGGCCTTGAGCGCCTGGATGACGTCTTTCATCGAGAGCATGGTGGTGGTCAAAAGCGCGCTCAAGCCCACCACCTGGGGCTGGTGCTCCTTGATCGCGGCCACGAACTTCTCCGGCGTCGCATCCGTGCCCACGTCCACCACCTCGAAGCCGGCGCCTTCCAGGGCCATGCAGACCAGGTTCTTGCCGATGTCGTGGAGGTCGCCCTTGACCGTGCCGATCACCACCTTGCCGATGGGCTTGATCCCCTTGGCCACCACCAGCGGCTTGATGATCGCGAGCCCCCGCTGCATCGCCCGCGCCGCCACCAGCATCTCCGGCACAAAGTATTCGCCGGCCTGGAACAGATCGCCCACCTCGTCCATGGCCGGGATCAAGGCCTCCTGCAGAATTTTCTCCGGTAAAACTTTCTGCGCCAGCAACTCCTTGACCCGCGCCTCGGTCTCCGGCGCTTTCCCGGTCTTCACCAGCTCTTTCAATTTTTCCATAGTTCCCCTCCGAGCAAAATCTTCCTGCCTCCAAGCCCCTGGGCAACTCGCTTTACTTAGCATAGCGCCTCAGGTTCGTCAAGCTCCTGTTCAGGTTCAATACATGGTAAACCCTTTGTGTCCTCCGGATCCCAGCAAACTTGGGGGTTTGGCCGAAAGAAGAGAAGAGGGCGGTTAAAGGGGCGAAGCCGCCAAGAGAAGAAGGCGTCCAGCGCCTTTGGGTGTTTGCGCTCCCTTCGGTCTGAGCCTCAGGGTCGAAGACAGACGGCGCGCGCCTCCCCCGTGGGGCGCGCTCGTTGGCGCGCCCGGGAAAGAAGGTCGAGTGTTTACCAGGTATCTGAACCTGGACAGCTCCGAATCAATACCTAACCGCCTCGAGCCGGAACCCAAGACTGGAACCGGAATCCGGCGCCAGAGGCAAAGTTCAAGAAGGAATGGAACTCAGTAATTCCAGCGCGGCAAACCTGCTCCGCCTATGGATCAAAGAATTGGGGGAAACGCATCAACGCATCAGATATCCCCTGGTTCCACCCTCAACGGGCGTCCTCCATCCCCGAAAAACTGCAACATTTCTACATATAATAAGGGACCTAAATGAACTGGGCAAAGACAAAAGCAAAGACCTGCTTCATTGATATAACTGCCTATTTTTACATGACTTTTTTGTGTTCTGCCTTTGGTTTCCGGCACTGGGGCTCCCGGCTCATGAGGGATAAGAAAGCGCGTTTTCAGGCCAAAAATCCCATTTTTGTAAAGCGCCGCTTACCATTTCTTCCACTTTCCTCTCACTTCCTCAATCTTTTCCCTCTTTTGCCTTCCCGAAATACTCCATACGACATACGATATACCCTCTTCAAACGTCCCCCCATTCTGCACGCCAACCACCCCATCTTGCACAGCAAGCACCCCATCTTGCTCAGCAGCCACCCCATCCAACGCGGCAACTCCCCCGTGTTTTCC
>MGQK01000110.1:0-6202 GCA_001797815.1 Deltaproteobacteria bacterium RBG_13_61_14 | reverse complement strand
ACTCGGCAAGCTCCCGGATCCGGAAACAGGAACCTTTAGCGTCTTGGCGTCTTTGCGTGAGAATCCTCCTCTTTTGATCAGCTTGCGGCAGGCGGGCAGGGAAAGGAGAGTTTCACGCCAAGCCGCAAAGCCGCCAGGGTGAAGAGGAAGGATGAAAAACCTGACGCCAAGGATCATAAGCCGCCAAGGGCTGTTCCATTGCGGCTTTGCTTCTTTGCCGTTCGGCCCGAGCTCACGGCCGAGGGCGGCAAGGCCGTGGGTGGAGAGGAAAGACTTGAAACCTGAGCCACCTTCTCTTCTCCGAAAGTTTAAACCCTTTGCGTCTTGGCGTCTTTGCGTGAAACTCTTCTTCTCTTCTTTGGCTCCCGCTCGTCCGGGTTAGACATCTATCTCTAACTCCAGGAGGTTCGCCGTCATGAGTCACGAACAGTTTCTGCACACCGCCCGCCGCCGGGCCGAGGCCGAGGGAAACCGACGCCGGCCTTTGCCGGTCCCGCCCCTGGCCCTGCTCTCGGAATATTTCATTGATCCCTGGCGGCCGCGCCTCACCGGCAACGCCTTTCTGGTCTGGCTCTATCTCCTGTTCAAGGCCGAGCCCGAGAGCCGGATCGCCACCGTCTCGAACTGGGACATCAAGGTCCAGACCGGGATCCGCTCCAACCGCGGCTTGGGCAAGGCGCTGGAGGAGCTGCACCGCTATGGTTATTTCAACACCTGGGACCTGCCCACCGCCCCCTATTACCCTCGCAACTACAAAATTCCCGAGCACATCGGCTCGGCCGAGCTTCCCGAAGCCCAAGCCATCCAACTCCATCGCCAGGCCGAACAAGACCGCAAACGTCGCTCGAACCCGCCCTCGGCCCTGAGCGCTCGGTCCGAAGGGAGGCTCTCGACGGCCGGCCGGCCCAAGCCCGAGCCGGAACCCGATTACTATGCCGGAATAGACCTCAAGGCTTTCGCTAAGCCGGCCGCGACCTCTGGTGGTTCTCCGGGCCGACCAGCGGAAGGCCCAAAATTGAATCCAAGCGTCACGCTTGGCGGCCCAATATTGCCTCCGAAGGCACACCTGGCCGAGCTGGACCTGAAAGATCTGGAAAACTTTAACTTTGATCAGGAGATCGAGAGGCTGGAAAAAGAGGTGGAGGAGATCGGAAAGGCCCTCTCCAATGTCAAGACCTGACCCCGGCTCCTTAGGTTGGTCGAAAGGCTTAAGTTTAAAGTTTAGCACCGACCCCAATCTTCAGGATTAGCTTCATGATGTTTTATTTTATCATCCATATATTCACCTCGATCCGAGTTCCTTGTCCCTACAATATATGTGTGATTTACGTATTGCAAAGCAGCCTTTTCGGTTTGAGCATATAATTGTTTTACCATCAGCATAAAGATGAGAGTGGTTATAATAATAATTAGACTTTTCATTGATCTTCTCCTTTTTCCCAGACAATTAAGGTTGCAATTTCTTCTTGAGCACAAAGTTGATAAACATTGCCGGAATAGGGCTCAATATGTATATACCTGTAAGATGCCATATTAGTAATAATTGCTGAATCATCACAAAGCCTAATTTTCCCAATGAATTGATCGCTACTATTTAAAACGGCAATATACTTACGAGAGATATCTGAATTGCCTGAGTATTTTTCTTCAGTATATTCCCAGTAAGTATTCAGTCCTGCATCAATCGATAATATAGATTGTAATCTTATTTTAAAACCATCATCAGGAATGATCTTGCTTTTTATATCTTTATAATGCCCTCTTCCTTCTTTCCAATATTTTGCAAGCCTTATATAATAAGGAGCTTCATCTTCAATTATCTCATAACAAGGACATACCATCCTAGGAGATTTGCCAGGATTGTATATTGCCACTTCTTCATCTATGACTAACTGGTCACTGTAAGGATCACATTCAAATATGAAATGATTGCCCTTCTTAGAATAAAGAAAATATAATTTGCCATCTTCAGAAATAGTATAATATCTAACTGAAAAAAACCTCAATGGTGGAATATAAGATTTGATTAAATTTAAATCTGAATCATAAATATAATGAGATAAGTACACATTGCCTTTCCCATCTATACCACGTGGTATGGCACCCAAAGCTTTCTTTCTTAAAACTCCTTTAGAATCATAAAGATTAGCACCCCATGGATCAAAATCGAATATGTATATATCACCATCCTTGTTGACCAATAAACCATCTGGACCAAGTGGTGCTCCACAATCTAGACCAGGAGGTAATTTTTCATAATCACAACTGGGAGTTCTATGCAAAGAATCCACCCCCTCATTCCACTTGAACTCCCGGATCACACGCTTCTTGTATTCAATCATCTGGGCTGGCTTCTTTTCCTTCTCCTGGGCTAAAGTCGGTTCCTGGACAGCTGCTTCTCCCTTCTCTGCCTCCGCCAGCCTCTCCTCATCTCCCCCCGGCGCCGGCATTGCTTCGATCGGCTTCTTAGGCAGTTCCTTCTTGGCCAATTCCGGTTGTTCTCCCGCTCCCTTGAGATAATCTTTTCCCCACAACCACCATCCCCCTCCAACCAACACCAAGAGCACCACGATCAGGGCTATCACCCAGCTCACTTTGCTCTTGCTACTCTTCTTTTCCTCATTCATCTTCACTCCCCCCAATCAAATGGACACATTAGGGGCGTGGCTGACCGTTCGACTGAGCTCACGGCCGAAGCCTCAGCCGCGCAAATCCATCGCGCACAAAAAATCCCCGGCAAGGTAAACCTACCCCCGGGGATCTTCCAAGAAGTTCCGTTCACTAATCGCGGTGCTGAAGTTAAAACCATTCAAGCCTCTCTTGGCTGGCTCTCACGCCGCCGTTACGAGCTTGGCAACCCTAGCAAAGCAACCGTTCGTCTGGAACAGGATCTGTAATTCGGGGGACACCATACTTAATTCGCTCATCTTTTGTTGAATTAGGTATGGTGTCCCTTTAATTCCCCTTTTTGTCCCAGGAATGATGAAAAACCCCCTCCCGGTCCACCCGCTCGAAGGTATGGGCGCCGAAGAGGTCGCGCTGGGCCTGGATCAGGTTGGCCGGGAGCCGGCCGCGGCGGAGCCCTTCGAAGTAGGCGAGCGCGGAGAGGAGCGCCGGGCAGGGAATGGCAAAGGCGATGGCGGTCTGGCATACGCTGACCCAGGAAGCGTATCTCTGGGCCAGGGCCGAGACCACGTTCGGGTGGAGGAGCAGGTTGGGCAGGTCCGGCTGCTCCGTGAAAGCGGCGCGGATCACGTCCAGGAGCGCCGAGCGGATGATGCAGCCCCCTTTCCAGATCCGGGCCAGGTCCGGCAAGCGCAGGTCGTAGCCATACTCCTTTGAAGCCGCCTGGAGCAGGGCCATGCCCTGGGCATAAAGCGCGAGCCTGGCCGCGAACAAGGCATCTCCGACCGCCGGGACCAAATTCTCCGGCGGGATTGCCCAAGGACTTTTCAAGCGCGAGGTCTTGATAACCTCCTCCGCCTGCACCCGCAGCTCCTTTTTGGCCGAAAGGTTCCTCGCCTCCACCGCCGCAGTGATGGTGGGAGTCGGCTCGCCAAGCTCCAGCGCATTCTCCGAAGTCCAGCGCCCCGTCCCCTTTTGCCCGGCCCGGTCCAGGATCACCTCCAGCATCGGCTTGCCCGTGTCCGGGTCGCACTCCTGGAAGATGCGCGCCGTGATCTCGATCAGGTAAGAAGCCAGCTCCCCCCGGTTGAACTCCGCAAACGCTTGGGCCAACGCCGGCGCCGGCAACCCGCCCGCCTGCTCCAGAATCTGGTAGCTCTCGGCGATGAGCTGCATGTCCCCGTATTCCAGGCCGTTGTGGACCATCTTGACGTAATGCCCCGCGCCCCTTGGGCCGACAAGGGTCACGCACGGCCCGTCCTCGGTGCGCGCCGCGATGGCCTCGAAGATCCGCCGCACCCGCGCATAGGCCTCGGCCGGGCCGCCGGGCATGATGCTGGGGCCCAAGAGCGCGCCCTCTTCGCCCCCGCTCACGCCCACGCCCATGAACTGAAGATTCCGGGCCGCGAGCTCTTTGGCCCGCCGCTCGGTGTCCGAGAAATAGGAGTTGCCGCAGTCCAGGATCAGGTCGCCGGCTGAGAGGAGCGGAGTGAGCCGGGCGATCATCTCGTCCACCGCGGCGCCGGCTTTCACCATCAGCAGCACGGTCCGGGGCTTGGCCAAGAGCCTCACAAAATCTTCAAGGGTCTGGCCCAGGACGATGGGCAGCCCCGGCGTCCGCTCCTTAAGGAAGCGCCGGCCGGTTTCCAGGGTCCGGTTATAGACCGCGACCCGGAAGCCGCGGCCGGCCAGGTTCAGGACCAGGTTCTGGCCCATGACCGCCAGGCCGATCAGGCCGAGTTCACTCGCCACTCTTGACCTCCCGCTGCGAATTCAAGCGATAGAGAATCTCGCCGGCGCGATGCACCACCAGGATGCCCTCCTTCTCCCGGCCCTCGAATTCGGCGAGGCGGAGCTCTCTCGGGTCCCGGTAGCCGAGCGAGAGCTTGTCGCACCGCTCCCGGGGAATCCCGGTGGCCAGGGTCACCTTGACCCGAGGCTCTTCCTTCCCGTGCTCGAAGCGGCCCATGCCCTTGAGGTGGGTGGAATGCGCCAGCACCCCGCCCGGGTAATGCCGGAAGCGGTCCCACTGCTTCAGGAAATAGTCGCGCACGTGGTAGCCGATCTGGTCCAGGATTTTGCCGTGGGTATAGGACACCTCCCGGATATGGGGCGCGAAGATGATCACCTCGCCCCCCTCCGCGACCGCCGGCTCCATCTTATACATGCCCTTGGCCCCGGTCCAGAGGTCGTCATACATCTCCGGCATCACCGAGATCACCAACGAATAAGGCTCCTCCACCCAGCGGATGTGCTTCTCCGCCGCCCGCGCCGCGGCCTGGCGCCAGGCCTCGGCCACCGGCCCGACGAACAGGTCGGTCAAGCCATCGCCTTCCACCACCGAGCACACCCCGGTCGCCGGCTTCTCCACCATCGCCGCCGCCCGCTCGATCACCGCCCGCACCGGGGTGTCTTGCCGGCCGATGATTTGATAGTTGGTAATCAGCGCGCCCAGCCAGTGGGTGAAGTTGATGATCTCCGCGCCGGCGATCCCGGGAAAGAAATACTTGTGCCCGCCCGAGAAGCCGGCGACCTCGTGCGGGAACACCGGGCCGTAAAGGATGAGGTGGTCGTAGTCCCGGATCAAGCGGTTGAGCGCGACCGGGACGTCCTGCCGCAGCAAGCCCCCGCTCAGCTCTTCGATCTCGCCCGCGGCAATAGTCCCGATCCGGGTAAAGGTCTCGGGCCGCTCCCAGTGGTGGTTGTGGATGCTGATGCCCGCATACTTGCCCGCCCGCTCCGCCGCGCTGATGCCGAAGAGCCGGTTTTGCGCCGCTTCGCTCAAGGGCTGGTGCGTGCCCAGCGCGATCAGGAATTCGAGCTTGGCCACCCGGGGGAGCAGAAGCTCGGCGAACAGCCGGAAGAGCATGGGCATCGGCCCGCTGCGGGTGCCGTCCGGGGTCAGGACCAGGACCCGCCGGCCAAGAAGATCGGCTTTCGAGAGCCCTTGCTCCAGGACCTTCCGGGCTTGCCCCTCGTCCATCAAATTCCTTCTTCCGACGAGCGTCCGGCCACGTCCGCTTTCTCTTGAATTTCTTTCCAGCGCTCGAACTCATCGGCCAGGCGATCATAAAGCTTTTTGAATACCTGGAAGCGCTCCTGATAAAAATCTTTCATCGCCCGATCAGGCTCGAACGTCCTCCCCACTGGAATCAGTCCCTTGGCTTCTCCCCAATCCTTGATCGCGCCTGTTGCCTTCATCCCCAGGATGGCCGCGCCCAGGGCCGAGCTCTCCCGCACCCGCGGCAGCGTGATGGCCGCGCCCAGCATGTCGGCCAGGAGTTGGACCCAGGCCGCGGAGCGCGCAAAACCCCCGCTGGCCCGGACCTCGCTCACCCCGCCGGGCGAGGCTTGCAGCAACTCGTGGACCTGGGCCAGGCACATGCAAATGCCTTCGAGCGCGGCCCGGGCCAGGTGCGCCTTGCCGTGGTGCGGCGCCAGTCCGAAGAGCACGCCCCGCAAGAGCGGGTTCCAGTGCGGCGTGCGCTCGCCGAAAAGGTAGGGCAGGAACAGCAGTCCCCCGGCGCCCGGACCGGCTTGCTTTGCCAGGGCGATGATGCGCTCATAAGGCTCCGCC
>MGQK01000109.1:10598-33518 GCA_001797815.1 Deltaproteobacteria bacterium RBG_13_61_14 | reverse complement strand
CCGGTCCCAGGCGGCTGTCATTCCCTGGGCTCCTGAGCGGTTGCAAGGAGCCAAGTGAGGTGAACCATGAATATCCCGGTAGATGTCCCTCATCGCGAAATGTACTGGCAGATCGCCGCGCCCTACAAGTACCTCATCTACCCTTTGATGGCGGGGGCGCTCTTGATCTTCGCCTACGGCGCTTTTCAGAAGCTCCGCTTCTGGCGGGAAGGCCGGCCCGACCCCGTGCGCTTCGGCTCCTGGAAAGAGCGCCTCCGGCTTTTCTTCTGGGAGGTGCCGCTGCAAGCCCAGGTGCTGAAAGAAGCTTTCCCCGGCTTGATCCACGTGCTCATCTTCTGGTCGTTCCTGGCCCTGATGCTGGCCACGGCCGTGGTCTTCCTGGACGTGGACTTCCAGATCCCGATCTATCACGGCCGCTTCTATCTCCTGATCACCCTGCTCGCCGACCTGGCCGGACTCGCTCTGTTCGCGGGCCTGGTCATCGCCGCGGTCCGGCGCTATGCCCTCAGGCCCGAGCGCCTGGACAACCGCTGGGACGACGCCTTTGTCCTGGTCCTGCTCGGGCTGGCCGTGGTCACCGGCTTCCTGGTCGAGGGCATGCGCATCCATTACACCCGCGATCCCTGGGCCGCCTGGTCGCCCATCGGCTACCTTTTCTCCCTGGGACTGGGAGGCATGGAAGAATCCACCGCCCGGCGCGTGGCCCAGTCGCTCTGGTGGGGCCATTTCGCCGTCACCTTTGCCTTTATCGCTTCCATCCCCTACACCAAGTTCGCCCACATCCTCACCTTGCCGGTCAACGTCTTCTTCCGCTCGCTCCAGCCCAAGGGCGCTTTGCCCCGGGTGGACATCGAGGCCATGCTCGCCGATGAAAGCGCGGCGGAAAACTTCAACCTGGGCGTGACTGCGGTCAAGGACCTCACCTGGAAGCAGCGCTTGGATTACGACGCCTGCATCCGCTGCGGCCGCTGCCAGGACGCCTGCCCGGCCCACCTGAACCACCATCCGCTTTCGCCCAAGCGGTTGATCGCCGACCTCAAGGACTTCACCTGGAAGAACCGTCTCCCGATCGCGCCAGCGAACGGTAACGGCTCGGGCGAGGCGGCCCCGGCCGCAGAGCCGCGGCCCATCGTTGGCAACGCCTTCCCGGCGGACGCCATCTGGGAATGCCGCACCTGCCGGGCCTGCATGGAAGTGTGCCCGGCCGGGATCGAGCACGTCCCCCAGATCATGGAGCTGCGCCGCGGCGAGGTGATGATGCGCGGGCAAATTCCCCAGGAAGCGGCCATCGCCCTCAAGTCCATGGAGCGCACCGGCAATCCCTTCGGGCCGCAGGACGCGCGCTCGGACTGGATCAAGGAAGTGCAGATCCCGGTGGTCGGCCCGGGCGACGAGTGCGAGGCGCTCTTCTGGATCGGCTGCTGCACCACCTACGACCCGGTCAAGCAGAAGGTGGCTTACAACGTGCTCAACATCCTGCTCGCGGCCGGCGTGAACGTGGGGGTCCTGGGCGACGACGAGCATTGCTGCGGCGACCCGGCCCGGGCCCTGGGCGACGAGAACCTGTATCAGACCGTGGTCAAGACCCAGATCGAGATGATCCGCAGCCGCAAGTTCCAATACCTGGTCAGCCACTGCCCGCACTGCTTCAACGTCTTCAGGAACGAGTATCCCCAGTTCGGCGCCGAATTCAAGGTCTTCCACCACACCGAGGTCATCGCCCGGCTCTTGGAGCAGGGCCGGCTCAAGCTGGACACGCCCATCCAGCGCAAGGTCACCTTTCACGATCCCTGCTACCTGGGCCGCTACAACGACATTTACCAGGAACCCCGCCGGATCCTCCGGTCCATCAAGGGCGTGGAACTGGTCGAGATGCAGTTCAACCGCGAGCGCGCCCATTGCTGCGGCGGGGGCGGCGGCCACTACTGGATGGATTTGCCCACCGGCGAGCGCCTCAACGTCACCCGGGCCAAGGAAGCCTTTGCGACCGAGGCCAGGATCGTGGCGGTCAGTTGCGTCTATTGCCTGCAGATGATGGACGACGCGGTCAAGATCCTGGACCTGGATGAGAAGCTGGAGGTCAAAGACATCTCCGAGCTGGTGGTAGAGGCCATGGCCGGCGAGGCCCGGATCCAGGAAAAAGAAAAAGAAGCGGAGGTAATCGCGGCCTGAAGCTTGAGGCCGTTTTCAGAACCCTTTCCCCAAGCCTTTCTCTTTCGCCGGTCGGGGGACCAGCAGTCAGGGTCCCCCGACCTCTTTTTTTCTTTCACCACTAAGACACAAAGGCACTAAGTTTTTTGGAAGTTAGACTTTCTCGGACTGAACTTTAGAACTTTTTCTGCTCCATGAGTTGCATCTCACCAGGCTTGGGCAAGGGAGAAGCCGATTTTCCTCAAGTTTGGGTCTCGACCGCAAACCGCAGGAAATTCACCGTGGCCCTTTGGAGTGCGGCAGTTTACCGCCGCTTTTCTTCCCGCCGATTGATCGGCGGGCTTTTCGGCGGCCAGGAATGGCCGCCAGCTAAAGCGGCGCTAAAGCGCCGCACTCCAAAAAAAGTTCTAAAGTTCAGTCTCGGAATATTATTCCCAATAACCAGACCTGGTAAAATTCAAATTTTTTCTCTCCCTTGGTGTCTTCGTGCCTTTGTGGTTATTCCTATTTGTAATTTCCCGGCTTAAGCCTCAACCCCGAACGCCCATGGTCTCTCCTCACTGCGTAACCCGCAGCTCCACCGGCTTCACTTCGCTCCGCACCTTGGGGTTGTAGTATTCGTAGGCCGCGCTCTTGGGGGTCTGGGCCTTGACCGGGAATTTGGCCTTGAGCTGGTAGCTCAGCTCCAGCGGCTTCTTCGGCTCGATCCGCCGCACATAGACCGTGATCTGCCGGCCGGTCAGGGTGAACTTCTCGATCTTGCCCTCGCCCTTGGCCTTCTCCAGACCCTCGGTCTGCACGGTAAAGCCGGGCGGGATGCCGAGGTCCAAGACGATCATCTCCGTGGGCTGGGTGCCGCGGTAGGTCGCCTTGACCTGGGCGGTCAGCAGATCGTCCGCCTTGAGCTGAGTGCGGTCATAAGTCAGTTCCAGCTTGAGCGGCTCCTCCACCTGCTCCCGGGGCAACTTGTCCCAGGGGATGAAGAAGCGCGCCACGGCCTGATACATCAGGTTGGTCTCGGCCGATGGCTTCAGGCCCACCGCGTTGTCGCCGGCGAGGGTTTTTTCCTTGAAGTCCAGGAGCCGGAGCACGTCGGAATCTTCCGGCGTGATCTTGACCTCGCGCCGGTCCCCGTTCACGGTCACGCTCACGCTCACGTTCAGCTCGGGCGCTTTGCCGGCCTCGGCCAGGAGCAGGGTCTTGAAGGTCAGCACCGTGGCTTGCGTGCTCTCGAACGTGCCGAAGCTGTCCTTTTGCTGGGCGAGCCAATTCAGGCCAAGGTTCACCGTGTTCGGGTAAACCCCGGCCTTCAAGAATGCATAAAGGATGAGCGCGGTGGTCTCGATCTGCGCCGATTTTCCGCCGCCGTGCACCGCGGTCTCGCCCAGGGGCTCCCAGTGCACGGTCTTATTCTGCCGGTCCTCGATCCGGGCGTTGTGGATCTGCTCCAGGAGCGCGAGCGTGTCCCGGTCTTTCGGGTTCTTGGCCGCGAGCGCGTTCACCGCCAGCGCCAGCGTGTAAGCGTCCTTGGCCTCCTTGACGTTGGCCTTGAGATAAGCAATCGCCTTGTCCCCGGCCTCGCCCTGATAGCCGGTGTCCAAGAGCGCCCAGGCGATGTAAGCGGTATTGAGCAAGGTCGAGCGGGAAAAGGCCTCGCCCGAAAGCGTCTCGATCCAGTGCTCCACCGGCTTCCAGCTCCCGTCCTTCTCCTGCTTGCCGGCCAGGAACTCATGGGTGCGGCGGATCACGGCCGGGTCCACCTCCGCCACCTGACTCATGTCAAAAAATTCCATCAGCCCGTAAGCGGTCAGCACCAGGTGCGCCGGCGGGCTTCCGAACCACTCGAAGCCGCCGCCCGGCACCTCGAAGCTGAGCAGCCGCTGGTAGCCCAGGTTGACGAAACCCTCGGCCTTCATCTGGATCTCGGGCGTGATCTGCTTGGTGCGCTTCAGGTAATTGAGCACCATCACGTTGGGGTAGGTGGTGGAGGTGGTCTGCTCGAAGCAGCCGGAGGGCATGCGGAAGATGCCGTCCATGCCCTCGACCACCTGGGAGAAGACGCCGGGATAAATCTTGACCAGGACCTTGCTCGCCCCGGGAATGGCCTCGGCCGGGATGGTCAGGTTCTGATTGATCTCGCTCGCCAACTGGCCGTTTGCCACCAGCTCGAACATCTTGCCGTTGGGCACCACCTCCACCTGCCGCTTGACCGCGTCGTCCATCTTCGAGCCGAGCGCATAGACCGTGAGGGTCTGCTGGCCGAGACCCTTGACCTTGATCCTGAAGAAGCGCACGTCCACCTGGTTCGCGTCAAGCGTGAGCTTCTGCACTTGGTCGCTCAAGAGGTCGAACCAGTCTCCCTTTTCCACCTCCAGCTCGATGGTCTGTCTTCCGGGCAGGTAGTTGTAAACCGCGACCGGCACGCTCACCTCGTCGCCCGAGGTGAGCGAGACCGGAAAGTCAATGTCCGCGAAAAAGTCCTGGAAGACCTTGATCCCGCTCTGGCCCGAGCCTAAAAGCCCGTCCCGGGAATGGGCCGCGGCCGAGAGCCTCCAGGTGGTGATCGAGTCGGCCAGCGGCACTTTTAATTCCGCATAACCATAGCGGTCGGTGATCAGCGCCGGCATCCAGAGCAGCGTCTCCGGAAAATACTCGCGCACCCGCACGCTCGCCTTGCGCTCCTCCCGGCCGGCTCCGGCTTTGTCTTCCGCGACCGAGGCCATCATCGGCATCGCTTCAGCTTTCATCATCGCCCCGCCCATGGCTCGCGGCCGCGCCATTTCGAACTCCGCGGCATCCCAGGCAAGGAAATCGCGGCCGCCTCTTCGTAGATGTTGCCCATACCAGGTCAGTTCCGTGACATCATCACTGGTATCAGGCTTGCCATCCGGACCTACACTGCGAAGGTCATACCAGCGGAACTGATAGCCAAGGGAGCTTCGGTCATTGGGTTTGTTGAGATACTTGAATATTATCTTGTAGCCCCAGGGATCGCGAAGGTCATCAGCGCTTAACCGACCCGCGCTGACTAACTTATCCAAAACTCCCTCGGGAAACTGCCATTCCTCGCTGGATCCCGTCTTGAAAAGTTTTTGGATGGTGGAGCGGTTCTCATACCAATATGAGGAAAGTGCCTGGTAAACACTTTGGAGTTTTTGGCTGGCCAGGCTTTTACATAAAGAAGCGGATTCCAGGTCAGGATCAATCGAGCCGATTTCGTTCAGGTTGTAAATCTTTCCCCAGGCATCGGTGACCTGGCTCCGCTCAATCGCTTTGGCCGCGATCATTTTTTCTAACAGGTCCGGCTGATAAGCCCAGCGGCCGGCCTGGTAACTCACGAGCATTTTCCTGCGGCCATATTCAAACAGTGCGCTATAAAGATTCTGAAGCTTTCCCATTTCCTGGTCCATGCGCGCCTGGGCCGGGTTCTCTTGCCAGTCATAGGTGGTCGGCTTCTTCACTCCGGCGAGGAGGACTTTGGCCATCTTCTGGCGGGCCGCGTCAATTTTTTCTTCCTGGATCAGGTTCTCGACCACCCAGCCCCCGGGCGCATAATGAATCTCGTAGCGCGGCTTGGCCAGTTCCTTCTCCAGCGTAAAATAGACTTTCAACAATCCCGGCTGGAGCTCCTGGAGCGCATACACGCTCTCGTCCACGATTACAATCCCCAGCGCGGCCGCGTGCCCGACGCCGCGCTTATCGGTAACTTTGAATTTAATCAGAGCTTCCTCGCCCGGGCGATGGTTTACTTTGCTCAGATTAGCTGAAACCTTCAAATCGTCCGGCGGGCTGACATAGACCACCCGGGTGTCGCGCACGGTCTCGCCGGAAGGGAGCATCTTGTAGGCGTGGACTTCGAGCGTGCCCCAGGCGTCCGGGCCGAGCGCGAGCCGGGTCTCGGCCTTGCCGGCCTTGAGTTCGAGGGAGCGGGTGAGCAGGGTCTGGCCGTTCTTGATGATGTCGAGGAACACGGTGCCGGTGGAGAAGGTGGAGAGAACGGTGAGGCCGAGGGAATCGCCGCCCTTGTAGATTGCCTGGTCCGGCCGCAGGAGCACGGTGTCGCGCACCGAGTCCGCGGAAAGGGTGCGGCTGATCTCGGTCGAGTTCCCGAGTTTATCGTCGGCCTTGGCCTTGACCTCCAGGGTGAACGGCGCGGCATCCCGGCCCTGGTAACGGGCGTTCGGGTCTTCCTTGAACTGGCCGGCCGCGGGTGTGAAGCGGAGCTCGGCCACTCCGGTCGCGTCGGTTTTCAGGCGAAAGCTTTTATCTCCGATCGTGATCGCTATCTCCGCGGCCGCCGGCTCGTCATTGGGCGTGGTGGCGATCGCATAGAGCACGTTCTCCACGCCCGGGATCAAGCGACCGGCTTCGGGCACGATCTCGAGGCGCAAGCCCGAGGCCGCGACTTTTTTGCTGACCGAGACCTGCTCGCTATGCTGGGCGGTATCAATAACCTTGGCGTCTATTTTCACCAAGGCGTCGCCCTGCTCGAGCGGCTGGCCCACGAAGCTCGCGGGCAGGTCGAACTCGAACTCGAAGTTGCCCTCCGGATCGGTCTGGCCCGAGACCTTGGCAATATCGTGGAACTCGACGTCAAAGGCCTGGGCCGCGATCTCGACTTTGCCTCCGCTCACCGGCTTCCCGAAAAAGTAGTTGGCCTGGAGCGTGCCCTTGACCTTTTGGCCGGGCTGGTAATAGGGCCGCTCCGTCGCCAACTCCACCTTGAACTTGGGCAACACGTAGCGGCTGACGTTAATGGACTTTTCTTCGGTAAGCTCGCCCAGCACGGCGCGGGCGTGGTATTCGCCCAGGTTGATCTCGTCGGCCAGCTCGAAATCGGCCGCGGCGATGCCAAAGGCGTCGGTCTGGAAGCTTTTCTTGAAGACCTTGTTGCCCTTGGAGTCCTCGACCTCAAAGACCAGCTTCTCGCCGGCAATGGGCTTGAGGTCGGCCTGGCGGAGCGCCACCGCGCGCAGGTGCATGAGCTGGCCGGGCTGGTAGATGGGCTTGTCCGTGGAAAGCAGGATGCGGTTACGCGCGACCAGCGAGACCGGGTGAGACCGGGTGACCTTGCCCAGCCGGGAGGAGACCTCCACCTCCAAGGTGTAATCGCCGGGCTTGGCCTCGGGCAGCTTGAAGCTCAGGTCCACCGTGCCCTGGGCGTTGGTGCGGGCGTCGGCGAGCGCGTGGTATTGGCCGGTCCCTTGCAGCTTGAGCCGCACCCGCGCGTTCTCGATCGGGGTGGAAGTGGTCAAGCCGGTGGCCTCCATCACCACCACCCGGAGCGAGCCGGAAGAGCCCGGCGCGTATTCGGCGGGAGCGAAGACGTAAACGTCCTGGATGGATTGGGCAAAGACGGGAAAGGCGAGAGCGAAAAGAACAACCGAGATAGCGCCGACAAACGCGGCCTGGTGTCTCATGACCGGACCTCCTTCTGAAAAGTGCTGGTTTTCTTAGTTCGACACTCCCCCGGCCTAAAAGTTCATTGCCGATGCGAAAGCTTTTTTGGAAGATTTGATCACTTGCCGGCAGTCAGGCGCTGGATGTGGTCCTTGCTGGCGTTGATGGCGATGGCGCCCTGGCTTCCGATCAGGGCGTGTTCCAACGTCGGCTCGACCTTGAGCGCATAGCGGGGAATCCAGCCCATGGCCCGGATGTCGGCGGTGGCGCCGTTGAAGATCAGGCAGCTCTTGCCTCCCTCGAGCGGGATGAAGCGCCAAAAGCCGGGCGCGTCCCCCGCCGCCCGGGGGATCATCCAGCGGATCTGATCGGGCCGGCAGGACCTCCTGCGACCAGGTCACCTTCATCATCTTGGCGATCCCGGCCTCGTCCTGGGGAAGTTGATCCCGCGGCGCCGGCGCTTCACCGGCCCGGGCTTGAATTCCAAGCGCGGCCAAGATAACCGCGAGAATCCAGCGCCCGGAACCCAGGGAAAGCAAAAAGGAATTACACTTCATTTTTCTTCCAAGCGAAAAGCAATGGCTAAATGTTACATAATTCCTCAAAAACTGCAACATTCTTACACTAATAGGGGATGATGAAGAATCAAGGATAAAGGCTGAAGGATGAAGGCTGAAATAGAACGATTGTTCGAGACGCTAACCTGGCAATTTCTCTATGCCTTTTTGTCCCAGTGCCCCCAAGATGCACCCCCATTCCCGGCCCCGGCCCTTCCGAACCCTATCATCCTTCTTTCCGGCCTCCCCGGAACCGGGCCGATTCACTTAACCTGGCAAAATTTCTCCGGGTTTCTTCCTCTTCTCTTCCCCGACCTACTACATACGACATACGATATACCCTCTTCAAACGTCCCCCCATTCTGCACGCCAACCACCCCATCCTGCCCAGCAGCCACCCCATTCTGCTCAGCAACCACCCCATCTAACGCGGCAACCACCCCAGGTTTTCCGCCTGGGGACCCCTACTCCAAGCACTGTGCACGGCTCGACTGAGCTCGCCGAAGTCCGTGCACTGTTCACTGTCCACTGCTTGAAGGTGTCAGGGTGTCATGGTGGCAGGGTGTCAGGGAATCTGGCAGGGGGACAGACATTCCTGTCTGTCAACCGCTAAGAAAAGAGCGATCCACAGATTACGCCCCTCGGTCCGAGCGCTCGGGGTCGAGGACAGATTACGCAGATTTTCTTTTTCTGAAGCCTAAAGCCCAAAGCCTAATGTCTAATGCCTCTTCTTTCCCTGTCCACTGCTTCTAATGTCAAATGTCAAGACCTGACTCCAATCTTTGTTGTGTTGTAAAAGTATTAATAGCTCACCAAGAGACGGCGGCGGAATCTTGGGACGAAGGCAGGCGCATCCACTTCGGGATGATAAGTAATTCCTTCCCGCTCCTCCGCTCTGCTGCGACGTAACGTAGCGAGAATGGTCTGATAGTCGCCCAATCCCGATACAATCGACGGATCTCGGGGCAATCGTCGTAAACCAACACCCAAGCAGAATCGGACATAGACTTCATTTGAGCCGAAAGAGCGATGTGGTATTCATCATCCAAGGCGCTCAGATAGAGCGTTTTCCCTTTGACGAAGTACGGTGGGTCAATGAAGAAGAAGGTTGACTCTGCATCTAAGCTCTTAATTAACTCTATCCCGTCACAACCAGACACGTGAACTCGATTACGGTATTCGGCTACCTTCTCGCACCGGCGCCTAAGCTCAGCTTTATTGAACCTGGCATTGAGCTTCCATTTGCCTATTTGTTTTGTCCCCCCAATGGGACCGCCATTTACTATGATCCCGGACCTATTGCATCGATTCATATAGAATGCTGAGAAACCCCTACGGAGGCGAGATACGCGACCGCAATCTCTATACACCTCTCGTTGACGATGCCACTCAGCCATGCTCACACGCGCTTTTGAGAGCATGTCCATAAACGTCTGGGGCCGGTTGACGAGGCTCCACCAAAAGTCATAAATCGCGGGGTCCGCATCGTTGATATATATCTCGTGGGTTTCTTCTAGATACAGCAACGTGAGTGACGCGCCTGCCCCCCCAGCAAAGGGCTCGGCGATTGCTCGATATCCAAGCCCATTTATTCTTCGGATATGGCTTAGCAAGCCCGCCATCGCCGATTTACCGCCGGGATATCTAAGGGGACTAGGGGTTTTCATTCACTTGCATCCCAGAGTCCTGTTCCAGCATCAGCCGAAAAAGGGGTTCCGTGCGCAACCAAAATTGCAAGATATCCCGTTCAGTGGGCAAATCTGATGAATGCACGAACCCATGAAGATCGCTGATCGTAAATGGGGCAGCAGGATTATACGTGATCGCCTTTTCAACTCTAATTGCCTGAGGTCGAGGCAAGCGCTGTTTTGCGATCCGCACAATCTCCCGCTGGAGTTGTTTCATCGTCGGCATGCCGTGGGGAAGATTCACCCCCTTTTGCTTTATCTTTTCAATAATACCAGTAAGTTCGCCAGTGCGCTCAAGGTAGTTGATGACTGATAGCTCGAAGAACACCCGAAGCAAGACTGCACCAGCGTTTGGAAAGTCTTCACGTTTAAGCTTGGTCAACTCGCGGCGGATATCGACGAGTCGGTCATTGCCGAACCTGACTTTGAAATCACGCGGCAAAACTGTCTTAATTTCCTGCTTCGATTTCCGAGGGATCTTCGCAGGCACCTGTTTATGGCCTAACGACACAACAGACTTGCCCTCAATGATATCCGAAGGGATAAATGACCCAGGCTTATTCTCAGGTCGTTCTTTGGGATCCCATGATTCGAAATAAGCTCGGATATTGTCATTAGTGTTCAGCGTCCGCGAAGATTGTATCCCGAGTGCAACGTCGTTTACAAGCTTCTTAAAGCCGCGCACGAACTCACTCTTCGTTGTTGTGCCACGAAGTCCATGTTCAGGGTCGGTTTCAACCTTGAGATAATCGCGTCCCACGGAGGAATCAAAAACACGTTCTAGCGTTGTGAATATTTTGGCTCTGGGGTTATTTAGTTTGGCTTTCACTTCGTCGGGAAGATCTAGTGAACGCGCCATATCCCCGATGGCTCTTGTCTGCATGGCCTGTTGAATGTCTGCCATCGTAAAGCCGAGATTGTTCTGCAGCTCAGCATTGTCATAACCTTCCGCTAGCTTTTGGAGAATAAAGCTTGCTCGATTCTCAGTCTGCCATGCGAGAACGGGAGTACCTATATGCCGGCCCGCAAGCAGACGGTCAGTTGCTTTTCGACTTGGAGCGATAGTGACTGGAACCTTCGCAATCGCTTGTGGGTCAGAGATCCGCCGAGAAAGGCGTTCAACCTGACGCCTTAACGAACCATCCAGTAACCCGGGCTCGCGTAGTGCCTTCAGAGCTGCGAGTCGACGATTGCCCTCAACGACCACGTGCCGACCATTTTCCCTAATCGCTAGAAGCGGCTCATTTGGGAAATAGCCACGAGTGACAATGCTTTCGGCTACCTCTAACGCCTTATCATGCTCGAAGAGATATTGGATGATCTCGCGGGGTGATCGCGATACGGTTTCTCGGCCGAGACGCGGGTTCTTCTCATCCAAATGGAGGTTGGCCACGGAAAGACTCTTGGTTTTCCAACTATCTTTCGCCATGATTGTCCTCTTTTGAGTTGATAGTGGGTAGGACCCACCTTTTCTTTATAATTTACTCTATTCCGACGATGGAAATGGAAGACATATCCAATTTATAGCACATTTAGTTATCTTTAGTAAATCCAATTCCTCAGCTCTCCTGTCCTGGTTCATCGGGAATTGGAGTAACCCTGCTTTTAATTTGTGAGTAGTGAATAGCGACAGCCATCTATTTTGAGGTTGTCCCCTTCCTAGTTGAAATTGAAAAAGCGCTCAACTCGTCCCCCATCCTACGCAACCTTCACTTCCTTGTCAAGATTTTTCGTCGCTCCGTCGCCATAGCTATGGAGCGTCGGCAACAATCATGCTTGGAATGACGGCATCGCATAAAATCCCTTCACTCGCTGCCTGCCTTGTTTAATGCTGTTCACTTCAGCCGGAAAAATTCTCACGCAGCCGCAAAGTTGCAAAAGTCAAAAAAACCAAGAGCCTTGGCGACTTTGAACCTTTGCGTCTTGGCGTGAAACTCCTTATCTTAATCCGAACCTTACTCCAATCGGGGAAACAGGGCCGGTCCTTTGCGGAGGCGGGTGCCGGGGGGGAGCGCGCCCCAGCGGCCGGCCTCTTTCCAGTCCAGGCGCTCGAGGGGTTCCGGGATCCCGAGTTGCTCCCACATCCGGTTGGCGGCATCGGGCATGAAGGGCTGGATGAGGAGCGCGGTCAAGCGGAGGGATTCCGCGATGGAATAGAGCACGGTGCCGAGCCGCTCTTTCTTGGCCGGGTCTTTGGCCAGGGACCAGGGGGCCGAGCTGTCCACGTATTTATTGGTCTTGTTGATCAAGGCCCAGGTCAGTTCCAGGGCGCGGTTGAAGGCAAAGAGGGAAAAGGCCTGGTCCACCTTGGTCAAGGTTTCCTCGGCGAGCTCGCGCAACTCCCGGTCGAGCGGCTCGATCGGCCCGGAGGCCGGCACGATCCCGTCCCGGTATTTGAAGACCATGCCCGCGGTGCGGCTCAAGAGGTTCCCGAGGTCGTTGGCCAGGTCGGAGTTGATCCGCTGCCGGAGCGCCGCCTCGGAGAAGTCGCCGTCCAGGCCGAAGGGGACTTCGCGGAGCAGGAAGTAGCGGAAGGGATCCAGGCCGTAACGGTCAATCACGTCATGGGGGTCCACGAAGTTGCCGAGCGACTTGGACATCTTCTCGCCCTCGTGGGTCCACCAGCCGTGGGCGAAGATGGCTTTGGGCAAGGGCAGCCCGGCCGACATGAGGAAGCAGGGCCAATAGACCGCGTGGTGGCGGAGGATATCCTTGCCGATGAGGTGGACGGCGGAGGGCCAGAAGGTTTGGAAGGGCTCGGCCTTCGGATCGGGATAGCCGAGCGCGGTGATGTAATTGGCGAGCGCGTCGAGCCAGACGTAGATCACGTGCCGGGGGTTGTCCGGCGCCGGGATGCCCCAGGCGAAGCTGATCCGGCTGATGGAGAGGTCGCGGAGCCCGGAGGCGACGAAGCTAATGATCTCGTTGCGCCGGCTTTCGGGCTGGAGGAACTCGGGGTGGTCCTGGAGGTGGCGCAAGAGCCGGTCCTGGTATTTGCTCATCCGGAAGAAATAGCTTTCCTCTTTCACCTTCTCCACCGGCCGGCGGCACATGGGGCACTTGCCGTCTTTTAACTGCAGCTCGGTGTAGTAGGTCTCGTCGGGCACGCAATACCAGTCCTCGTATTGGCCCAGGTAGATGTCGCCGGCCTCGGCCAGGCGGCGAAAGAGCGCGGCCACGCCCTGCTCGTGCCGGGGCTCGGTGGTGCGGATGAAGTCGTCGTAGGAGATGTCCATCTTGGCCCAAAGCTCGCGGAAGGAGGCGGAGTTGCGGTCGGCCATCTCCAGGGGAGTGATACCTTGGGCTTCCGCGGCCCGCTGCATCTTCTGGCCGTGCTCGTCGGTGCCGGTCAGGAAATGCACCTGAAAGCCGCGCAGGCGCCGGTAGCGGGCGAGCACGTCCGCCGCCACCGTGGTGTAGGCGTGGCCGATGTGGGGCACGTCGTTCACGTAGTAAATCGGGGTGGTGACGTAAAAAGTGGAGGTCATGACCGGTTCCGCGGCGGGGTCTTTTCCTCCGGGAGGACGTCGGCGTCATCCCCCGGCTCGACCGGCAAGGGCTCGACCGCCTCCGGGGAGATATTTTTCTGCACTTCCGCGGCCGGGATTTCCACCAACGAGCCTTCCGGGGTTTCCACCACCACGGTCTGCTTGAAGATGTTGAGGTCGGCGACCCGGCACAGGCCGTGCGCGCATTGCACCCGCTTGCCCTTGCGGGGCAAAGAGCGGAGCGCTTCCTGGTAAAGGGGATGCTCGTAGGCCAGGCAGCACATGAGCCGGCCGCACAGCCCGGAGACCTTGGCCGGGTTCATGGCCAGGTTCTGGTCCTTGGCCATGCGCACCGAGACCGGGGCGAACTCGCTCATGAAGGTGGCGCAGCAGACCGGCTCGCCGCAATTGCCGAGCCCGCCCATGATCTTGGCCTCGTCGCGCACCCCGATCTGTTTCATCTCGATCCGGGTGTGGAGGTGGTGGGCGAGGTCTTTGACCAGCTCGCGGAAATCCACCCGCTGCTCGGCGAAGAAGTAGAAGAGGGCCTTGCTGGCGTCGTGGAAGTATTCCACCTGGATCAGCTTCATGGGCAGGCGCCGCTCGCGGATGCGTTCACAGCAAAAGTTGAAGGCATCGGCCTGGCGCTCTTTGTTTTTGCGGTCGCGCTCCAGGTCGTTCCAGTTGGCCTTGCGGATCACCCGCCTGGTCTCGGCCGGCACTTCCCCCACCGGCCGGGCCTCCACCGGGGTCACCACCCGGGCCAGGCCCAGGCCCTTTTCGGTCTCCACGATCACCAGTTCGCCGATCCGGAACATGAGCGGGCCGGCGTCAAAGTAATAGGTTTTGCCCGCGCTCCGATATTTGATCCCCACCAGTTTGCGGGTGGCGGGAGCCGGCTCCGGCGGCTTGGTCTCGGACGGGGGCAGGTTGGGATCAAAAGTGTCGTTCATGGGCTCTCCAGGCTGGCGCCGGGAACTCCCTTGAGCGCCAGGGTCAAGGCCGCCAGGGTCAGGCGGGGGTTGGCGTTTTGCCGGAGCCGCCGGCGGGCGCGCTCGATCCGCTCGAGGCCGGTGAGGATGGCCTCGGGCGAGGTCGCTTCGGCGGCGGCCTGGACCGCGGGGGCCAGGTCGGTGTGAATGGTGGAGGCGATGCCCTCCTTGAAAAGGAGCAGGTCGCGGTAGAGGCTCTGGAACACGTCCATCACTTCTTCCGGGTCTTCGCGCAGCCGGGCCAGCTCTTCGGCATAGTCGAGGATGGCGGTGGCCGCGCCAGCCGGCAGCTTGAGGAAGCGGGAGATGATCTGCCGCCGGCCTTCCAGGAAAAACTCGCGGTCGAGGCTGAGCGCCTTGCCCAGGCTCCCTTCGCTGAGCACGGCCAGCAGCCGCGCCTCCGACCGCTCCACTTTCATCTGCTCCATCACCATCTCCTCCACCACCGCGGTGGGCAGGGGCTGGACCCGCACCACCTGGCAGCGGGAGATGACCGTGGGGAGCAGGCTCTCCAGGCTGAGCGCGGTGAGCACGAGCACGGTGTCCGGCGGCGGCTCTTCCAGGGTCTTGAGTAAAGCGTTCATGGCCGCGGCGTTCATCCGCTCGGCCTCGGCCAGGACCGCGACCTTGGTCCGGCCCTCGAACGGCCGGTAGCGGAGCTGGGCGCAAAGCTCGCGCACCTGGTCCACCTTCAAGGTCTTAGTTTCGGCTTCCACCTCGATCACGTCCGGGTGGTTCAAGTCTCGGATCTTGCGGCAGGAGAGGCAGGCGCCGTCCGGCGGGTAGCCGGGTCGCTCGCAGTTGAGGGCCTGGGCCAGTTCCCGGGCCAAGAGCCTTTTCCCGATGCCGGGCTTGCCCACCAGCAGGTAGGCGTGGGCCAGCCGGCCGTGGCGCAGGGCCTCGCGGAACAACGCCTGGACGGCCTCATGGCCCCGGATCATGGGGCATCCTTTTCTCCGAAGACATCGGCGGAGAAGATTTCGATGGTGGCGTCTTTTTTCCAGGCGTCGGGGGGCAGGCCGGCTTTCAGGCAGGTGTGGGCGAGGAACGTCTCCCGGTCCCAGCCCTGTTCGGTGGCCACCTGGGGCAGGAGCACGCCCCGGTGGAAGCCCTTGGAGATGCAAATGCCGTGCTTGCCGACCTCGATCTCGGCGACGTCCGTGATCCGGCGCAAGGGCGAGAGCACGGAGATTTCAATGTCCAGGTGGGCGATTTCTTCGGGCCGGAGGCGGGGGAAGCGGGGGTCCTGCCAGCCGGCGGCAAAGGCCATGGACTCGATGGTGCGGCAGAGGTGGCCCTCGCCGTGGAAAGTGCCGATGCAGCCCCGGAGCTGGCCCTGCCGGTGCAAGGTGACAAAGGCCCCGCACTGGGCTTTGAGAGCTTCGCGGTCCGGCTCGATCCCGGAGGCTTGGTATTTCCCGTGAAGAGCGCACCGCTCCAGGGTCTGGCGCGCGATCTGGAGCAGGGCCTCTCGATCTTCTGTGCCGAGTTTTAATTCGCCCATGATCCGTCTTTCCGGCCGCGGTTCGACTACGCTCACCACCGGCGGCCTCCCTCCAGAGAGAAAGAGCTTCACGCCGGCAAGGAAACCGGGTCGGCTTAGTTTAGTGGCGGGCCGGGTGGGTCAAGACCAGGTTCCGCTCGATCATCTGGAAGTAAAGAAAAATCAGGATGTCCTCGGTCTCTTTCGGCAACGCCGCGATGAACTCCCTTTTGCCCTCAAAGTCCGGGATGGCTAAAAGCTCGCGGATGGCGCGCTGCACCTCCGAGATCCGATGGTTCTCCAGACCGGTCAAAGCTTCTTTTTGCCGGGCAAAGGCCTCGCGGATACGGTCGTTCCCAAAAAGAAGATGATTCCCCTTGGCGCCCAGGTGAATCAGATATTCGAGCGCCGAGGGGGTAATTGGTTCTTGCTGAAAAGGATCCATAGCCCAATCTCCTAGACCCAACCGGATTCCCTCCCTCTTCTACCTATTATATACCGGTTTTTGGCGAGATTGTCAATCCATTGGACTGCGCCCGGGCCCGCTCGGAAAGGATGCGCTGAGTCTGGGCCACGTCCGGGGCGAGATGGCGGCGCACCAGGACCAGGAGCCCGGCGGCGGGAAGGAAAAAGGAGAAGAGGACGAGGAAGGCATTGGCGTAGGAACCCTGGAGGTGCAGGGCCAGCCCGGTGCAAAGGGGCGCGGCCACGATCCGGGCCAGGGTTTGGAAAAGCCCGTTCAGGCTGATGATGGTGCCGCGGTGCTCGGGGAGGTTCAAGTCGCAGATGGAGGCCATCCAGTTGGGATTGGGTCCGACCATCAAGCCGGCGCCCACCATGACCAGGAGCGAGAAGAGGACCAGCCGGGGAAGGTCCTGGACCGAGAAGGGAAGCCCGAAGCCGGCGAGGAGGAACGGCAGGCTGGCGAGGATGGTCCAGATCATCACCCGCAAGCGGCCGTCGGGCCGGGCCTGGTAAAGGCGGTCGCCCATCCGGCCGAAATAGATTTGCCCGAAGAGCTGGGTGCCGAAGATCAGGCACATGAAAAGAGTGGCGGAGAACTCGTTGAGCCCGTGGTTCCGGATCATGAAGGTGATGAAGAAGGGACCGAGCCCGGCCGGGGGGACGGTGAACACGAAAGCGAAGGCGAGAAAGAGGAGGTTGCTGCGTTTGCGGGCGAGAGAAAGCAGTTGCGCAGGCGAGATGCGATAGGAGTAGGTGAGTTCGCCCTTGGCAAAAGCCTCGGCCAGCGCTTCTTGGGCAGTAGGTCGTAGGTCGCAGGTAGGGAGAAGAAAGGATCATCCGCAGATTACACCGATTCCGCAGATTCCACAGATTTTCAGAAAAGCTCAAAGTGATCAATCTGGAAGGGGGACAGACATTCTTGTCCGTCATCCATTAAATCACTGCTTTCTGTGCACTGTTTACTGTCCACTATCTTCCGTCTGAGGCCTTAACCCTACATACAACATACGATATACTAAATACTTTCTCCTAATCAGACTGCAGAATTTACCCGGAATTAAGTATGGTGTCCCGAATTCGCGAATTCGCTTGCATTAGGCGGACGGGTAGGATAAGGTAGAGAGAGGCGTTTGGAGCAGGATTCAAGAACCGTGGCCAAGAGCTTTCCCAAAAAGGCGATCCGGATTTATGCGGACACCTCCGTGTTTGGAGGCGTGTTTGATCCGGAATTTGCCGCGGCCAGTTCGCTTTTCCTGGATCAAGTGAAGAAGAACCGGTTTCACCTGGTGATTTCTCCGCTGGTCGAGGAAGAAATCTCGGAAGCTCCTCGCCGGGTGCAGGCCCTTTACCAGTCGGTCGCTCCGCTGACCGAGTTGGCCCCGGTGACCGAAGCCGCGGCGCGTTTGCAAACGGCCTATCTGCGGGCCAGGATTGTCTCTCGCAAATGGGCCCGAGACGCCCTGCATGTGGCGATCGCTTCGGCGGCCGGCTGTCAAATCATGGTGAGCTGGAACTTCCGCCATATCGTTCACTATGATAAAATTGCCCTATACAATGCGATCAATATCCGGGAAGGTTATTCCTCAATCGGCATCCACACGCCCCAGGAGGTGATCGAGTATGAAAAAGAAAAAGTTTGATTGTGTGGAGATGATGCATCGGGCGGGTCAAAAGATTGATCAAGAGACCAAGAACTTGACCTTCCAGCAGAAGGTGGCTTACTGGCGCCGCAAAAGTGAGGAAGCGGCGCGCCGGCAGGCGCAGAGAATCAAGGCTCAAAAGCCAAGCCCTGCCGCCTGACCATTGCCACAGGAGCTGGATCAGGTTAAGTTTTAAGGGAAGCTCTGGCCGCGGAATTCATGGGGAATTAAGTATGGTGTCCCCAGAATTCAGAATTCTGAATTCCGGACATCCACAGATTGCGCAGATTTCGCAGATTTTCAGAAAAGCTAAAGCTTATCAATCTGGCAGGGGGACAGGCATTCCTGACCATCAGCCTTTAACCATCCTTGTAGCCCGCCCTTCGCTTCCGGGCGAAGGGTGGGGTCTTCCCGCGAAACCCTAAAGCTGTCCACTGCCTGCCCCGCGCCTCGCGGGGTGCACTGTTTACTGTCCACTATCTTCCGTCTGAGGCCTTAACCCTACATACAACATACGATATACTAAATACTTTCTCCTAATCAGACTGCAAAATTTACCGGGAATTAAGTATGGTGTCCCCAGAATCCGCAGGTAGCCGCGACCGCTCTTCGGTCGCGGGATAGGTATGCAAATATGTAAAGTGTTAAGTAACGATCTGACCCCATCCTACTCTTCTGAGGCAGACTCTTTGTTTATTGGCTCAGATGCTACTTTTAGAAATTCTCCACTAAGGAATCTAGGAAGAATATCGCTGCAGTTTCCTGCTAACTTAATTATACGGGTAGCATCGAAATTCGGAATGCTAGCTTTGAATTTTCTACGAACTCTATCTACCACATTATAATCAGGATCAACAATTAATAGCTTTTGATTAGGAGAGCTCTGCATCGATTTGCTCAACATGCGCGATATATAAATGTCTGCTTCAGCGAATGAAAATCCAACAACTACGATTAGTTGAGCCTTTTCAAAGGATATCGTGGCCTCGCTCATCAATCGGGTTAAAGGAGGTCCCAAATCGAATTTCATTGCAAGTGGAGGAACTTGTAAGCCTCTTCTCTGTCCGCCGCAATCCCTACAGATTCCAATGACAGGATATGGACATCTATCATTTTGAAAAGAATCTACCATTTGTTCTATATTAACAAGCTGAATCTCTTGGCAGGTTTCACAGTAAAACCAGTTTAAACTACCGTGTAACTTAATCAATATAGTTTTATCAGAAATAGGCTGCGGCTTAGAAACATTAGAGAAATCCACTTGATAAAAGAAATCTTTATGTACTTCTCCTAAAGCCAGATCCATACAGCAGTCGTAATTGGTGGTCACAATCGAAGATCTCACATGGGATTTAGCGTACTCTGCAATTGATTTATGTGCATTATTGGGCTTTGCTGGAAGCATAGTACTTGATAGCAGGCCGAAAAGAACTTGCAAAGTATCTTGAAGAAAAGCGACTGATGAAAGTTCTGCACCGGGTTCCCTAAATTTTCTAATCCTCCTCATTTCAAGTCTTTCAGCTTCCCAGGGACGATAGTAACGGGGTTCTTCATAAGGCCCTTCTATATCCTCTCGATACAGCAAAAAATTCATAAGTTTCAGTATCGTCGGATTACGGCTAGAAAAAGTTGCTAATTGAGCAGCCGTTAGCAGATCTTCAATATTATCTATTTTCCGAGAATCGCAGAAGTCAGCCAATCTTGTGACGTCATCTCTATCGAGACGTCGACCGCGTTCGAGTAACTGAGGAAGAAGTTGTTTGACAGTAGGGATGTTTGAAGGATCCGGGTTTGATGCTCCCGCTCCAAGAAGAAAAGACATAGTTGTAGATTTTGGGTCTATATCCTTTATGTTAGAATCTAATGAAACAACTTTATCAAAGAATGAATTGATCTTTTCCCATATTATTGGTGGTTGAATCTTCTTTATGGAGTCTATATTATTTTCGAATATCTCAATCCATCCAGGATGTAGCTCTTCCCTGTCCTCTAGGATGTCATCGTCATCAACTATTTTCAGTAGAATATCAACTATCTCAGGTGAAGAATACCTTCCCTCTTGTATTCTTTCAAGATACCTCAACTGCTGCCTTGATATAATTTTTGTTCCAACTTTCATTTATTTTCTTCTCCTAATTCTAATTCAGGGGACACCATACCTAACTCGCTCGATTGGGGAAATTGGGGAAGTAGTGAACAGTGCACCCCGCTTAAAGGCGGGGCAGGCAGTGCACGGTGGACAGTGAATTTGAAATCTGCGTAATCGGCGGAATCCGCCTTCGCGGAGGACATAGCGCTCCGGCGGAGTCTCTCTGCGGATTTTCCAGGGATCATGAGCCGCTCCGGTTTGAATCTTTTTCTGGCCGTTCCCTCTCAGCTTTCGATCTTCTCAATGAAGGCTTGGGCGGATTTGATCGCGTCCTTGACCACCTTGACATCGTAGAGCAGTCCCCGATAATAGCCGGCGATGTGGAGCAGGTCGTAGAGCTTCTCGAATTCGCGGAGGAGTTTTCCGTTGCGGACGGCCAGGTATTTGCGCAGCGCCTTGCGGTAGGCTTCCACCGACTGGGGCAGTTCCTTCTTGGTCAGGCCCTTCCTCAAGAGACGCTCGTTGATGGCCTCCAGGACCGCCAGGTAAGCCGTGCCCATGGCTTCCCGCACCGGCTTGATCTCGGTATAAGTATCGTCCTCGAGCGGGACGGTTTTCAGGATCGCCTTGGCGTTATTCAGATATTTTAAAGCTTCCTTGGACATGGCTTTCATTCTCGTCCATCCAGGATAGCACCCTTGCCCCGGATTGTCCAGCGTGTTGGAGAAGGAGATGAGAAGCTTTGGGGATCATGAGCCTTTCCTTTTCCTTTTTAAGGATGGGTCAAGGCTAGCAGGTTTTATAAGGGATGTCAAGAAGCTTTTTGCGCCATAAACCCACCCTTCTCGAGGACGCGAAGGGTGGGCTACATGAATCTGCGGAATCTGCGGAAAAGAGGTTTCACGCCAAGTCGCAAAGGAGCAAAGGGAAAAGAGGGAATTTTATCAAGTTCATGTTCACGGGATTCCGAGGCCTAAAGCCCAAAGCCTAATGCCTCAAGCCTTTCTTTTCATTGCAGGCCGCTGTGTCCGAAGCCGCCGGCGCCGCGGCCGCTGGTCGGGAGTTCCGCCACCTCCTCCAACTCCGCCGCCACCAGCCGGGAGATCACCATCTGGGCGATGCGGTCGCCTTTCTTAATGGTGAAAGGCTCCTGGCCCAGGTTGATGACAATGATCTGGAGCTCGCCCCGGTAGTCCGGATCAATGGTGCCCGGGGTGTTGAGCAAGGTGATGCCGTGGCGGAGCGCCAGCCCGGAGCGGGGCCGGATTTGGGCCTCGATCCCGTGGGGCAGGGCCAGGACCAGGCCGGTCGGCACCAGGGCGCGAGCGCCGGGCAAGAGCGTGATCGGCTCTTCATTGGCCGCGGAGATATCCAGGCCGGCCGAGTCCGGGGTCTGCCGGCCGGGCAGGGGCAGGTTGGGGTCGCGGCCGGGCAGGCGCTTGATTTGGATCCGGACCGGCTCAGAACTCGTCGAGGATTTCCTGCTTTTTACGGTCATAATCTTCCTGGGTGATCAAGTCCTGGTCGAGGAGTTTCTTCAGTTCCTGAAGCCGCGCTTCGGCCGAGCGCTGCGCGGGCGGAGGGGATGGGGGAAGGACCGCCGGTTCCTGGGCTTCACCGCCGGCCGGGGCGGCGACCGGCTCCGGGATTTGCGCCAGGGTGTCCAGGGGGATTGCGATCCAGTTCCGGCGCGCGGGCTCGCCTTGGGCATCGAGGTTCGGGGCCGGCCATTGGCCGAGGGGCGGCAACACCAGATCATACATTCCTGAATAGGAGCGGAGGGGATCGAGGCGGCTGAGCATATCGGTCTCTAGGATCTCTTCATAGCCGATGTTGCGGAAGGCGATCTGGAGGCGGCCGTCCTTGACGAACAGCACCCCGTCGTGGACCAGGTATTTGACCAGGAAGCTCGCTTGGGCCAGCCGCCGGGTCGCTTTCCAGGAAAATTCCACCCACTGGGAAGGATCGGCCTTCTTCAGCGCCTGGCTGAGAAAGGGCGCGAGTTGGGCCGCATCCGCTTGCGGGAAAAGCTCGCGCTCCTTGCTTCCCCCTTTGGAGAAGGGCAACAGCCCCGGTTTGACATATTCCAACTCCAACAGGACCCGTTCCAGTTCTTGGGCGGGGATGACGGCCGGATGCTCGAAGGGCCCGCGATCTTTTTTGACTTCCACGAGCTGCACGTAGTTGAAATTGTCGGGTCCCTGGTAAATGGTCTCGGCTTTCGACCCCCAGCGCAGCGCCACCAGCATTCCCGCCAGCATGAGGAACCAGCCGATCCTTTGCCCCCGCGTCTTCATGAGCGCGCCTCCATCTGCTCGCGTTATAGCACGGCGCCGGGCAAAGCTCAAGCTTTTCACCGGGAGGTTGCTTAATCAAGCTCCATCCCATAATATAATTAGTATGCTCGCGAAACGGATCATTCCCTGCCTGGACGTGATGGCCGGGCGAGTGGTGAAGGGCACCCGGTTCATCGCCCTGCGCGACGCCGGGGACCCGGTGGAGTGCGCGAAGGAGTATGACCGCCAGGCCGCGGACGAGCTTTGTTTCCTCGATATCACCGCCAGCCAGGAGGACCGGCCGATCATCCTGGAGGTGGTGGCGCGGACCGCGGAGCAGGTGTTCATGCCCCTGACCGTGGGCGGCGGCGTGCGCACTCTCGACGACATCCGCCGGCTCCTTCAGGCCGGGGCCGACAAGGTAAGCATCAACACCGGGGCGGTGGCGGACCCGGACTTTGTCCGGGCCGCGGCCGAGCGCTTCGGCTCGCAGTGCACGGTGGTGGCGATTGACGCGAAAAGGGTGGACGGGGCGGAGCCGCTCCGCTGGGAGGTCTTCACCCACGGCGGACGCAAGCCCACCGGCATAGACGCGCTGGAATGGGCGCGCCGGATGGAAGCGCTGGGCGCGGGCGAAATCCTGCTCACCAGCATGGACCGGGACGGCACCAAGGACGGGTTTGACCTCGAG
>MGQK01000109.1:10379-10516 GCA_001797815.1 Deltaproteobacteria bacterium RBG_13_61_14 | reverse complement strand
GTTCCTTCGCCAAGGCCGGGCGCTTTATTGCGGTCCTCAATCCGAGGCGATCATCCCTTTTGTCCGGGCCAAGGTGGAAGAATATGGGAAAACCGGCGACCCGGTGATCTTCGTGGCCGATAACCATGACCCCGATG
>MGQK01000109.1:3321-10319 GCA_001797815.1 Deltaproteobacteria bacterium RBG_13_61_14 | reverse complement strand
TCCAGGAGCTAAAGGGTCTGGCCAAGAACTCGGTCTATCTGCCCAAGAAGCGCTACTCCGCTTTTTTCGGCACGGACCTGGAGAAGCGGCTGAAGAAGCTGAAGCCGGACCTGGTGGAGGTGGTCGGGGTCTGCACCAACATCTGCGTGCTTTACACGGTTGAGGAACTGCGGAACCGCGACATCCCGACGCGGGTCTATCGCCGGGGCGTGGCCAGCTTTGACCAGGAAGCCCACGAATGGGCGCTCAAGCAGATGCAGAGCGTGCTCGGCGCGGAAATCGCCGAATCCGGGAATTCAGGCCGGGGGCAGGCTGGCGATCAGGCGGCGTAAAGCGCCGGCTGTGTCGCAAGACGGCTTCCAGCCCAGGACCCGTTTGGCCTTGTCCGAGCTGACGATGATCGAATAGCGTATGCACTCGATCCATCCCGGGGAGAGCTGGCCGAAGAGCCGGAGCGACCACAAGAGCCGGCCTCCCCAGTAGGCCAGGGCGTAGGGCACCGGCAGAGAGGGCACTCCCAGGATCGCGGCGAACTCCTGCATGCTCAGGGAGCCGTCTCCGGCCAGGTTGAAGGCACCGGGAAAGTCGCCTTTCAGCGCCAGGTGAATCGCCTGGGCCACGTCTTCGTCCCAGACCAGTTGCATCCGGGAGGGGTAGCCGCGGAAGTAGGGCACCATTTTGGCGCCCAGGATATCCTTGACCGCGTTCTCGATGGTCGGGCCCACGAAGATGCAGGGCCGCAAGCGCGTGATCACCATGGCCGGATGTTCCTTCTCGAACCCGTCCAGGAAATTCTCGACCGCGGCCTTGGCCCGCGAATAGTAAAACGTGGGCATGCCCCGCACCGGCACGTCCTCGGTGATTACCGGGGGGTTTTCCGGCCAGGCGCCGTAGGCCGCCACCGAGCTGGAATAGACAATCTTGCGCATCCCCGCCGCGGCCGCGGCCTGGAAGGTGTTTTTCGAGCCGGCGATGTTGATGTCGTCGGCTTTTGCCTCGTCCCGGATGGGCATGACGATGAAAGCAAAATGGATCAAGGTGTCGCAGCCCTTCAGGTGCCGGGCGAGTTCCGGGTCGCGCACGTCGGCCTGGATGAAGCGGAGCTTGTCGGAGCGGAAAGAAGGGGCTTTCAGGTCCAGGCCCCGGATTTCCTCGACCGCGGGGTCTTTCTCCAGGAGGGGAAACACGGTCCGGGCCAGGTAACTTGAGATGCCGGTCACGGCTACACGCATGGTGCACTCCTTTCTGCCTTTGCATTGTATCGGCAAACGAGTATCAGTCAAGCAAAATCCGCATTCGAGATAAGGATTTGACATTTCGCGGCTTTTTCTTTAGATTAAAGGCTCCACGGATTAAATTTGGACGCATGAAGATCTATCGAGGCAAAATCAAACCCATCTCCGAAGACGTGGTCACCATCCTGGTCAATGAGGGCGACATCGAGGTGCCGGCCGAACAAGTTCCGGAAGTGGTGCTGGACATCGAGGCGATCATCAAGGAGTACTTGCGGTTGGAGGAGGAGGTCAGCTCGCTGGCGCGGGAGCGGCTGCAGAAGCAGGGCATCTCCTACACCGAGTTCGGAAAGCTCCGGCGGATGATCGCGGAGGAAAAGAACTTCGAGATGGGCGACCGGGCCCTGCACTGGATCGCCCACCAGATCATCGAGTGTTTCATGATCAACGACCGGGTGGCGGAGATTTACAGCGAGGACCACGTGCTCCGCAAGAAGATCATCCGCGTCTTCGCCCAGTACCTGGGTTTGGAGGAGCAGGTGGACCGCGAGGCCCGGGAGCGGATCAAGAACGTGGCCGAAGGCACCCCCGAGTGGGACATCGAATACCAGCGGGTCTATAACCAGATCGCCCGCAAAAAGGGCTTGCTCTAAACTTAACCATCCTCATTTCTTCTGAACCTAGTATTTATCTTCCTCTGTGTTCTCTGTGCGCTCTGTGTTAAAATCTTCTCCTGATTTGCCGGAAAGGAGCCCAAGCCGTGACCCCTGCCAATGCGCCCGAACTCGAGATTGTCCTGGTGCCCCACACTCACTGGGACCGCGAATGGTATCTGCCCTTTGAAGCCTTCCGCCACCGGCTCGTCCGCCTGCTCGACCGGCTGACCGCGATCATGGAGGCCGACCCCGATTACAAGTTCTTCCACCTCGACGGCCAGACCATCGTGCTCGAAGACTACGAAGCCATCCGCGGACCAGAGCCCCGCCTGCGCGCCCTCATCCAGCAGGGCCGCATCCACATCGGGCCCTGGTATGTCCTGCCCGACGAGTTCCTGGTCTCGGGCGAAGCCATCATCCGCAACCTGCAAGAGGGTTTCCGGGTCGCCCGCGGCTACGGGGTCGAGCCGGTCCCGGTCGGCTACCTCCCCGACATGTTCGGCCACATCGGCCAGATGCCCCAGATCCTCCGCGGCTTCGGCCTGGACAACGCCATGGTCTGGCGCGGCATCACCGCCGATGTCACCTCCAACCACTTCACCTGGCAGGCGCCGGATGGCACCGCCGTGCTCGGCATCTTCCTGCCCCTGGGTTACGGTTTCGCCTTCGCCCTTCCCGCGGACCCCAAGCTTCTTATCGAGCGCCTGCAGATCTTCCTGCTCGGCTTGAAAAAGAACGAGAAGAGCGGCATCATCCTCCTGCCCAACGGCACCGACCACTGGGAGCCCCAGCCCGAGATCCCGGCCACGCTCCAGGCGGTGCAAGCGCTCAAACCCAACTGGCGACTGGAGATGGGGAACTTGCCCCTCTACCTAAAGCGCGTGCGCGAGCGCGTCCAGGACCTGCCCGCGCACCAGGGCGAGCTCTACTCGGCCGAACGCACCTCGATCCTGCCCGGCGTGGCCTCGGCCCGGCTCTACCTCAAGCAGGCCGATTTCCGCGCCGGCGCCGCTCTCGAGCGCTACCTGGAGCCGCTCGCGGTCCTCGCCCGCGCCTCGGCCGGCCCCGACCTCACCGACCACCTGCGCTACCTCTGGCGGCTTCTTCTCCAGAACCACCCCCACGACTCCATCTGCGGCTGCTCGGTGGACGCGGTCCACGACGAGATGGAGACCCGTTATGCGAAATTGAATCAACTGGCCGACCGCTTGCTCGGCGACGCTCTCGCGGTCGTGGCCCAGGGCCTGCCCGGCCCCGGTCCCCGGCTCGGCGCCTTTTACCCCAACGCCGCCGCCGGCGCCGGGCCGCTCCGGGGCGAGGTGGAGATGCGGCTCCCGGCCCGGGCCGGCCTGGTCGCGGCCTCGGGCGAGAGCGTGCCGCTCCAGGCCGAGAAGCTCGAGCGGGAAAAGCAGGTATTCGAGATCACGGTGCCCAAGATCGCGGCCGGCATCGCCCTGGACATGCTGGCCGTGGAGGAACAGATCGGAGCTTTCATCGTCGGCTACCGCCTGAAACGGCGGGGCGCGACGCTGCACCTGACCATGGACCTGGCTTCCCGCCGCGCGGCTTTTGATCTGGCCCGCTTCCGCCGGGAGATGGAAAAGCATTTGGCCGATCCGAGCCTCACCCTGCTCCACATCGAGCTCAAGCGCCTGCCCCGCTACCAGGTGGCCGCGGCGCTCTTGGCCCGGCCGGGGGCGGCCGTGTCGAGCTGGCAAGTCAAGCGGGCAAGGAAAGGACCCGCGGCCACCGACCTCCAGGCCGGCCCCGGCTTCCTGGAGAACGCCCATCTGCGGGTGGACCTTACCGAGCAGGGCCGACTGACCGTCGCCGATAAAGCCGGTGGTCTCAAGATCTCCGGGCTCCGCTTCCTCGATGTCGGCGACCGGGGCGACGAATACAACTTCGATCCCGTGGCCGGCGACACTCCCATCAGTGAGCCGGACTCCTTCCAGTCCAAACTCCTCGCCCGCGGGCCGGCGCTGGCCGAGTTCACCGTCCGCCATCGCTTCCGGATTCCGGCAGAGTTGGCGCCCGGCCGGCAAGGCCGCAGCCGGCGGATGGTCCCGCTCGACCTGGTCACCCGCATCAGCCTGGGCCAGGACTCGCGGGTGGTCGAGTTCCGCACCGCCTTCTTTAACCGCGCCAAGGACCACCGCCTGCAGGTGGCGTTCGACGCGCCGCTGGCCACTGACCATTACCTGGCCGAGAGCGCCTTCGGCGCAGTCCAGCGGCCGATCCAGCCCACCCGTCCGGCGGGCAAGCCGTCCCCCCTGGACATCAACGCCATCATGATGGGGACCGAGGGCACCTACGGCACTTCGCCGCACAAGACCTATGCCGCAATTTCGGACGGCAAGCTCGGCATGGCCCTTTTCAACCGGGGTCTGGCTGAGGTGGAGGCGGTGAAGCTTCCCGGTCAGACTTGCCTCGCTCTGACCCTGGTGCGGAGCGTGGGCTGGCTCAGCCGGCCCGACTTACGCCAGCGCTCGCAGCATGCGGGGCCGCCCCTGTCCACCCCGGGCGGACAATGCCTGCGCGATTTGGTCTGCGAATATGCCCTGACCGGGTTTGCGGGTTCCGCGGAAGAGGCCGAGCTTGCGGCCCAGGCCCATGCCTTTGCCTTTCCGCCGCTCCTGTTCCCCGCGCCGGGGCAAGGCTCCGGCCCGGCTGAAGCCCGGCTGGTCGCGGTGGATAACCCCCGGGTGGAGCTAAGCGCGTTCGTGCCGGTGACGGCCGACGCATTTGACCTCCGGCTTTACAACACGAGCTTGGAGCCGCAGGCCTGCGGCCTCTCCTGGCACCCGGCCCTGCGGGCAGAGGCCGTGGTCAACCTGCTCGGCGAAAAGGTGGTGACGCCGGAATTCCGGCTGGAACCGGCCGGCGCGGCCTTGAAACTCCGGCCCGGCCAGATCATCACCTTGAGGATGGCTCTGGCGAAATAGCTTGCCCACCCTCATTTTTTCGTGAACCGGGGGTAGGGGCGCGATTTATCGCGCCCTTGCCGGGAGGTGGGCGCAATCAATTGCGCCCCTACGAAGACCGAAAATACGCGGCGCTGTTAAAAAATGAGGGTGGGCAAGGGCGAAATAGCCCTTGAACTTTTTTATGGGCAATGGTATGGTCGGGCCGGGAAAGGGAGAGCAAGTGCCGCACGCAGCGGTCAACGGCATCGAGCTTTTCTACGAAGAGCAGGGAGAGGGCCCGCCCGTGGTCTTGATCCACGGGATCATGGGCGCGCCCCGGTTCACCTTCGCCAACCTGCTCCATGCCCTCACTCCCCACTTCCGGGTGATCCTCCCGGACCTCCGCGGCTTCGGCCGCACCCGCCACCCCAAAACGACCTACCACCACGCCGCCTCGGCCGATGACCTCGCCGGACTGATCCAGCACCTGGGCGTGGCTCCGGCCCATGTCATCGGACACGGCATGGGCGGCATCATCGCTCAGAACCTGGCGCTGCGCCATCCCCAGGCGGTGAAAAGCCTGGTCCTGCTCAGCACCGGCTCCTACGTGCACAAAAGCTTCGCCGAGTATTTCCAGCGGAAGATCCTGGGCTATTACGACAAGTTCAAGGACAACGGCATGGTCGGCGAGTATAACCTGGCCGACGATCCGATCAATTACTTGCGCTGGGCCGAGCAAGCCATCACCGACGGCTCCTACGCCGATACCCGCGAGCGCCTTCCTCAGATCGGCTGTCCGGTCCTGGCGGTCCACGGCGAGCTGGACGAGCAATACCCGGTGGCGCACGCCCGCCTCTTCAAGGAACGCCTGCCCCGCTGCCGGCTGGAGATCCTCCCCGGCCGCGGCCACGTCCTCTTCTTCGAAGCGCCCGAGCTCCTCGCCCAGGCCATCCTGAGCTTCCTCCACGACCTCGAAGCCGGCAACTAATTACTATTGATTACTCGCGGCAGAGTTTCTGGAGCCGGCTCCAGGCCGACGCCGTCCATTCCGGCCCGGCGCAGGCGAAAAGCGAGTTGTTGTGATAGAGCGGCTCCTGCGCGATGCCGTAGCGGGCCGCGGCCACCGATTCCTCCCAGAGCCCGCTCCCCGGGATGGGCGAATATTCAGAAAGGTATGGCCGGGCGCCCGCGCGCTTCACCTCCAGGAGGTCCGCTTCCACCTCGGCCACGCTCTGGCCGGGCAGGGCCGCGAGCAGATAGACCCCCACCTCCTCCGCCGCGTAACCCGCCCGGGTGAGGCACGCGACCGTCCGGTGCAGGTCCTCGGCAAAGGCCTTGGGGCCCAACCGCCGCTGCCGCTCCGGGTCCGTGGTCTCCAGCCCGAAGCGGAGCGTGGTCAACCCGCTTCGCCGGAATATCGCCGCCACCTCATCAGTCACCGCGGCCAGCGAGAGACCGTTGGGCGCGTGCAGGCGGAGCGGCAGCTCGCGCCGGGTGAGCTCTTCCAGGATGGGCAGGAGGTGATGCTCGGCGCCGGCCAGGAGCGCGTCGTCGTAAAAGGCGAAGTCGCGGACCCCGTGGCGGCGATGCACCTTCTCGATTTCCTCCACCACCGCCCTCGGCTCGCGGCGTTCCAGCTTCGGGTGGAGCCGATGGGCCACGCAGTAGCGGCAGCGGAGCGGGCAGCCCCGGCCGGTGAGCACCGTGGCGTAGTCCAGCCGGTGGTAAAGGTCCCAGGCCGGGGAAACCGCGAGCGGGCCGGGCAAAAACAATTTTTCGCCGAGCAATTTCTCGAGCAGTCCGGGAAGCGAATCTTCCCAGTCGCCTTCCACCACGTGATCCGCGCCGGTATGGGCGCGGGCATGGTCGGGAAGCAACGTGGCATACAGCCCGCCCAGGATCACCGGCGCCTGCGGGAAGACTTCCTTGACCCGCGCGATGGTCTCGGCCACGCCGGTGTACCAATAGGTCATGGTGGACCCGACCAGCACCGCGTCCGGCCGGGGCATGGCGGCGAGAATTTTGCGCGCGATCTCAGGCGGCAGGCCATAGCGCTTGAAGCGGCGGGGGATGCGGAGGAGCGGCTCGGGCTTGGGAATTTCCTCGGCCCAGAGCCGGCCCCGGCCGTCGGCGCGGCGCTGGAGAGCAGAGGCGAGACCAGCGGCTTGAGGGTGATGGTAATCGAGGCAGTCGAGGAGCCGGAC
>MGQK01000109.1:1486-3131 GCA_001797815.1 Deltaproteobacteria bacterium RBG_13_61_14 | reverse complement strand
CCTCTTGGTTCACGGTTCACGGTTCCTGGTTCCTGGTTTGAGGAAGGAATAAAACGCCAACCTTTTTCCGTCAACTCCAGGAATTTTACCATAGCGGACCGGTCTTCTGCAAGCGCCAGCGCCAAGGCTGCCTTGCCCGCCGATTCTACTTGCCTACTACTTTATTAATCTTTAAGTCCATTTGATGCTCCCACCTCTTATGTTTAATGTAACGATCTGACCCCCCAAACTTTTCAATAATCTTACTAGCTATTTAATTTCTCATCAATTTTTCTTAGCCATTTTGTAATATCTTCACTAGGATCACTTTCTTTGATCATATCAATAGTCATTGCTTTACATACATTACAATTAAGTCGCTTTTTTGCTCGAGTTTCGAGGTCTTTCTTTTTTTCCCCATCTAGGCTATTCCAACTTCTACCAGTACCAATATTCCCTTTTTCATATATTCCTTTTGTAACTAAAAGCGGAAGGTCATTAGCATCAGTAAAGCTAATTTCAACTCCTAAGACATCTTTTATAGCTTTTGGATGCAAATAATGCTCCATCTCTGGTTTTCCAGTTAAAGTAGCCCATGAACCATCATTTCTCCTATTTACTTTATCACATGAACTCTTGAATTTAGGAGGACTGGAATTACCTTTATCATATATATGAATTTCTGGACGTCCTAATCCTCTCAAATAATGTTCGTCCACCCAATGTTGAAGAGAGGATCCGCCAAGTGGAATAAATGCAACTCGCAGTTCATCAGAAAGATCTGGTAACGAGGCGTCATGTGAGTGGAGTATATGACTAATATTTCTCATAAATTCAATGTCGTTCGCTCCCTCTAAACATAATAATAGTTTGACTCGATTATCAGGAATTACGCCCAATTCTTTAGCAATCTGTTCGTAAGTTTCTGGGGCGGCCAATTTAACTAAGCTAAGATTAGGCTGACTTTTTTGAACGTATCTCATACTTTCAGTAGGTAATATTGCCGCAAGTCCAGGAACATGTGTCGTAAGGAGAACGGTACAATTTTTCTGCTGAGAAAGCTCCTTTAGGGCTTCCGCAAGTAGAAGTTGATTGGAAGGATGTTGAGAAGTTTCTGGTTCTTCTACTGCATAAATGATTGCGGAGGCATTTTTCTCCTCTTGTTTCCTTTCTGCTTCGGCACGAAAGAAATTAATTAAAATTAATCTACGAGCTCCGCTTCCTCTTTTATTTATAGGAATTCCATTATCGCCGATAAGCGTTAGCTTAAATATGCTATCCCACTTAGGCTCTGCTTTGAAATCAGGTTTAAGCTCATTGGCTAGCTCGGGATGCATCTCTCTCAATTTCTCTAATGTTCTTGTAGCCACTTTTGTCGCATTCTCGCTTACTGCTTCTTTTATTTGTTGAATTTGGCTTTCTACCGACTTGATTGCCTCAGCAATTGCAAATTTCATCGGATCCTGTACTTCATCATCTTCATCCCTGCTTGGACGATCAGACCTAAAAAGAGCGTAAACAGGCAATATTTTTGTAATCGCTTCAGCAATCTCTTTTGCACCCTCTTTTTCTAATGACAACAGCTGGGGTTTAAGCTTCAAATCGCTAATGCTAGCAAAAATAGCGTTTCTCATTGACACATTGGAATTAAGATTAATTTGCCCTT
>MGQK01000109.1:0-1463 GCA_001797815.1 Deltaproteobacteria bacterium RBG_13_61_14 | reverse complement strand
CTATTTTTCAGATCCTTGTTTGTTAAGAAAAGCAAATCATTAGCATTGCTAGCACTAGGATGATTGGAATATGCAAATAATTTGGGCTTAATTTGCTTTTGACCACATGCATATTTCTTTCTAATTTCAAGCATGCCTTCTTCATTTAATAAATATTCTTTAGCGAGTGTGGTGGCTGCTGTAACGTCAATAATAATTTGGTCGGGCAAATCATCAAATACACACCCTATCGTAACTTCTTTATTATCATTATGGACGCATGGGTCCATGCTGTCTATTTTAATTATTTCACTATTAAAAAATATCTCTAGAGCTTCAAGTATTGTTGACTTGCCAGCCTCATTTTTTCCAACAAATACAGTGAGATCATCAATGGGAATCTCAGTAGGGTCCTTGAATGATCTGAAATTATTAAGAATAATCTTTCTCAGTTTCATGATACAATGACTCCTCTAACCATCTAATTGGGTCACAGTTACCTATTTTTCGTAGCCTTGAACCGCCCATTCTTATCTTTCGTAATAATAACGCCTCGTTTTCTTAAAAAATATACGTGGGCGTGAAGGCGACGTAACTTGCCGGCAGAGGGATTATTTTTAAATGCAGCGGCCCATTCCTCGGCGGTAACACCCTTGGCGATAAGATTGTCCATTTTCTCGGCGATGGTGCCCTTGCGGTGACCAAAAGGGGACAGCCCTTCGGTGGCGGGCTTGCCCTTCTTGCTTCTCAGCTCATCCAATTTTACCCATTCGCTCTTTCTATTTTTAAATTTCCAAAAATGCCAGCCATCAATAGCCTTAGATGTAACTGCGCTACCTGCCGCCGAAGGAGTAGTGAATATCTTGCCATTAAAATTAATTGTCCCATCCTTGGGAACCTTGGCCCAATACCGCTTGCCTTTGTAATCTGCGTAGATTTTGAACCACTTGTTGGTGTAGCGGGAAAGGACCGCTTCGCGTTTCCTTTTTTTCTTTTCCTTTGGACGCTTGCCAGCCTTCCTGCGTTTGTTTTTGAACCTCCTGGATAATCCTGCCTTTTCCACAAATTCTTTTTCCACACCAGTTAGATGATCAAGTTCTTTATTTTGAATATCCCGGATGGCGCGACGGAAGGCACGCATTAGATTATCAGCTTTGGAAAATTTAGCCTTCTGCCTATTCTCTTTTGGAGCTGCGATCCGGATTACCAGGGCTTCCAGCTCCCTTAAGTGTTCATCATCGTTGGTGAGGTAAATGCTGAATTTGTCCCAGGACTGGGAATGGCGGCCCCTGAGATGGGCATTGAGGCGGTTGCGGAGGTCGGTAGCCAGGCCGACGTATCTTAAGCGTTCGCCTCGATACAAGGCATAAACGCCCTCTTTGCCTTTGGCGCTTTCCCGGATCAGGCGTTGATACTTCTCCAGGGCCATTCTGGAGACGTTTTCCAAATATTCCCTGACCAGGGGCTTTGACCTTTTAGCCATG
>MGQK01000108.1:2493-10271 GCA_001797815.1 Deltaproteobacteria bacterium RBG_13_61_14 | reverse complement strand
GAAGATATGGATCTCGACGTCGGCGAAGTGGATCTCCACGTTCTCAGGGAAAAGGTCCGAGGTGTCATCGATTCGCGTCCGTTCGCTCAAATACTAGAGGCTAGGGGGATCCGCATCGAACACGTCTCCGAAGCCAAGCAGACCGGCACCACCCAACGGTGGAAATTCGGCCTTCACGCCGAAGGCAACGATATTTCGCTCCCGACGAAGATCGAATTCTCAAACCGTGGCCTGGATGAAGGCGTTGAGTTCGGCAGCATCGACGCTGAGGTGATCCGCTTCCACCAATTGTCTCCGGTGATGGTCAGTCATTACGGCGCGCCCGCGGCGTTCCGCCAGAAGGTAGGCGCGCTGGCGGATCGGCGCGAAACGCAGGCCCGGGATGTCTTCGATCTTCATCACTTGATCGCCAGCGGTGCCGGCGCGGATACGTTCCGAGAAGTCGGCAGACGAGCCGCCGAGCAGGCGAGCGCGAATGCTCTGAGGGTTGATTTCGCGACTTTCAAGAGCCAAGTGCTGGCGTACCTTCATCCGGAGGAACAAGCGCGCTACGACTCGGCCTCGGTCTGGGAATCGATCGTGCTGGAAGTGGTGGAGGCGCTTGGGAGGGGGAAGGAATGACACTCCTGTACGCGCTTTCGAGGATCCTCGGCATGAACGTTCCTGTCTTCACCACGGGTGATGTCGCCACCCAGTTAGGCGTTCCGGTCGGGAACGCCAGTGTCGTGCTTGCCCGTTTGGCAACCTCCAGCCAGGTGCTTCGCCTGCGGCGTGCTGTCTGGGCCATCAAGGACCGGATCGATCCCCTGGCCCTGCCCGAGTACCTGACGGCGCCGTTTCCAGCCTACGTTTCGCTTCATAGTGCCCTCTACCTGCACGGCATGATCTCGCAGGTTCCCGTGGTCACCTATGCCGTCTCGCTAGCGCGAACGCGGCGGTACTACACCCCGCTTGGGACCGTCTCGATTCATCACGTTCAGCCGTCGTTTTTCTTCGGCTTTGAGGCAACCGGTCACGCCGGCGGCCGGCTGGCTACGCCGGAGAAGGCGCTGGTCGACTTCTTATACCTCGCGCCGGCACGGTCCAAACTGTTTCGGGCCCTGCCGGAATTGGAGTGGCCAAGCGGATTCAGGGTTCGCATCGCACGATCCATCGTGAAACGAATAGCACCGCAGAAAAGGCGGAGGCTCGTGGAGCGCAGGCTGGAAGAGTTGCTCCAGAGCAGAAGTTGACAGGGCGGATTGGCGGATTCTCTTGCCTGACGGGTAGGCGGGAGCTCCAATCGACTACGGCGATTAACGTGACTGCCGGGCAACTGAAGGCGATCTCGTACCGCAGCGGCGACCTGCAGATTCGTGGGCAGCCGCGACGAATCAGGAGATCGGCCCCAGCCGCCCTCCCGAAGCGCAGGCCTAGCGGTCAGCTCCCGCACAATGCGCATTCGCGGGAGAAGGTATGGTGCACCGCGTGGCGCAAAAGGAAGTCGCCTTTGGATAGGTCTTCTGGAGAATTGGCCTTCATCCCAGCGACGAGCAAGCACCCGTCGACAATGAAGTAGCCGAAGGGATGCGCGCCGAGGCTCTTGAGGAGCCCCCTAATCGTGTCGACATAGTATTGGCGGGGCTCGCGGGCCAACTCGACGTGGAATGTCTCCTCATCTGTTTCGAAAGACCCGGAACCAAGGTCACGAATTATATCTAGTTGCTGTGATAGTTTCTTGGCCTGCCGAAAAGTCCGTTCCATTTGCATAATGCCGGCCTTCCCAAACTCTCTCCTCGATGGAGTCGCTAATAGCTTCGTTGACACGCCCCTCCTTGGCTTCAGAGGAAAGGGCGCAGCAAAGCCGAAAGCGAAACCCATATTCACAGAACCGCAAGCCTGTCCCGCCCTCCGGCAGCAGGCCTCTGATCGAAGCTGTGCACGAGACGCCAGCGTCAGATGGACCTAAGCTGTCTTGCCCTTTGGACTACCTGCGGCAACCACCCGTCCACCGCTGTATGAGTAGGCCCGCTGGAATTCCATGCGCACTTTACCGGGTTGAACCTCTGATTCTGGCCTCCTAGAATCCAGCCTCATTTCTCTTGCGCCCCAGAACGCCCAGGTGAACTCGAGTCGGCGTGCCTTCAGGAATCGTTCCAATAGCTGTGTGCGGATATAGCACAGATTGTGCCCGTTTTCCCAGAGATTGCCCCACCGTATCGAGGTCGTGGCGAGTTGTCCTTCAGAATCGTACAAGTCCCACGCCGGCGGACGCCGGAACAATCGCAGCGACTCCGCAATCTCGCGTGCTGGGACGATGGCGCTTTGAGCTGGGTTAACGCTGCTGTGATAGCTTTCCCAGTTGTTCTCTCGTACCGGCACGAAGATCGGTACTGTCTCTATAATGCTTTCCTTTCGCTCCCCGTACCTCACGCTCTTACGCGCTGTTAGTCCTTCCGACTTCAGAATCTCCAGTGCCTGGGCCGGCTCATCCCCAAGGAGAGCGACCTGCAGTCTCTTGAGCAACGCAACCCTTTCTTGCTCGCTAATGCGTTTCCGCCCACGGTAGAATCGTAGTTCATCCTCGGCGACCTGCTTGGCACGCACCCCAACCTCGACCGTCAGATCAACGAAGCCGTTTGCAGGATACGTGTCGCACCATGGGATCTCGCCGGCAAAGGTGTAGTAATCCTCATGTGGCTCTGGCAAGCCCAACCTCAGATTATCTTTGACGAGAAGGGTTCGAAGTCGCTCGGCGTTCTTCTTTGCAACAGCCTGGCCGCGCGCGTGAGCATATACCGCTCGATAGCTGGATTTGTCTACCTGTAGGATGAATCCGTCTAGCAACGCCCATGGTCCGGGAACGCCGTCAATGTCATCCAGCACGAGGTATGGCCGGATATCAGGGGTGCGTCCGCGATCTATCCAAGTCTGCAAAGAGAGGCTTCGATCCCCGAGCCAATCCGCTCGGACTATCTGTACATCCCGTGGTTCGCGCGGAAAACTCGGATCTACATCAACGTCCGACGGGCGCTCGTCCCGTTCGCTAAATCTGCCTTTCAGGAGGCCCCTGTCGTGCCGGTAGCCGTACAACTCATAGAACGAGATCCACAAGTACTTCTTTCCGTAACGGTCTATTCTCCCGGCGTTCGCGCTTGATCGTCCGGTCCAGTGGCTAGACGCGATCTCTTTGTCTACGTCGTGAAAGTCAGCGGGGGAGTACCCGAGCTGCCGCAGCCGCCAGTAGATGTTAGCGACTACACCTCGGTATTCCCGATTCTTGAAATCGTAGTTACCGCGATCAGGCACAAGCCGGCCCAGCGTGTAGTTGGCAAAATCCATGTGGAAGGGCTCCCCGTACCCGATCACTGCACCGCTCTCAAACGCTTCGCCGCGTCCCCATCTTCGAATGCCGCCAGCGGCAAAAGGCGGTGTCGTGCGCTTTCTCTGACTGGAATCCAACATTGTGGGATTATGCATCACGGCAAGATCAATCGTATGGCGTGCGAAGTCCCGCATCAGGGCGTGTGTGGTTGAATACGTAGCAGAATCGGCGAACAGAGACTGGTAGAGTGCTAGGCCGTAGTCGCGGAGCACGCTGTGTGAAAAATCCACCATGACGGGATCGGCGTGCAGCGCCATGGCCGAACCGTACGACGCTGCTAGCATTCGCTCGGGGACATATGGGTCATCGATCGCGAGGGCTTTCACAGTCAGATCAAATAGCGCCGCCGGGTATCTGCATCCGAACTCGTACAAGGTGAGCGTCGCCTGGTCACGCACGTCACGCACGGTGCTAGATAGACTCCACATAACCCACAATGCAAGAAGGCGCTCGATTTCCGGGCGCCGCGTTTCCTTGCTCCATCGCGTTCGAAGCCACTCAAGATCGCCCATCACCTCCTCGGAACTCCGGCGGATCCACTCGCTCCACCGCAGGTCGCGCTCCGTGAGTCGCATAGAACGGAGTAGAGAGTCGAGGAACTCGGCGTTTAGCGGGTGAGAAGGTGCGCTTCGAGTTCGACGTAACCGGCTCAGAAGGTCAATCGTGCCTGGGCGCGGGTATCGTGCGAGCCGAGCCAGTTCAGCAACTGTGGCACCATCGAGGTAGCCGGCATCCAAATCGGCTGCTGCGCGGAGCGCGTGCGTCTTCAGGGGCTCGTTCACCAATAGCCACAGCTGTTGGCGGTGGAGTCGGCGGGGAACAAGCCCTGCAAGGGCGGCGAGAATGTCGTTGGCAAGAGGGTGAGTGTGCTCGTAGGAGCCAGTAAATGCTGTTTGAGTAGACGTATCTTGCAGCCAACCTTCGAAGCCCATCCGCCCCTTGTTCGTGAGAATCGCACTTGCCACTAGGTGGCCGCCGAGCGTATCATACGCCGCCGTGACGCGAGGCGGTTCCCCGTGGCCTTCGGACTCGCGGATCAACACACCTTCCTGTTCGAGCGCCCGGACAATGCTTTGATCCCATGGAAAGCCGTCATCACCAAGTAGGCGGCGGAGGGTGTCGAGTGCCAGGCCGCGGGAGTGATTCTCCCAGAGAGCCCATCCGATTTTATCCAGGGCAGCGTGGACATCCTGCTGGTAGTACCGCCGCGTCAATGGAGCTAGTTCGGCAATTCGCTCTGCGGCTCTCTCCAGATAGCGATCGAATACAGTGGTGAGCGACCCCGGCATGGCCTCAACGCCCACATAACTTTCATGTCGAGGGTTGGTGACCTCGCAGAATAGGTGGAGCGTCAATGGATGAGAAAGCAGGTCAAACGGGATCTCGACGTCAGTGGCGTCAATTCGGTAGTAAGCAAAGTAGCGGCGGATCGCTTCGAGCGAATCGCGCCCGAAGTCGGGGATATCGTAGCGGGGCGTGTCCGGTGGTAGACAGTCGTCCACAAAGTCCGTGCGGAGAGTACAGACAACAAGCACGTACGGGTACGCGCGAAGTAATGTATCAAGCGACGCGAGTGCGCCTCTCCAGTTGCGCGGGTCTTCTGCTTCGTTGAGGGCGTCGACAACGATCGGCATGCGGCGATGGGCGCGTTGGCCCGCCGCATCGACTGCCGCGACCAAAGCCTCCATGCTAGGTACGGGATGGCCAGCTATAACGATGTCGCTTGCCAAGTGACCAAGGGTGCCGCCAGCGCGTAGATGCCCACCATGCAGGAGAACGCCGGCGGGACGATCGGAGGCTGGGGCAGTGAGTTGCGCTGACAGATGCGTCTTGCCGCATCCAGCACTGGCAACGACGGCAACGACCCTTTTCTCTAGATCCCTGTTAACAGCGTCAAGAAGGGATCCGCCCCGGCGAATGTCTGCCAGGACGTTTGTCGCAACTAGCGCAGAGAGATGGCGACTGGCGCGAAGCCGCCGGGGCACCTCTACAATGCCTTGAAGTGGGGACCGGGGGCGACCGTCGAGCAATTGCCGCACGAGGTCAAGGTCACCGCGCCGCAGCGCTAAGTGTGTGTCCATGAGTACTACTGACATTGCATGAGCGGCCGTGGCTGTCTGGTTCAGGCCGTCAGCAAGCGTGTCAGGCAACCCATCGGATTGCGCCCGCATGACACCGGCTTCTATCTTGAGTACGCTAGCTAACGCGGCCAAGTCATGCCAAATGCCAGTTTCGGCTAGCGCTCTTCGAACGCCCCTCTCCGCGTCTACAGTCTGGTGAAGTTCGGGATGCCATCTTCGCTTGACCGGCGAGATGGCCACCGCATGCAGTCCGGCGAGCGATTCATCTGTAAGCACGAGGTCCCCAAAGTAAGCGCCACGAAGAATCTCGCCGTCACCAGCAAGGTGTTCATCCACTTCTGATGCGGTCCAAAGCTGCAGATGCATCCTTGAGGGCAAGCCGAAGTACCAATCTTGGTCGGCTTTCGTTAGTGGGCGTCTTGTCCATAGGACCCAATGTGTCAATCCGGGCAGTTCCTTTTCGGAAGTCGCGATGGCTTCCTCTATCTTCTTGCGCCGTGCGGAGCCCAAAGCGGCTTTGCCCGATAACTCGTACCAGCGGCACTGCCACCCGAACCAGTGACCGGCGTCGCCTAGCGAACACGGCTCGGAAAGCTTGAGGTGGAACTCGACGCCTGGCTGATTGACACGTGCGGCGAACCGCCCGTGGCGGCCGTAATGACGACGAATCAGCGCACGGCAGAGCATCTCGAAGTTGACTTGGGCGCTCCCGGGCAGACCTTCGAACGCGCCCCAGTTCAGAAGGGGCATGCCTTCAACCCCTCAGCCGCCACGGCCGTAGCCCGTTCCAGGGTGGTCATGTGCGGAATAGACCTCCACGCGGGCGCCCTTGTCAATCATAACCTTCAGAAAAGCGGATACCTCGTTTTCTTCGGTCGTGAGAACTATCTCGTCGTTGCGTAGCGTTGTTTTGACGTCGTACAAGAATTGTTCCAGTTCCACAGGGTTCACGCTTGCTACGTTGAGCTTGCTGAGAAGGTCTAGCATGCCGTCCGTGTAGCGGTCTGGGGTTTCGCCAATATGAGTTTTTCCTGCCCGCTCATCGTCGCGTGCCTGCTCTGTGAGGCGGTCAATTACCTCCTTGGCCGCCTCCGCGTCCCCTACTTCCTTGAATCTCCCAATCATGACTAAGTTGGCTGAGTGTTCCGATCCGTAAGAACTCCACAGTTTCATCTGACCACCTCTTCCGGGCGCTTCTCCAATATCTCGATCGCCTCCAAGATCCCACGGGTCCCTATCGCCACGCCCGATCTGTTGTACGATGATCGCCTGACGATCCCCGCAGCATCGATATGTGCGTAGGCTAGAAGCCCATTTTCGTCGGGGAAAGGAACGCATACAGGGAAGCCGCTAGCGGTCGCCTCGTTGATCGTGAGCCGGAGTTCCCCGTGGTAGGACGACGCCCACTGTTTGAGCGCTTGTAGCGTTCGCAAGTCGATGCCGCCGCCAGCGCGTGAAGGAACCTCAGGCAAGAGGAGGAATTCCACGGCGCCACGCTCCGCGGCCAATGATACGGCGCTGTCGAGATCCGCGAATGTTCGTGAGTTCACGACATAGTTGATCCCGAAGGGTGCGATGGCGCGGATAAGCTCGAGTTGCCTGAGGAAGTCTAAGAACGGTCGGCCACGAAGCGCCTCGTAGGTGCTGCCGACGCCGTCCATGCTAACCCTAAGGAAGTGCACGTTCCTAGAAAGAGCCTCGGCCAGTCGGCTGTCGAGCCGATGCCCATGTGTGGTCAACGTCAAGCCCAACCGGGTGTGAAGAGCTGTGTATCGGCACAGATCTTCGATATCTGGGTGGAGTGTGGGTTCTCCACCGCCGAATCCGACCCCGAGACAACCACTGCGATCCAGTTCGTCGAGCCATCGGCAGAGCCGCGTTCTGCCTAGGAACTCCGGCGACCGGGGAACGAAGCAGTATGGGCACGTCAAGTCGCAGGTGTTTGTGAGTGAGATCGAAACATGACGGGGCGCCCGAGCAAAGGAGTCTGGCTGTACGCGAATCTCATCGAGAAGCACATTAAGGCCGCTCACTCGATCGAACAAGTGGACACCGGAAGCGGTCACCCGCACTTTCAGATTGCCTAGGCGAGGAAGAGGTTCTTGATTGGGGGTAGGCAGCATTGAGTACATAGCTTGCCTATTGGCTCGCCTTAGGATAGCACGACTCAGATGCGACTTCCAGTTAAGAGCACCTAGTAAGGATTTGCTGCTCTGTGCATTTGGGTTTCGCCTTCGGCTTTGCTGCGCCCTTTCCTCATTCCCGCAAGCCGGTCATCCAGCCGAGCGCGCCAACAGGGCGTTGGCGCGCGTTTGCTTGCGCTCGGCCTCGAC
>MGQK01000108.1:1442-2419 GCA_001797815.1 Deltaproteobacteria bacterium RBG_13_61_14 | reverse complement strand
AGCGAGATGGCGCTGGGGACCATGCAGTTCGGCGGCAAGATGAACATGGGCAACCTCGGCCAGGAGGACACCAACAAACTGGTGAAACTGGCCCTGGACCGGGGCATCAACTTCATCGACACGGCCGACGTGTACAGCCGCGGGGAGAGCGAGACCCTGCTGGGCAACGCCCTGAAGGGGGTGCGCCCGGAGATCGTGGTGGCCACCAAGGTGCGCCTGCCCATGAGCGACAACTTCAACCGCAGCGGGGCCACGCGGGTGAACATCCTGCGCGGGGTGGAGTCCAGTCTCAAGCGCCTGCAGACCGACTACATCGACCTGTACCAGGTGCACGGCTGGGACAGCATCACGCCTTTCGAGGAGACCCTGCGCACCCTGGACGACCTGGTGCGCCAGGGCAAGGTGCGCTACATCGGCATGAGCAACCTGCTGTCCTGGCAGGGGGCTACAGCTCTGGCCATCCAGGAGCGGCTGGGGCTGGAGAAATACGCCACCGCCCAGATGTACTACAGCCTGGTGGGCCGCGGCCTGGAGCACGAGTTCCAGTCCTTCGCCCAGTACCACCACATCGGCATCCTGGTCTGGAGCCCCCTGGCCGGGGGTTTCCTGGCGGGCAAGTACAGCCGCGCCAACCCGCCGCCGGCCGGCACGCGCTTCGGCGAGGCGGGGCAGTTCGTGCCCTTCGACAAGGGGATGGGCTACAAGGTGGTGGAGGCGCTGAAGAAGGTGGCCGGCCGCCACGAGGTCAGCCCCGCGCGCGTGGCGTTGGCCTGGGTGCTCTCCCGCCCGGCGGTCTCCAGTGTGATCATCGCCGCCCGCAACAAGGAGCACCTGGAGGACAATATCCAGGCCGTCGACTTGCGGTTGGACCCGAAGGACCTGAAGCTGCTGGACCAGGTATCGGATCCCGGCACGCCCTACCCCAAGTGGATGGTCCTGCAGCTGGACGCGGCCGAGGACCCGCGGCCCAAGACGCT
>MGQK01000108.1:341-1280 GCA_001797815.1 Deltaproteobacteria bacterium RBG_13_61_14 | reverse complement strand
AGCAGCAGCCGCTCCCCTTCCCGCCGCACCTGGAACTCGTAGGTCCGGCCATCCAGGGTGCTCACCGCGGCCTCCAGGCCGCCGGCCGCGGGTGAGGCCTCTCCTGCTTCCAGCAGCTCCTCGCCCTCCAGGCGGGCCAGGGCCTCGGCCATGGCCTGCGCCGCCAGCCCGTCGGCCGGCTCTCCGTCCAGGGTCCAGCCTTCCGCGGCGCGGGCCAGGGTATAGCCTCCCCGAATGGGCGGCTCTCCCGGCCCGGCGCTCACCTGCCCTCGCACCGTGAATCGGGCGATGGTATCCCCGCTCACCTCGTCGGGAAACACGTAGAGGTTCAGCCAGTAGGCGCGGTCCTGGGCGAGGAGCACCGAGAGGTTGCCTTGCACCAGGTACACCTCCTCCTGTTCCTCCAGGCCCGCATAGTCCTCCTGCCCGCTGGGGGCTCGCGCCCCGACCCGCAGGCGCAGCTCGGGCCGGCCCGCCGCCCTGCGCAGCACCAGCAGGCTGCCCGGCTCCAGGCCCAGTTCGCCCCGGCGAGCCGGGTCCCGGCTGACCAACCTGCCCTGCCGCAGCCCGGCCAGCAGCCCGGCCAGGGCCTCCACCCGCTCGTCGGAGGCGGGCCAGACCCGTTCCCCTTCCCGGGCTTCCCAGCCGCCCTCCGTCCGGCGCAGCGCCAGCGCGCCGCCTGCGCGCTGAATCTGGATCTCGACGATTTCCGCCGGGGAGGAAAGCGGCAGCAGGAGAGCTTCGTCCACGCGGGCTTCCCTCCCGCCCTCCGGGAGCAGCAGGCCCAGAACGAACACCGCCGCCAGCACGGCCAGGGCGGCGCAGGTGGCCGCCAGGCGGACCCGGAAGCTCATCGCTGTTCCCTCACGCGTCTTCCTTCCCGCGGCGCGCCAGGCGCACCGCCGCGAACAAGACGACCAGCAGGGGGATCACGGCCAC
>MGQK01000108.1:0-272 GCA_001797815.1 Deltaproteobacteria bacterium RBG_13_61_14 | reverse complement strand
GCACCTGCCGCCCGGCCGCCGGTCCGCCTCCGCGGGGCAGGCGGAAAGGATCCAGCAGGAATGGCGCGTGCATCACCCAGGCCGCAGGGGAGCTCTGCACCAGCACTTCGGCTCGCACGCCGTCCATGGGCACGACCTCGAGTGGGGAGGGCCACAACAGGTCCAGCCCGGCGAACCCCGACGTGATGGGGTGGCTCGCGGAAACCCCGGGGGAGCGCACGGACACCCAGGCGGGGTAGCGGCCCAGCGACTCCCAGCGGATGCCGCCGGCG
>MGQK01000107.1:51660-62090 GCA_001797815.1 Deltaproteobacteria bacterium RBG_13_61_14 | reverse complement strand
CGCCTGGCCGCGGCTTCCCTGATCGCCCTGGCCCTCCTCTTCAACCTCGTCCCCTACCTCCGCTGGCTCCGTGACCCCGCCTATCAAATCCAGGAAGCCGGCCAAGCGCTGCAAAAAACCATCGGCCCCGGTCCCGCGGTCCTCATCGGCGAATGGGCCGCGCCGCTTTGCCTGGAAACTCCCTATCGCACCTACTACGTCAAAAACATCTTCAACCGCCGGCCCCAACAGCTTATGCAGTTCGGAATCACCCACCTCCTCTTCTCCGACCTGGAAGACCCGGCCGTGGTCAGCTTCCGCCAAACCTTCCCCGGCCCCTTTGAGCAGCGGGAACTCCTCCTCACCCTCCCGCTCTTCGAGGAAACCCTGACCCTTTCCCGGGTGCGGACTTTTGCGCCCGGCACTCCGCCATGAAAGCCCTGATCCTGGCCGCCGGCCTGGGCACCCGGTTGCGGCCCTTGACCGAGAAGACGCCCAAGCCGCTCTTGCCGGTGGCCGGCCGGCCCATGATCCTGTATCCGCTCGCGTTTCTCCGCGGGCAGGGCATCCGCGAAGTCATCATCAACATCCACCTCCAGCCGGACCAGTGGCGCCAAGCCCTGGGCGACGGCTCCAGGCTGGGCCTGCACATTACTTTCTCGCCGGAGCCGGTCTTGCTCGACACCGGCGGCGGGATCAAGAACGCGGAAAAATTTTTCAGGGGCGAGACCCTGGTGGTGTTGAACGCGGATACGCTGATCGAGCTGGACCTGGACCAGGTGCTCAAGGCCCACCGCCGCCACCGGCCGGCGGCCACGCTGGTCTTGAAGCAATTGCCGAACCCGGCGGAGTTTAGCCCGGTGCTGGTGGACGCGCAGGGCCGCGTGCGCCGGCTGCGGGGTGAGCCGGCGGAGATCGAGGCGGCGGGTTTGCAAGCTTTCACTTTCACCGGCCTGCAAATCCTGGAGCCAGAAATTCTGGATGCCCTGCCCGCGGGCGTCCCGGCTTGCCTGATCCGGGACGCTTACATCCCGCTGCTCCGCGCCGGCCGGGAAATCCGGGCTTTCCTCATGGAGGGCTACTGGAAAAGTCTGGACACCGCGGACCGGATCCAGGAGGCGGAGGCGGACCTGCAAGCCGGCCGCTTACCGATGATTGCGTAATTAGTTGACACGAGGAAGTAGGGGCGACCGGCGGCTCGACTGCCTTCGACCAGCTCAGGCCCCGAGTTTATCGAGGGGAGCTCGCCGAAGTCCGGTCGCCCCTACAGACTAGTTGACGCGATTGCCGTCCGGCCCGAAGAGGTGAAGGGCGGAGGGATCAAACCGAAGAGAGACCGGCTCGCCCAGCTTCAGGCGTTGGGTTTCGATCACGCGCGCGAGCAGCGGCACTTCGTTCACCAGTACGGTCACGATCTGCTCGTGGCCCTGGGGTTCCACATCATCAATGATCCCGGCCAAAGCGCCGGCGCCGGCCGGCTTAAGCTCCAGGTGCTCGGGCCGGATACCTAAAGTAGCCCCGGCGCCGGAGGCCAACCCGGGCTCGCCTCCCACTTCCACGCGAAACTTCCCGGAGATGAACCTCGATCCTAGAACCTCGCCCTCGACCAGGTTCATGGCCGGCGCGCCCACAAAACCCGCGACAAAGGCATTGGCCGGCCGCCGGTAAATCTCCTCCGGCGGCGCGACCTGCATCAGTCTTCCGTCCTTGAGCACCGCCACCCGGTCGGACAGCGCCAGGGCCTCGGTCTGGTCGTGGGTGACGTAGAGGGCGGTGACGCCGGTCTCGCGCTGGATGTGCTTGAGGAACCGGCGCGCTTCCAGGCGGAGCTTAAAGTCGAGGTTGCTGAGCGGCTCGTCGAAGAGATAGACCTGCGGGTCCTGGACCATGGCCCGGGCCACGGCCACCCGCTGCTGCTGGCCGCCGGAGATCTGGGACGGCATCCGCAGGAGGAGCGGCTCGATCCGGAGCTTCTCCGCCACCGCCCCGACCTTCCGGGCGATGGCGTCGGCCGGAACCTTGCGCAGGCGCAGGGGGTAAGAGATGTTCTCGGCGATGGTCATGTGCGGGTAGAGCGCGTAGTTCTGGAAGACCATGGCGATGCGGCGCTCGGGCGGGGGCACGCGGGTGACGTCGCGCGATCCGATGCGGATGGTGCCGCTGTCGGCCAGCTCGAGCCCGGCCACCAGGCGCAGGGTGGTGGTCTTGCCGCAGCCCGAGGGGCCGAGCAGGGTGAAGAACTCGCCGTCCCGCACCTCCAGGCTCACCTCATCCACGGCCCGGGCCGCGCCGAAGACTTTGGAAACCTTTTCCAAAACTACTTCCGCCATGCTTCCACCGATCCTGATAATTTTTCACCACAGAGACACAGAGAGCACGGAGAAAGAAGAAGACAAGAAAAAAATTCCTGGCTTTAGTGAAAGAAAATTATTTTCTCTTTCTCTTCTGGCTCTGTGCTCTCTGTGTCTCTGTGGTGAAATCCTCTTCATCCTTTCAGACCCCCGAAGAAGCCGAAGCCGTAGCGCCGGCTGATCCAGAAATAGACGGCCAGCACCGGCGCTGTATACAACAGAGAATAAGCGGAGATGACCCCGATCCGGGGGATGCCCACCTCGGTGAAGAACTGGTAGATGGCAACCGCGATCGGCACCTTCTCGGAGCTCCGCAGGAGCACGAAAGGCACCAGGAAGTTGGCCCAGGTGCTGACAAAGGTGAGCACCGCGATCACGGCCAGGCCGGGCCGGGCCAGGGGAAAGGCCACGTAACGGAAGAGCGCCAGCGAAGAGGAGCCGTCCACCAACGCCGCCTCCTCGTAGGCGCGGGGGATGCCGTCCACAAAGTCCTTGAGGATGAAGACCGCGGTGGGCAGGAACCCGGCGGTGAAGACCAGGATCACGCCGAGCAGGGTGTCAATCAGAAGGAGTTTCTGGTTGAGAGCGTAGATGGGAACCATGGCGGCGACGCCGGTGACGATGCTGGAAAAGAGGAGCAGGAGATACAAAAGTGTATCTTTGCCGGCGAAGCGGCTGCGGGAGAGGGCGTAGGCCGCGAGCGAGCCGAAGCCGAGCACCAGGGCCATGGCGCCGAGGGAGAGGATGATCGAGTTTTTGAAGGCCAGCACCGCGGTCCGGTTCTGCCAGACCTCGGAGAAACTTTTCAGCGAGAGCGAGGGCAGCTTGACCGCCAGGGTCGGCTCCGCGGCAAAAGGCGTGAGGAGCAGCCAGAGCAGGGGCAGGAAGAAGCCGACTCCGAGCAGGAGCAGCAGGAAGAGCTTGGGCCATCGGAAGCGGCTTACCATTTTTTCTGACGTCTCTTGGCCTGGAGATAGACCAGGGCAAAGGCGAGGTTGATGAGGAGGAGCACGGTGGAAATGGCCGAGCCGTAACCGAGCTTGAAGTATTTGAACGAGGTCCGGTAAACGTAGATGGGCAGGATCTCGGAACGGAAGCTGGGTCCGCCGCCGGTGAGCAGGAAGGGGGTGAAGACGTTGAAGGTCCAGAGCGTGATCAGGAGCACGTCGGTGAGGATGGTGGTCTTGAGCAGGGGCAGGATGATGTCGCGGAAGCGGCGCCAGGCCGAGGCGCCCAGCGTGTCCGCGGTTTCCAGGTAAGAGGGCGGCAGGGTTTGGAGCGCCGCGGAGAAGAGCAGCATGGAAAAGGCGGTGCCGCGCCAGGTGTTGAAGAGGATGATGGAGAAGAGCGGGTAGTGGAACAGCCAGTTGACCGGTCCAAGCCCGACCAGTTTGAGCCCGCGGTTGAGGAGTCCGAAGTCGGAATCGAGGAACGCGACCCAGAGGTAGGCCACGACCACGTCTGGGATGATCCAGGCGGCGATGGCCGAGGCCGCGACCAGGGTCTTGATCCAGCTTTTTTCCCGGTGCATGAGCAGGGCGAGGAGGAGCCCGAGTCCGACCTGGCCGATGATGCCGGAGCCGAAGACAAAGACGAGGCTGATCTTGAGGGCGTTATAGAAGAAGGAGTCCTGGAAGACGCGGACGAAGTTGCTTAAGCCCACGAACTCCGGCATGACCGCGCGGATTCCGGTCAGCTCGAGGTCGGTGAGCCCGAGGTAGAGCGCCCAGACCGCGGGGAACACCAGGAAAACCGCGATGATCGCGAAGGCGGGCGAGATAAAAGCGAAGGTCTGGCGGCGGGAAAGGATCAGGCCGGGCGTGCTCATGGCGGAAAGTCTATCCAGTCGGGCGGCAAAGTGCAAGCGATACCAATTTGCTTTCAAAAATCTAGCGCATGATCCAGCGGGATGTAGGGGCACGGCAGGCCGTGCCCCTACTTTCTCTCTGATCCACCTTTCCTGAGTTGAATCATGATTGCAAATTGGTATGAAAGGAAAGCAGAGCTCTCGCGCCCGCAACGGCCCACGCCACTCTCTTCCCTCATGCTCACTTCTCCACTCTTTATTCCGGCCGCAGCGGGCCTACGGCCTGGGCAATGCGGAAAATTTTATTCTTGTCCAGCCCGAGCTCCTGGCTCACGTGCTCGCGGCGCACGATGGCGAACACGCAGCAGCCCAAGTCGAGCGACGCCGCCTCCAGGTAAACGTCCTGGACCATGCACCCGATCTCCAGGTCGGCCATCCAGGGCTCATCGCCGCCGGCCTTTTTGCGATCGATCACGTAGAGGAGCTTCATCGCCGCTTTCTTGAGTCCGGGCTGGAGCGGGATCTGGTCGCGGATGTCCTTGCCGGAGACGCGCGCAAGCTTGTGCTCCTTGACCTCATACCGGTAGACGCCCTCGGGCAGCGCAACGTAGACTTCCACCGGGTAGCGGGCCATGGCCGAGGGCGTGGTCCGATGCCCGTCCGGCCGGTTGACGCCATTGGCCGCCCAGAGCAGGCGCGAGAGCTGCTCCGGCGTGAGCACCGCGTCCGGGTCGAAATCGCGGCTGGTCTTGCGCTCCCGCAAGGCCTGGTCGAGCGGGAAGGCGCTGTCCTTGGCAAAGGCCGGGAGCGCGATTTGGTCCGCACCCGCGGCCGGCGCCGCCGCGGAGCCGGGAGCGGAAGGCAGCTCCTTGGCCCGACCGGCTCTTCCCTTGACCAGGGCCAGCAGGCCCAGGCCCAAAACTTCCTTGACAAAATCTCTTCGTTCCATAGGCATGACCGACACTCCTTTCAAAAAGACAATTCAGAATCGAAACTTATTTTCCCCAGACTTTCAAGAAGCCGCGGCGGACCATTCCTGGCCCGGGATTTTTTCCGCCCGCCGGTTCCTTGCTCATCTCTCCGCGCCTCCGGCGCTCTGCCCCGGTCGCCAAACTGCAAACTCTTAATTGCTTGACCTTCATCACCTCTTCTCCCTCGCCCTCCGGGCCGTCAAATCTTGCGCCGGTCCATCACCCGCTGGGCCTTGCCCTCGCTGCGGGCGATGGTCCGGGGCTCGACCAGTTTCACCTGGGCACTGACCCCCAGGTAATCCTTGATATCATGCTCGATCTTCCTGGTCAAGCGGTCGAGCTCTTTCATCTCGTCGGAAAAAAGCCGGTCGCTCATCTCGATCCGCACTTCCAGCGTATCCAGGTTCTCCACCCGGTCCACGATGATCTGGTAGTGCGGCTCCAGGCCCTCCACTTTCAGGAGCACGTGCTCGATCTGGCTGGGGAACACGTTGACGCCCCGGATGATGAGCATGTCGTCGCTGCGGCCGCTCACCCGCTCCATGCGCCGGAGCCGGCGGCCGCAGGCGCAAGGCTCGGGGTTGAGCCGGCTGAGGTCCCGGGTGCGGTAGCGGAGCAAGGGGAAAGCCTCCTTGGTCAAGGTGGTGAAGACCAGCTCGCCCTCTTCGCCGGGGGCAAGCACTTCCCCGGTGTCCGGGTGGATGATCTCGGCGAGGAAATGGTCCTCGTAAACGTGCAGGCCGGCCTGGGCTTCCACGCACTCACAGGCCACGCCCGGCCCGATGATTTCGGAAAGCCCGTAAAGGTCAATCGCTTTTAAATGCAGCCGGCGCTCGATCTCGGCCCGCATCCGCTCGCTCCAGGGCTCGGCCCCGAAGATCCCCGCTTTCAATTTCAGCTTGCTCCAGTCCACCCCCATCTGCTCGCCCACTTCGGCCAGGTTGAGCGCGTAGCTGGGCGTGCAGCAGAGGATGTCGGCGCCAAAGTCCTGGAGCAGCATGACCTGGCGCTGGGTCTGGCCGCCCGAGACCGGCACCACCGTCGCGCCCAGGGCCTCGGCCCCGTAATGCGCGCCCAGGCCGCCGGTGAACAGCCCGTAGCCGTAAGCATTGTGGACGATGCTGTGTTCGGTCGCCCCGGCCGAGACCAAGGCCCGCGCCATCAGCTCGCCCCAGGTCTTGATGTCCTTCCTGGTGTAGCCGGCCACGGTCGGCTTGCCGGTGGTGCCCGAGCTCGCGTGCCCCCGCACCACCTGCCGCATCGGCACCGCGAACATGCCGAAGGGATAATGGTCGCGCAGGTCCGCCTTGGTGGTGAAGGGAAACCGGGCCAGGTCGGAAAGCCCGGTCAGGTGCTTGGGCTTCAGCCCCGCCCGGTCAAACGCCTTCCGGTAGAAGGGCACCTTCGCATAGACCCGCTGGACCAGCGCCCGCAACCGCTGGAGTTGCAGCACCTCCAGCTTTTTCCTGGAATACTTTTCCGCTTCGTGCCGGATCACGGCTTGCCCCTCCTTGGCTTCGCTGCAAAGGGCGCAGCCCGCAGCGCCGCTGCCTTTCCATCCCCAGAGCTCATCCCTTTGCCCATTCCCGCCCGCGGCGGAAAGCAACTAAGTTCACCGGCGCCGCTTTTTTCGGCACTTCCCGCTCCAGCAACTCGATCCATTTCCGCTGCGCAAAGGGCAGGAGCGTGCTCAGCGCTCCCAGCAGCACCACCGTGGCCGTCCGCACGTCTCCGGCGGCTTGGGCGATTTCCAGGCAGTCCAGGTGGATCGCTCGCGGGTCCCGCCGCTTGATCTTTTCCAGGATATCTTCCGGGTAAGCCTGCTCGCCCCGGGTCACGGTCGGCGGCAAGATCCGTTGGGTGCTGAGCACGACCCGGCCGCGGCTCCGGACCTGAGGCAGCCAGCGCAAGCCCTCCAGTAATTCCGCGGCCATGAGGATATCCGTCTCGCCGTCGGGGATCAACGGCGAATGCACCCGGTCCCCGAAGCGCACGTGGCTCAAGACCGAGCCGCCCCGCTGGGCCATGCCGTGCACGTCGCTCTTTTTCACGTCCAGCCCCGCGGCCGCCGCCGTCTTGGCCAGCACCCCTGAGGCCAGGATGATCCCCTGCCCGCCCACGCCGGCCATCAGGACATTCGTAACCTTCATCACCATTTGGGGTCAGGTCTTCACTTGAAGTTTAACTCGGTTCCCGGTGCGCCGCGAACGGACAAACCTGCCGGCAGACCGCGCAGCCGGTGCAGAGCCGCTCATCTATTTGGGAATAGCCTTTGCGCTTCTTAACCTTGCCCTCCCGGGTCCGGTATTCGCCGGCCTGGCGCACGTAGCTGATGGCCGGGCAGGCCACCTGCAGGCAGGTCCGGCAGCCGGCGCAAATTTTCAGGTTGACCCTGAGCGCCGGCTTGATCGCTTCCCGCGCCTCTGGAATCAGAATGCAGGGGCCGCGCGCGATCACCACCGAAAGCTCCTCCGCGGCCAACTCTTGGCGGAGCACGGCTTCCGTCTCTTCCAGATTGCACGGGTCCACCACCCGCACCCGCCGGATGCCAAAAGCCTCGGCCAGCTTTGCGATATCCACGGCCGGCGCCGCTTCGCCCCGGATGTCATAGCCCGAGCCCGGATGACCTTGCCGGCCGGTCATGGCCGTGGTGTGGTTGTCGAGGATAATGACCGTGCCCCGGCTGTGGTTGTAGGCCATGTCCATCAGCGGCGTCACCCCCGAGTGGAAAAAGGTCGAGTCGCCGATCACCGAGACCACCCGGCGCGGCCCGCCCTCGCCCAGCGCTTTCTCCATGCCGAAACTCTGCCCGATCCCGGCGCCCATGCACAGGCAGGTATCCAGAGCTGAAAGCGGGGCCGGCGCGGCCAGGGTGTAACAGCCGATGTCGCCGCAGACAAAGACCTTGAGCTTGCGCAGCACGGTGAAAATCCCCCGGTAGGGGCAGCCGGCGCAGAGGATCGGCGGCCGCGGGGGCAGGCTTAAGTCCAGGGTGACCGGGCGCCCGGCCGCGGCCTTTCCGGAAATGCCTTTTCTCACCAGGGCGGGGGACAACTCGCCGATCGTGGGGATGACCGCTTTGCCGATCACCTGGATCCCGAGCCCGCGGACCCAATCCTCGAGGAACGGGTCCAACTCCTCCACCACGTAGAGCCGGTCCACCATGCCGGCAAACCGGCGGAACAGCTCGGAAGGCAGGGGCCACATCATCCCCAGCTTGAGATAACTGGCCTCGGGAAAGGCCTCCCGCGCATATTGATAGGCCACACCCGAGGTAATGATGCCGAGGGACCGATCGCCCGGCTCGATCCGGTTCTCCGCAAAGCTCTCGGCCAGACGGACGAGCTTTTCCATCCGCGCTTCCACCAGCGGGCGCCGGGCCCGGGCATAAGCCGGCAGCATCACCCACTTGGCCGGATTTTTCTCGAGCTTGATCTCCAGGGGAGATTCCCGGCGATCCTCGGTCTCGACCAGGCCTTCGCCGTGAGAGATCCGGGTAGTGGTCCGCACCAGGACCGGGCAATCGTATTCCTCGGACAGGGCGAAAGCCAGCTTGACCAAGCGCCGGGCCTCTTCCGAGTCCGCCGGCTCCAGCATCGGCAGCTTGGCCGCGCGCGCATAGTGGCGGTTGTCCTGCTCGTTCTGGCTGGAGTGCATCTCCGGATCGTCGGCGGTGATCACCACCAGCCCGCCCCGGATCCCGGTGTAGCTCAGGGTGAAGAGCGGGTCCGCGGCCACGTTCAGGCCCACGTGCTTCATGGCCGCCAGGGCGCGGGCGCCGGCCATGGCCGCGCCGGCGGCGACCTCCAGGGCCACCTTCTCGTTCGGCGACCATTCCGCGTTGACTTCAGGATATTCCGAAAGGAATTGCAGGATTTCCGTGCTGGGGGTGCCCGGGTAAGCGGTCCCCACGCGGCAGCCCGCTTCCCAGGCGCCGCGCGCGATCGCTTCATTGCCGGCCATCAACCGCTTCACCGGATTGCCACAACCCATTTCATCTTAAGCTGATCCGGTGATCCGGTCAAGAAGAACGCCGGGCTTGCCCTCCTCATTTTTTGCCTACACCGCGTATTTTCGGCCGGTGCAGGGGCGCAATTCATTGCGCCCACCTCTCGGCGAGGGCGCGATAAATCGCGCCCCTACCCCATGCGGCGCGGGGTTCCCGAAAAAATGAGGTGTGGCAAGGAGCGCCGGGCCGGCGGCGGGTTGCAAAGCCGGCGGAAACCGCTATGATAGCGCCGATCCACCCGGACCAGCCCTAACCCCACGCGCGCGGGAGTAGACCAGGCATGAACCCTGAAGCACCCACCGAAAAACTCAAGCAGTTGTTCTCGCAAGACCCTTTTGCCGCTAAACTGGGGATCGAGCTCTTGGAGGTCGCGCCCGGCTACGCCAAGACCCGGCTCCGACTCGACGGCTCCCACCTCAACTTCCTCGGCTTCGTCCACGGCGGCACCCTGTTCGGGCTGCTCGACTACGCTTTTGCCGCGGCCAGCAATTCCCACAACTATTCTGCGGCGGCCATCAGCATGAGCGTGCAGTTCGTGAGCGCGCCCCGCCCCGACGGCCTGCTTTACGCCGAGGCGCGGGAGGTGGAGAAGACCCGCAAGCTTGGGCTTTACGAGATGGTGGTCCGCGAGGAGGACGGCAAGCTGATTTGCCGCTCGGACGGCCGGGTCTATCGGATCGGCGAGCCGCTGGTCGAGGGCGCGAAATCCAACTCAAGTCCTCTCTTCACCTGAGAGAACTAAGGCCTTGGTGCCAGGCAAGTCTGTCTTCTCGCCGCTGGCTTCCGGCATCCCGTTGGGGTTAGGGCAAGGTCGTATTATTTTTTGGTTTGTTTCAGTCCCATCAGCCAGTCGGCGGAAACCTTCAAGTTCTGCGCGATCTGATACAGGACCACCAGCCGGGGGATACTGCTGCCGTTCAGGAAGCGGCTGATCGAGCCTTGGCTGGTGCCGATCTTGCGGGCCAGTTGCTCCTGGTTGAGCTTGGTTCCCCGACACACTTGCCGGAAGCGCTTATGAAAGACACTCGGACTAAATTTCTTCTTGGCCATGACATTAACCTCCTTGGTCAGGCGCATCTCATCCCTCACGGCATAGGGAAATAGTTCCAGGATGCTTCCCGGAGAATTTTCCCTCCGGGCCTGAAACACTTTTGAAAAAAGAACCTCTCAAATCCTAATAACCATATCTGAGTAAGAAAGACTAGCGGGAAAATGAGCAACTGTCAATCAAAATCGGAGAAAGTGAAAAAGACGGGGCTTGACAGAATTTTAACCCGAATCGTGCAGTTGGAAAAAGGATTTTTAACCACAAA
>MGQK01000107.1:47332-51429 GCA_001797815.1 Deltaproteobacteria bacterium RBG_13_61_14 | reverse complement strand
GAGTCTTTTCCCCTGGACCCGGTCGGTCTTGTAATCCACCAGCACCCAGCCGTCGTCTTCCTGGAAGACCAGGTCAATCACCCCCCGCAACAAAACCGGCCCAGCCTCCTCTTCCCTCCACAGCGCGAACGGCACCTCGGTCAGCCGCTTTCGGCTTTGCATGGCCCGCTGCCAGATGGACGAGCGCATCACCGCCTGCACGGTCTCCACCGCCGCCTCGGTCTGCCCGGCATCGAGCCCGTGTTCGAGCAAAGCCGGCCGGCCAAACCGGGCGAGGTCGGCTTCGGGGTCGGCCATCTTCAACTGCAAAAGCTGGTGCAGCACCGCCCCCCATTCCACGCCATGCTCTCCTTCCGCGGGGGGGCACGGCGCAGTCGCCTCCGGGCCTTGGGCCCCTCCCGCCGGTTCCAGAGGGGCTTGATCTTCTCGCGGCAAAGCCAGGGCATATTCCTTGGCTCGCCAGGCCTGAAAGGTGGGGCGGGCGGCCAGGGTCAAGCGCGCTCGGATGTCCTTTTCCGCCTGGCTCACGGCGCGGTCGGAAAGCTCCACCCCAATCCGGGCCGGCGCCGCGGTCTCTCCCGGATCAGGAAGTTCCTTGACCGAAGCCAGGTCGGGCGCGAAGTATTGCCAGGGATTGCTCTGATTTCTCGTTTCCCGCTGGGAAATGACCAGGGCCGCGCCGGCCCGGGTCGCGGCCACATAGCGCAGGCGCAGGGCCTCTGCTTCCAGGAACCGCTCCTCTATCTCCGCCAAGCGCTCCCAGTCCTCTGGGCAAGCGCGCAGGATCTTTCCGTTATCGCTGTAAATCGCCAAGTAGCCCCGGACGCGGTCGGCGGAGCGATCAAGGTGCAAATCCACGGAATGACGGCTCTCCCCGCAAGGATCGGCCAAAAAGACCACCGGCGCTTCCAATCCCTTGGCCTTGTGCAAGTTGAGGACCCGGACCGCGGGCGCCGATTCGGAGCGGACGGAAATGCCGTCATAGTCCTGTTCCCGCTCCACCAGCCGGCCGAGTTGCTCCACCAACTGCGCGCTGGTCCACACCTCGGCCTCAAGCCCGCGCAGGATCTCGAGGGCCTTGCAAAGCCCGCCGGCTTCCATTTCGCCGGCCGGACCGCGGCCGGCCCAGGCCATCAAGCCCAGGTCACCGGTGATCTTCTCCACCGCGACCACCGGCGGCAAGGTCGCGAGCCAGCCCCGGTATTGTTCCAGCCGGCGCCAGGCGTCCGCGAACGCTTCCGCCTCTCCAGCCGCCAGCCCGGCCGGGAGCGCGGCGTGATAGGAAAAGCCGCCGCCGGCTTTCTTGAAGCGATAGAGCGAGGCATCGCTGATCCCGAACAGCTCGCTGCGGAGCGCCGCTAAAAGCGCCACCGGGTCGTCGGGATGGACCACCGCCCGCAGGCCGGCGTGGAGCAGCTTCAGTTCGTTCACCAAGTTGAGCGCGGCCCCGCCCGTGACCTGGTGGGGGATGCCGTAGTCCTGGAGCGCGCGGGCATACACGCTCAAGTGCTTGCGCTTGGGCGTGATGATCAGGAAGTCCGAAGGCTCCACCGGCGCCTGCCTTCCGCTCTCCAGCTCCTTTTGAGAGCGGGGCACCGTCATCCGGGTGTCGAGCGCGCGGCGAATGAAGCGGGCGATGCGATCGGCCTCGTAAGCCGCTATTTGCTCTTGGTTGCCGTGCTCTTTCGGCACCCGCAGGACATAGACGCCGGAGAGTTCGCCCTCGTTGCCGTCGTCCCGCGCCGCCTCCAATTGCACGTAGGCCGGCGACTCATCGGTCGCGGTCCGGGGAAAGCGGAGCCGGGGCCCGGACGGCTCTCCGGGATGGGCCGGGTCAAAGGCAAAGACATGGTTCACCCATTCGATGATCGGCCGGGTGGTGCGGAAGTTGGCGGACAAGGAGACCACCAGTCCATTCGCCTGGATGATTTCCTTGGCCAGGTTGTAGGTGACGATGTCCGCCCGCCGGAACCGGTAGATGGACTGCTTGGGATCGCCCACCACGAAGAGCGCGCCCGGCCGGGGCCGGCATTTCCGCCAATCCTTCTCCTGGCAGTCGCCGGCCGTGAGCAGGAACATGACCTCCGCCTGGATCGGGTCGGTGTCCTGGAACTCGTCCACCAAAAGATGGCTGAACCGCCCCTGGAAATAGCGCCGGACGTGCGGGCGATCGCGCAGCAAGGCCGCGGCCTTGAGCAGCAGGTCCTGGTAATTGAGTTTCCCCCGAAGGCGCCGGAGCCGATCGTAAACCGCCCGGGCCTGGATGAGCACGGCCAGGATCGGCCCATAGGAACGCTCGCTAAAATCACGCAACACCGGAACAACTACTTCTTCCTGGAACTGCTGCCAGCGGGCCTGCTCGACTTTGGCCTCTTCCCGGGTAAAGGTGTGGTTTTGCATCCAATCTTTCTGGGTGAATTTCGGGTTCCCCTGGAAATGCTCCGCCAACTCGCGCAAATCCGGCGAACGGCGAAGATCAGGATAATGCGAAACGATGCGCGGCAAACGCCGGTATTGACGGATCAGACGGTCGCTCCCCCATTGCCCGGGCAGCCGCGGGGAAAGCCCCAGCATGTGGTCCACGTAGCCCTGGATCTGCGCCACCCATTGGTCCAGGCCCTCGAACTTCTCTCCTGCTTCAGCAAGGGGCCACTCTTCCACGTCTGGATACTGAACAAATTGACAGAAGCTGGCCTCCAGGTCCGGGAGATTCAGGCCCAGGCTGTCCAGGCGGGCCCGGATCCCCTCGCGGTCTTCCTGCAACCGCCCGGCCAGATACTCCTGCCAGGCCTCTTCCCGCAGCCGGCCGTCCGACTCCTCATCCAACTCCTCGAAAGCCACATCCACCTCGGCCTCCACCGGCCGCTCCCGGAGCAGGCGCGCGCAAAACGAGTGGATGGTGCCGATGAAAGCTTTCTCGATGTTCAAGAGCGCTTTTCCCAGGTTGACCTTTCGCTCGCCCTCGGCTTCCCGGACCGCCTTTTCCAGTTCCACCTGAAACCGGCTCCGCAACTCCGCCGCGGCTTTGCGGGTAAAGGTGACCGCGGCCAGAGTGTAGATGCTCGAACATTGGCCCGAAGCCAGGAGCGCCACCATCCGCGAGACCAGGCTCGCGGTCTTGCCGGTCCCGGCCGCGGCTTCCACCAGGAGGTTCCGGTCCAGCTCCCGGAGAATCAGGTCCCGCTGCTCCTGGTCCGGCGGGAGCGCTGAACTCTTTGGCTTATTACTCGTCGCTTTCTTCTTGGTCATATTCTCTCAGCTCCCGGAACGGCGCCAGCGCCGGGTTGCCCGGGTTCTTAAGCTTGCTCTCGGCCGCTTCCGCCAGCCGCTCCACCTCGCCGAACGCCGGCCGGTAATCGCTGAACTTGATATCGTCGGCCTGATCGGTAAAAGGAAAGCACCCCTGGGAGAGCATGCGGACCAGGTTCTCCAGGATGCGCGCGCCGGCGGCAAGCTGGTCCTTGGTCCATTGCAGCCGCTCGCCGTGCTCGCGGAGCCCGGGGAAGAAATACCCGAACTCCGTGACCAGAGCGCCGGGCTCGAGCTTTTGCAGGCGCGCTTCCGCCAGGGCCAGGTAGAGGGCGCTCTGCACCTGCCGCCCTTGCCGGAAAGGATCGTTGGGGTCATAGTCCCGGCTGCTCCCGGTCTTGTAGTCCCAGACGGCCAGACGCTTGCCCCGGGAACCCGGGACCTCATCCACCCGGTCAATCTTGCCGCGCACCCGGACCACCTGGCCGCCGGGAAGCCGGATCGGCACCGGCTCCGGCGTGTCCAGGGGCGTGCCGCCGGCCTCCGGCTCCATCCCGATCGCCGCCTCGAAATAGAGCGGCCGGCGGGTCCGGCAATACTTGTCCTCCTCCTGCAAAAAGATCCGGGCGACGCGGGACAGCCGCTCTTTCTCGTATTCAAAAATGGCGGGGTTGGCCGGCGGCTTTTCCGCTTCCGCGGCCGCGATCTCCCGCTCCAGGATGTCCTGGAGCAGGCCCTGGTCGCGCTGGAACTCCGGGAGCCGGCCCTGCTCATTCAGCCGGCTCATGAACGCGCGGAAGACCCGGTGCAGGAGCTCGCCTCTTTCCAGGTGATTCAACCACGCGTTC
>MGQK01000107.1:43008-47284 GCA_001797815.1 Deltaproteobacteria bacterium RBG_13_61_14 | reverse complement strand
ATGCCGGGCCAACACCGCCTCCGCGTCCCGGATCGCCTCCCCGCCGCACAGGCGCCACAGCCACCATTCGCTCGAGTCCAGGCAGCGCGAATCCGCGTTCGGCGCAAAAGAGGCCGGCGCTGGCAGCCATCTCTGGAGGTCTTCCTGGGTTCCCTCCCGCTGGCCGGAAAGGATGCGAAAGGCGTTGAGCACGACCGGGCTCGGGAACAGCTCCCGGTCGTCGCCAAGGTCGCGGCAACAGTAGCCGAGGGTCACGCTGCCCCGGAGCCGCATGAGCAGCCGGCCGAAATTCTCCAGGCTTTTCTCCAGCCGGCCCTGCGCCGTGGGCAGCTCCGCGGAGAGCTGGCGGCGCTCGTTGTCCAGCAAGAGCGGGTCCTGCAGCCCGGCCCCGGGAAAGCGCGAGTCATCCAGCCCGATGATGAACGTGTGACGCCGGCCGGAATGGCCGCCGCTCTGGATGCCGCTCACGAACAGGCAGCCCGGCCGCGGTCCCTGGCCGGCCACCGGAGAGGATTGCGGCAGGCCCCGGAGCCATTCCCACACGCTCAGCCCCAGGGGCTCGCCGTCTCCCATCGCCTCCCGCAGCTCGCCGATGTCTTGGCGCAGCCGGCCGTGGCTGTATTCGTCAAACTGGTTGACCCGCCGCGCGTGCTTTTCCAAAAAGGCCGCGGCCGCGGCCAGGATGTTTTTCTGGTCCGATCGGTCCGCCGGCAAGAGCGCCAAAAGCTCTTCCACCAGGCTCCGGATCGCACGCAATCCCTCCCGTCGCTGAGCAAGCGGCTGGCCCGTCATTCTCTCATCATCCTCCCGGCTTTTTCTCCGGGCCGCTTGCTCCAGGCCGGCGAGCGCTTGATCCAGCCCGGCCAGGTAGCGCTCGCGCCCTTGTCCGATCGGGACCGCGCGCAGCATCTGGGCCAGCCGGGTAAAGCTGAGCTCCTTCTCTTCCACCCCCGGCAGCTTGAGCAGCCCGTCCTGGACCATCCGCACCAGGAAGGACTGGAGATAATCTTCCCGCACCCAGGCCACCCAGCCCAAGAGCGCCCGCGCCGGCCGCGAATACCGGGTGGGAATGCCCTCGGCAAACGTCACCGGGATGCCTTCCTCCACCTCGGACTTCAGCCTAAAGCCCAGCTCAAAGAGCAGCGGCACATACGTGGCCGCGTCGGTGTGGATGATCTCCACTTCATCCCAGGCGATCTTCTCTTCCACGCAGCGCCGCCAGACCTCGCGCACCTCGTTGACCTCGCCCGTGGCGCGGAAGATCTCCGCGGTCCGATCCTGTTTCGGCGCCGGCGCTTCCGTTGGCCGGGCGATCCAGCGCAGCAGCGTAAAGTCGGTGAGCAGGCCCTCGGGCGACTCTTCCGGCCGGTCCACCTGGAGCAGGACGCGGCTGGCTGAGGGAATGGCCTGCCAGAGCGCCCTCTCCAACCCGCGCAAGTCCTGCTCCATGTCTTCCGGCAAGAGCACTCGCGACCCGGCCGGCAAAAGCGACTGCTCCTTTCTTAGCTCGGCCGCGGCGATCCGGAGCACGTCCGCGTAATCCGCGAGCTTCTTCGCCCCAAGCTCTTTTTCGTATTCGGCCAAGAGCGCCCGGAGCTCGCGGCCCTTGGCCTCCACCTCGAAAACCCGGGCCGGAAGCCCCTCTCCAGAGAGCCCGGCCAGGCGCAGATCGCGGAGCGCGCGCCAGACCGTCGAGGTCAGACCCGGGCTGGGGTTCAAGCCGGAGAGGTAGCCTCGGCCCGCCTGCCCCAGCCGGGTGAGCAGCCGGTCCACCAACACCTCCGCCGCCATCCCGCGCAGGAAGCTAACGCCCTGCCGCTCCATTTCCCTGGAGGCCAGCTCCAGCGCCAGGCCGGGCAAGGTCGTGACCCGCAGGTTGAGCGCCGGCTGGCCCGACCGCGCCACTTGATCCAGCCACTGGTAGCCCACCCGCAAAGACGGCGCCAGCAGCCGCTTCTCGGCCAGCGGCTCTGCCTGGCACTGCTCGCGCAAAGCGCGGATGAGTGAATTTATTTCCCGGGCCGCCATGATCCTGTCCGCTCCATTTGCAGCTCAGCTAGCGTGAAGCCTTTCCAGACGAGCCTGGAACCTGGCTGACATAGCCCCATATTTCCACACTCCTCTCCCCTTTTTCAAGTCCGACCCACTTTCTTCATCCCCGCCAATTCTACCTCCAGACCCTATCAACCGCTGATTCGTTTCCAGATCCGCATTCTGGACCGGAGTGGCAGTGGCTGGGATCGCATTGACGGCCTGACCCCTTTCGTCTTCTATTGCGATAAAGACTATGCTAGGATGGCGGCGTGATCCCGGTGGGCTGGGTGAGATTGCGGTCGGGCACAGGAAGGAGAGAAGCATGGAAATAAAGAAGGGCGACCGATTCTTCATTACCGGCGCCGCCAGCGGGATCGGCCGGGCCGCGGCCCTGGCCGTAGCCCGACGCGGCGGCCGCTTGTTCCTCACCGATATCAACGCGAGCGGCCTGGAAGAGACCGTGGCCCTGGTCGCCAAGGCGGGCGGCGAGGTTGCCGCCTCCCGGGCCTTGGACATCTCGAGCTACGAGGCGGTCAAGGCCTTTGCCGACGAGATCCAAGCCGGCCATGGCGCCATGCAGGTGGTGATGAACATCGCCGGGATTGCGCTTTACGCGGCGGTGGAGGACACGACCCACCGCCACTGGCAAAAACTGATCGCGGTCAACCTCTGGGGCCCGATCCACGGGATCGAGTGCTTCCTGCCCGGCATGATCCAGGCCCGGCGGGGACACATCGTGACGGTCTCATCCGCCTCCGGGATCATGGGCGCGCCCGTGCACGCGGCCTATGCCGCGGCCAAGTTCGGTCTGGTGGGGATTTCGGAAGTGATGCGCTACGATCTCAAGCGGCATAATATCGGCGTGACCGTGGTCTGTCCCGGCGCGGTGGATACGCCGCTCAAGGATACCGTGGAAATTTTAGGTGTGGACCCGAACAGCCCGGGGGTCAAGACGCTCAAGAAACGTTTCTCCGGTCACGCGGTCAGCCCGGAGCGGGTGGCCGACCAGATTTTGCGGGCGATCGAGAAGGAGCAGTTCCTGGTCATCACCTCTTTTGACATCAAGCTGCTCTACTTCCTCAAGCGCTTCGTCCCGCCCCTCTACCATTACGTCATGACCCGGATCACCAACCTCCTGATCAAGCTCCTCACCTAAGATAGCCGCCTTCTTATTAAGCTAGCGGAGGGACCGTTACCGAGGGTGACGGTCCCTCTCTATGCCAGCTTTCGAACCAGAATTCTGGAATCCGCCACCACGCAGCCTTCGCCCTGGGGATAGACGATGAGGGGGTTGATGTCGAGCTCGGCAATCTCGGGAAGGTCGGTCACCATCTGGGAGAGCCGGAGGATGCAGTCCTTGATCGCCTCGATATCCGAGGGCGGCATTCCGCGTATGCCCTGGAGGATGCGGTAGGCCTTGATGCTCTCGATCATGATTTCCGCGCTCACTTCCCACATCGGCGCCAGCCGGAAGGTCACGTCCTTCATGGCCTCGACAAAAGTCCCGCCCAGCCCGAACATGCAGATCGGCCCGAAATGCGGGTCGCGGGTCGCGCCCAGGATCACCTCCACTCCTCCCTGGGCCATCTTTTCGATGAGCACGCCCTTGATCTTGGCCTCCGGCTTAAAGCGCCGGGCGTTCCGGAGGATTTCCGCATAAGCGGCCCGGGCCTGCTCCGCATCCGTGATTTTGAGCTTGACCCCGCCGGCGTCGAACTTGTGCACGATATCCGGCGAACATATCTTCATCGCCACCGGGAAGCCGACCTCTTGCAAGGCCGGCTCGATCTCGGCAGGACCAGAGACCAGGCGGCTCTTCAAGATCGGAAAGCCGTAGCATTCCAGGATATCGTTGGCTTCCCGCTCGGGCATCAGGTAGCGGTCTTGTCCCTTTAGGCTCTCTTGGATCAGCCGGTCCGCGGTCGCGCGGTCCACTTGATATTTTTTGACCTGCCTCTTCTCCAGGCTGAGGAGCCAGCCGTATTTGACCAGGTTGGACATCACCCAGACCGCGTCCTCGGGGAAGGCATAGTTGGGGATCCCGTTTTTCTGGAGGTACTCGACTCCGGCGGACACGTCCACGATCCCCATGAACGAGCAGAGGATGGGCTTATCAGTGCCTTTCGCCACCTGGGGCACGATCTGTGCGGTCTCCAGGATGTCAATCATGGCCGTGGGGGTGAGGATCACCACGGCGCCGTCCACCCCGTCGTCCTGGAGCACTTCCTGGATCGCGGCCTCG
>MGQK01000107.1:32172-42992 GCA_001797815.1 Deltaproteobacteria bacterium RBG_13_61_14 | reverse complement strand
CGTCCCCGATCACGTCCACCGGGTTGTTCACGTTGGCCGCCGGCGGGAGGTGCTCCCGGAGCTTTTGCTTGGTCTCCTCCGAGAACTGCGCCAGGGTCAGCCCGGAGCGCACCGCGGCATCCGTGGCCAAAATCCCCGGCCCGCCGGCGTTGGTGACGATGGCGATGCGCTTGCCCCGGGGCACCGGCTGGTTGGCAAAGGCGAAAGCGGAGTCGAACAACCCGTTCATGGTCCCGACCCGCATGATCCCGCTCTGCATGAAGATGGCGTCATAGGCCAGGTCCGAGCCGGCCAGGGAGCCGGTGTGGGAGGACGCGGCCTTGGCCCCCTCGGGCGAGCGGCCCGACTTGATCGCCAGCATGGGCTTGTGCGCGGCCCAGGTGACTTCGCGCGCGGTCTCGATAAAGGCGCGGCCATCGGAAATGTCCTCCAGATACATGGCGATCACCTGGGTGTCCGGGTCGTCCTGCAGGTAGCGCAAGAGGTCAATCTCGTTGACGTCGGCCTTGTTGCCGAAGCTGATGAACTTGGAAAAGCCGATGTTCTTGCCCGCGGCGAAATCGAGCACCGCGGTGCAGAGCGCGCCCGATTGGGAAATAAAGGCGATGTTGCCCGGCTTGGGCGCTTTGGGGGCGAAGCTCGCGTTCATGCGCACCTCCGGGTTGGTGTTCACCACGCCCAGGCAGTTGGGCCCGATCATCCGGATCCCATGCCGCCGGGCGAGGGCCTGGAGTTTTTTCTCGAGTTCGAGGCCGCGGCCGCCGACCTCCTTGAAGCCGGCCGAGATCACCACCACGCCCCTCACCTTTTTCCGGGCCGCTTCTTCCATGACGGCCGGCGTCTGCTCCGCGGGAACAATGAGCACGGCCAGGTCCACCTCGTCCGGGATCTCGGACAGGGTCGGATAGGCTTTGACGCTTTGCACGGACCGCGCCTTCGGGTTCACCGGGTAGAGCACGCCCTGGTATCCGCCCTGGAGGATGTTGGAGAAAACCGCCAGACCGACACTGCCGGGACGGTTGCTCGCACCCACCACGGCGATGGACTTGGGCGCCATAATGGCTTGAATGTTCTTCATCCTGACCTCTCTCGGATTTGATCTTCCTTGCTCGAACTATCTCTCAGGCTCGCGTCTATGTCAAAGGTCCGCCTCCGCGGGTTCTCCTCTAATAATGAAGATCGCGGGCCCCGGCTTGGGCCTCTTCCAGTTTCCGGGCCAGGCTTTGGCGGAGCTTTTGGTCCGGGATCTCTTCCAGCAGATGCTGGAGCATGGCTTCCGCCTGAGCAAAGCGGCCGTCGCTGGAATGCGCGGCCAGGTATTCAGCCAGGGTGAGGATGGCGTTGGATTGGCAGAAGGCCGCGATCTCGCCGGCGCCGGCCATCTCGGCAAAGCGGACGCCGGTGCGGCCGGAGCGGTAGCAGGCGGTGCACAGGCTGGGCAAATGCCCGGCGGCCACCAGGTCCAGGATCACCTCTTCCAGGGTGCGGCGGTCTTCCACCTCGAACTGGCTGGTCTTGCCTTCCTCCGAGTAGCCGCCGGGGTCGGTGCGCGAGCCGGCGCTGATCTGTGAAGCCCCGGCCCCAAGCGCTTGCTCCCGCGTCTCTTTGCTCTCGCGGGTGGTGACCACCACGCCGGCGGTGGGCACGGCCAGGCGATAGAGCGCCACGATCTTCAGGAACTCCGGGTCGCTGACCGGCGCCGGCGGCGTAGTGATGGGCGAGCCTTCAGCCGGCCGGAGCCGGGGCACCGAGAGGGTGTGGGGGTTCAAGTGATAGCGATCGCGCAGGTAGTAGCTGTGAGCGACCGTAGCCAGGGCCTCGAAGCGGTGGTGGTGGAGCCCGAGGAGCACGCCCAGCCCCACGTCGTCAAATCCGGCGGCGATGGCGTCGTCCATGACCGCAAGCCGGCGACTGAAATCCGCCTTGGGCCCGGAGGGATGGAGCTCGCGGTAGCATTCGGGATCGTAGGTTTCCTGGAAGACCTGGTAAACCCCGAGCCCGGCCTCCTTCAGCCGGCGAAGATTCGACTGCGACATGGGCGGGGCGTTGAGGTGGAGGATGCGGATGGCCGCGCGCTCGTAGATCGCGCGGACCACGGCTTCGAGGTAATCAGCGCCGGTGTCCGGGTGCTCGGAGGTCACGAGCAGGAGCCGCTGATAGCCGAGTTGGGCGAGGTGTCCGGCCTCGGCCGCGGCTTCCTCGGGCGAGAGCGTCCGGGTCTGGCGCTCGCGGTTGCCGGCGCGGAAGCCGCAGTAGAGGCAGTTGTTGATGCAGCGGTTGGAAAGGTAGAGCGGGGCGAACAGCACCACCCGCGGGCCGAACACCTCCTGTTTGACCCGAAAGCCGCTTTGCCGGATTTGGGCGAGGTCTTCCGCATCGGTGACGGCCAGGAGCGAAGCGACCTCTTCCAGGGAAAGCTTTTCCAGAGCCTCGGCCTTGGCCAGGACCTCAGCCAGGTTCTTGGCCGGCGCCGCGGTTTCCGTGAGCCGCCGGAGGTATTGCAGATCGAACATCATAAAAAAAGACCTGCGGGTGTTCCCGCCAGGTCCTTTTCTTGCAACGCTTGCTTCCCTCCGCCGGCATGACCCGGATCAGGTTCCAAGGGTTGTTCGAGCGAACTCTCAGGCCTGGCGGCCACCCCTAGCCAGTTCAAGGTAGTCTTTTTCCGGCGGCTTGTCAAATCGCGGGCTTTTGGATAACATGGGATCTGCGGAAGCGAAGGAGTTGGTAAAAGCGGGGAGGGATGCCGGTCTTCTAACCTCGACTGCCAGGAGGTGTGGCCATGATCCGAAAACCAGCCGTGGCCGGACAGTTTTATCCGCGGGCGCGGGCCGAGCTCGAAAAGATGGTGGCGAGCTTCATGGAGCCCGCGGCCGACCGGGAGAAAGCGCTGGGCATCATCGCGCCGCATGCCGGGTATATTTATTCCGGCAAAGGGGCGGGGATCGTTTACAGCCGGGTCGAGGTGCCGGCCACGGTGGTGGTGCTCTGCCCCAACCACCGGGGCCTGGGGGAGGACGTGGCGATCATGTCCGAAGGCTCCTGGCAGATGCCGACCGGCGAGGTGGCGCTGGACGCGAAGCTGGCCAGCCGGATCAAGAAGCTGTGCCACCTGGTCAAGGAGGACCACTGGGCGCACAGCCAGGAGCATTCGCTGGAGGTGCAGCTGCCGTTCTTGCAGCAGGTGCGGCCGGGCTTCAAGCTGGTGCCGATCTCGCTTTCGCGGGTGAGCCTGAGCGAGTGCCGGGAGCTGGGGGAGGCGATGGCCGCGGCGATCACGGAGAGCCGCTCGCCGGCCCAGATGGTGGCGAGCTTCATGGAGCCCGCGGCCGACCGGGAGAAAGCGCTGGGCATCATCGCGCCGCATGCCGGGTATATTTATTCCGGCAAAGGGGCGGGGATCGTTTACAGCCGGGTCGAGGTGCCGGCCACGGTGGTGGTGCTCTGCCCCAACCACCGGGGCCTGGGGGAGGACGTGGCGATCATGTCCGAAGGCTCCTGGCAGATGCCGACCGGCGAGGTGGCGCTGGACGCGAAGCTGGCCAGCCGGATCAAGAAGCTGTGCCACCTGGTCAAGGAGGACCACTGGGCGCACAGCCAGGAGCATTCGCTGGAGGTGCAGCTGCCGTTCTTGCAGCAGGTGCGGCCGGGCTTCAAGCTGGTGCCGATCTCGCTTTCGCGGGTGAGCCTGAGCGAGTGCCGGGAGCTGGGGGAGGCGATGGCCGCGGCGATCACGGAGAGCCGCTCGCCGGCCCTGGTGGTGGCGAGCTCGGACATGACCCATTTCCAGTCGGCGGAGACGGCGAAGCAGAAGGACGAGCTGGCCCTGCAATGCGTGCGGGAGCTGAACCCGGAGGCGCTGTTCGAGACAGTGCTCAAGCACAAGATCAGCATGTGCGGGTTCATCCCGGCCACGGTCATGCTCTATGCCGCCAAGAAGCTGGGCGCGACCTCGGCGCAGGTGGTGGACTACCGCAACTCCGGCGACGTGACCGGCGATTACGGCGACGTGGTGGCGTATGCGGCGGTGATTGTCAAATGAACCCGCCCTCGCGTGGATGCAAACCCACCCTCGCGTGGACGCAAACCCACCCTTGCGCGGACGCAAGGGTGGGCTACAAAAAAGACGGGATTTGAAAAGGAAAAAATGAGATGGCGGGAAAAGCGCGCAGAGCAACAGTCAAGCGGAAGACCAAGGAGACCGAGATCTCGTTGACCCTGGACCTGGACGGCTCGGGCCAGGTCCGGGCAGCGACGCCGCTGGGTTTCCTGAACCACATGCTTCAGTCATTGTGCCAGCACGCGCTCTTTGACCTTTCGGTCAAGGCGAGGGGCGACGTGGAGATAGACGCGCACCACACGGTGGAAGACCTGGGGCTCACGCTGGGCGAGGCGCTGAATCAGGCGCTCGGCGACAAGAAAAAGATCCATCGGTTCGGGTATGCAGTTTTGCCGATGGACGAGGCCCTGGCCCAGGCGGTGGTGGACTTGTCCGGCCGGCCCTTCCTGGACTACCAGGTCGAGATCCCGGAGCGGGAGCAGTGGGAGTTCGACGCCAACCTCGTCCCGGAATTCTTCCGGGCCCTGGTCAGCGCGGGCAAGTTCACCCTCCACTTGCGGCTCCTGGCCGGGACCAATTATCATCATTGTTTAGAGGCGGTCTTCAAGTCCTTGGCCCGGGCCCTGCGCCAGGCCGTGGCGATGGATCCGCGGCAAAAGGGCGTGCCTTCGAGCAAGGGCCGGCTCGCCTGACCGGGGTAACTCTCTCGGTGTCAGACACTGACTTATGACTTAAGGACTGATCTGATGATCGTGGTGGTGGACTACGGCATGGGCAACCTCCGCTCGGTGCACAAGGCGCTGGAGCAGGTGGGGGTGGAAGCCAGCGTGTCCTCTTCGGCCCAGGCGGTGGAGGATGCGGAGGGTGTGGTGTTGCCCGGCGTCGGCGCGTTCCGCGACTGCCTGCGCAACCTCGAGCGGCTGAACCTGGTCCGGCCGCTTTGCCACGCGCTTTCTTCGGGCAAGCCCTTCCTGGGCATCTGCCTCGGCTTGCAAGTGCTGTTCCAGGAGAGCGAAGAGTTCGAGCGCACCGAGGGCCTGGGCTACTTCCCCGGCCGGGTGGTCCGCTTCCCCTCGTCCCTGCCCGACCCGGACGCGAAGGTGCCCGAGGCTTTCCTGAAAGTTCCGCACATGGGCTGGAACACCATCCAACGCCGGGCGAATTCCCCTTGCCTGGAAAACCTGGCCGACGAGAGCTGGGTCTATTTTGTCCACTCCTATTACGTAGCGCCGGAAGACCAGGGCCTCGTGGCCACCACCACCCGCTACGGGATCGAGTTCTGCTCGAGCGTGGCCCAGGACCAGATCTTCGCCTGTCAGTTTCACCCGGAAAAGAGCCAGGCCCGGGGGCTAGCGATCCTCCGGAACTTCGGCCGGCTGGTGGAGCAAGGCTCATGAAACGCGCGCGCGCCATGGTCGCGCTGGGTTTGATGCTGGCGCTGGGCGCTAAAGCCGAAGGGCCGCGCCTGACCCCAGCCGCGGAACCCAAGCCCGAATTCCATTTTTCCCGGCTGCTGGTGATGCCGTTCGCCCGGGCGCCGGCGCGGGAGAACCTCTGGGCCTGCCCCCGCTGCGGCCGGGTGTTGATGGCCTGCCCGATCGAGGAAGGCGCCGAAGCCACTCTCACCCGGCTCTTGCGGGACCAGCTCGAGACCTATCCCGGCTTCGAGATCGTGGACCAGGGGGAATTGAATATGGCGCTGCAAGCCATCCCGGAACCCGAGCTGACCCGGGCCCGGCTCCGCCCGGAATTTCCGTTCACCCTGGCCCAGCAGCTCAAGGCGGACGCGGTGCTGATACCCACGGTCACCTGCTTCCGCAACCGCTCGGGCCAGGGCTGGGCCTCGGCCCAGCCCTCGGCCGCGGCGTTCGAGCTGGAGCTTCATTCGGTCGCGGACCGCCGGGTGGTCTGGACCGGGGCCTACGAGGAAGAGCAGAAGCCCTTGTTGGACGACCTGCTCCAGGCCAAGACTTTTTTCCGCCGGGGGGCCAAGTGGGTGACGGTGGACGTGCTCGCCCGCGAGGGCATGGTTAAAGCCTTAGCTTCTTTTGCAAGCGCCAGCGGTAGTGCCACCGGTTTGAAACCGGTGGCCACTGAAAAGCCTTGATCGTCATTCCTGCCATTGACCTCAAGTCCGGCCAGGTGGTGCGGCTGGAACAGGGCCGCCTGGACCGGGACAAGGTCTATTCGTCCGATCCAGCGGCGACCGCAAAAAAATTTGCAGAAGCCGGGGCCGAGCTGATCCACGTGGTGGACCTGGACGGCGCTTTCCAAAAAAAGCCGGTGAACTCCGCCGCCGTTGATGCAATCTTGAAAGCCACGGCGGTGCCCATCGAGGTCGGCGGCGGCATCCGCGACCTGGAAACCATCTCTTTCTATCTCGAGCGCGGCGTCTCCCGGGTGATCCTGGGGACCGCGGCTCATCGCCACCCGGAGCTGGTCCGACAAGCCTGCGGGAAATTTCCGGGCCGGGTGGTGGTCGGGATTGACGCGCGGGAGGGCAAGGCGGCGGTGGAGGGGTGGGCCGAGACCACCGCGGTTCCGGCCGAGGAACTGGCCCGGCGCTACCAAGGGCTGGGCGTGCGCGCGATCATCTTCACCGACATCGCCCGCGACGGGATGTTGACCGGCCCCGCGGTCGAGAGCACGCGGCGCTTGATGCGGGCGGTGAAGATTCCGGTGATTGCCTCGGGCGGGGTGAAAGACATTGCAGATATCCGTGAGCTGCTGCCCCTGGCCCGAAAGGGCCTCGAAGGCGTGATCACCGGCCGGGCGGTTTACGAGGGCACCCTGGACCTGGCCGAGGCGATTGCGCTGTCCAAGCAGGGGTTATCGAAGAAGACTTCGGCGAAATAGAATCCGGTTCCTTTCCCGCATTCAGCCCCAACCCTTTGTCTGGCCTATCTCTTTTTCCTATTTCGGTGCGTGCGGATCATGCGGGCTTTGGCGGAAGATTCCGCCGGTCAGAGCCTTCAAGAGCAACTGCCGATACGGAGTTTCTCCACGCCGGGAACTACGCAACTCCGAACAGTGATCTTCAAAAATTAACTGCTGGTCCAGAGCCGGATCGAGGAGCCGAACGGCCTTTTCGGATAACCCGCCCCCGCAGGGCTTGGGCCGGGGAAAAACACTCTGGTCCAAAACCATAACTCGAACCCCGGCCTTGGCTAACTGAGCGGCCAGCATGGACCCGGCGGGTCCACCACCAATCACGATCACATCCCTAATCGGCCGACCCATCAATGATTCCTTAAGAGAGGCCATGGTCCCTAAAAATGCGAACGATAATAGAATCGGTTAAACAGACGGCGAAGGGCCTGGAGCAGGAGGGAGTCCGCCATGTTCGCCACGCAGGGTAACAGGCAGGCGTTGCAGCTGGCCAGTCGCATTCGAGCCTGCCGATAGGCTTCCGAAGCCGGGAAGCTTTTCAGGTCCAGTTCGCCGAGGCGCCCGTAAGGGGCCAGGTCCGGAATCACCCGGGGCTCGCAGGCGTAGAGGTCTCCGTTCGAATCCACCTGGACCGCGAGCCTCGCCAGGTTGCACTGGAAGGGCCGGCCCGAGCGCATGAGCTCAAGCGCATAAAAAGTATTGGAAATCGGATAACCCCGTCGCTTGAGCGCGAGGACCTCGGAGAAGACCTCTCCCCGCTCCCGGTGGTCAAACACCAACTTTTCATTGTAACCGGGATAAAGGCTCATGGGAAAAAATTCGAGACCCACTTTCTCATCTTTCGCCAACCGGGCGATCTCTTCGACTTGGTCCCGGTTGGCGCGACTCAGGTTACTCCAGATGATCACGTCCCCCTTGGACCGACGTTTGAACTCGTGCAAGCCGCGGGTCAGCCGGTCGAAAAGTCCGGGGGTTGCGCGGATCTGATCCTGGCGAGCGCCCACTGCTTCGAGAGAAAGAAGAAGTTGGTTCACGTTTGCAGCCAGCTCCGGGGCGCGCTCGGGCAAACGGAAGCCCGAGGTGCAGACGGTGGTCATCATCCCCAGCTTGCTCGCGCGCCCGAGCCACTCGGGCAAGGGCTCGACCAGCAAAGGTTCGCCGCCCCAGACCGTATACATGGTCATCCCCGCGGCGCGGGCCTGCCCGAGCAGAGATAAAATCTTTTCCGTGGGGAGCGCGTCATCTTGTTGGGGTTGATGAACCCAGAAGTCGCAGAACTTGCAGCGACAGTCGCACCGGGCCGTCGGCTTATGATAGAGAATGAGGGGGCGGGCCGGCCCAATAATCCCCATCCCGGTCCGGAAGAGCGCGCGCAGTTTCATGTTGTAATTATATCCTCCCCTTCGGCAGAAACCAACCCGCGAGCGGTTGCGCGGCCTCCTCTTGCGAGCCGCGGTTGCTTTGCCATTGATGATCCTGGGGCGAGGAGGCAAGGGCCTTTTGCCCAAATCATTTTTCATCCATACCAGAATATATGCCCATTGAAATTTCAACGGGTTGCGCGGTAGGGGCGACCGGCGGCTCGACTGCCTTCGACTACCTCAGGCCCCGAGCTTGCCGAGGGGGAGCTCGCCGAAGTCCGGTCGCCCCTACCAACAGCCCTTCGGCATTTGGGCAACGGGCGCGCAAGAAATGATCTTGATTTCCGGGGCGATTGATTCTGAAGCAAGTTTGACAATCATGCGAAAAGCGATTAATTTAGAAAAGTTTGGAAAAAAGCTTTGAGGAGTCCGATGTCCAAGATTGTCCTGGCGTATTCCGGCGGGCTTGATACCTCGGTGATCCTGCGCTGGCTGCTCGAGAACTACCGGGCCGAGGTGGTGGCGCTGTATGTGGACCTGGGCCAGAAAGAGGATCTGAAGAAGATCCGCGACAAGGCGCTCCGGACCGGCGCGGCCAAGTTCTACGCGAAGGACTGCCGGGAGGAGTTTGTCCGCGACTTTGTCTTCCCCGCGCTCCGGGCTAACGCCCGTTATGAGGACGCCTACCTGATGGGCACCTCGCTCGCCCGGCCCCTGATCGCCAAGCAGATGGTGGAGGTCGCCCGGCGCGAGCGGGCCGAATCCGTGGCCCACGGCGCGACCGGCAAGGGCAACGACCAGGTGCGCTTTGAGCTGACCTGCATGGCGCTGGAGCCCAAGCTGAAAGTCATCGCGCCCTGGCGGGAATGGAAATTCACCTCCCGCCACGACCTGGTGGCTTATGCCAAGCGGCATAAAATCCCGGTGCCGGTGACCCAGGCCAAGCCCTACAGCTCGGACGGCAACCTCATGCACATTTCCTACGAGGGCGGCATCCTCGAAGACCCCTGGCGCGAGCCGGACGAGAGCATGTTCCAGATGACCGTGGCGCCGGAGCGCGCGCCCGGCCGGCCCGAGACCATCACCGTCTCTTTCCGCCAAGGCGTGCCCGTGGCCGTGAACGGGAAGAAGCTCGGCCCGGCCAAGCTGCTGGAACACCTCAACCGTTTGGCCGGGAAGCACGGGATCGGCCGGATGGACGTGGTGGAGAGCCGGTTCGTGGGCATGAAGTCGCGGGGCGTATATGAGACCCCGGCCGGCACGGTCCTGCACCTGGCCCACCGGGCCCTGGAGACGATCACCCTGGACCGGGAGGTGATCTTCCTCAAAGACTCCCTGATGCCGCAGTATGCGCGGCTCATTTATTTCGGGTTCTGGTTCTCGCCCGAGCGCGAGGCCTTGCAAAAGCTGATAGACGAGACCCAGAAGAGTGTGACCGGCACGGTCCGGCTCAAGCTCTACAAGGGAGGCGCCAGGGTCACCGGTCGCAAATCGCCGCGGAGCCTTTACCGCCGGGACGTGGTCAGCTTTGACCGGAAAGGCGGCTACGAGCAGTCGGACGCGACCGGCTTTATCCGGCTCCAGGGATTGCGCCTCAAGATCGCCTCGCTCTCGAAATCGAAGCGGCCCTAAACCTATACCGTATACGATATACGGGATACGATATACGGAGAAAGTCATGCCCAAACAAATTCTGATGACTCCCGGCCCCACCCCGGTGGCCGAGGCCACCCTGATGAAGATGGCGCTGCCGGTGCCGCACCACCGGCACCCGGGCTTCAAGGCCATCCTCCACGAGATCCGCGAGGGCCTTAAATACCTGTTCCAGACCCAGCAGGAAGTGATCATCCTCGCGTCCTCCGGCACCGGCGCGATGGAAGGCGCGGTGGTCAACGTGCTCAAGAAGGACGATCGGGTCCTGGTGGTGCAGGCCGGCAAGTTCGGCGAGCGCTGGGGCGAAATCTGCCGGGCCTACGGCGTGGCCTACGACGAGATCGCGATTCCCTGGGGAAGCGCGGTGGACCCGGCCGAGGTGAAAAAGCGGCTGGACCAAGGGAATTACCGGGCCGTGCTCGTCCAGGCCACCGAGACCTCCACCGGCGTGGTCCACCCGGTTCAGGAAATCTCCGAGATCACCCGCCAGCGCGATACACTCCTCTTCGTGGACGGCATCACCGGCGTGGGCGTGTTCCCCCTGCCCTTTGACAAGTGGGGCCTGGACGCGCTCGTGACCGGCTCGCAGAAGGCGCTGATGCTGCCCCCGGGCCTGGCCTTTGCCTGCTTAAGCCCGCGCGCCTGGGAGGCGGGCAAACACTCCGACCTGCCCAAGTATTACTTCAACTTTAGCAAGGAGAAGAAAAACCTGGACAAGGATCAGACCGCCTACACCCCGGCCATAACGCTTTTGGTGGGCCTGCAAGAGGTCCTGGCCGGGATCAAGGCCCAGGGCCTGGAAAACATGTTTGCCCAGCACCGCCGGCTGGCCCAGGCCACCCGCGCCGCCGTGGGCG
>MGQK01000107.1:25688-32163 GCA_001797815.1 Deltaproteobacteria bacterium RBG_13_61_14 | reverse complement strand
CTCCGCCCTGGAGATGACGCTCGCCGGGATGGGCTATCAGTTCAGCATGGGCGCCGGCGTGGGCAAGGCCACCGAGATCCTGGCCCAGGCGCCGGCAGTCTTCGACCCTGTATTCGACCCTGAGGCTCATACCCGAAGGGAGGCTCAGACCCGAAGGGGGAAGAAGAAATGAAAGTTCTAGTTACCGACGGGCTTTCGGCCGAGGGCCTGGAAATCCTGCGCCAGGCGCCCGGCCTGGAGGTCGAGGCCAAGAAAGGTCTCTCGCCGGAGGAGTTGCAAGCCGTCATCGGCGAATACGAGGGCCTGATCGTCCGCTCGGCCACCAAAGTGACCGCGGAGCTGCTTGCCCAGGCCGACCGGCTGCGGGTGATCGGCCGGGCCGGCGTCGGGGTGGACAACGTGGACGTGTCGGCCGCCACCCAGCGGGGGATTGTGGTCATGAACACGCCGGGCGGGAACTCTCTCGCCGCGGCCGAGCTCACCATCGCCATGATCCTGGCGCTTTCCCGCCATTTGCCCCAGGCCACCCAGTCGGTCCGCGCCGGCAAGTGGGAAAAGAGCAAGTTCATGGGCACCCAGGTGGCGGAAAAGACCCTGGGCATCGTGGGCCTGGGCAACATCGGCCGGCTGGTGGCGGAGCGGGCCTTGGGCCTGAAGATGAGCGTGATCGCCTACGACCCGTTTGTCACCAAGGAGGCGGGGCTCAAGATCGGGGTGGAGATGAAGGAGCTGGACGAGCTTTTCGCCCGCTCGGATTACCTCACCCTGCACCTCCCCAAGACCGAGGAGACCAAGAACCTGATCCGGGCCGAGACCATCGCCAGGATGAAGCCGGGCGTGCGCATCATCAACTGCGCCCGGGGCGAGCTGGTAAACGAGGCGGACCTGGCCGCGGCCTTGAATTCCGGCCGGGTAGCGGCCGCGGCCATGGACGTGTTCGCCAAGGAGCCGCCGGGGGAAAGCCCGCTCTTCGGGTGCGAGAACGCGATCTTCACGCCCCACCTGGGCGCGAGCACGGACGAGGCCCAGAGCTCGGTGGCTTTGGCCATTGCCGAGCAGGTGAGCGACTACCTGGTGCGGGGCACCATCCGCAACGCGGTCAACTTCCCCTCGGTGAGCGGGGAGGTGATGATCCAAATCCGGCCCTACCTCAACCTGGCCGAGCGGATGGGCTCGCTCCTGGGCCAGATGCTCACCTGCCTGGACGACGTCACCCTGGAATACAGCGGGGAGGTGGTCAAGTTCGATACCCGGCCGGTCACCCACGCCGCGCTCAAGGGGTTGATCCAGGCGCACCTGGACATTCCCATCAATTACGTGAACGCGCCGGCCTATGCCCGGCAGCGGGGGATCAAGGTGATCGAGACCACTACCGAGGAGACCCAGGAGTTCACCAGCCTGATTACCATCAAGGTGCACGGCCAGCATGAAGAGGTGCAGGAGATCGCCGGGACCCTGTTCGGCAAACGGAACCCCCGGATCGTGCGGGTGGGCGGGATCATCCTGGACGCGGTGCCCGAAGGGTCGGTGATCGTGATCCGGAACCACGATAAGCCGGGCGTGATCGGCAACCTGGGTGCCACCCTGGGCAAGCACGGGATCAACATCGGCCAGTTCAAGCTGGGCCGGCAGGGCGGGCAGGCGCTGTGCATGGTCAACGTGGACAGCCCGGCGCCCCCGGAGGTGCTGGAGGAGTTGCGCAAGCTGCCGAATATTATTTCGGTCCGGCAGGTGAAGCTGGATTGAGCGGAGCCCACCCTTCGGAAAGGGTGGGCTACAAATTGGTAAAAAAATGCCGCTGGTGGTTTTAGTAGGCGCCCAGTGGGGCGACGAGGGCAAGGGCAAGCTGGTGGACCACTTCGCCGGCGAGGCCGACGTGGTGGTTCGCTTCCAGGGCGGCAACAACGCCGGCCACACCCTGGTGGTGGACGACGACCAGGTGATCGTGCACCTGATTCCCTCCGGCATCCTCCATCCGAAAAAGCTCTGCCTGATCGGGAACGGGGTGGTGATAGACCCGGCCGTGCTCTGCGGGGAGATCGAGGAGCTCCGGGCCAAGGGTTATTTTGGCGATGAGAAGCGCCTGGTCATTTCTTTTCGGGCCCACCTGATCATGCCCTATCACCGCCGGCTCGACCTGGCCTCCGAAAGCCGCAAGGGCGAGAACAAGATCGGCACCACCGGCCGCGGCATTGGTCCGGCCTATGCCGACAAGATGTCCCGCACCGGACTTCGCTTCCACCATTTGCTCGATCCCGAGCGGCTGCCCGAGCGGATCCGGGCGGTAGTGGCGGAAAAGAACGCCTTTCTGGAGCAGGTGCTGGAGGAGCCGCCGCTGGATGCGGAGGAGGTGGCCGCGGAGTTCCTGGGTTACGCCCAGCGGCTGGGGGGTTACGCGGGCGACGTCTCCCGCATCCTGGAAGAGGAGTTGGGCCAAGGCCGGAAAGTGCTGTTCGAGGGCGCGCAGGGGACCATGCTTGACATTGACCACGGCACCTACCCCTTTGTCACCTCGTCTAACACCGTGGCCGGCGCGGCCTGCACCGGCGCCGGGATCGGGCCTCGCCAGATTGACCAGGTGGTGGGGATCAGCAAGGCCTACACCACCCGGGTCGGCGGCGGGCCCTTCCCCACCGAGCTCAAGGACGAGACCGGCGAGCGGCTGCGCGAGCGCGGCGGCGAATACGGCGCCACCACTGGCCGGCCCCGGCGCTGCGGCTGGCTGGATGCCTTTGGGCTCCGGTATGCCCGGCGGGTGAACGGGCTGACGGATTTGATGATCACCAAGCTGGACGTGCTCACCGGGCTTAATCCGATCCGGGTCGGTGTGGGCTACCGGCACCGGGGACGGATGCTGGAGGATTATCCGCCGGACCTGGAGACGCTTTCGGAATGCGAGCCGGTCTGGGAGGAACTCCCGGGCTGGGACGAGAGCCTCCGCGCTTGCCGGTCGTTTGCGAGCCTGCCGCCACCGGCCCAGGCCTACGTGAAATGGATCGAACAGAAGGTGGGCGTGCCGGTGGCCGCGATTTCGGTGGGACCGGAGCGCGAGGAAACGATTGTGCTGAGGCATCCTTTTCTTTCATAATCCGATTCGTAGGGGCGCGATTAATCGCGCCCCTACCCAAGATCATGGATATCGGGTATGAACAACTTTAGAATTTAGATCAAGGAGAAAAATAAAGATGAAACGAGACAGCCTGCTGCCGGTGGAGACCAACCTGGACCTGCAGAAACGGAACGCCCTGGTGGAAGAGGCCGAGCGGTATCTGGGCTTCGAGTCGGTGTTCGTGTGGAACGCCAACATCAATGGCATTGTGCTCCAGCTCAAGACCAACAACGACCACCTTTACAACTTCTGGCGGGAGAACTGGGCGCCGGCGCCCCTGGAAGACCACACCTTCCGGCCCCACGGCCTGGTTTACGCGGTCACCGGGATGGAGAACACCGAACCGGCCTGCTGGTATCATTCCGAGACCAGGACCGCGATTGCCTTCAACGCCGATTTTTACGGCCAGATCCGCTCGCTGGCCCTGGGGCTGGCCCTGGACCTGGCCGAAGCCAACCAGAACATCCACTTCCTGCGGGGCGCTTTGGTGGACGTCAACGGCGAAGGCATCGCCTTTCTGGGCCAGCCCGATACCGGCCGCACCACCCACGCCTTCATGCTCCTCCACCTGGAGCAGGCCCGGATCCATTCCCACGAGTGGATCTACGCCGAGCACCTGGGCGGCGAAAAGGGCCGGATCTCCACTCATATCTCGGAGCGGTGCTACTTCATCAAGAGCGACGTGGCCACGGTTTACCCCCGGCTCAAGGAGATCATGAAGCGCTGCCCCAAGCACCAGGGCTACGTCATGCTCGATCCCCGCTGGATCGGCGGCCCCACCAAATACCTGGACACCACCCGGATCAAGGTGGCCTTCTTCCTGGTCCACGACACCAAGGCCAAGTGGGTGGACATGCGCCTCAACCCGGACGAGGCCCTCGACCTGCTGGTCCATAACCCGGATCCCTTCTTCAACCCGCACATGCTCATCCGCACGCCCGAGCGGATCGAGAGCGAGTCCGAGTTCTACAAGGAACTGTTCCGGTTTGTCGCCGCTTACAAGTTGAACACCGCCTATCCCCTGCTCGAGACGCACAAACGGGTGCGGGAGATCGTGACCAACCGGGAATACCTGAAGCCTTTCGGCGAGAAAAAGCCCGAGGCCAAGCCAGCCGAGGCGCCAGTGGCGGCGCCCGTGATTGACCTGGCCGCGGTCCGCCAGGTGGTGGACCGGCTGGACGGACAGCCCAACGTCGAGCACCCGCGGCCCCAGGAGATCCGGCGACTGGCCGAGCAGTACGGCACCCGCACCAAGTTCGGCAATTACAACTTTGTTTCCACGGTCAAGAACCGGAGCGCCGGGCTTACCTTCTATTACGGCTCGCCGGCGGTGCTGCAGACCAGGACCTCGGCGCGGCAAAAGGAGCTGCTCAAGAACCTGCCCCGCACCTTGGCGGAGGTGGAGAGCTACCTGAATAAAGCGCCCTTCATTTGCGTGGAGCGGACCATGGGCTTGAACAGCGAGTTCAGCCCTCGTTGCTCGCTGTATGTGTCGGTCCACCGGGAGGAGATGGTGCGGCTGGCGCACATGGTCAGCCAGACCCTGTTCGACCCGCGGCCGACCAATGGCCGGCACCCCCATTTCCGGCTGGTCTATATCCCGGAGTGGCAGGAGAAGGACCGTCAGATCGTGGCCCTGCCCGAGGCGGGCATCACCTTTGTCCTGGGCAGCGACTATTACGGCGAGGCCAAGAAAGGGTTTCTGCGCATGGGCATGTGGCACGCCAAGCAGCGGGGCATGCTGGGCTTGCACGCCGGGGCCAAGGTGATCAAGGTCCGGGATAAGAAGGGCAAGCTGCGCCGGCTGGGCATGCTCCTGTTCGGGCTGACCGCCACCGGCAAGACCACCCACACCTGCCACCACCACGGCCTGCAAGACAACGGCCAGGGCATCGAAATCCTGCAGGACGACGTGGTCTTCCTCCAACGCGACGGCGGCATCCTCGGCACCGAGAAGGGCTTTTACATCAAGACCGACAGCCTCGACCCCCAGATCCAACCCATCCTCTACCAAGCCGCCACCCGGCCCGACGCGCTCTTCGAGAACGTGATGGTGGACTACAAGGGCGACGTGGACTTCGCGGACGAGACCCTGACCGGCAACGGCCGCTGCATCATCCAGCGGGACGACCTGGGCATCCACAAGTCCGAGGGGGTGGACCTGCCCCCGGCGGAGGAACTCGACGGCCTGATCGTGGCCTTCATCACCCGCCGCAACACGGTGGTGCCCATCGTTTCCCGGATCAGCCCGGAGCAGGCGGCCGCGGCCTTCATGCTGGGCGAGAGCATCGAGAGCTCGGGCTCGGACCCGCGGCGCGCGGGCGAGTCGGTGCGGGAAGTGGGCACCAACCCCTTCATCGTGGGCGACGAGGCCGAGGAAGGCAACATCTTTTACGAGATCATCAAGGCGCACGAGGGCCAGATCCAGTGCTACCTCCTCAACACCGGCGGAGTGGGCGAGATCCGGGAGGAGACCCCGGAGGGCAAGATCGTCAAGCAGAAAGTGCGCCGCATCCAGATTCCGGAGATGGCCGCGATCATCCGGGCCATCGCCCTCGACGCCATCGAGTGGCGGAAAGACCCGGCCTTTGGCTACGAGGTGCCGAAGAGCGCGCCGGGCGTGGACCTGGCCGAGTTCGAGCTTAAAAAATTCTACTCCCAGGAGCAGATTGACGAGATGGTAAGCAAGCTCCGGCGGGAACGCCAGGACTACATGACCCTGTTTCCCCGGCTCGACCCGGCCATCGTCAAAACAGTTTAGGGTCAAGTGGGGACAAACCGTAGGGGCGCAATTCATTGCGCCCTCAACCGACAGCCGGAAATGGGCGCGATAAATCGCGCCCCTACCTCAGATGGCGTAGTCGGAGGCCGATGATGGACCAACTGGAACTGATCCGCGAACTTGCCCGGGAAAACGCTTCGCGCATTGTCTTCTTGATTCTGGACGGCCTGGGCGGCATCCCGGTGACCGGCCAGGGCAAGACCGAGCTCGAACTCGCGCACCGGCCTCACCTCGACCGGTTGGCAACGGAAGGCGTGACCGGACTTCTCGACCCCATTGCGCCGGGCATCACCCCCGGCTCAGGCCCGTCCCACCTGGCCCTGTTCGGCTACGACCCGGTCCGCTACAACATCGGCCGGGGCGTGCTGGAGGCGCTGGGCATTGATTTCCCACTCGAGCATGGCGACGTGGCCATCCGCATCAACTTCTGCACGGTGGACCAGGACGGCGTGATCACCGACCGGCGCGCCGGCCGCATCTCCACCGAGAAATGCCGGACCCTGGCCGCGGAGCTGGATAAGATCCAGGTCCCGGGCGCGCGGATTTTCGTGCGGCCGGTCAAGGAGCACCGCGCCGCCCTGGTG
>MGQK01000107.1:8987-25660 GCA_001797815.1 Deltaproteobacteria bacterium RBG_13_61_14 | reverse complement strand
TCAACGACACCGACCCCCAGCTCGAGGGCCGGAAGCCGAACGCGCTCAGCCCGGGCGACGAGCCTTCGAAGAAGACCGTCGAGATCACCAACCGCTTCCTGGACCAGGCCCGCCGGGTCCTGGGCCCGCACCACCCGGCCAACTTCCTCCTGCTCCGGGGCTTCGCCGCCTTCCACCGCTACCCCGGCTTTGCGGAATTGTATAAACTCAAGGCCGCGGCCATCGCCCAATACCCCATGTACAAGGGCCTGGCCCGCATGCTGGGCATGGAGATCCTGCCGGTGGGCGAAAAGCTGCCCCACCTGCTGGACGTGCTCGAGGCCCGGTTCCAGGAATTCACCTTCTTCTACGTCCACGTCAAGAAGACGGACAGCGCCGGGGAGGACGGCGACTGGGCGAGGAAGAGGGAGGTGATCGAGGCGGTGGACGGGCTGATCCCCCGGCTGGTCGCGCTCCAGCCCGAGGTGCTGGTGGTCACCGGCGATCACTCCACCCCGGCCGGGCTCAAGAGCCACTCCTGGCACCCGCTGCCGGCCCTGATCTGGAGCCGGACCGCCCGGCCGGACGAGGTCACCGAGTTCACCGAGCGCGCCTGCGCCCGCGGCGGACTCGGCCGCCTGCCCTCAACCTCGCTGATGCCGCTCGCGCTCGCCCATGCGCTCAAGCTGGAAAAATTCGGGGCCTGAGCATGGTCGCGGTTAAGTCATAAGTCAGTGTCTGACACCAATTTCTTCCGCCGCCTTCTTGCTTCGCTTGCCGCCTCCGTTTATCCGGGGCTCTGCCCGCTTTGCCAGACGCCCCTGGAAAAGGCCGACGCCCGCTTCTGCGCCCCATGCGAAGCCAGCCTGATTCCTCTCGGCCCTCCCCGCTGCCCCAAGTGCGGCGAGCCTTTTGTCGCGCCGGATACCGGCGATCACCTGTGCGGAAATTGTTCCCGGCGCAAACCTCCTTTCGCCCGCGCCCGCGCCTACGGGCTGTATCAAGGCGCGCTGGCCGAAGGCATCAAGCGGCTGAAGTTCTCCAACCACTTCGCCCTGGACCGCCGCCTGGCCGTGTTGCTCGAGCAGGCCTTCATCGCCGAGATGAGCGGCGCCGCCTACGACCTCATCATTCCGGTTCCTCTCCATCGCAAACGCCTGCGCCAGCGCGGCTTCAACCAGGCGATCCTGATTGCCTTGCCCTTGACGCGCCACCACCATCTTCGCCTGGACCACCACAACCTCGTGCGCGTCCGCGACACGCCTCCTCAGTATGGCCTCAGCCGGCGCCAGCGCGAGCAGAACGTCAAGGGCGCATTTTCTCTGCAAGCGCCGAAAGCGATCGCCGGCCGGCGGGTGCTCCTGGTGGACGACATCCTCACCACCGGCGCCACCGCCCGAGAGTGCGCCCGCACGCTCAGACGGGCCAAGGCCGCGAACATTGACGTGCTCACTCTGGCCCGGGCCGGAATGGCCCGGGCTCCGACCGGACCCGAGGAATCCGATCCGGGTGCGGGCGAAGAGGAAGCGTAAACCCGGCCGGCGCCGAGGCGTGAGAACCTGGCAAGTATTGTGCTATACTCGCGGCCATGAAGATCGGCGTGATTTCCGACACCCACCTGACCGGGCCGGGCCTGTCCGCCCGCAAGATCGCCTCGAAACTGATTTATACCACCGACAAGACGTTGGAAGAGTTGCACCGGGTCCTCAAACCCCATTTCCAGGACGTGAAACTCATCCTCCACGCCGGCGACGCGGTGGACCTCATTGTCTTCGAGATGCTCCAAACCTTCGCGCCGGTGAAAGGGGTGTTCGGCAACATGGACTCGCACGCGGTCCGCACCCGCTACCCCGAGAAAGACGTGGTCGAGGTCGAGGGCAGCCGGATCGGCCTGGTCCACGGCTGGGGCTCGCCCCACGGGCTCTCCGAGCGAGTCAAGGAATGCTTCGACGAATCGGTGGAGGTCATTATCTTCGGCCATTCCCACCGGGCCGAGATTGAAAAGTCCGGAAAAGTGCTGCTCTTCAACCCCGGCACGCCCACCGACCGCCGCTTCGCGCCTTATCTCTCCATCGGCATCCTCCACCTGGAAAACAAGGTCCGCGGCGAGATCATCCGCTTGGAATAAAGACCTTGAAGCGCTCGCTCATCTTTTCCCTTTTGCTGGGTTTGGCCTCCTGTTCCTTTCGGCCCACTGCCCTCGAACCTCCGCCCCCGGAACCTTATCCCTGGACCGTGATCCTTTATTTCGGGGTGGACAATGTCCAGTTCGGGGCTTTCCCCACCGACCTCTGGGGCCTCACCGACAACCTCCTGGCCGGCGGCGCCGCGCTGATGCGGCCGCAGGTGCCGGTGGTCATGCTCTACGACGGCACCCGGACCGGAGATTCCAAGATCATCGAGCTTAGCCGACGGGTGGTGATTGATGACCAGGGCGAGGTCATCCCCTCGGACACCCGGGAAGTCAATTACGGCGACCCGGCCACCATGGCCCGGTTCATCCTCTGGGTGGCCCGACGCTATCCGGCCCGCCATTATTTGCTGGGGCTGTGCCACCACTACGGCTGGGTGGGTTACAACACCGACGAGCGGAGCCCGGGCCCCTTGGGTATGGACATCCTGACCCTGGCCGAGCACGGCCAGGCCATGGACCAAGTCAAGGCCGCCGGCGTCCAGATAGACGTAATCTGGTTCGAGGCGTGCAGCATCACCATGCTGGAAAGCCTGTATCGCTACGGCCAGGACGCCCGGTTCGTGGTGGGTAACGAGGATACGATTGATTTTTACGAGCTGGTCACCCGCGCCGTGCGCATGGTGCGCTGGCTGTCCCGGCATTCCGAAGCGACACCCGAGGAGGTGGCGGAGCGGCTGGTGGCTGCTACGCCGGTCCTCACCCCGGCCCTGGCCTGGAACCAGCTCACTCCCCTCACCTATTCGATCAATCCGAAAAGCCCGGGCTACCGTAAGGGCAAACCGCTTATGCCCCAACTCTGGCTTCCCACCCAGTTCGCTTTTTCCGGGCCCGCGGTCCTGAAAGTGGCGCCGGCCCTGGACCGCCTGGCCCGGGCCTTGCTCCAAGAACTTCCCGGAAGCAGGCCCGTCATTCTTCAGGCCAGAGAGCAGGCGCGGGAATACACCCTTTCCCCCGAATACGTGGACCTGGTGGATTTTTGCGAGCAACTTAAGCGTCAAGCTCTCGGGCTGGAGATCGAGAGCGCTTGCCTGGAAGTCAAGCAGGCGGTGGAAGGCGCCGTGGCGGCCGCAAAGAAGTTTCAGAACGACCATCGGCATCACGGCGTCCTCATCCTCTTTCCCGCCCGCGGCCCGGAATACCTCCGGGCCATCGCCAACCCCTTTGACCCGGCCGACCACTATTCCAATTTGCAACTGGCCCGCGACACCCAATGGGACGAGTTCCTGGCCGAGTTGTGGGCGCAAGGAACTTAACAACGGTTCCGGCCTAGGGATTATCCGGGCCGGATGGAGAAAGTCGCTTTCTTCGCTGGGAAGGGTTGGCTTTGCGGTAGTCGTCGAGAAAGTTGTCCAACAGCTCTCCTACCTTGGTCCGCAGGGTGGGCACTTTGTCCGGGCTCAAGACCAACAGCATGTTTTTCTCCCACACCGAGGCGAACGCCACTCCGCGTTCGGCCGACTTTCGGGTCAAGGTAACCGGTTCCCGCAGATCCAGGCTCAGAAAAGCGGCGAACAAGGAAGGCTCGACGGGAAGCCCCATCAGGACGATCCGGACGTAGGGCAAGAAGGGAGGTTGAAGACAATCCACCGCGTCCGCCACCCGGATTCCGGCCTCCTCAAGCTGGCGCTTAACCTCGCTCTTGATTTTTCGGCGGGTGACGCCAAGTTTCTCAAACGAATGTTCAACCTCCTCCACTTGCACGCACACTTCTCGCAATCCTTTGAGCGTGTCTTGGGGACGAAGAATCTGGATATTCGGAGCCGGGCTGCCCTCTTTGGCCGGCGGGGTAAAGACCTGCCCGCTGAGGCCGAGAGCCAGGAGCACGAGCAGCGCGATTCTCGCTTTCATCCTGTCCTCCTTTTTGAGCAAAGCTTGGGTTTCAAACCAGCAGGTATTGACGACGCGAAAATGTTTGAAAAAGGAAAAGGGCTGAGCTATTGCCGGATCGGCGAAAATTATTCCCGGGCGCTCGCGATGCCTTGTTTTAAACCGGACACGAACTCGCGCACCTGGTCCAAAAGCTCGGGCGAGCGGCCGTATTTCTCGATGACCTTGACCAGGGCCGAACCCACCACCACGCCCTCGGCGTGGCGGGCCACTTCCCGCGCCTGGTCCGGAGTCGAGATCCCGAAGCCCACGGCCACCGGCAGATCGGTCTGCTTTTTGATCCGGGCCACGTCACGCCCGATCGTCCGGCTCAATTCGCTCCGCGCCCCGGTCACGCCGGTCACGGAAACATAATAGACAAAGCCGGTGCCGGCGCGGGTCACGATCTTGATCCGCTCCTCCGTGCTGGTCGGCGCCAGGCAGTAAATCAGGTCCAGGCCCGCCCTGGCGCACTGCCGGCCCAGACCCTCCCCTTCCTCCGGCGGCAAGTCCACCACCAACACCCCGTCCACCCCGCTCTCCTGCGCCACGCTCACGAACCGCTCCTCCCCGTAGCGGAAAACCGGGTTGTAGTAACCAAAAAGCAGGATGGGGAGCTGGCTCTGCCGGCGCACCCGCTCGACCAAGCTGAAGATCGCGTCCAGCGAGAACGGGTTCCGGAGCGCCCGGTCCGAAGCCGCCTGGATGGTGGGCCCGTCGGCCATCGGGTCGGAGAAGGGGACGCCCAGCTCCAGGATATCGGTCCCGGCCTCTTCCAGGCAATGGATCAGGCGCTCGGTGACGGCGAGGTCCGGGTCCCCGGCGGTGATGTAAGTGACCAGCCCGGCCCGGCCCTGTTTTTTCAAGGCGGCGAACTTATCCGTGATGCGACTCATGACCCGCGTATTGTGCCAGAGCCGGGCGAGGCTGTCAATTGGGGAAAAATCCCCAGTCTGATAAGCCGCCCTTAAAACGCTCGAGCCATCCGGAATGAACTGCCTGGTTAAGGTTTCCGGTAAGGCTGGCCGGCCGAGTAGAGCTTCAGCCGGTCCCGACCGGCTTCTTTGGCTTGAAGAGAATCGCCTAGTTCGATGGCTTTTTGCTCATACTGGACAGCTTTCTGAAAATCGCCCACTTCGGCCCAGGCGGCGGCCAAGGCAGAAAGGGCGTCCGGGAATTGCCACTGGGTCAGCTCGCCAGCCTTGGTTGCCAGGTTCACTGCTTTTTGGCCGTTGCGAAATTGGGATTGGCTGTGGGCCGCGTAGATCCAGGCGAGGTTGACATAGGCTGCTGGCCGGTCGGGCGCCACCTCGATGGAACGCTGGTAGTCCTGGATCGCACCTGCGACGTTGCCCCGGGCTTGATGGGCAAAAGCGCGGTTGTTTAAAACGATCGGATTTTGCGGGTCAAGCTCCAGGGCCCGGTTGAAGTCCTGGATGCCCAGGTCGTAGCGGCCGGTGACATCGTAAATGTAGCCGCGCTCGTTATAGGCCATCACGTGCTGGGGTTGCATTTTCAGGAGAGTATTCAGATCCTGGATCGCCCGCTCGTAATCCCCTTGGGAGATATAAGCACTGCCTCGTTCGAAAAGGACCACCACATGTTTTGGATCTTGCTCCAAGATTCGGTTGTAATCCCGGATGGCGAAAAAATATTTTCCCTTGAAAACATAAGCCCTAGCCCGCTGCAAATAAGCTTCCAGGTCCTGGGGATCAAGTTCGATGGCCTGGGAAAAATCTTTCACTGCTAGGTCCAGATCCCCTTTCCCCATCTGGGCCAGTCCGCGTCGGGAAAAGGCATAACCATCTTCCGGGTTCAACTCGATTGCGCGGTTAAAATCCTGGAGGGCGTGTTCGTAATCCTCCATGGAAAGATAGACCAGCCCGCGGCCGTGCAGCGAGGCCATACTTTCCGGGTCCAGCTTTAGGGCGCGGTTGAAATCTTGCAAGGCCAGGTCCGGCTGATTTTGGTCTAGATAACAAAAGCCGCGGTTGTTAGAGGCGGTGCTATCTTTCGGGTCCAGTTTCAGGGCGCGGGAAAAGTCCTGGGCGGCGCTGGGATAATTTCGCAAATAATAATAGGCTAGACCCCGCTCGTTGTAATAAAGCGCTTCCTCCGGCTTGGCCTGGATCGCCCGGGTCAGGTCCTGAATTGCTCGCTCGCGCTGGCCCTGCTGGTTATAAAGGGAACCTCGTTCGTAATACAAGTTGGCATCCGAGGGATTGAGCGAGATGGCCCGATCGAGGTTCTTCAGGGCGCGGTCGTAATCGCCTTGGCGGGAATAAACCTTGCCTCGCTCCAAATAGACCAGGGAGGATTGGGGCGCCAGCTGCGCGGCGCGCGAAAAATCCCGGATCGCGGCCTCTGCATCACCCAGGGCCAGAGCCGTCTGGCCCCGCTCATACTGAGCGGCCGCATGCCGGGGGTTGAGTTCCAGCACCCGGCTGAAATCTTTGCGCGCCGCCTCAAAGTTTCCCAACGCCTGATAGGCTTGCCCCCGGCGGTAGAAAGCTTGGACGTTTTTCGTCTCGATCTCCAAAACCCGGCTGTAGTCTGAAACCGCCTGCCCGGGCTCGCCCTTGGCGTCGTAAACCTGCGCCCGGCCGTAATTAGCTGAAGTGAAACTGGAGTCCAGCTCCAAGGTGCGAGTAAAATCGGCCAGGGCCAGATCCAGCTCTCCTTGATAAAGGTAAGTGTAACCCCGGTTCTTGTAAGCACTGACCCACTCGGGGTTTAACTCCAAAACCCGGTTGAAATCTTTGAGGGCCAATTCGTAATCTTTGGTATAAAGGTAAGTCCAGCCGCGGTTATCGTAGGCGTAAAGATAATTGGGATCTAACGCCAGGGCTTGAGTAAAATCCTCCACCGCCAGGTCATATTTGCCCTGCTCATGTTCCGCGCGCCCCCGCCGGTTGTAAGCCGTGACCAACTTGGGATCGAGTTTCAAGGCCTGATTGCAGTCCCGGAGGGCGCGGTCATACTCTCCTTTAGCATGGTAAGAACTGCAGCGGCTGACCCAGGGACGGACGAGCTTGGGATTAAGCTCTATCGCCCGACTGTAGTCCTGGATCGCGAGGTCATACTGGCCCTTTGCGTGATAGATATCCGCCCTGTTGCAGTAGGCGGGGGGATAATAAGGGTCGAGGCTGAGGGACTTGGAGCAATCCTTGCGGGCCAGGCCGTCTTCTCCTTTGTCGTGATAGGCTCGGCAGCGCTTGCTATAAGCCAGGGCGTTATTGGGGGCTAGCTCTAGCGCTCGGGTCAAATCTTGGATGGCCCGGTCGTAGTCTTTATTCTCCCAATAAACATCGGATCGGTTGCTGTAGGCTATTGCAAACTTGGGGTTCACTTCAATCGCCCGGGTGTAATCCTCGAAGGCCCGGTCCGATTGGCCTTTGGCGACATAGGAAACCCCGCGCTCATTGTAGGCCCGAGAGTAATTGGGATCAATTTCCAAGGCCCGGTTGCAGTCGGCTATCGCCAAGTCATAATCACCGAGCTGGTAATAAGCGTGCGCCCGGTTGGTATAATAGACGGCGGAAGTGGGTTGCAACTCAATCGCACGGGTGTATTGCTTGATGGCCTTTTCGCAGTTTTTCTCCCGGGAGGCGGCGACTCCCCGTTCGTTGTAGTGCAAGGCCTGGGCCTCCGGGCCGCGGCCCATAGCCGGCCCTGGCATGACCATGGCGAATAGAATGACAACGATCCATCCCCCAATCGTTCTCATCTTCGCGATCCTCTCTTCCTTGGATTTCGACCTCAAGTAAGGCTTTCCAACTTAGGGGCGCCCACGCAAAATTTCTAGTTTTGGATTTTCCGCTGGTTCATCTCCGCCAGCCCCAAAGCCGTTCCGCCGTGCACGGCCGCCGCTATCCCCGCAATCCCCGGCGCTTGAGTTCCCCCATCAAAAAGCCCGCGGCCAGCGGCACCGCCTCCTCGTTGGCCGGGCCTTCGTATTCCATGGAGAGGAAGCCGTCGTAGCCGGCCGCGGTCAGGATGTCGAAGATCCGCTCGTAGTCCTGTTTCAAGTCCTTGCCCATCTCGTCCACCTCATACAATTTAGCATGAACGAGCGCGGCGTGATAGGCCACCCGCTCCAGGGCCGGGTAACCGTTCAACTCGGGCGTGTCCACCAGGTAATCGCCGGTGTCGAGCGTCACTTTCAGGTGCTCGGAGTTGACCTCCCGCAGGATCTGGAGGATGTCGTCCGCGGTCCGGGTGAAGCCGTTGTGGTTGTGGTTTTCCAGGGCGAGCACGATCCCGGCCTTTTTCGCTTCCTGGGCCAGCGCTTGGAGGTGGCCGACCATCTCCGGCCACAGCCGCCCCCGCTCGCGCTCGTAGAGCAAGGGGTTGCCCACGCCCGGCCAGCCGGAGAAGACCCGGAGCACCGGCGCGCCCAGCTCCTGGGCCAGGCCGATCCATTGCGAGACCTTCTTGCGGTTGGCCGCGCGCTGGCTCTTTTCCGGGAGCCCGAAGTCGTTGCTGACCGAGGCCGCGGCCACCTCCAGGTGAAGCCGGCGGCAGGCCTTGCAGACGCTCTGGAGATAGCGCCGGGAAAGGGAGGGGAAGTGGATGTCGAGGAGCTCGACCCCGTTGAGGCCCAACTCGCCGCAAAGCTCGAGCCAGTCCATCTGGCTCATCTCGCCCTTGGAGAGGGCCCAGTGATACGACCAGGAAGACATGGCCAGCTTCATCGCACTTCTCGCTTATCCGTAAGAATTTTGGATTTTTGATTTTCGATTTTAGATTGAAATCCGACCGCTAATCCAAAATCTAAAATCTAAAATGAGTAGCCCTTCCCGCCTTCATCGGCCCAGCCAAAGCTGATAGGGCTTCTTGCCCTTGGGCGGTTTAAAGGGCAGGTTGACCCAGCGGCCGAGCCGCGCCGAGGCATAGCCCGCGAACAGCGCCTCCAGCACGTGCCGGCCGTCTTCGCCGGTTTCGATCGGCTGGCGCTCCTTCTGGATGCAGTCCACCACGCAGGCAAACTCCGCCGGGTAGCCATACATCTCGTGCTCCTGGTAGATGGTAAAGCTCCAGCCCTTGGTGTCCGGCGCCTTTTCCGCCGCGTAGCCGTAGCCGGGCCGGCTGTAGGTGCGGAGCGCGGAGCCGTAAACCAGGTCCGCGTAAGTGACGCCCAGGGTGCCGATGATCTCGGCCCGGTCGTCCAGCCCGCCCCGCAGCGCCCAGGAGTTCTCCAGCACCGCCCGCGCCCCGCCTTCGAACTCCACGATCGCCACCGAGTCGTCTTCGCCCCTGGTCTTCTTCCGGTGATAGAACCGGCCTAAGCTCGCGAACACCCGCTTGATCCGGGGCTTGCCCAACAGCCAGCGGGCGAACTCGAGGCCGTGGCAGCCCATGTCCATGAACGCGCCCCCGCCCGAGCGGCGCACGTCCCAGAACCACGCCGCGTGCGGCCCGAAATGGCTCTCGCGCTGCTTGACCAGGAAGACCTTGCCCAGCGCGCCCTCCTTCACCAGCTCCCGCGCCCGCACATACTTGGGCGCAAAGCACAGGTTCTCCCCGTAAAACAGTTTGACCCCGGCTTTTTTGCACGCGGCGATCATCCGGTCGGCCTCGTCCAGGGTCAGGCACAGCGGCTTCTCCACGAACACGTGCTTGCCCGCCCGGGCCGCCTTGACCGTGAAGGAGGCGTGCAGGTCATTGGGGATGCCGAGCGTGATCAGGTCTAATTCCGCGCGCTTGAGCATCCGGTCGAAGTCGGTGAACACCTCGGGCCGGCCGAACGCTTTCGCAAACTTTTTTCCGCTGCCCGCATTACGGGAATAGACGGCGGTAATCTCCGCCTGCGGGCACCGGCTCAGGGCATGGGCATGCAGGTGCCCGACAAACCCGGTCCCGCACAGGCCCACTTTTACCTTCTTCATCTTTCGCCCTCCTCTCTTGCCCCGGCCATCCCTGATAGTTCTAGCATACCCGCCCGGCCAAATTCAAGGAGCCGGAAAAAATTCGCAGCCGGGTTCTTCCTTGACACTCCGACTTGGGCAGGGTAAAGTGAAGCCCTATTTCTATCAGGGGAAAAGTATGACCAAGCACCCGATTAAAATCGCGCCCTCTATTCTCTCGGCCGATTTTGGGCGGTTGGCCGAGGAAGTGGCGGCGGTGACCGAGGCCGGGGCGGACTGGATCCACCTGGACATCATGGACGGGCATTTCGTGCCCAACCTGACCATCGGGCCGATGGTGGTCAAGGCGGTGCGCCAGGCCACCCGCTTGCCGCTGGACGTGCACCTGATGATCGAGTCGCCGGAGCGCTGCCTCCGGGCGTTTGCCGAAGCCGGGGCGGACATCTTGACCGTGCACGTGGAAGCCTGCGTGCACCTGCATCGGGTGGCGCACCAGATCCGGGAGCTGGGCGAGGGGCTGGGCCGCCGGATCAGCGCCGCGGTCTCGCTCAACCCGGCCACCTCTCTCTCCACCCTGGACGTGATCCTGCCCGACGTGGACCTGGTCCTGGTCATGTCGGTGAACCCCGGGTTCGGCGGCCAGAGCTTTATTGAGAGCACCTTGGAGAAGATCCGCGAGCTTCGCCACTGGATTACCGAATTGGGTCTGCCCACCCAGATCGAGGTGGATGGCGGGGTCACGGTGAAAAATGCGCCGGCCATTGTCCAGGCCGGGGCGGATATCCTGGTGGCCGGGAACACGGTTTTTACCAGCCCGGATTATCGGAAGACCATCGCCGAGTTACGCGGGGCCTCCCCGGCCGGAAAAAAGGGGGGAAAGGGTCGCTCCATGCCTCCCCCTTAAAAAATTTGACTGAGCGGGAACCTTGTGATAGGATTATCGGTCTAATCGAGGGAGTGGATACCCTCAACCCGAGGAAGGAGTCAAACCCATGAATCAGGCGAGCAAACTTTTTATCAGTCTGGCTTTATTCGTGCTGTTTTCCGGCATGATCGTTTCCTGCAGCAAGTGCGGAAAACCAGCCGGGCCCGAGGCCCAGCAGCCGGAGACCCAGGCCGGCGCCACGGCTCCGGCGGTGGCGACCACTCCGGCACCCCAGCCGACCGTGCCGCCCCAGGAGGGCACGGGCAAGAAGCTCACCCCGGAAGAGTTCTATAACCTGATGTTCGAGCGGCAGGAGATCTCGCTCGACTTCCAGAAGAAGCGGCTGGATATCCTCAAGCAATACGGCAGCTATACCGAGGAAGCGCGCAAGGAGTTGATGACTGTCAACAACGATACCGCGCAAGCCCAGCGCGCGGTGATGGATAAATACGGCATCAACTACATTGACCTGCGCAATGCCATGCAGGATCAGGAAATGCAAAAGGCCAACAACGAGTATATGAAGGCTCACCCCGAAATCCAGGAAAAATTCAAGCAGAACCGGGAGCGGCAGATGGAGCTGTCCAAGGAGCTGCAGCCTTACGAGGAAAAGGCGCGCGAAGAAATGCGCCAGCAAGCTCCCGCCGCCCCGGCGCCGGCCCCCGCTCCGGCAACGAAACCGGCCCAATAACCTTGTAACCTTCGACTTCATCCCATCAGGGGTCGCTCGGGCGGCCCCTTTTTTATGCCTCTGGCCGGAGATTGACGATCCCCTGCGGCCAGGCTAAACTGTTATCAACGTGAAGAAATTTTCCCTGCAGGGGCTGCTGGCGGCGGCCGAGCCGGTCATGGTCCAGGCCCTTCTCGAAGACCTGGGTCGGGGCGACCGCACCAGCCTGGCCCTGGTGCCGGAAGATTGCCTGGCCCAGGCCAAGCTGATCGCCAAGTCCGATTTCATCCTGGCCGGATGGCCGATCGCCAAAAAGGTGTTTACCCTCCTGGACCCCGAACTCCGCATTCAGGCCGCGGCTCGAGACGGCCGCAAGGTCAAGGCCGAAGAGTGCCTGGCCCTTCTCTCCGGCCGGGCCCGGCCCCTGCTCGTGGCCGAGCGGACCGCGCTCAATTACCTGCAGCAGCTCTCCGGCATCGCCACCCTCACCGCGAGGTTTGTCCAGGCGGTCCAGGGCACCCAGGCCCGGATCGCGGCCACCCGCAAGACCCACCCGGGCCTGATGCGGCTGGAAAAATATGCGGTGATGGTCGGAGGCGGCGTCCCCCACCGGCTCGGGCTTGGCGACGGCATCCTGATCAAGGACAACCACCTGGCCCTGACCGGGAGCATTGGCGAGGCGGTGCGGAAGGCCCGGGCCGCGGCCGGCAAGCGCATCCGGGTGGAGGTGGAGGTCGAGGACCTGGACCAATTGGACCAGGCCCTGGCCGCAGGCGCGGATATCATTCTGCTGGACAACATGAGCCTGGAGAAGATGCGCCGGGCCGTGAACCGGGTCAGGGGCCGGGCCGTGCTCGAGGCCTCCGGCGGCGTCACGCTCGGCAACGTCGCCCGGGTGGCCCGGACCGGGGTGGACCTGATCTCCGTGGGCGCGCTCACCCATTCCGCCCCGGCGGTGGATATCAGTCTTGAAATCGAGCCCTGGCAAAGAGGATAACCGCCTCTCGGCCGAAGCGATCCGCCGGCCCGGCGGCCGGCTGGGACACACGGTGATCGTGCTCCCGGAGGTCGGGTCCACCAACGACGAGCTTAAGCGCCGGGCCGAGGCCGGCGCCCCGGAAGGAGTGGTGATCCTGGCCGAGTCGCAAACCCGGGGCCGGGGCCGGCTGCAGCGGCGCTGGGAATCGCCGCGCGGGAAGGACCTGCTGGCTTCGGTCCTGCTCCGGCCCGGGTTGCCGGCGGAGCAGGCCTTCCGGATCACGCTCCTGGCCGGGGTGGCGGTGGCCGAGACCCTGGCCCGGGATTACGGGCTTCAGCCGAGGATCAAGTGGCCCAACGATGTCCTGGTCCGGGGCCGCAAGCTCTGCGGCATCCTGGCCGAGCTCCGGGCGGAAAAAGGTAAGATAAATTACATCATTCTGGGCCTGGGAATAAACCTCAACCTGGAGGCGGAAGACCTGCCGGAGGAGCTGCGCCCCCTGGCCGGCTCGGTCCGCCAGGAGCTTCATCGGCCGGTGGACCGGGCCGTCTTTGCCCGGGATCTCCTGGCGGGGCTGGAGAGCCGCTACCAGGCGCTCTTGGCCGGCCGCTTTTCCGAGCTGCTTTCCGCCTGGCACCGCTGGGCCGCGCTCGAGGGGCAGGAGGTGACCGTGGGCCTGGGGCGGGAGACGATCTCGGGCCGGGCCCTGGGGCTGGACCAGGACGGCGCGCTCCGGGTGTGGGATTCCATGGCCGGGATCGAGCGCCGGATTGTGGCCGGAGATGTGCAGTATCTCCGGGAACAGGGAGGCTGAGGCCGAAGATGTTACTGGTCATTGACGTGGGCAACAGCAATATCGCGATCGGGATCTTTGACCACGAGACCCTGCTCGAGCACTGGCGCCTGGGCACCGACGTGGGCAAGACCACCGACGAGTTCGGGATCCTCTTCCAGGAGCTTTTGGTCTTCAGCCAGGTGCGGCGCGAGCAGATCCGCGGCATCGTCATTGCCAGCGTGGTCCCGCCCCTGCTCTATCCGCTCGCCGGCCTGGCCCGCAAGTATTTCGGAATCGAGCCCCTGGTGGTGGAGCCCGGGATCAAGACCGGGATGACCATCCATCTCGACAACCCCCGGGAAGTGGGCGCCGACCGCATCGTCAACGCCGTCGCCGGCTACGAAAAATACCAGACCGCCTTGATCGTCATTGACTTCGGGACCGCCACCACCTTTGACTTTGTCTCCAGCTCGGGCGCCTTCGAGGGCGGTGTCATCTCGCCGGGCCTGATGATCTCGGCGGAAGCGCTGTTCCAGCACGCCTCCAAGCTGCCCCGGGTGGAACTGGTCCGGCCCCGGACGATCCTGGGCAAGAACACCATTACCGCCATGCAAGCCGGGATCGTGCTCGGCTATGCCGGCCTGGTGGACGCCCTGATCCGGGGGCTCAAGGCGGAGATCCAGGAGAGCTATCCCCAGGAACCCGTGCCCAAGGTGATCGCCACCGGTGGCCTGGTGGAATTGATCGCCCGGGAGTGCCCGGCGATCGAGGTGGTGGACGAGCACCTGACCCTGGACGGCCTGCGTATCGTCTATCGCCGCAACCGCGAGCCCGGAAAAGCCAAAACCGGACCCGCCTGACGATTAGTGGCTTGGTCCCCTCTTTCCTTTACGCGGCGAGGATGCTTTCCTCGGCACCGGCGTCCAGTCGGAGCGGTCTGCTTTCTGAAATGAATAGAATATCCTTTGAGACCTCACGGGGCAAGCATAAAAAATGGCTTGACCTCTCCAGCAAAAAATTGTAAAATTTATTGTTTAAGAGAGGAGGGGCTTGTGGCGCGGGAGGAGGGTTTTGCCCGCGGTCGAGGCATCTTCTACCCAGAGGCGCCTCTGCGACGGACGCAAATGACCTTTCCAGGCGGCCAGTGGCGCGGAAGCGGAATCCGGGGTTGAGAGAGCAAGGAGGAATGACCATGCCGGATGAATTTTCCTTGGAAGGCGAGGGACTGGAACCCGAAGCCTCTTTGGACGATTTCTTCCAACCTTCCACCGAGCCCACCCGGCCCACAGCCACCGCGCCGGTCAAGGGCGCCAAGGCAGCGCCTTCGGACACGCGCTTGCCCGTGGACCGGGACAAACCCTTCCCTCCAGAAGCATCCGAGCAACCCCCGCAACTGGAAATCAGCGACCTGGAACCCGAACCGGAAAAAAAGGCCGGCGGCTTGTTCTCCAACAAGCTCCTGCTGGTCCTCATTGCCGTCCTGATCGTCGCCGTCGTCGGCGCCGGCTCCTTTTTTGCTTACACCATGTTCTTCAGCCCGAAAGAGGAATTAGCCGCGACCACGCCGCCTCCGCCCCAGCCCCAGCCCGCGCCAACCCAGGAAACTCCGGCGCCGCCACCGGCCGCGGAAAAGGCCGAAGCCAAGACTCCTTCGGCGCCACCAGGCACGACCCCGGCTGAAGGCCAGGCCGCGGCTCCCTCCAAACCGGAAAAGAAAAAGAAAGGCGAGGCGGCCCCGGCTCCGGCCGAGCCTGCGGCAAAGCCGGAGAAACCCCAGGCCGCAGCCAAGGGCAAGCCTGCCCCAAAGCCTCCGGCCGCGGGCAAAGAATCCGCGGCCAAGCAGCCGGAAGTCAAGAAGGCGCCCGGCCCGCCGCCAGCCCCGCCGCCGAAAGTGGCCCTGGCCGGCCGCGGGCCCTACCGCATCCAGGTCGGCGCGTATGCCCTGGCCGAAAGCCAGGTCGAGCCGGTCAACAAGCTCAAGGAACTGGGATTGACGGACTACAACTTTGTGCCCAGGGACCAGAAGGTCCATCTCTATGACGTGGCGGTGGGCAAAGCGCTGGACAAGGCCAAAGCCGACGACCTGGCGAAAAAGTTAACGGACATGAACTTTGCGCCCCGGCTGGAGCCGGACGGCGCCGGCTCCAAGGTGATCGCTTACAGTTACGGCAACCGCAACGATGCGGACCGGGCCAAGGCCAAGATCGAGCGCGCCGGCCTGGGCAAGGCTTCGATCTCGAGCTCGAACCGGACCATGACCTTGCAGCAACTGCGCGTGGGACATTTCCCCTCCCAGTCCGCGGCGCAAGAAACCCTGTCCCGGCTGCGCCAAGCCGGCTTTCGACCCGTTATCGTCCGCGAGCCTTAACCGACATGAGCCCCCTCAGCCGGCAGAGCTTCTCGCCCTCACCCGCGATCCTGCGCTTTGTGGGGGCGGAAATCCCGCGCGAGGCCAAGCTCCTGGCCGCGCGGGGCACCCTGCCGGTGCCGCCCAAGGACCTGGTGGACGCGCTCTATTTCCTGACCCGGGATCCCGACCCGGAAATCGCCCAGTCCGCGGAGCAGAACCTGTTGGGCATGCCGGTGGGCGTGCTCAAGGGCGTGCTCGCCGATGCCGCCGCTCATCCTCTGATCCTGGACTTCGTGGCCCGCAAGCTCTCGCTCGACTCGGAGCTGCAGGAAGCGATCGCCCTCAACCGGGTCACCGACGACGACACCATCGTCTTCCAGGCCGGTCTGCCCAACAAGCGGGTGGTGGACATCATCTCCTCCAACCAGCTCCGCATCTTGCGCACGCCCAAGATCGTGGACGCGCTCAGCGAGAACGTGCTCACCGGCGCTTCGGTGATTGACCGGGTGCTCAGGTTCGTGGCCATGGAGACCGCCAAGTCCATGCCCGCGGCTCCGAAGAAGGGCGAGGGCATGGAGGTGGAGATCGAGCGGGTGGAAGGCGGGGAGGAAGGGTCTGAGGCTCTCGAGGAAGTGCCGACGGTGACCGGCGGAGAAGAGATCGAGGCGGTGACCATTGGAGAGGGCGAGAAATACGAGTCGGGCTGGGCGAGTATAACCTTCCACGAGGACCTGCTCAAGGAAAAGGCCTTTGCCAGCGAGGAAGACCAGGAGGAGGACTCTCGCAGCCTTTACACCAAGATCCAAAACATGGGGGTGGCCGAGAAAGTGAAGCTGGCGATTATGGGCAACGGCTCGGCCCGGGCCCTGCTCATCCGGGACTCCAACAAGGTGGTGGCCACGGCCGTGATCAAGAGCCCCCGCATCAGCGAGGGCGAGGTGGAGGCCATCTCCCGGTCGCGGGCGGTGAGCGACGAGATCATCCGGTATATTGCCAACAACAAGGACTGGACCAAGAGCTACCAGATCAAGCTTAACCTGGTGAACAACACCAAGACTCCGCTCTCGG
>MGQK01000107.1:8403-8939 GCA_001797815.1 Deltaproteobacteria bacterium RBG_13_61_14 | reverse complement strand
GTCGGGCAAGACCACCAACCTCCATTACATTTATTCCAAGCTGATGCCCGAGCACCGGGGCGAGCTGATGACCCTTTCCACCAAAAGCCACCGCACCCTCTTCTTTGATTTCCTGCCGGTGGAGCTGGGCGAGGTCAAGGGCTACAACACCCGCTTTTACCTGTATACGGTGCCGGGCCAGATCTTTTACAACAACATCCGCAAGGAAGTGCTCAAGCAGGTGGACGGGATCGTGTTCGTGGCTGATTCCCAGGCCAAGATCAAGGCCGAAAACCTCCAGAGCTTCCAGAACCTGGAGGAGAACCTGGCCGAGATGGGCCGCAGCCTCAAGGATATCCCCCATGTCTTCCAGTATAACAAGCGGGACCTGCCCGAGCTGCAGGGGTTGGAAGACCTCCACCGCCAGCTCAACAAATACAACGCGCCCTTTTTCGAGGCGGTGGCCACCAACGGCACCGGCGTGCTCAAGAGCCTGACCACCATCTCCAAGATGGTCTTGAAAAAGCTCCGCGAGACTCCGCAATTCGCCCAGAAAG
>MGQK01000107.1:0-8392 GCA_001797815.1 Deltaproteobacteria bacterium RBG_13_61_14 | reverse complement strand
CCGCCGCTGCCCCGGCCGGGGCGCGGGTGCCCTCACCCGCGCAGGCTCCGGCCAGACCCGCCGCTGCCCCGGGAGTGGCGCGGGTGCCCCCACCCGCGCCGCCTCCAGCCGTCAAAGCCGCCCCGGCCGCGGCCAAGCCTCCTGCACCGGTTCCGGCAGTGGCGCGGGTGCCCTCACCCGCGACTCCCCCAGCGGCCAACCCCAAGCCGGCGCAACTGGTGCTGGCCCGGTGGGGAACTCCCCAGGCCGCGGGGCCCAATGCCCTCAAGATCCCTCTCACCTTTCGCGATCAGACTACGGGCCAGGAGTTCTCCAGCACGCTCACCATCTCGCTCGAGGCCCTGCTGGCCAAGTAAGACTCCCGAGGCGGAAACCCAGGCATGCTCGATCTGAAATGGGTCTTGGAACATCTGGAGGAGGTGGAAAAGCGCTTGGCCACCCGCGGCCAAACTTTCGACCTTAATCCATTAAGGCAATTAGATGTTGAAAGGCGAAGACTACAACAGGAGATTGATGAAAAAAGAAGTCGGCGAAAACTTGTTTCAAAAGAAATCGGTCGGCTTATGCGCGATGGAAAAAATGCCGAGGCGGAACGGCTTAAAGCTGAAGAAAAAGAGCGCTCTGACAAAATCCAAGAGCTGGAGCAAGAACAGCTTAATCTGGAATCCAAGCTCCGCGAGCAACTGCTGGTGATCCCCAACCCGCCGGACCCCTCGGTGCCGGTCGGTCCCGACGCCTCGGGCAACGCGGTGCTCCGCACCTGGGGCGAGCCGAGAAAATTCAATTTCGAGCCAAAAGACCATGCCGAGCTGGGCGAGCGACTGGGCATCTTGGATTTCGAGCGGGGAGCCAAGATCGCCGGCGCCCGCTTCACCCTGCTCCGCGGGCTGGGCGCCCGGCTGGAATGGGCCTTGATCTCCTTCTTCCTGGATCTCCACACCCGCGAGCACGGTTTCACCGAAGTGATGCCGCCCTTTATGGCCAACCGGGAATCCTTGATCGGCTCGGGTAACCTGCCCAAGTTCGAGGCGGATCTGTTCAAGGTGGACCCGTTCGGCTATTACCTGGTGCCGACCGCGGAGGTGCCGCTGACCAACATCTTTCGGGACGAGATCCTGGCGGAGGCAGACTTGCCCATCCGGCTGTGCGCCTACACGCCCTGCTTCCGCAGCGAGGCCGGCAGCTACGGCAAAGACACCCGGGGCCTGATCCGCCAGCACCAGTTCAACAAGGTCGAGCTTTATGCCTTTTCGCATCCCGAGCGCTCGCTGGAGGAACTGGAGAACCTGACCCGCGCGGCGGAGCGGGTCTTGCAACTCTTGGAGCTGCCCTACCGGGTGGTGGCGCTCGCGACCGGCGACCTGGGCTTTGCCGCGGCCAAAACCTACGACCTGGAGGTCTGGCTCCCGGCGCAAAACACCTTTCGGGAAATATCCTCTTGCTCGAACTGCAAGGATTTCCAGGCGCGGCGGGCCAACCTCCGCTTTCGCCCGGCCGGCCAAAAAAAGGGCACTGAATTCCTGCACACCCTCAACGGCTCGGGCCTGGCCGTGGGCCGCACCCTGGTCGCGATCCTGGAGAACTTTCAGCAGGCCGACGGCTCCGTCGCGATCCCCCGGGTCTTGCAAAACCGCATGAACGCGGAGAGGATTCCGCCCGGGTAACCGCCATGGACCTGCCCGCCCTGCTCGCCGAGCGAAAAGACCGGATTTTTCTCGAGCTCCCCGCCGGCCAGGGCCGCATCCCCTGCCTGACCGCGCGCGGAAGATGCCTGGCCGAGGCCTGGGAAAATTCCCTGCTCGCGGTCTATGCCTACGGCTGCGAGATCCGCACCGAATACGACCGCAAAGATTCCGCCGGGAATTTCCTGGACCCGCCGAGCCGGGACTGCACGATGCGGCTGATCGTGGAGGAGCCGCTGGCCGAACCCATGATCCACCGCTGTTTTCCGGGCGGGCTGGACTCGCTCGAGGAATATCGGCAGGAGGTGCTGGACGGGATCAAGGACCATTGGGTGCGCGATCCCGACGACCCGGAGGACGAGCGCTGGGAATACACTTACCACGAGCGGCTGTTCCGCTACACCGTGCCCGGGAAGGAGGGGGCGGTGGATCAGTTGGCCGCGGTGGTGGAGGGATTGGCCCGCTCGCCCATCAGCCGGCGCTGCCAGGCGATCACCTGGAAGGTCTGGGAGGACACCGGCATCCACGACCCGGCTTGCATGCAGAGCCTATGGTTTCGAATCTTGCCGGATGAGGACGGCGTCTGGCGGCTGAACCTGAACGTCCGCTTCCGCTCCCGCGACGCTTACGACGCGGCCTTCATGAACTGCTTCGCCCTGATCCTGCTCCAGGAGCGGGTGGCCCGGCAACTCTCGGAAAAGACCGGCCGCGAAGTCCGCCTCGGCCGCTACCTGGACGAATCGGACTCCTTTCACATTTACGGCTCCAAGCTGCGCGACTTCGAGGACCGGTTCCTCAAGCAGGTGATGAGCCGCAGATTTGAGCAGCGCACCTGGACCCGCGCCTTTGCCGAGCCGTTCTTTGCCGAAGCCCGGCCCCGCATCCGGGAGAAGATCGCGGCCCAGGACCGCCAGCGCCGGCGGGAAGATTGAAAGAGTTTCCTCACCGAGACACCGAGCGCACAGAGTAAAAAAAGTTTCGGCTCCTCTTAAGAATCTGTGGGTAAAAGCATGCCTGGCTCGAGATCAAGCTTGGTTTCGACCCCCCAATCCTCGAGGGGAGCCTCTTTTTTTTTATTTGACAGGTTCGCAAGGGTTGTGGTAAAAATGAATCGTCGTTCAGTTTTATCTGGGTAGTAGTATCCGCCTCGGTAGAATTGGAAGTTTCATGAAAAGGAGAAATGAGTGATGAAAGAATGTGTGATTGTGGATGGGGTGAGAACGCCGAACGGCCGGGCTCACAAGGAGAAAGGGTGGTTCCGCAACAAACGTCCGGATGAGCTGCTGAGCGCGGTTTATGACGCGCTGTTCCAGCGCAACCCGAAGGTCAAGCCGGATCAGGTGGAAGCGGTGTTCGTGGGCACCGCCAACCAGAGCGGCATGTGCAACGACATTGCCCGCCTGGGCTGGCTGGCTTCCGGCCTGCCGGTGAACGTGGCCACCAACGGCATCAACCAGCAGTGCCCCTCGGGCATGGCCGCCACCGAGCACTGCGCCCGGGCCATCATGTGCGGAGAAGGCGACATTTACATCGCGGCCGGGGTGGAGGACATGATGAACGTGCCCATGGGCGCGAGCATTGACTTCCCGCCCCGGATCGCCAAATACTTCAGCCCCATGGAGCTGCCCATGGGCATGACCGCGGAGAAGGTGGCGGTCCAATATAAGGTCAACCGGCAGGACACCGAGACCATGGCTTACTGGAGCAACAAGCGGGCGGCCGAGGCGCGGGACCAGGGCAAGTTCAAGAACGAGATCGTGCCGGTGGAAGGCGTGAAAGACGATGGCTCACCCTTCCTGGTCGAACACGACCAATGGATCCGGGACGACGTGAACATGGAGAAGATGGCCACCCTCAAGCCCGCGTTCAAGCCCGACGGCATCGTCACCGCAGCCACCTCCTCCCCGCTCACCACCGGCGCCTGCGCGCTCCTGCTCCTGGAGCGGAGCAAGGCCGACCAGCTCGGCTGCAAATACCACCTGAAATACAAGGCCGGGGCCATGGTCGGCTGCGACCCCACGATGATGGGCATCGGTCCCCTCTTCGCGGCGCGCAAGGTGCTGGAGCGCACGGGCCTGACCGCGAAGGACATTGACGTGGTCGAGTTGAATGAGGCCTTCGGCACCCAGGCCCTGGCCGTGCTCCGGGAACTGGGCATCGAGCAGAACGCGCCCTTCAAGAAGACTAACCTCTGGGGCGGGGCTTTGGCCCTGGGCCATCCCCTGGGCGAGTCCGGCGCCCGGGTCATCATCACCCTCAACAACATCATGAAGACCGACAAGAAGGACGCCAAGCTCGGATTGGCCATGCTCTGCGGCGGCTTCGGCAACGCCAACGCCAGCATCTGGGAGGCGGTGAAATAGGAGAACAGACATTCCGGTCTGTTACCCTTCAGAACTTACGGGTTGGGTGGTAGAGGGGCACGGCTGGCGGCTCGACTGCCTTCGACAGGCTCAGGCCCCGAGCTTGCCGAGGGGAGCTCGCCGAAGTCCGTGCCCCGATTTTTTTTAAACCCGGAAAATGCAATTAGAATTTAACCACCAAGACACAAAGGCTCTAAGTCAGAATGATTTCTTGGCAATTCGGCTGAATTTTTTTCGCAATCCAAGTTGACCCCTCGCGCCCGTACTCAGTGGTCTCAACCGGTTTATTCTTGGTGTCTTTGTGCCTTTGTGGTTAAAAATCTTTTTTTCAACTGCAAGATTCGGGTTAAAGATGCAGGTGAAGTGGAACGGAGCCGGTCCCCGGGAATCAACTGGGCTGAAGCAGGAGGACTCAGCTATTTCTTGGTCGGAGGAGAGATGCCGGAGGTGCGGGCGAGTTTGGCCGGCCCGAATTCTTTCAAAGAAATTTCGGAGAGGTAGCGCTCGAGGTTGCGGACGCGCACGGGCAGAGCCTGAGAGGGAAGCGGCAGGGGCCGGCGTTCGCGGTCCAAGGCGGAGCGCAAGGCCATCAGCTTAAAGATGCGCAGTTGGTCTTTTTGCTCTTCCTGAAGCATCTCCAGGTTAAGGCTGTCGCGGACGCGGAGGATGGTGGGACGGTCGCACTCGCAGGAAAAAATGGCCCTTGGCTCCGGAGACTCAGGATGGAGTTCAAATTTGATAAATTTATATTCTTCCAGGCAGTTGGGGCAAATCAAGTATGACTCCGCTTCATCAACATTTTGCGCTTGATCGGATATTATTACCAATATCTTGTATCTTGTCAAGAGAAATCTTCACTTCCAGTCATTTTTTCTTTATATCCAATCAGTTAAAGGTTAAATTTTTTTAATTAGTCTGCTCATTAAAACCAGTGAGATCACACAAAATAGAGATCCAGCCATTTTTTATTATCTTATCGAAAGATAAATGTCTTCTTGGCTGGTTTTTTATGGAAGCAAGGAGGCATGAGGGTGGTGCCCCTTTGATTGGTTGATCTTTTCTAACCATTTGAATTTATTAGTGAATATTTGAGGTCAGACCACGTTTGTTAGATTAAGGATGTCTTGCCACCTGTTTCACTTCATGGGCATAGGCCTCGAGCGCCTGGTCCACGCTCATTTGTCCGGTGGCGATGCGCTCGGTCAGGAGCTGAACCTGGAAGGAGATTTCCTGGTATTCGGGCAGTCCGGGCCGGGAGGTGGTGACGGGCATCAGCGCCTCCGCGGTCTCGGCGATAAACCGATTTTTCCGCACCTGGGGCAACGCGGCCAGGTCGCGCCGGGTGGGAGTAAAGGGTTTCTTGGCAAAGAGGCGCGCCTGGCGGTCCAGGGTATTGAGCGCGGCGATCACCTTCCAGGCCCGCTCCGGCTGGGAGCAGTTGGGGTTAATCACCAGGCCGTCCCCCCCGGAGATCGAGACCCAGTTCATGGCGCCGGTCTCGCCGGCCGTCTCCCGGGGCATGTAGGCCCAGCCGATGCGCTGGTCCCGGTCCGGGATCCCCCAGGTGCCGGTCGGCTCGATCACCGAGTTGTAGAACCACGTGCTCTCCAGGTAGATGGCGATCCGGCCTTTCTGGAACCGCTCAAAGGACTTGTCCCGCGCCTTGGCCGACACCTGGAGCTCGGCATCGGCCAGCTTGTCCTTCTGGTAGATGCGGCGGTAGAACTCCGCGGCTTGGCGCAAGGCCGGGCTGGACGCGATCCACTGCCGGCCTTCCGGGTCATAGAGTCGGCCGCCCGCCCCCAGCAGGACCATGTAAAAGCCCTGCATGGTGGTTGCCTCGCCCATTTCCACCCCGGCGTCCACTTGCAGGGGCGTGACCCCCGGCTGACTGGCTTTGATCTTTTTCGCCGCGGCGATGATGTCGCCCCAGCTCCGGGGCTGCCAGGGCAGCGGGATCCCGGCCGCCAAAAGGATGGGCTGGTGAAAGAAGAGGAGCCGCAGGTCGGCGTTCCAGACCACGGTGTAGGTGTGGCCGGCATACTGGCCCATCTTTTGGACGCCTTGGTAATACTGGTCGCGGTCGGGCCAGGCTTGGTAATAGGAATCCAGCGGGAGCAGGAATCCGGCTTCGGCGAACTCCGGGATCCAGAACTGGTCCAGGTCCAGGATGTCCGGCCCTTTGCCGCTCTTGATATCCAGGGCGGCGCGGGCCTTGAAGTCCTGGTCCGGGATCCCGGCGCTCTGGTAGCGGACCGGGAACCCCAACTCCCGCTCCACCTCGGGCAGCACTTCCTCATACCACTCCGCCACCTGGGAGTTGATCCCGCCCTTGACCGCGTTGCCCATCAAGGTGATGGCCTGGGGAGCCGGCGCTTCCCCCCGCTCCTTGCAGCTCGAGCCGGACCCCAGTAAAAGCAAGGCGCACCCCAACCCTGCCAGGGCCAGGGCGCGCCTGCCCAAGAACTTGGAAAGACGAAACGGCCGGGAAGCTCTTACTTTCGGGCCTGGTCGAACCGACGATTCACTTCCTCCCAATTGATCACGTTCCAGATGGCCTTGAGATAATCCGCCCGCAGGTTCTGATACTTCAGGTAATAAGCGTGCTCCCACACGTCAATCGCCAACAGCGGCGCCGCCCCGGCCAGGATCTGGTTTTCATGCTTCTCGATCTGCAAAACCAGCAGCCGGCCGGCAAAAGGCTCGTAGGCCAACACCCCCCAGCCGCTGCCCGCGGTGGTGTTGCTGGCCTCGGTAAGCTGGGCCTGGAGGGTCTCCTGGCTTCCGAACTGGGCCTTGATCGCCTCGGCCAGCGCGCCCTTGGGCCCGGCCGACTTGGGCGCCAGGTTGGCGAAATACAGGGTGTGGAGCACGTGGCCCGAGCCGTGGAAAGCCAGCGCCCGCGAGAGCGCCTGGATGGCGCTGAATTCGTTCTTGGCCCGGGCCTCTTCCAGCTTTTCCAGGGTGGTGTTCAGCCCCTTGACGTAGCCGGCATGGTGCTTGTCGTGGTGGATGCTGATGGTGCGGCCGTCAAGGTGCGGCTCCAGGGCATCGGGCGGATAGGGCAGCGCCGGCAGCTCGTAGGGCTTGATCGCGCTCGGCCCGGCTGAAGATTTGGAATGGCCGCCGCCGGCCAGGCCCAGGGCCGTCGCCCCCATGGCGCTTGCGCCAAACAGTCGCAGCCATCCGCGTCGGGACAGGTTCTCCATGACAAGGTCCTCCTCTCGTCTCTGTTCTGCCTTGAACAGGCTCTTGGCTTCCTCCAGAACCCGATGAAGCCGGCCTGGCCCCTCCGACCAAAACCTGCTGGGGATGATAGCCAAAATCCCGGATCTGTCAACCGCTAAGAAAAGAGCGATCCATAGATTTCGCGGTTCGACCGAGCTCGCCGAGGTCAGATTTCACAGATTTTTTCAGCAAGACTCCCGGGGCGCGGCCTGACTTTCGGGGCGCGGGTGCGGGCACCCGCGCATTCTTCCGCGCATCCTCTAAGACTTTCCACTTTCCATCGTGCACTGTTTACTGTGCACTGCTTTGGGCACTTTTTACTGCTCTAAACTCACAACTGAAACTCTGACCCCTAAACCATCAAGCCTCAAGCCTATCGGGTTCAAAATTTAATTCTTTGGATTTGGGCAACAGGCCCTAAACATAAAATTTAACGCTGCTCTCATGGCTTTTTGCCCCTGCTCCGCTCGGTTTGGCAACCCCTGGCCCGGCGTGATAACATGGTCCATGCTTATTAAGCGGGGGAATGGAGAGATGAATCAAAAGAAAAGAACGCTCAAGGATCTGGCCGGGCTTTCAACCGAGCAGTTGGAGAAAATTTTCCAGAAAGGCCTGACCCCGGACCCGGAGAAACTGGTGGGCTGGGAGTTCAACGGCTACAACATTCCTTTCATCGCCAAGCTGATCGGGGTGAAAAAGTTCAAGAAGGGCTTTTATCAGCAGGGCGATGAATATTGGGGCTACAACATCCCGGTGGAGCAAAACCCGGTGGACCAGCCCTGGCAATGCCGGCCTTCGGACGATAACCCCCGGCGCTACGCCTTCTACTCGGTGAAACCGGTCACGGCCCAGGGTAAAGAGAACAAGGAGCCGGGCGCGCTGATCTTGAATTACGGAGACGGCCGGAACCCGGTTTGGGAGGGAAGCCTGCTCCGGGACTACCTCAAGCAAGTGGACCCGGATAACGACGACCTCTACCTCGCCAAGGTCTATATCGCGCTCGGACCGGCCCGGGCCTTCCCCACCTTCTTTATCATGGAACGCCACCGCCGAGCGCCCGGGGAGATAAAGCGTTAATCTAATATTTGGGGTCTGACCCCAAATATTAGATTAACGATG
>MGQK01000106.1:110929-122811 GCA_001797815.1 Deltaproteobacteria bacterium RBG_13_61_14 | reverse complement strand
GATCTTGGCCGGATAGTAGAGCGCGGTGGCCGGGCAGCCGGTGCGCCGGTAGATGACAGCCCCCTGTGCCTGGGCCAGGGAGCGGGCTTGCTCCTGGCTCCGGCCGTCGGCCCAGGTGAGCTGGCGGGTGAGCGGCCGGCCGTCGCGGTCCACCGCCATCAGGCCGTGCATGGACGCGGAAAAAGAAATGGCCCGGATCGCTTTTGCATCCGCCTTGGCCACCGCTTGCCGCACCGCGGCGGTCATGGCCGTCCCCACTTCCTCCAAGTCCTGCTCCTGCCAGGAGGGCCGCGGCTGATAGACCTTGCACTCGGCGCGGCCCGCGGAAACTTCCCGCCCGGCCTCGTCCACCATCAGGACCTTGACCGCGGAAGTGCCCAGGTCAATGCCGAGAAACAGCGGACTCAATTTTTCTCCCTGGTCAATGGCCACGCCCTTAACCGCGGCGTCGGATGAGGCCGGCGCGCGGATAGACCTTTTCCAATCTCCATCTCTCCCAAATTTATCACTTCAGGCTCGGTTTGTGAAGACGGGTGTCAATGGAGGATATCCTGCCTATTTCATCATTCATTTTCAAAAGCCCGGTTGCTTGGTATAATTCCTTTCCGAGATGATGGATTTTTTGAAAAACAATTTCTATTGGATTGACTTTTCGATCGGGACCGCGATTCCGCTGGTGGTGCTGGGTTTGCACCGGCGCGGTCGGATCAGCCGGTTCGGATGGCGCCTGTTCTGGCTGGGGACCGCCTTGGGCCTGACCTGGGAACTCCCCCTGTCCCTGCTCAATGCCTACAGCGCCACCCATCCGGTGGCCCGGTTCATCCAGCCCCTGCCTACCCACTTCTCGGTCCTCATTGTCCTCCATTCGTTTTGGGACGGCGGGCTCTTCCTGGTCGGGGTCTGGCTGGCGGCCAAATGTTACCCGGGCCGCTGGTTCGAGCGATTCCGCCTCAACGAGCTCCTCGTCCTCCTCCTCTGGGGCCAGGCCTCCGAGCTCGCGGTCGAACTCCTCAGCACCTTCAACCACGGCTGGGCCTACATCCCTTACTGGTGGAACCCTTCTCTGTTCAGGTTCTCCGGCTCGGATATCACCCTGCTGCCCCAATTGATCTGGCTGGCCGCGCCGGTGGTCTTTTATCTGATTGCCCTGCGCTTGAAGCCAAAATCGAACTGACCCATCTCCCACGTCCTCTTCGAAGCCGTCTCCCCAAGGCAGCTCCCGCTCCCCGTCTGCCCGCAATTCGCCATCATCGGGCGGCCCTTCAAGAAAAAATCTTCAGCCTTCCGTAAAACCTTCCCGATTCTTCAGGGCCTGGTCCATGGCTAAAAAGTTGACAGACTTCCATGCTTTTCGCTATGATAAACGATTAGATTGATTTGCCCGGAGATAACCTTTGGTTGAGAGCCTCGATATTTTTAAGGGCATCCCTTTATTCCAGGACTGCACCAGCCCGGAGTTGCAGAAACTGGCGGCGGTCTGCCAGAAGGTGCGGGCGCGGGCGGGAGAAGAAATCTTCGCGGCCGGCGCGGCCGGGGACGCGCTGTATGTGATCCGGGAAGGCCAGGTGGCGGTGATCAAGCTGGCGCTCAAGGAAATCGCGGAAGAGGTGGTGGCGGACCTGGGTCCGGGCGAGATCTTCGGGGAGATGGCCTTGTTCGGCAAGGAGACGCGCTCGGCCACCATCCGGGCGATGACCGACGTGCGCCTGTTCCGGATCAAGCGGGAATATTTCGAAAAACTGATGGACGAGGACCACGAGTTGGCGCTCAAGATCTACCGGCGGATCAACATGATCTTGACCGACCGGCTGCGGGAGACCACGGATCGGCTGGCGATTGCCAACCGGATCATCCGGGCGGCCAGCCAGAATCGCTGAAGCCGGCGGCCGGAGGTAGGCATGGGAAAAGTGATCGGGATTGACTTCGGGACCACCAACTCCTGCGTGGCCTATCTGGACCAGGGCAAGCCCCGGGTGGTGCTGGACAAAGAGCGCTACAAGATCGTGCCTTCCTGCGTTTACATTTACAAGAAGAACGACAACGTGCGCCTGATGGTGGGCCGGGCGGCCAAGTCGAAATACGTGGAGAACCCCTTCTGCACCATTCACTCGATCAAGCGCTTTTTAGGCAAGTCCTATGATTCGGAAGACGTGCGCATGGCCCAGGAGCGCTATTTTTACATCCTGGAGAAGGACGAGAAGGCCCAGAGCCACGAGTTCGACATCCTGATCCGCATCCACGAATACGATATCTCCACCTCGCCGGTGGACATCGCGGTTTACATCTTCCGCTACCTGAAGCAGATGGCCGAGGCCTATCTGCGCGAGCCGATGGAGGACGTGGTCATCACCATGCCCAACACCTTCAAGACCCGCTACACCGCCGCGATCAAGCAGGTGGCGGAAAAAGTCGGCTTTAACGTGATCGGGCTGTTGGACGAGACCATGGCCACCGCCTTTGCCTTCGGCTACCTGAACAAGGGCGAGCACACCATCGCGGTGTATGACCTGGGCGGCGGCACCATTGACTTCTCCATCTTGCGCCGGGTCAAGGGCGGGTACGAAGAGCTGGGGAGCCTGGGCGACGGCTGGCTGGGCGGCGACGACTTCGACTACGCCATCACCGAATATCTGCTCCGGGAGTTTAAGGCCAGCACCCGCAACCGCCGCTTCGCCGACGGCAAGGTCTATAAGGACGGCATCACCATCACCGACAAGGACATCCTCCGGGCGATCAAGACCGAAGCCGAGAAAGCCAAGATTGCGCTCTCCGACTCCGCCCACACCCTGATCCACGTCTCCAACGTCATCCCCGAGATTGATCCCGACCTGCACATGGACATCAAGCTCAGCCGCGACGTGCTCGAATATATTGTCACCGACCTGATCGAAAAAACTATTTCCATCTCCTTGGACGCGATTGACAACGCCCGCACCCTCGCCCCCAAATTCAAGATTGATGCGCTGCTCCTGGTCGGCGGCCAGGCCCGCATGCCCAAGATCAAGCAGCGCCTGCGGGAAGTCTTCGGCGAGATCATTTACGACCAGATCCTGCCCGAAGAAGCGGTGGCCATCGGCGCCGCCATTTACGGCAATGTGCTTCAGGCGGCTAAAAAGTAAGATGGCGAGGCCTGACCAATCTGGGAGCCCTTACGATCAAATCCCGCCCGAAGAGGCGGTGGCCATCGGCGCCGCCATTTACGGCAACGTGCTCATGGCCGCCAGGTGACAGGCAGGAATGCCTGTCCCCCCAGGATTTTCGCTCCCCATGCCGTCCCTTCGGGAACAGTTCCAGCCGATTTTCTATCCCCGCGCGGTCGCGGTGCTGGGCGCTTCCCGCCATCCCCTCAAGTTCGGTTTCAACTACCTGCGGGCGCTCAAGGAATTTGGCTTTCCCGGCCGGCTCTACCCGGTCAACCCGGAGCTGGATGAGGTTCTCGGTTACAAGGTTTATCCTTCGCTGGCCGCGGTCCCGGGGCCGGTGGACCTGGCCTGCGTCTCGGTCCCGGCCCGGGCGGTGCCGGCGGCGCTTAAGGAATGCCTGCAAAAAGGGGTTCCGGGCGCGCAGGTTCTCTCGGCCGGTTTTGGCGAGGAAGGCGAAGCGGGGCAAAGGTTGGAGGACGAGGTGGCGGCCATCGCCGGCCGGGGCATCCGGGTGATCGGGCCCAATTGCTTCGGGGTGTATTCGCCGGCGGCCGGGATCACCCTGATGCCGGGCTCCGAGTTCAGCCGCGAGCCGGGCCCGGTCGGGTTCTTCTCCCAGAGCGGGGGCGGCTCCTGCGACCTGGCTTACATGGCCCGGGGCCGGGGCCTCGATTTTTCAGTCCTGGTCAGCTACGGCAACGGCTGCGACCTGGAGGCGGTCGAGCTGCTCGACTATTTCCGGGAAGACCCGAACACGAAAGTGGTGGGCGCCTACCTGGAAGGCGTGCGCGACGGCCGCGCCTTTTTCCAGGCGCTTAAGCGCTGTGCCCGGGAGAAGCCCGTGGTCATCTACAAGGGCGGGCTCACCGAGACCGGCGCGGCCGGCACCTTGAGCCATACCGGGAGTCTCGCCGGCAGCCTCTCGGCCTGGACCGCGGCCATCCGCCAGGCGGGCGCGATCACGGCCGCGGGACTGCCGGACCTGGTCGAATGCCTGATGGCCTGCCTCTGCCTGCCCGAATTCACGGGCATGAGCCTCGGGATCATGGCCGGCGGCGGCGCCCGCAACGTCGAGGCCCTCGACGCCGCCGGGCATTTCGGCTTCCAGGTGCCGGCGGTCGGCTCCGAGACCGCGGCCGCGATCCGGCCGCTGCTCCCGCCGGCCGGCGGCCGGGCCGGGAACCCGACCGACCTGGCCAACCCGGTGCTGGCGCCCGGCGCGATCGGGCCGATCATGGAGGCGCTGGCGCGGGAGCCGGCGGTGGAGGCGCTGCTGCTGTATCAAGCGATTTTTTACATGCAAAAAGAAGTCCGCCGTTTCCGGCCGGCCGATGCGGCGGCGCCGGCGCTCAAGCTCGATTATCACCTGGCCCTGGCCGAGATCGCCAAAAAGATCCGGGCCCAGACCGGCAAGCCCCTGCTCCTGGTTCTGCCCGATGTGGCCTCGGACCCGGACCATCTGGAGATGGAAGCCGGCCGGCGGGAGGCGCGCCGGCATTACACCCAAAACGGAATCCCCTGCTTTGACCATGCCGAGAACGCCCTCTCGGTGCTGGCTCGGGTCGCGGCCCGAAACCGGCGGGCGGCGAAGCGGCCTTGAACCGCGGGGCCGAGTGTGGTATGAAAAGGGGAGCTTTGCCGGACCCTCACGGGTAAGACGATGAAGAGAAACCCTTATATGCAAGTGCTGGTCAAGGTCCTGGCCTCGGCTTACCTCGCCAGCGCCGGCGAGACCGCGATCATCGCTTTTTTCCTGGGAGTGTCCACCGATCTCACCTTCCCCGACCACCTGATCCAGGCGCTGCCCCCGGTCTTGATCCTGATCGTGATCGTGACCGTGCTCCAGGCCGGTTTATATCAGCGCTGGCTGGTCCGTACCCGAGATTTTTATGAACTCCTCGGCCGCAGCTCGCCTCCGGAAGAAGAGCTGGGGCCGGCGGCCTTGCTCGCCCAGGAAGAGCTCCAGGATTTCCCCTTCCGGGCCTCGCTGCTCTCCTTCATCCTCTGGAGCTTCTGCGGCCTGTTCCTGGCCGTCACCCTCTCCATCCCCTGGCACGCCACCTTTTTCCTCTGGGAGGTCGTGCTCATCGCCGCCATGTCCGGGCTGGGAGGGGTAATTAATTTTGTGTTCCAGTTCTATTTCTGCAAGCAGGCGATCCGCCGGGAGTTGGGCCAGTTGATGCGCTGGGAAACCGGGTTCCATCTGCGGCAGAAGGTGGCCCGCTCGCGTCGGCTGCAGGTGAAGCTGCAGTTCACCTTTATTTCGCTCCTGGCCGTCGGGCTGATCTGGACCATCTTGTTCGCCTACTTCCAGGGGAGCCGGATCCTGCGCGATTCCAACCTGGAGCTCGAGCGCAAAATGAAGCGGAACTGGGTGGACCATGTCCAGCAGGGCATGCAGCGCACCTGGGCCAACTCTTTACTCAGCGAGGCCTTCCTTCATACCGGCATCAAGTTCTTCGTGGTGGATCACGCCGGCATCCCCCTCTACGGGGAACCGCCCCCGGAATATGCCGCGGCCGTGTCGGAGGCCCTGGTCCGCGAGCTCCGCCGGGCCGCCGACCGTCCCGAGCAACTGGTCACCTATCGCCTCAGCTCCGGCTCGGAGATGATCTTCACCGCGGTGCCCGACCTCCTGGGCGCGGGCGAACCCGTCTTTCTGACCCAGATCTTCCGCTGGTCCGACGTCCGTCCCCAAGAGCACAAGATGCTGGTTCTGCTCCTGATCATCGGCGTCGGCATCATTTTCCTCTCTTTCTGGGTGGTGCGCCTCCACGCCCGGGACATCCTCGACCCGATCAACGAGATCGTGGCCAACATCGAGAAGGTGGCCCAGGGCTACCTCAACGTGGATTTCAACATCCTCTCCGAGGACGAGATCGGGCTGTTGGCCGGCCGGATGAAGGCGATGATGCTCAACCTGCGCGACCTGGTCGAGCGCATTCAGACCGCCTACCACAACGTGGATACGGCGATCAGCGATATCCTCAAGAGCTCGGAAGAAGTGGCCAAGGGCGCCGAGGTGCAGGCGAACTCCCTGGAAGAGACCTCGCTTTCCACCGAGGAGATGAACACGGTGATCAGGGAGGTCTCGGACAACGTCGAGATCCTGCAGTCCTCGGCCGAGGATGGCACCCGGCGCATCCAGGAGATGGCCCAGTTGGTGGAGGAGGTGGAGGAGAATTTTGAAGAGCTGTCCCAGGCGGTGGAGTCCACTTCCAGCTCGATCTGGGAGATGACCGCCTCCATCCGGCAGGTGGCGGGGAACGTGGAAGCGCTGCTCTCGCGCAGCGAAGAGACCAGCTCGGCCATGCTGGAGATGGAGGCCTCGATCAAGCAGGTGGAAGAGACCATCCGGGAGAATTCGGGGATCTCCGACCTGGTCAAGGAGAACGCCCGGCTGGGGGTGGATGCGGTGCAGTCCACCATCGGGGGCATCGGCGCCATCGAGGAGTCGGTGAGCGAGGCGATGGAGGTGATCCACGCCCTGGGCGAGAGCACGGAGAAGATCGGCAAGATCCTCAACGTCATCCGCGACGTGGCCAACCAGACCAACCTGCTGGCCCTGAACGCGGCCATCATCGCCTCCCAGGCGGGCGAGCACGGCAAGGGCTTCGCCGTGGTTTCGGACGAGATCAAGAACCTGGCCGAGCGGGTGGCGAATTCCACCAAGGAGATTGACGCGATCATCAAGCGGGTGCAGAACGAAACCAAGCGGGTGGTGGAGGTGATGAAGGTCGGGTACCAGAACGTGGAGCAGGGGGTGAACCTCTCTTACCAGGCCGGGAGCGCGCTGGAGAAGATCCAGAAGAGCGTGGAGCAGTCCTACGCCATGATGGGCCGGATTTCCAAGGTCACCGCCGAGCAGGTGCAAAACACCCGCAAGGCCACTCAGGCCATCGAGATCATCACCGACCTGATCCAGCAGATCGCCGGGTCCACCGCGGAGCAGACCAAGGGTTCGGACCAGATCATCCACGCCACCGGCCAGATCAAGGAGATCGCGCCCAACGTCCAGGCCAAGGCCAAGCGGCAGACCGAGGCCTCCCGCCAGGTGCACCACGCCATGGACAACATCAGCCAGATGGTCAAGTTCATCCACAATTCCCAGAAAGCCCAGGCCCTGGCCTCCGAGCGCATCGTCGAGGCCATCAACCGGATCAAGAACATCACCCTGGCCAACGTCGGCAGCGTCACCAGCCTCGACCGCAACATCGCCATCCTCAACCAGCAGTCGGAAATCCTCAAGGCGGTGGTCGCGCTCTTCAAGCTCGACGAGAAGGGCGAGGACCAGCCCCAGACCATGCGCTTGTGAAATTCCCGATGCCGAAAACCCTCTTTCTCCGGGTCCTGCTCCCGGCCCTCGCCCTGGCCGCCTCCCCTGCTCTCACCGCCCGCCAGATCCTCGAGCGCACGGTGCACCGCCAGACCTATCACGACGTCACCTTGCACCTGAAGCTGCAAAAGACCAAGCAGGCCACCGGCCGCACCAAAACCATGACCATGGTCCTCTATCAGAAGGTCTATCCCCGGATGACCACCACCCTCATCCAGCTCGAATCGCCGGACGAGGCCCGGGGCATCTCCTTCCTCACCTGGGATTACCAGGACCCGAAGACGCCCGACGAAAAATGGTATTACCTGCCCCAGATCAACCGCTACCAGAAGCTCGACGCCGGCGCCGGCGCCCGCTACGAGGAGCAGTTCGGCTTCTCCGTGGACATCTTTGCCGTCAACCTGGACGCGGCCCTGCACCAGCTCTGGGGCGAGGAGACCCGGGACGGCGTGGTTTGCTGGAAAATCGAGAGCGTGATGAAAAACCCCGACGACCCTCGCGGCGTTCGGGCCCTGACCTGGGTCCGCCAGGACAACTTCGTGACCGTTAAAATTCAAGCGTTCAATGCCCAGGGAGAAATCATCCGCGACTTCCAGCTCACCGGGCTCAAGCCCTACGGCCCTTACTGGCAGGAGACCGGCGGCGCCTACCAGGACAAAATCAAGGGCCAGACCGTGGTCTTCGAGATCCTGGACGCCCGGTTCGATACCGACCTGCCCGACGAGCAGTTCATCTCCACCAAGCTCGAAGAAAAAGGCGAGAAACTGCGCAAGACCAAGCCCGCGCCTTAAGTTACAAGGAAAAATCTGGTCCGGATTTAAGATTTATTCCAAAGCGTCATTGACCAGATTTTCGATGGCGCGGGCGTCGTGAACCATCCAAACATCCATCACTGCGTCGCAGTCAATGTTGCTGACCGCATAAGCCATAAAAGACACTTCCGCGATCAAGGGAGCCAGTCCGGCTGGCAATTGATAAGGTTCGGCTCCCTCGGGCTGGATTTCCTGGTCAGGCAGGAAATAGGCATAGCGATATCCGGAGTCGGGTGCCCAGTTAATTTGATCGAAAGTCGGGGCATAGGTGTTGCTGTTGCTGAAATAGCTCAATTCCGCGGTGTAAATTGCCGCCAGGTTCACTTTTGCCTCCTCCTGGAGGGCAAACATTTCCTGGTAAGTAACGCAATTCCCACAGGTGCCCCTGTATTCACAATCGGTCTCGGTGCGGCAGGACCTGCCCGCGCTGAAGACCAGGCCGACGAGGAGCGCGATCAAAATTCCGTGCCCCCCGAATTCCCAGCAAATCGTTTTCATTTTCTCCCTCCCGGCTCGCCTTTATTCCACCACGTCGTTCACCAGGTTCTCGAGAACTTTGGCGTCATTAATCGTCCAGATGTCGAGCACAGTATCGCAGTCAATGTTGCCCACGGCCACCGCGGTAAAACCCCAGTCGTTGACCGCCGGCGCCAACCCTGCCGGCAAAGAATAAGGTTGAGTGATATCGGGTTGGATCTCTTCCTTGGGCAAGAAATAGGCATAGTAATGATCTGCCAGAGGATACCAATTCATCTCCCAAAAGAAAGGGGAATAGGTATTGGCGTTGGCGAAGTAGGACCACTCGGCCACATAAATCGCATTCAGGTTTGTTTTGACTTCCTCCTGGAGAGCGAACCTTTCTTGATAGGTGATGCATTCTCCGCAATCGCGGCTGCCTCGGCATTCGCAGTCGGTCTCGGTGCGGCAGGCCCGGCCTGCGAATACGACCAGGCCGAGGAGCAGGGCGATCAGGGCGCCGTTGATCCAAACCTCCACATGACGGGTTTCCATGATCTAACCTCCAAGTCCGGGCGGGTTGTTATGGCTGGCACTCTACAGCAATTCTTTCAATAATGTCAAGAAAAAATGTATAAATATTAATCAAATACCTGGTTCAATTGAACCTTAAGTTACAAGTAAAAACCTGGTTCGCATTCGGGGATTCCTAGCGAATGCGGAGCCGGAAGGGAAGGAGCGCGAGGATGCGGGAATCGGCGAGCGACTCGAGGCTGAAGAGTTCAGAGAGCGCCGGGCTGAGGCGGGGCGAAAACGGAAGGAAGAGGCTGAGCAGGGGAGGCATGAGACGCCGGCGGCGGGGCAGGACGTAAAGCAGGGCCTTCTCCTCTTCGGCGATCCCGGCCAGGCGCTTGGCGGTCTCCAGGGCCTGGCGCAGCCCGCCGAAGCCGTCGAGCAGGCCCAGCTCTTTGGCCTGTTCGCCGGTCCAGACCCGGCCCTGGGCCGCTTTTTCCATCCGGGCCACATCCTGCTTGCGGCCGGCCGCGGCCTTGCTCACAAACTCGCGGTAAAAGCTCGCCATCTCCTCCTTGACCTTTTGCCGGCCCGACTCGGAAAAAGGTATGTAGTCGGAATGGAGGTCGGCGTGTTGGCCCCGGCGGACCGTTTCTTTTTTCAGCCCGATCTTGTGGTAGAGGCCGTGGAGGTTGATCTTGCCCGCGATCACCCCGATGGAACCCGTGAGCGTCCCCGGCTGGGCCAGGATCTGGTCCGCGGGCATGGCAATGTAGTAGCCGCCCGAGGCCGCGACATCGCCCATGGAAACCACCACCGGCTTTTTCCCCTGGAACAGGCTGACCTCCCGCCAGATCAGGTCCGAGGCCAGGCCGGAGCCCCCGGGGGAGTCCACCCGCAGCACCACCGCCTGCACCTGGGGGTTGTCGCGGGCCTCGCGCAAGGCCTGACATAAAGTATCGGACCCCGCCGATTCCCCGCCCAGCCGGCCGTAAGCCCGGCTCTCGCCCAGGTGGATCACCCCGCTCGCATAAACCAGGGCCAGGCCGGGGATTGAGCGCCAGGCGTCGCGCCAATTGAGCCCGGGCCCGATCCAGAGCCGGTAGCGGGCGAGGGAGGTCCGGCGGGGCGGCTCTCCCAACTGCTTTTCCAGGTGATCGTCCAGTTGGTCCTCGTAAAGCAGGTAGTCCACCAGGCCTTGTTCCCGGGCCGCGGGCGCGAGGTAAGGGCCGCGGTCAATCGCCCGGCGCACCCGCGCCGGGGAAAGGGCGCGGCTCTCGGCCACGGCCGCGACCAACTGCTGATAGAGGCTGTCGAGCAGGGAATTGATGGACTCGCGCTGGGCCCGGGACATGCCGGAGCGGGTATAGGGTTCCACCGCGGATTTGTATTTGCCGGCCTGAAAGAGGTCAGGTTTGATCTCCAGTTTATCGAGGACGCCCTTGAAATAGATAACCTCGCTGATTAAGCCGGTCAGGCCCAGGGAGCCGAGGGGGGTGAAGATCACCTCTTCGCAGGCGCTGGCGATGAAGTAATCGAGGGTGTCCGCTTCTTCCAGAAAGGCCTGGGTTTTTTTACCGGAGGCGCGGAACGCGAGGAGCGCCTGGCGCAATTCCTGGGCGCGGCTCCAGCCCAGGGAATTGGGCCGCAGGTAGAGGATGAGCGCGGAAAGCTCGGGGTCTTTTTCCGCGTCGCGGAGCGTGAGGATCAGTTCGCGAAAAGCAATGGCCGGCCGGGCCAGGAACCGGTTCAGCCAGGAAAAGCCCGACTGGTCTTCCACCACCTCGCCCTCGATCTCCAGTTCCAGCACATTGGGCCAGGGCCGGAGGCGCCGGTAGAGATGGCGCAGCAGTTGGCCCAGGCCGAGGCGGATGCTCTGGAAGAGGGCGCGGAGCATGGTCAGGGCCTCGCGGAGTTCGGGAGCGGCTCCAGCCGGACTCGAGTCATGAGCACCGGGCTGAGGGGAGCGCCGGGCTGGCCCCGGGTGGAATCCAGGGGCAGATGGGCGATGCGATCCACGGTATCCATGCCCTGCCAGACCTCGCCGAACACGGTATAGGTCTTATCCATCTTTGGGTGGTGGGCGATCATGACGTAAAACTGGCTGCCGGCATCATTGACATACAAAGGGGCATGCCACATGCCCACCGCGCCCCGCCGGTTCGAATGAGAGTTCCGCTCGAGCGGAATGGTCCAGCCGGGGCCGCCGGTGCTGTCCCCCTTGGGATCCCCCCCCTGGAGATACAAGCCCGGCGCCACCCGATGGATGTGCAGCCCGTCGTAAAAACCGACCCGGACCAGCTTGATGAAGTTCTTGACCGTGTTCGGCGCCTCCCGCGGGAAAAAGCGGAACCGGAAGGCGCCGTAGTTGGTCTCCACCACCGCTCCCATCCGCTCCATGTCCTCCACGGTGAGCTCATCCAGCGGCTTGCGCAGGATGGAGTCATCCGCCGGCGGCTCCGGCCGGGAGCAGGCCGAGAAGAAGAGAAGGATGACCAGAGAGCCGATAATAAGTTGAATTAGACGTCGCATCTATCCGTTAAAATTCCAGGTAGGCCAAGCCCGCGTCCGGGGCGCCGATAATCAGGTCGGCATACCCATCCTGATTCAGGTCTCCGGCCG
>MGQK01000106.1:108303-110848 GCA_001797815.1 Deltaproteobacteria bacterium RBG_13_61_14 | reverse complement strand
GGCCTCCGTGCCCGCATAAAAGATGAACACCCGTCCCTCGCCGGGCGCGCCCACCGCCAGGTCCGTGGCGGTCTCGGTCATGGGCCTCTTGCGCAGGTCCCCCGCGGAAGTGACCGCGCTGCCAAAGCGCTCGCCGATCGCGGTGCCGCAGATGGTGACGTCGGCCTTCTGGCCCGCGCTCAGGTCCCAGACCTTCCGGGTGCCGGCCGCCTGGAGATCGGTTTTAAACTTGATGCCGCCGGCATCGCCGCCGTAAAACACGTAAACCGCCCCCGCGGTGTCGCCGTTCTGGGGATTGACCGCCTTGGGCGCGGCCGCCACTAGGTCGGGGATGCCGTCCCCATTCAAGTCGCCCCCGCGGACGAGCACCTGGCCGAAGCCGTCACCCACGGTTTCTCCGACCAGGATCAAAGCCGCGGCCTGACCCGCGGTCTGGCCGGAAGGCAGCGGCCCCCGGGCCGACCCCTCGTCCCCGCCCAAAAAGATATAGACTTTGCCCGCACCCGGAGCCGTGGCGCCGAAGTCGGCAAAGCCGTCCCGGTTCAAGTCTCCCATTGCGACCACTTGCGCGCCCAGGTTATCGCCGGGCGCGTCGCCGAAGATGACCACCGTGGCGTTCGCGGCCGGCGCCTCTCCTTCGGCCAGGGAGTCGCCGTCAAAGAGATACACCTTGCCCGCTCCGGCATCCGCGGCCGGAGCGCCCACGGCCAGGTCGGCCTTGGGACCTAAGTTCACCTTGCCGACGCCGTCCACCGCGGCGCCGAACTCTTCGGCCGTGCTGCCGATGAGCGTGATCGCGGGCAAAAGCTCTTTCTTGACTTTCCTCACTTTCACCTGATGAATATTCTCGACGATTTCGAGCAAGTCATTGGTCCCGGCGCCGAAATAGACATAGGCCTTGCCTTGCAGGGGCGAGCCGGCAACGAGGTCGGCGAGCTTGTCTCCATTAAGGTCCGGCGCGCTCGCCACCGCGCTTCCCAGGCCGGACTCGGTGGATCCATCCGCATTCAGGAGCGGCAGGGCTAACAAGCTGGGCTGGGCCGGGCCGGCGATGTTGCTGAGCCCGGAGAACCGGCCCACCTCATCCTCCACGGTCAGGGCGAAGAAATAGGTCTCGGAAACATCGAGCCGGGGCAGGAACCATCGCTCCAGGGTGCCGGCCGGGGAGGGCTTGGGCTCATTGATAAAGGCCGTGGTCTGATCAAAATACCGGCCAAAGGCCTGCTCCGGAGTCCAGTTTCGTTTGCCAAGCTCGCTCGAGGAAATTAAACGGATGTCATACAGGGTCGCCTCGCCATGCCGGCCGTCATCGCCCGCCGCGGTCCAGGCCAGGGTCCGGGTGTCCGCCGGCTCGACCGGGTTCATCGCCTCGACCTTGCCCCGACTGCGGGTAAGGGACTCCGCGTCCCAGATGAAGGTCACGTCGGTTACCCGGCCCGGGTCTTCTTCATCCCCCCGAGCACAACTGAGACACAAGACGGCCAGCGAGAGAAAGCCTAAGGCCCAAGAGAAACGGAGGGTCATTTCTTATCCTTTCCGCCGATCTCGGGCCAGTGGCTCTTTTGGACCTGGGCCACGCGCTCGATCACCATCTCAAATCCCTTGGCCGCCGGCTCCTGGGTTTCTTCCGCCGGCAAGGCTCCGGCCATGCGACCCAGCACTTCATAGACGCAACTGGCCAGTCCTTCCAGGTGATAGCCGCCCTCCAGGGTGGCCACCAGTCTTCCCTCGCAGAACTCATCGGCGATTTCGAGCACGCGCGTGGTCAGGCGGGCGATGCCGGCTTCGGTCACCCGCATCCCGCCGAGCGGGTCTTGAATATAATTATCAAAGCCGGCGGAAAGCATGACCAGCTCCGGCTTGAATTTCCGGGCCACCGGCATCAGCACCTGGTCGAAAACGGCCGCGTATTCGCCGTCGCCGCACCCGGCCGGCAGGGGCACGTTGACCGTGAAGCCGGCGCCTTTGCCGGTGCCCATCTCGTCAAAGTAGCCGGTGCCGGGGTAAAAGGGGTAGCGGTGGGTGGAGAAGAACAGCGCCCGGGGCTCGGCCTCGAAGCTGTGCTGGGTGCCGTTGCCGTGGTGCACGTCCCAGTCCACGATCAGGATGCGCTTGAGCCCGTGCGCCTCCAGGCCGGCCGCGGCCGCGACCGCGATGTTGTTAAACAGGCAAAAGCCCATGGCCCGGCTGCGCTCGGCATGGTGCCCGGGCGGCCGGACCAGGGCAAAGGCATTCTTGAGCTTGCCCGCCACCACCTGGTCCAGGCACTCGATCAGGCTCCCGGCCGCCAAGAGCGCCGCTTGGTAAGAGCCTTTGGAGGCCGGGGTGTCGCCGTCGAGGTAAGTCAGGTTCCGCTCGGCCGTGCCGGCAATGGCGCGGAGGTGCTCCGGGCTGTGGATGCGCAGCAGCTCCTTTTCCGTGGCCTCGCGCAGCTTGACCTGGACCGTCTTTTTCGAAAGACCCTTTTCCTGGATCATCCGGTAAATGTGGCTCAAGCGCTCCGGCCGCTCCGGATGAGAGGCGCCGGTGTCGTGCTCCAGGAAGA
>MGQK01000106.1:107956-108227 GCA_001797815.1 Deltaproteobacteria bacterium RBG_13_61_14 | reverse complement strand
GCCGGTTAGAAACAATTGACCTGACTCAGGGTGTCAGCGTCTCCAGGTAGGCGTCAATCCGGGTGCGGATCTGCTCGGGCTGATACAGCCGCGGATCGCCGTGGTCGGTGTCGAGCAAGAGCCCGGGCACCCCGGTCATGCGGGTGACCTCGTTCAAGGTGTCCATCAGGCCGAGCGAGAGGAAGCGGCAGGAGTGGTCGGAGTGGAGGATGAAGCCGTCCAGCTGGAAATGCTGGATGTAGTTGGCGATGTCCCAGGCCCGGGACAGGAC
>MGQK01000106.1:104991-107935 GCA_001797815.1 Deltaproteobacteria bacterium RBG_13_61_14 | reverse complement strand
GCCGATCCCCTGCTTCACCCGCTCAGAGAGCTCGGCCAAAAGGTTCCGGTAAAAGTCCACCGTCACCTGCGTCCCCCGCTGGTTCACCATCGGCGCCATGGCCATGTATTGATCGAACAGGGTGAGCGGCGAGGGCTTGCGGGTCCCGGCCTCCAGGATCAGGAACCACAGCCGCGAGGCCTCGCGCGAAAGCTCCACCGTCTGCTTGAGCTTTTCCCAGTCCAGCTTGCGGCCGGTATGCCGCTCCAGCCAGGCGATGCACTCCTCGAGCTGGCCGGCCACATACTCGACTGCATACTGCTCCGGCTCCCGGTCAAAGCCGCGGCCCGCCACCGGCACGTCAATGGCAAAGAAAGGCGCGTGATGGCGCCGGGCCAGATCCTCGAACCACTTCCCGATCGCCCAGCACTGGGCCGAGCAATAGAGCACCAGGTCCGGCTCAGGAAGCCCCCCGATCGGGCTTTGCCCGGTGATGCGAAAGCCCAGGTCGCAGCGGATGTAGGAGCAGATGTCGGGCGTGTAGCCCTGGGCCTCGGCCGCCTCCGCGGTGGAGACGGCCATCTTCTTGGCCTGGATGGCCACGGCATGGTTCTCGGGATAGGCCGGGAGCAAATCCAACGCGTAGCCGAGCTCGATGGGCGCCAGCGCGTTCATGTAAATGATGGGCACGCCCTTCTCCTTGCCCTGCTTCAGGCCCACGTAATAGAAAAAATTGATCTCCTTGAGCTGCCGCAAGGTCTGAATGCGTTGGACTTCTCCAGGCATGGTCATTCCTTATTCATTCTACCTTTGCCGGTTGCTATTCGCAACCGAGGGAATTTCCCGGTCGTCAACCTTCTCCCAGATTTCCACCGCGTGCTTGCCCCAAGGAGGACCCTCCCGGTCCGCCTCTAGGGTCACCCGCAGCCGATACGCCTGCTTAAACCACTCCGCCCGCTTGATCGGCTCCTCCAGCTGCCACCACCAGTCGCGGGCCGGGTGGAGGACGAGTGCATCCGGCCGGTAGCGCAAAATCCACCAGGTGTAATCGCGCCGGGCCAGGTGCTCCGCGGCCCCCGGGGTGGGAATCCCGCACTGGTCCACGATCAGGTGGTCCTTGAGGCACCAGCCCAGGATGCCGATTTCATTTGCGCCCAAACTCTTCGCCTTCGGCAGGTTCTGGGTTATCCATTTCGCGGCCAACGGGTAGTTGCGGTATTGGGTGGGGGGGAACGTCTGAGCCTGGAGCCAGCCGTTCCAGTTGCGCGGCACCACGGCGGCCGCGGCCACCAGGATCAAAGCCAGCGCTTGCCATGGCTTTCGGCCGGCGAACGGCTTAAAGCCCAGCAGGGTGAGAGGAAAGAGGGCCAGGTAGAAAAAGATATGGCTGAGGTGGACCGGGGTCAACACTTGATCAATGAGTTTGCTGTCGAAGCCGAACCAGGCCACGGCCCAGAAAGCGAGGATGGCGACGGTCAAAAAGAACCCGACGCGGAGCACCCAGGCCCGACCTTGCACCAGCCGGACCACGCCGACCGCAAGTACTACCTGGAGGGCGAGGAAGACGGGGGCGAAATACCAGGCATAACCCGGGACATTGAGAACGATACCGTAAGCGAGCACGTGACCGGCGGCCCAGGCCAGGAGGCAGAGACCGGCGAAGGAGCGCTGTCGGGCGAGGGCAGCCAAGCCCAAGCCGAGGAGCGCGAGGAGGAGCAGGTTGAGGGGGTCCCAGGTGAGAAAATTTCTGGCCAGGATCAAGCCGAGGTGGTTGAGCAAGATGTAGCCGGCGCCCCAATGGCCTCCGCTTTGGCGTTGGGCGATCTTGACCGCGAGAGTGGCTGGCTGGAATTCGCCGAAATACCAAAAGGAAAAGCCAAACCAGAGCAGGAGCGGGATCAGGAAAGCGAGGATGGCTTCAAGGGGGAAGATGCGTTTGCGGGTGAAGAGGAAATGAAGTGCCAGGATCAGGGCGAGCACGGCCACATCCATGCGGGCGAGGATGGCGAGACTGAGAAAAAATCCGGCCGCTTTCCATCGCTCCTGCTGATAGTTCAGAATGGCGGCCAGAGCCAGGACAAACAGGAGCATGGTTTCCATACCCACGGTCTGGGCAAAATGGGGATTGATGATGACAAAGATGGAGGCAAGTGTGGCCGCGGGGGCTGGCAGGTGCGGTTTCAGCGCTCGCGCCAGAAGTTCCGCGGCCAGGGTCAAGAACAGGATCGAGAGCGCCAGGCCGAGGCTGGGCAGGTCTACTCCGGCAAGAAAATGAAGGCCAGCCAGGAGCATGGTCCAGAGCGGAGAAGTCGTGACATTGATATGTTCGCCGAAATTATAGACCCACCCCTTGCCCTGGGCCAGGTTTTCGGCCACCCGGTAGGTGATGAAGGGGTCGTCGAAATAGTAGTGGCGGAAGCCGCGATAGACGATCAGGCCCAGGGCCAGGAGCAGAAAGGGACGAAGGCGGTCGCTGAGGACCGAAAGAGTCGGAGCTGGGCTGTTCAAGACCAGATCATTGTAAAGGCGCGCAGCCGATAAAGCAAATCCCTTATGTTAACATTCGGGGCCTGACCCCATGTTAAGTTCTTCCCTTGTGATCGGGAACCTTTTTCCGTATAATGGCCTCTGTGAAGCAATAGGCAGTAGACAGGAAAAGAGCGAGTTTTATCTTCCCCTGCCTACCGCCTACTGCCTACTGTATACTTTCTTAAGAAGGATTTGCCATGAAACACTCCCTCTCCCTGCCGGCCTTCCTGGTGGTAATGAGCCTGGCTGCATCGGTTCCAGCCGCCATCACCGACTTCCGCATCCCGGACGGCGCTGAGTTCAGCGTCGCCGGCACCCCCGGCCGGCTGGCAGTCACCCCCGACGATCGCTTCGTGCTCATCCTGGACCAGACCAATGATGCAATTGACGTGCTCGACACCTGGAACTTCGCCATCCTCCCCGGCTCGATCAGCCT
>MGQK01000106.1:101350-104957 GCA_001797815.1 Deltaproteobacteria bacterium RBG_13_61_14 | reverse complement strand
GACGGCGATACGGCCTTTATCACCCAGACCAGCGGCAAAATCGCGCAAGCGGACATTTCCACTCTTCCCGACCTGATGCTGGGCGAGACGGTTACCATTACCGCGACTGATATGAGCTTGGCCTTTTCCCCCTCCCTGGGCGACCTGGCCCTGGTCCCCCTGGGCGGATCCACCACCGATAACTGCGTGTTCGTGATTGATGGGGACAGCCTGAAATGGTTCAAGGAAAGCGACCCTACAGCAACACTGGCTGATTTTACTCTGGTTAACTGTTTGGCTCGAGAAGTGGAAGGAGCCGGTAAATATGCTCATCTCCTTTGCGACGACGAAGCTGCCGGTCTAAATGCTACCCTCCAGCAAATCGATTGTACCTCTACCGGCCCACTCGACGTTACGGTATCTCCTCTGATTCTCGGGTCGGATGGGGATATTCGCTCCCTTTCCTTGGCTCAGAACCAGGAATGGCTCGTGGTGGGAGAGATTTCCACTGAGTCTATTTTATTGATTGATGCGGACAGCACATCACCTGGTACCAGTATTATCGCGGGGAGCACGAGTTCACAACGACTTGGTACTCTGGACATCGTGGCCACAGATTTCGAGTCCGATTCTCCCCTGGCTTTCACGCTCGGATCAGATACAATTGATTTGGCCCAAATCGCATCTCCGATTGATCAATTCACAGGGAATTATCTTCATATTACTTTACCTGTAACCGGCGGCGGCTTTCTGGCCCGGAGCTCGCCAGAGGACCAGTATGTTTATCTCTCCCTGGCCGGGGGAGACACCGTGGCCGTGGTTACGGCCAATCCCTGGGTGGAGATTTTGGAGTCGAACCTGGCGCAAGGAGATACCACCGGCACGGGCACCCTGACGATTAAGTTCACGTCGGACCTCGGGGGCGATTATGCGATCAAGAAGGCCACCGGTTTCAAGGTCGGCACGGCGATCACCGGCGGGAGCGGGACGCTTGCGGATGGGGAGAGCGTAACCAAGACCCTGGAGCTGACCGGGTTGAGCGAGGGCCAGAACGTCATCAGCGTGGAGGTTACGGACAGCGCCAACCGGACTGGCCGGGACGCGGTGGCGATTACCGGCGCCTGTGTGCTTACTCCGGTTAATTTTTCTCTGGACTTTGGCACGGGAAAAATCATCGTGCAGTTTAAGGGTCTTAATTGCTCGAACATCGCGAAGTATGAGATTTATTACGACACTGACGGGAGCACGCCCTTTACCGACTGCTCCGAGGTCGAGGGCACCGCCAAGTCCAAGGTGACGGTGGATAGTCCCAGCCCGGGTGAAAAAATCACCAAAGAGATTGACGGCCTGGAGAATAATCAGATCTATTATGTGCAGATAGTGGCCTGGGACGACACCGACCAGTGCTCGATCAGTGGGCAGCAGAGCATCCTGGTGGAGCGGGCGCTGACCTTGACCGACCTGGCCGGGGAGGACGGGGGGTATGATTGCTTTGGGATCAGTCCCGCGGGCCGCGGCGGCGGTCGCGGGGTGTGGATGCTGGCGGTGCCGCTCTTGGCGCTGGGACTGCTCCGCCTGAGGCGGCGGTGGAGGAGGGGCTGGTGAAGCGGGGAGGATGGTGTCTGGCGGTTTTGCTGTTGGTGAGTTCAACGGCGGCGGCGCAGGAGAAAGAGCCGCGCTCGTGGTTCGGAGCGGGGCTGTCCTATGCGGCGCTGATGTTCGACGACACCATGTTCAAGGATTTTTTTGACGAGGATTTTCTCAATGCCGGGACGCTGACCTTCAGCTTTTATCCGGTGCGCAACCTGGCGCTGACGCTGGGGACCGGAGTGTCCTACCAGACGGGAAAAGCGGTGGGCGAGGTGACCGGACGGGCTTCGGGCGAGAAGCTCGGGCTGATCGTGTCTCCGACCTATCTGGAGGCGGCCTACCGTTTTGATTTTGCTCCAGACCAGATCCTGGTGCCCTCGCTGCGGGCCGGCGGCGACTATTGGTTTTACTGGGAGCAGAACCAGTTCGCAGATGACGTGCAGGGCGGAAAGTCCGGCTGGCATGGGGGCGTGAACCTGGGCTTGCTCCTGGACCGGCTGGAGCCGAGCTCGGATTTCGAGCTGATGAGCGAATACGGGATTGAGAACACCTTCCTGGAATTGGGCGCGACCAAGACCTGGATGAAACAAGAGGGCCTTGACTTCAGCGGCTATGTCTTCCAGGCGGGATTCCTCTTCGAGTTTTAAAAGAGGAAGATTTAAACACAGAGCACACAGAGAACACAGAGGACAGGAACAAATTATTTACCACAAAGTCACAAAGACACGAAAGGTTCAGAACCTATTTTTAAAGCTTAGTGCCTTTGTGTCTTGGTGGTAAAACTTTTTTTCCTCCGTGCTCTCTGTGGCTCTGTGGTAAAAATTTCTTCTGATGAATCCGCGCAACCTTCGGCTGGTCCTGGAATACGACGGGACCCGGTATGCGGGCTGGCAGTTGCAAAAGAACGCGCCCACGGTGCAGGGGGTCCTGGAGGAATGCCTGGCCCGGCTCCTGGACCAGCCGGTGCGCGTCACCGGCGCCAGCCGCACCGACTCCGGCGTGCACGCCCTGGGCCAGGTGGCCAACTTCCACACCTCCAGCCGGCTCAAGCCGGCCCAGATCCGGCGCGGGCTGAACGCGCTCTTGCCCGCGGACGTGGCGGTGCAGGAGGCGGCGGAGGCGGACCCGGACTTTGACGCGCGGCGTCAGGCCAAGGGCAAGGTTTACGCCTACCGGATCCTGAACCGGGAGGCGCCGAGCGCTTTTGAGCACGCCTATGCCTGGCACTTGCGCGAGCGCCTGGATGTCGAAAAGATGGCCCGGGCCGGCCAAGCCTTCCTCGGCCGGCATGACTTCTCCGCCTTCCGCGCTTCGAGTTGCCAGGCGAAAAATCCGGTGCGGCTGGTGCGCCGGGTGGAGGTGAGCGAGCCGGAGGAAGGCCGGATCGTGATCGAGATCGAGGCGACGGCCTTTTTACAGCACATGGTCCGGACCATGGTCGGGACCCTGGTCGAGATCGGGCAGGGCAAACGGCCGGTCACGGCGGTGGCGGACCTGTTGCAAAGCGGGGACCGCACCCTGGCGGGACCGACGGCGCCGGCCCAGGGGCTTTATCTGGTCCGAATTTTTTATGGGGAAGCGAGGTAACCGGTATCATGAAATGGAGTTCGATCGGGTTTCCGCGGGCGTGGCTTTGGGCCGCGGCGTTGCTGGCGCTGGCCGGGGGATGTGATGACCCTTTCTCGATTCCCGAGGATCCCCGGTCGCCGATTCCGGCACAGCCGCTGGCCCGGCTGGCCGAGAAGGGTTACGTGAGCCAGGAGGAGATGCTCAAACTCTCCAACTATCTCCAGGCCACGTTTGCGGAGGCCCAGGAGCGGGCGGAAAAGGTGAGGAAGCTCAAAGAGGCGGGCGACCCGGCGTGGAACGGCGGGTGGTTCGATTGGAAGGCTTTCTCGGACCGGCATGACCGGCTGATCAGCGTGAAGCGGGAGCTGTTCAACCCCGCCCCTTATCAGGAGGTTCCCGGACATCCGCTCCCCTGTCTGGACATGGCCTTGAATTACCTGAATGCGGTGATCAATGCCTATGGACTGAA
>MGQK01000106.1:97539-101335 GCA_001797815.1 Deltaproteobacteria bacterium RBG_13_61_14 | reverse complement strand
CTGAAGGCATCCAGCCACCTTTCCACCTTGCCACCCTGACACCCTGACACCTGCTGGTCTCAGGGTCTGACTTCCAGGCCCAGACTGTAAGTGGTCCGGTTGTGGTAGGGGATCTGGTAGATCAGCGCGGAATAGCGTTGTTCGTAGAAAAAGCTGATCTTGAACCGGTCGGTGATCTTCAGGTAAGGCTCGACAAAGGCCCCCACGTTCTCGTAGCCGTAATTTTCGAATTGGGTGAAGTCGGCCACGCCCAGGCGGAAGCCGAGCCGCTGCTTCCAAAAGCCCTGGCGGAAGGCCAGGAGATAGAGCAGGCGCAGCTCCGGGGCCTCGGAGTCGAACCAGAAGGGCTGGTCAAAATGTTTCGGGTCAAAGATCACCGCCTGGTAGCTTACTCCGACCGCTCCCTCAAAATGCCTGGTCCCGCCGTGGTAATAAGCGTTCAAGATGTTGGAGCCGATCTCCCAGAGCGGGTATTCAATATGGTTGAGCCGCACGGTCAGCTCCTGCCGGGCCGTCAAGCGGAGGGTCTCGCTGAAAAAGTAACTTCGGTATTCCTCGGAATCGGACAGGTCCACCTCGATCCCCAGCGCCGGGTTAAACCACCGGCCGCGCTCGGCTCCGATCACCAGTTGCAGGAAATCGGAGGTGAAGGCCACCGTCTCCCGTTCCACGAAGTTGGTCTGGAGCACCATCCCGGAAAGGAGGGCGGGCCGCTTGGCCGGGGGCTCCGGCTGGGCCTGGGCGGAAATCCCGAGGAGCCAGGCGAAACCCCAGACGGAGCTGAGCCAGATGCGTTTCATCGGCCGGTCCTCTTACCGCAAATCCTTGAAGTAGATCTTTTTCGAGTGGATGGTCGGCCCCCGGATGTCAAAACGCCAGAAATGGGGCTGATCGTCGAGGATGTCCTTGTAGGTGGACCCGGCCCCGGCGATGATATACCAGCAGTCCCGGATCTGGTAACGCTCGCCCGAGTGCTTGTGTCCGCTCAGGTAATACTCCACCCCGTATTCGTCAAAGAGGTAAATCAGCTTGTAGCGCTCTTCGGGGACGCCGAGCATGGCCGGGGTCTGGACCGGGCCGTCGTAGATGGGGAAGTGGGAGATGACGAAGCGGTGGCGCTGGGTCACCCGTTTCAGCTTGCGCTCCACGTAGTCCAACTGGTCCCGGCCCAGGGTGGCCTGGGCGCTGTCCAGGAAAAAGAAGAAGGCGTTGCCGTATTCAAAAGAGTAAACGCTGGGCCCGAGCAGCCGCTGGTAGTGCTCCCAGCCGTTGTTGTAGAGGTCATGGTTGCCGATGGCCGGATACAGGTAGGCATAAAAGCCCCCAATCCGACGCAGGTACCAGTTGTATTCCTTGAGCAAGCCCCGGTCCACGTTGTCGCCGCCGTGGAGGATGAAGGCCGCGTCCGCGTTTTGGGCGTAGGCGTCGAGCACGTCCATCCAGTCGTCCTGGTCCGGCCGGAGGTGGATGTCGGAGACGAAGAGGAAAGTGAAGGAGTCGGTCGTGCTTTGGGGGAAGTCGAGCTGCTTGGTCTGGCCGGAAAGGGACTCCCACATCCGCTCGTCCACGTCGGTGTCGGTGCCCTTGATGAAACCGAAGGGTCCACAGCCCGCCATCAGGACCAGCGCCAGCGCGGCCCCCACCATGCCTTGCCACGTTGTCTTTCTCATGTTCCTGGTCCACCCCCCAAGCGGGAAAATGACGAGCTCCTTGATCTCGCCCCGGTCCGGCGGGTTAAACGAGCGCCGGCCGCTTTCATTTCTGATTCGAGCTTTTCTCGAACGCTTCCCGGCTCTGCTCCTGCTGGGCGTCGCGGGAATAGCCGCAGGCCAGGGAAGGGTCCTGGAGCAGCATCCCCGCGTGTTCCTGGTCAATCTTGTCCGAGGGCTTGATCACCGGCAGGCCCGCGATCCCGCGTAAAATCTTTTTGCCTTCTTCCACCTTCTCCGGCTGATCCCGTTTCTGGCCCAGGCAGATCAGGCTCAAACCCAACTCCTTGACGTGCTCGATCCGCTGCGGCTCCAGCTCCACCGCCCGGCGGTTCATGGCCACTGATTTCTCCAGGTCGCCCCGGGCGCCGAAGAGCAAGGACAAGATCCGCCAGTCCGGCAGCACCCGGTAGAACTGGCCGAGCACGGCGTAAGCGTCGGCCATCGCGTCGGCCTTGCCCTGCTCCGCCCGGTAGGTCGGTTTCAACTCCAGGGTCTTCAGAATCATCGCCTCCAGGTCCTCGATCTCGCCCAGCGAATTGAGCACGCCCTGGGTGCTCCCGCGGCGGCCCATGCCGATCCCTTTCCATAACGTGCAGTTGCCATCCTGGGGATCCAGCTCCATGCACTTCTGCCCGAGCGCCTCCACCTCGCGGTAGGTCTTGAGCAACTCCTCTTTCGGCGGCTTCCGGTCGCGGGGGATGATCTCCACCTGGTCGAACAGGTTCCGGGCCTTGCGCCAGTAAGGCTCGGTCTGCTTCGGATACAACCGGATGGCCTGGTCCAGCACCCGGTTCGAGGCCGGGTAATCGTCCTGATACCAAAGCCGCTCCGCCTCCGCCATCATCGCCTCGAAACTTTTTTGCTCTTCACCCCAGCCGGCCAGCGCCAGGCTCAGCACCATCGCGATACTGACCCAAGCCAGAATTTTTTTCATGGCGTATTCCTCCGTTGCCGTCAGGTCAACCACCAGGCCAGCAGGACGGCCAGCCCGGCCAGGATCGCCAGGCCGATCACACTCTCCCGCACATAAAGCAGGCCGCGGGTCTGTTGGCCCCGGTCAAAGAGCACCCGCAGGAAAGTCAGCCGCTGGGATAAGGGCTGGCGCCCGGACCAGCGCGCGCCTTCCTGGAGCATGGCGTCGGGGTAAATCGTGAGCCCGCCTTTGCGCAGGATCGCGCCCAGGCGCCGGAGCTCCGGGCTTTGCCATAAGAGTTTCCCCACCGAGAAGAGCGCGCCCGAGCGGACCAGGCGCAAAAGCTCCTGCTCCAACTCCCGCGCGTAGGCCACCTGGTAATCCACCCAGCCCCAGCGCTCCCAGATCCGGTTGCGCAGCTCGATCATCGCCTCCCGCACCGCGGCCGGACGGTCCGGCGCCTGGGCGAAGAGGTCCGCGTAGTCCGACACCGGCAGGCTCTCGATGCCGGCCATCGCGTTGCGCCGCATCCGCAGGATGGTGAGGCCCGCGAGCCGTCCCTGCTCCAGCGCATACAGCCCCACCGCGTAGCTGTCCCCCAAGAGGTAGCGCGCGCCGTCCACCACCAGGCCGGGTAAAAACCACGCGGCCAGGTGGCGGATGTCGTAGGGCCAGCCCAAGAGCCGGGCCGGCAGCCGCGCCGCGGTTTGCAGCGGGATGGGCCGGGGGTAAATGTCCCACTGGTCCTGGAAGCGGCGGATCAGCTCGAACACCTTTTCCAGGATGATCTTGGAGTCGTGGGTCTCGAGCGGCGTGGGCCGGCTCAGGATTTCGTAGAGCAGGTTGAGGCCCAGGTCGGCGTTGAGCGCCAGCGAGATCTCCGCCCGGGCCGCCCGGGCCCCGGCGCGGGCGAGCCGGGCGAACGGCACGGACCGGAGCGACTCGCCGAGCTCCAGCGGCAGGGTGACCGGACGTTCGGCCTCCCCGCTGAGGTCAAAACCCGCGGTGTAATGGGCGCCGCGGAGCCAGAGCACGACCCGGAGTTTCCCGGACGAGACCGGCTTGAGCTTAAAATGCTCGCGGCGGTAGCGGATGACCCGGCTCCATTCCAAGAGCCGGGCCAGGAGGTTGGGGACCGGGGTGGCGGTGATGGACCCTTCGGCCTGGCCGG
>MGQK01000106.1:74241-97527 GCA_001797815.1 Deltaproteobacteria bacterium RBG_13_61_14 | reverse complement strand
CCGAGGATGGCGAGCGCCTCCCGGCTCCAGGACTCCTTGACTTCGATCTCCGCGAGATCAATGTAGTTGTTGTCGCGGCTTTGGGCATGAACCGCGCGGAGGATAGTCTGGCGGGCCGTGTCGAGCACCAGGATGCAGCAGTCGGCCGGCTCAAAGGCCACGAGCGACATGGCGTCCCGCAGCAGCGGGAAAAGCACGCGCCCGTCCGCCTGGAAAGGCGTGCCCGGGAGCCGGGCCAGGGCCTCGGCCGGGGAAAGGGATTCTCCGTTCGAGAGCCGGCGCGCGATGGCGGTCAGTTTCTCAAAGGGTTGTCCCAGGTTCTGTGCGGCCCAGGTTAAGATCGGCTCGGAACTCGAAGCTGAGGCAGGCGTCTCCATCAAGGTGTCAGCACCAAAACCTCCCGGCATTCCTTCACCACTTGGGCCGGGTCCATGGTGGTTTCCACGTAGTCGCCCCGGAACCAGTATTTGTGCAGGTCGGTGTAATGGGGGTCGAGGTAGCGGCCGCTCTCGCTGCCGTCAATGACCATCAGGGCGTGGTCCGGGTCATTCAGGTCCATGAGATGGCGGAGCACCGGCCCGCCATGAGTAGAGAAGAGATGCTTGCCCGAGCCGGTTCCGCCGGCGTTGCGCACCGTGCCGCTCGCGCCCGGATGGGGGAACGGCCCGTAGGAAAGGTCCTGGAGCGGGCCGAAGGCCAGGGGGTGGGCCCACTGGATGGTGTGGACCTTGCCCCAGTGCCAGCCGCTCATGTCCCGGCCCAGGATCTTGGATAAATCCTTGATGGCCTCCCGCAGCGACTCCACCAGCACGTCGTCCAGGTCTTCCCTCCGGTTCCTGGTCTTCTGGTTGTCGAAAAATTCCGAGTCCGGATCGGTCTGGCCGTAATACTGGAAAGCCAAGCCCACCGCCTCGCCCTTAAACCACGCCTCGTAGGTCTCCTTGTCCATCTCGTCGTTGAATGCGATCTTGGGCGCGTGGCGCATGGTCTGGTAAAAGATGGTAGCGCCCACGCTGGCGATATCGGTCTGAAAATCCCACTGCTTCAGGATCTTCGCCGCGGCTTTCAGCCTCCGGTCGTCCCCCCCTTTCCGCTCCACCGCCGAGACGATCCGGGGCGCCCAGAACTCGCCCTCCTTGGAGTAGATGTCGTTCTGGATCATTCGCATCTTCTCCAGGGTCAGCGGCCGGTATTTCTGGAGCAGCTCCTCGATCCGGGCCGCGCGCCAGCCGTCGCCGTAATTGGTCTCGAACACGTAGGGATACCACTCGAAGTCCACCACCTCGTTGTTGGCGGTCGCCATCCAGCCGCGCTCCGGGTCAATCGCATGCGGCAACTCCATCAGGGGGATGAAGCCGGTCCAGTCGTAGTCCCCGGTCCAGCCCGGCACCGGCAGCGCGCCGATGCCTTTCCGGCGGATGGGCACCAGTCCGCCGGGCAGATAGGCGATGTGGCCGTCGGCATCGGCCGCCACCCAGCTTTGGTTGGGGACGATGATCATGTCCATGGCCTGGATAAAATCCTGGATGCTGCTCCCTTTCTCCAGGATCCGATACATGTGGGCGATGCTCCGGATCTTCCGCCCGCTCCGGTCCATCCGGCGCGCTTTAACCATGAACTCTTCCACCGTGGCCGAGGTGACCAGGGCGTCGAACAGGTTGAGGTCGCGGTCAAAGTCCCAGCCCGTCCAGCGCAGCGCCAGGGGCGGCGTGTCCTGGGGCAGATGGGCGATCATGTCGTTGATGATCGGCCCGTGGATGCTTTGCCGGATCTTGATCTTCCGATCCTCCACGTGGCCCCGCCGCAAAAGGCTCCGCACCTTGATCGTCTCCTCCCGCACCGTGAACTTCCGCCACTCGCCCTGATACAAGTATTCGTCCGGGTTCTTCGGGTTCACCTTTTCCACGAAAAGGTCCTGCACGTCGGCGATGCTGGTGGTCGCCCCCCAGGCGAGCTTGCGGGTGTGGCCGAGCACGGTGTAGGGCTGGCCGGGGAAGCCGGCGCCGAAGGAATCATAGCCGGCGCCCTTGACGTGCATCAGGTAGAAGAGCGACGGCTCGATGTGGGTGAGGTGCGGGTCATTGGCCAGCAGGGCCTGACCGTTCTGGGTCATCCGGCCCGAGACGATCCAGTTATTGCTGGCGAGCGCGTCGGGGAAGCCCGCGGCCTCGCGGATGGCCTGCTGGGTGCGGAAAAGTTTGAGCGCGGCCGCAGTTGAAACTTCGAGCTCTTTGATGCTGGGCGTGCCGTCCCACCAATCGGCGCGGGGCTTTTCCAGGCGGTTGTGGAGTAACTCCGGCGGGACGATGGTCGGCCCCAGTTGGGTATGCAAGGGCACCAGCTTCTTGCCCAGCTCTTCCCCGTATTTTTTGAAGAGCGCGTAGCGGATCAATTCCACGTCGGAGTTGCCGCAAAGCATGGACCCGATATACACGCCCAGGCTTTGCATGTCCGCCACCCGGAACGGCTCGGGCTTGACCCGCAACAACTGAAACTCGAGCGGCAGCGCGTCCTGGTGGCTTTGGATGTAAGCATTCACCCCGTCGGCGTAGGCCTGGAGCAAGCTGAAAAACTCCGGGTCCTCTTCCTTGAGCAGGGCCTCGCCCACCTCGCCCAGGAACTTCATGCCCATGATCCGCCGCTGCTTATCCTGGACAAAGGTGGAAATTTTCATCCCGGCCATCTCGCCCAGGGACAGCTCGCCGAAAAGCTCGCAGAGCCGGCCCTCGCTCATGGCCCGGAGCAAGACCATCTCAAACAGCCGGTCCTGGGCCTGGACCCAGCCCACCGCGAAATAGAGGTCGTGCTCGTCCTCGGTGAAGATGTGGGGAATGCCGTGGCGGTCATAATAGACCTTGACCTCCCCAAAGAGCCCCGGCACCTGGACCTTGCCCTCGCGCACGCCCAGCACCGGGTTTTTTTGATAGTCCTTAAAAGGACCCAGACAGCCTGCGGCTAAAAGGAGCGCGCCGAGCAGGCACCCTCTTCCATACCAGCGGCGATTTTCGTGCATGACCTCGGTTTTCCCTCCAGTCCAAGATTTGGCTCATTCAACCATAAGGCAAGAATGAATGCAAATGTCATCCGTGGTCTCCAAACACCCGGGGGTTGTCCTGGCCCGATTCTCGTGCTATGTATCTTGGTAGAAAAGAAAGGTCGAAGATGAACCGGCTCGGTCCAGATCCCGCTCGCTTTGCCTCTCCCTGGGGAGGTCTCCTCGCCTTTTGCCTCCTGGCCGGTTTGGTCCGTTGCCAGGGCCAAGGCGGTGAAGTTCCGCCCACCCCGGAGGCAAAGGTCGAGCAACCCGCAAAGACCGGGGCCGCGCGCCCGCCGGCCGCGGACCCGGCTTCTCCGGCGGACGGCAAGCAGCTCTATCAGGAGCACTGCGCCAACTGCCATTCGCTCGATCACCTGGACGTGGGACCGGCCATGCTCTACATCGCCAAGAAATATGCCGGCCAGCCCGAGGCCTTAGCCGCTTATTTGAAAAACCCGGAGAAAGTGGACCCGAAACTCCCGACCATGCCCGCGGTGAATTTGCCGGAAGGCGACCTGCCAGCCGTCGCCAATTATGTGCTCAAGCTGCCGGTCCGCGCCGCGGATACTCTGGCCCCGCCTTCCACCCGGCCGGAGCCGCTTCCGCCCCCGCCGGCCGCGCCGGCCTCGGAAGGGGAAGCGGTCTTTGCCGCCTGGTGCACGTCCTGCCACGCGCTGGATACGGCCAAGATCGGCCCGCCCCTGCGGCCGGTCCTGGAAAAATACCGGGGTCGTCCGCAAGCCTTGGCCGATTACCTGAAAAACCCGGCGCGGGTGGATGAGGAGTATCCGGCCATGGCCCCGCTTTCTCTCTCCGAGCCTGACCTTGAGGCGGTGGCCGATTACCTGCGCTCCCTCTTGACCTCGGATTCCCGGGAGGATCAACCATGAAAGCCTACTTGGAAAGCCGCAAGGGACAAAAACTCGGCATCACCCGCGCGGGCATGCCCAAGGAAATTTACTTCGAAGCCACGGTCCAGGAAGTGCAGGGAGAAGTGGTGATCTTGAAGAACGGCTCCGGCCAGGAAATCGCCCTGCCCCTGGATAAAATCCTGATGATCGGCCCGCCGGAAACCGAGGCGGGCCCGGCTGAACTGGGGTTCCGGCCATGATCAGCCGCGACGAGATGGACCGGCCCAACCCCGCCGGCCGGAAGATGAGCTGGGAGGAGTACTCCAATCTCTGCCGGCTGCTGGCCAAGACCGTGGCCGAAAAGTTCAAGCCCGACCTGGTGGTGGGCATTGCCGAAGGGGGAGTGATCGCCGGCGCCACCATCTCCTCCCTGCTCCACCTCGACTTCTACCCGATCAAGTTCTCCCGCCGGGTCAACGACCAGGTGGTGCGCAAAAGGCCCAAGCTCCTGGTCCCGCCCACCGCCCACCTCCAGGGCAAGCGGGTGCTGATCGTGGACGACGCCAGCATCTCCGGCGAGACCCTGCGCGCCTCCATTCACCACATCAAGCGCTTTCTGCCCGAGGCCATCGCCACCGCGGTCCTGGTCCGCCGCGGCGCCTACTCGCCCGACTACTACGCCACCTACAGCAAGCCCGACGTGAACTTTCCCTGGATCGAGGCGCTGCCCAATCCCTAACCCGGCCGAGCCGGAGCCAAAGAGGAGGAGAAGAGTTTCACGCAAAGACGCAAAGAAGCAAAGACGCTAAGAGATCAATCTAAAAGCAAGGAGAGGGGGATCTCACGCACTACTCCTGACCTTGACAAGTTTTTCTAATTTGAGCATCATAAAGTCAACAAGGGAAGATAATGGATTATCGAATTATTCTAATCGAGAGCGAAGAAGGTTTCGCGGTTAGTTGCCCGGCCTTGCGGGGCTGTCATTCCCAGGGCCAAACCCGGGAGCAAGCCCTGGAAAACATCAAAATCGCCATCCAGGAGTGGCTGGAAGCGGAAGCCGCGGAAGCCCGGACCTTCGCAATCACCGAGGAATTCGTCCGCGTCTGACCATGCCCAAGATTCCCGGCGTCAACCCGGAACAAGCGGTCAAGGCTCTCGAAAAAGTCGGCTTCCGGATGATCCGGCAAGGTAAACACATCATCATGTCTGACGGCATCATTCGTCTTACCCTTCCCCGGCATAACCCCATCAACGCTTTTACCAGGGGCGCCATCGCCAGGGACGCGGGTTTGAGCCCGGAGGAGTTCAAGAAGCTGCTCTAGAATAGGCAAGCGAAGATTGGGGAGTTGGACATTGGACATCAGGCCTAACGCCGGAAAGGTCCGGGCGCGGGAGTTCGGCGCCTTTTTCGTTTTCATCCTGTTCTTCGCGGTCCTCAGCCTGACGCTCGGGTCCAAGTTTTTCTCCTGGAATAATTTCCAGAACATCCTCAACCAGAACATGGCCATCGCGCTCCTGGCCATCGGCTCCACCTTCGTCATCCTCACCGCCGGCATTGACCTCTCGGTCGGCTCGGTGCTCGCCCTCGCCAGCGTGGTCTTGGGCTTGGTGATGGCCCGCCTCCTGGAAGGCCGATGGATTCCCGAATTAGTGATAATTATCGCAATCCTTGCCGGCCTCCTCACCGGCCTCCTTTGCGGCCTCGCCAACGGACTCCTCATCGCCCGCTTCCGCCTGCCGCCCTTTGTCGCCACCCTCGGCCTGATGGCCGTGGCCCGCGGCCTCACCCGCGTCATCACCCGGGGCATGACCTTCTCGGAGCAGCCCGAGGCCTTTCACCTCCTCGGCCAGGGGCTTCTTCCGGTCGCGATCGTCCTGCTCGTGTTCGCCGGCGCCGGGGTCGCGCTCCGCTATACCCGCTTCGGCCGGCTGGTCTATGCCGTCGGCTCGAACGAAAAAGCGGCCCGGCTCTCCGGCGTCAACGTCTTCGCCGTCAAAACTACCGTGTATGCCCTGAGCGGAGTGCTGGCCGGGCTCGCCGGCGTGCTCCTCACCTCCCGCCTGCAAAGCGCCAACGCGCTCCTCGGCCTGGGCTACGAACTCAACGCCATCGCCGCGGTGGTGATCGGCGGAACCTCCCTGATGGGCGGCCAAGGCTCGGTCCTCGGCACTTTGCTGGGCGTGCTCATCTATGGTATGATCCAGAACTGTTTGAACCTCTTCGGGGTGGACCCGTTCTGGCAGGAGGTGGTGATCGGCGCCGTGGTCATCGCCGTGGTCCTGCTCGATTATCAATTGCAACGAAAGCCGGAATCGTGAGGTTGCGCGGCTCTAGGTCAGCCGCGCCCCGAAAGCCAAACCGACGGTAGCACCCCGAAAGTCAAGGTAGCCGCGACCGCGCTTCGGTTACGGGGCAATTGAAAATGCCCTTTACAATGGAGGGTAGCTCTGATAAGGTCATATCCAGGGTAAGTTGAAAGGCAGAACCGAGTGATGGACTGCTCACGGATCATTTTCACCGGGCATGCGGTCAAACGAATGTTTGAGAGAAAAATCTCCAAAGAAGACGTGGTGGAAGTGCTGAAACGAGGGGAGCTGATTGAAGAATATCCGGACGACGTTCCTTTTCCCAGTTTTTTGTTACTGGGATGGGTCAGAGGCCAGGCGCTTCATGTCGTGGCGGCCCTGGAAAAACAAAATCAAACCTGCTACGTCATCACCGTGTATCCGCCGGATCTTCATCTCTGGGATGAGCACTTTCGAAAAAGGAGAGCAAGATGAAATGCGTGATTTGCAAGCAAGGTGAAACCCTCCCGCAAGAAACCACCTTTGTGCTCCAGCGAGCAGAAAGCACGGTGGTGATTAAAGGTGTCCCCGCCGAGGTTTGCGAAAATTGCGGCGAGCCTTACTTCTCCGAGAGCATGACCCAAAAGCTCCTGGAACGCGCCGAACAAGCGGTCAAAAACGGCGCCGAGGTGGAGATCATTCGCTTTGCGGCTTAAGGGAAAGCAGAATGAACAGCACAGTCTCGCGGCCTACATCTTAAGCGAGGGAATTTGACTTGAGTAGGAATTAGTTTGCTGACGAAAAATCTTGACTCTGAAATGAAGGTGGCGTAGGATGAGTTACCAAACGGGCCAAACGGGCCGCCTGTCAATTTCAACTAGAGGCGGAACAATCTCATCAAAAAACTTGACAAAGAAGGGAGCAGACGACAATGAAAGAGAAAGGTCAATCTGTAAGCAAAGAGGTCGTGGCTATAATAGTTGCGCTTGTAGTTATTGGCGGACTGTTTTTTGCCTTAACAAAATGCTCTAAAAAAAGCGAAGAACAGCCACAGCCCGCTAAAAGATGCTCCGAAACCAGGAGCCTACCCGTGGTTCTTGCTGCACCCAAAAATATTTGCTCGCAAGCGACTTCGACTGAGAAGTGTCGCGCCGATTGCGAACAAACAGGAATACCCGCCAGTCAGGATTGCCTGCCTCAATCAGAAAAAGATCCGTTTTGGACTTCGGATGCATTCACTATCAAGCCACAGAAAAACTGCTCCAATCCCAAAGTCGACATCAGAATTGTTATCAAAGCCGATAATCACGCGGATACCTGCGCTCAAGCTTCGGCGAAGTTGATCGCCAAGTTGGTGGATGCCTCCGACAAACCGGTCGACCAGATTTTAATCGAGGTGAACAAGCTGCCATGTAAAACTATTTTTACTTACGAAGGCCTCTTTGCGGGCGTCGAGTTGGGCAAGGATTATAAAGTCGCAATTTTCTGCCCCAATGCCGGCCACTGGATCCTCAAGGTCATTGACATCACCGCGGAGGCGACCATTGTCGAACAATGAAGAACGGCCCGGTCTTAAATACGTCCTAGCGAAACTTCTGGTTTGGGCGGCGGCGCTGATCGTCGCGTATGCCGCGCTATCTCTTACAAAGCTGTATTGGGGGCCCATCTTACTAGCCTACGTGAGCCCCCTTTACAATTTTTTTAAAATCATTAGCATTCTCCTTGAAACAACCGCGTTAGCAATCTTTATCTACAAGATTAGGGTTATGGAGATAATTCATGTCGTTTTGTCCTTCATCTGCGGAGTCGTGGGGCTGCTGTTCTGGATCGGAACCACGATGATAACCTTGGAGGTGCGAGCTATTGAGATAAAGAGAGTTGAACCGCCTCCTCAAAGCTATCAAATTTTCAACATCCAAATACCACATGATGTTTGCGAGCCTTCATCCATAATGAAAATCAAAATAGACCTGGAAACCAACCTAGCCCACAACGAGGAGGCCAAATTAGATATCTCGGCTTTAGGCGGTCCCCAACAGGCGGTGGAAAAAAAATTTAACGCTGAGCCAGGGAAGCGAGTTTACAATGCGTTGCTCCAGGGAAAAGGGTTTACTGGAGTCAACATAGATTGGCAGGGTCCTTACGACCCAAAGAAAGTGAAAGTTCTTCGAGCATACCTGGTTTGTTTTTTCGAATAACCCTTACTTATTTATTAGTTGACATTAGACATACTGAACTTTAGAACTTTTTACCGCCGTGATTAGCAAAAAACATCAAGTGTTCACTAAAGGGGAAAGGGAGGAGGGAGGTTGTCCCCCTCATAATTGAAATTGATCGGCGGCTCAATTGATTAACCATCCTACGCCACCTTCATTTCGGAATAAGGGAATAAGGGGTCAGAGCTTCAGTTCTCAGTTAGCGGTTTGGGGGCTTTCGCTTCTTTTCCTTCATTGCTCCCGGCCGGTTCCTGAAGCGCCGGCCCCGGGAGCGCCCGCGCCCAGAGAGACGATCATCCTCGGTTGGTCCGTAAGCTCGCTCAACAACGAGTTCTTTGTGACCATGAAGCAAGGCATTGAAGATGCGGCCAAGGAGCAAGGGATCACTTTGCTCCAGGCCAACGCCAATGCGGACGTGGCCAAGCAGGTGGCAGACGTGGAGGACCTGTTGCAGAAGGGCGTGGCGGTGATGCTGATCACGCCGCAGGACTCGGAAGCTATTGTGCCCGCGGTGAAGCGCTGCAATGACAAGGGCGTGCCGGTGGTGGTCGTGGACATCGGAGCGGCCGGGGGCAAGATCGCCGCGCTGATTATTTCGGACAACTACCAGGGTGGAAGGCTCGCGGGCGAGTTTATCGCTGAAAAGGTCGGGCCGCAGGGAAAAGTGGTCCACATCCAGTGCCAGTTGGGCGCGGCCAATGCCCAGAAGCGCGGTCAGGGCTTCAAGGACGTGATGGCGGAGAAGGGCATCGCCGTGGTGGCCGAGCAGCCGGCCGACTCGATGAAGGACAAGGGCATGACCGTGATGGAGAACATTTTGCAGGCTGAAGCAAAAATTGACGCGGTCTTTTGCCAGAACGACAACATGGCGCTGGGCGCTTTGCTCGCGGCCAAGAACGCGGGCCGGTTAAAGGAGATGGTCATTGTCGGCTTTGACGGCAATCGGGAAGCGATGAATGCGCTCGCCCTCGGCGATCTGGCCGCGACGGTTACTCAAAATCCTTATCAAATGGGTCGCGCCGGAGTTGAAACGGCGGTCAAACTGGTTCAAGGGGACAAGGTTCCCGCTGTGATCAAAGTGCCAGTGTCTCTGGTTAATTCGGAAACCGCTAAATCTCTCCATCAGGTGCCAGAATAACCAATTCCAAGACAACCCTTGAAGACTGAGAGACTTTATCTGATTCAGTCGGTGACCTGAGAGAAGGGAGTATCACATGACCGAGCCAAAGTCTTTTCGGCGGAGACTGCTGGGGTTCCTGGGGTTAAGCCTTTTTCTAATCGCGGTGTCCTTGACCACCTGGCGTCTCTTCATCTATCCCTGGGCCAATAACTGGGGAGCCACCAAGGCGGAGAGGATCATGCCGCTTCCGGGGGATGAGTTCGTCCCGAATCCCACCTCCCAATCCACCTATGCGATTACCATCTGGGCGCCGGCCGCGGACGCCTGGAAGTGGCTCGTCCAGATCGGCCAGGGCCGGGGCGGGTTCTACAGTTACTCCTTCCTCGAGAACCGGTTCGGCGTCGACATCCATAACACGAACCAGATCAAGCCGGAATGGCAGGAACTGCGAGTCGGCGATAGCGTGCGTCTGGCGCCTTCGGATTACCTTGGAGGACGGATGCAAGCGTTGACTCATCTGCAAGTCCTTTTGGCCGAGCCCAACCATGCGCTCTACCTCAAAGGGTGGGGGGCTTTTGTCCTCATCCCGGCGGCGGACAGTTCAAGCTGCCGCTTTCTGATTCGCATCCGCGTCAGGGAAGAGTCCTGGCCCCGGTTCCTCATGTCCTTGCTCTTCGATCCCGCGCATTTCCTGATGCAGCGGCGGATGATGATGGGGATCAAGCAACTCGCGGAAGCCGGACCAGCGGCGCCTAAGCCGGTCATCCCTTCCCGATCGGATTATCTTTGGTTTTTGTCCGTGGCCGGCTCCGGTTTCCTGATTTCGATGATGCTCCTGGTTCGAAGGAAAATCGGGAGCCTGATCACGGCTGTCGTCTTGACCATCCTCTTGACCTTTGTCCTTTTCCGGTTACCCCCGATTCCCCTCTACGGGATCGGGTTGGCCGTGGTTACCGCCATCATCGTAATCCAGGTCACCTTGCCTAGCGACCGCAAAACCTGAGGCCAAGATCTCAAGAGGGCACTGGACCCGGATCTTTCTTGAAGCAGGGTGATCCCAATGGTGCAAATTCAGAATGGATCATCTTAACCAGGCCGATTGCCGGAATCCTTTCAAATTGTTATTATCTTCTCGGTCCCCATGAAATCCGTGGCCACCCAGATCGTCCGCCGCCTGCGCGGGCACGGCTACACCGCATACCTCGTGGGCGGGTGCGTGCGCGACATGGTCATGGGAATCAGGCCCAAGGACTTCGACGTGGCCACCAACGCCCGGCCCGAAGAAATCCAGCGGCTCTTCCGCAAGACGATTCCCGTGGGCGCGCGCTTCGGGGTGGTGATCGTGCGGCTGCGCGGCAAGAACTACGAGGTCGCCACCTTCCGAAGAGAGCGCGGCTACAGCGACGGCCGGCGGCCCGACCGGGTGGAATACGGGACCGCCCGGCAGGACGTGCGCCGGCGCGACTTCACCATCAACGGCCTGTTTTACGACCCGCTCGCGGATCAGGTGATTGACTACGTGGGCGGGGTCAAGGACATCCGGCGTAAGGTCCTCCGGGCCATCGGCGACCCGGAGGAGCGTTTCGCCGAGGATAAGCTCCGCCTGGTCCGGGCGGTGAGGTTCGCCAACCGCCTCGACTTTCCGATCGAGCCGAAAACTGCGGCGGCCATCCGCCGCCATGCCCGGGAGATCAAGCAGGTCAGCGCCGAGCGGGTGCGGGACGAGCTTTCCGGCATCCTGACCGGGCCGGCGCCGGGTCCGGGCATCCGGCTGCTCGACGAGCTTTCTTTGCTCAAGGTGATCCTGCCCGAGATCAAGGCGCTCCAGGGCGTGGCCCAGCCGGAGCTGTTTCACCCGGAAGGCGACGTTTACGCCCACACCCTGCTCATGCTCGACATGCTCAAGAAGCCGGCGCTCGAGCTGGCGCTGGCCGCCCTGCTCCACGACGTGGGCAAGCCGGCAACCTTCACCGTGGCCGAGCGGATCCGCTTCGACCGCCACACCGTGGTCGGCGAAGAGATGGCCCGGAAAATCCTCCAGCGGCTGCGCTTTGCCAACGAGACCGTGCGCCTGGTGGCGAGCCTGGTCCGCGAGCACTTGCGTTTCATGGACGTGCCCAAGATGAAAGAGAGCACGCTCAAGCGGTTCCTCCGCAGCGAGCGCTTCGACCTCCACCTCGCGCTCCACCGGCTCGACTGCGCCGGCAGCCACGGCGATCTCTCCACCTGGCGCTTCTGCCGGGAGCGCCTGGCCGCGCTGCAACAGGAGGGCACGCAAGAGACTCTGCGGCCGAAGCCGCTGCTCAACGGCCATGACCTGATCGAGATGGGGCTCACGCCCGGCCCCATCTTCCGCCGGATCCTGACCGCGGTCGAGGACGCCCAGTTAGAGGGTCGGGTGCGTGACCGGGAGCAGGCGCTGAAACTCGCCCGCGAATGGGCCGGGGCTGAGCCATGAATTTTAGATTTTAGATTTTGGATTGAGAATTTTTGATTTGGGATTGATGGCGGCCGAGGCAATGCATCAAAAATCCAAAATCTGAAATCCAAAATCTGAAATTGCTCAAGCCGCTGGCTTGAATCGCTCCCCGGCCTCTCTTATAATGATGAGTGGACATGGATACGACGGAACTGAAGGAGCCGCAGGAACCTGCGGTTGCAGAGACCGGACCGGAGACCCCGGCCCCGCCCAGGCGTTCGAGCCTGATTTGGTGGGCCGCGATTTTCCTGCTGGCCGCGATTCTTTTAGGCGGCGGAGCTGCGATTGGAGGCTACCTCTACCTCTCCCGCGACCTGCCGCCCCTGTTTTCGCTGCGCGACTACCGCCCCAGCCTGATTACCGAGGTGTATTCCGACGACGGCACCCTGATCGCGGAGTTTTACCAGGAGCGGCGCAAGGTGGTCCCGATCGAGGAAATTCCGCAGCGGGTGGTGGACGCGTTTTTGGCGGTGGAAGACGCCCGCTTTTTCAAGCACCAGGGTCTGGACTATGTGCGGATCGGGGGAGCCTTTTGGCACAACCTCAAGTCCGGGGAGATCAAGGGCCAGGGCGCCAGCACCATCACCATGCAGGTGGCGCGCTCGTTCTTCTTGAGCCGCAAAAAGCTGTGGTCGCGCAAACTCAAGGAGGCGATCCTGGCCTACCGGATCGAGCGCTACCTGAACAAGGAAGAAATCCTCCACCTTTACCTCAACCAGATTTACCTGGGCCGCGGAGCTTACGGGGTGGAGGCCGCCGCGGAAAACTATTTCGGCAAGGACATCGGCCGGCTCAGTCTGGCGGAAACCGCCATGTTGGCCGGGGTGGCCCCCAGGCCCAGCGCCTACTCTCCTTCCAGCAACTTTGCCCAGGCCCGGATGCGGCAGAAGATCGTGCTCAACCAGATGCTGGTCGAGGGTTTCATCACCGAGGAGGAGAAGGAAGCGGCGCTTTCGGAGCCGATCCAGATCGTGGCCCGGCGCTCGTTGTTCATGGACCAGGCCCCTTATTTTACCGAGCACGTGCGGCGCTACCTGGTCAACACTTACGGCGAAGAGGCGGTGCTCAGCGAAGGCTACCAGGTCTTCACCACCGTGAACCTGAGCCTGCAGCGAGCGGCGCAGCAGGCCGTGCGCGACGGCCTGGCCGGGCCCGAGGGTCTGGACAAGCGGCAGGGCTATCGCGGGCCGCTGGATCACCTGGCCAAGGAGGTGATGGAAAAGAACCCGGAAGACCAGGAAGAAGAGTTGCGGCGGAAGTGGCTGGAGGCCGACCAGGAAAAGCGCCTGGCCGAGGGGATGATTGAGGAGGGGCTGGAGCAGGAGGTCAAGCCGCCGGATCCGGTTCCGTTCCAGCCGGGCGAGCTTTACCAGGGCCTGGTAACCGGGGTGGATGACAAGAAAGGCCGGGTCTCGATCCGGATCGGCCACAGCCAGGGCAGCATCTCGCTCGCGGACATGACCTGGGCGCACAAGGTCAATTTGGAAATGCCGGGCGATTGGCAGAAGATCGCCCGGCCCTCCCAGGCCCTGGCCAAGGGCGACGTGATCCTGGTCCGGGTGAAGTCGGCGCCGGCGGACCCGAAGCAGACTTACAGCCTGGCCCTGGAGCAAGAGCCGCTGGTCCAGGCCGGCCTGCTGGCTTTTTCCGCGCGCACCGGCGAGGTCAAGGCGCTGGTGGGCGGCTATGATTTTACCCAGAACCAGTATATCCGGCCGGTGCAGTCGGCGCGACAGCCGGGCTCGGGGTTCAAGCCCGTCATCTACGGCGCGGCGTTGGAGGACCCGGCGCAGAAATTTACGCCCGCCACCACCATCCTCGATAGTCCGGTGGTGTATGACGATGCGTTTCCGGTGGATGGCGATGAGGATACCTCCTGGCGGCCGGAAAATTACGGCCAGGAATTTTCCGGGCCGCGCACGCTGCGCCAGGCGCTCAGCCTTTCGATCAATACCATTTCCATCAAAATCCTGGATCAGGTGGGCCTGCCCTACGCGATCAAGTTCGCCCGCGCCCTGGGCATCACTTCCCCCCTGGCCGACAACCTTTCCCTGGCGCTCGGTTCTTCGCCGGTCACGCTGGAAGAGCTGACCACCGCTTACAACGTCTATGCCTCGGGCGGTTACCTGGTGCGGCCGCGCTACGTGAACAAGGTCTATGACCGGGACGGGAACCTCCTGGAGTGGGAAGGGGCGAATCCCCCGCCGGCGCCGAATTCCAACTCCTTTAAGGAAGAAGACCTGGTCGCCCAGGCGGCTCAGGCCCGGGCTCAGACCCAGGCCGCGCCGCCGAAAGCCGCGGTGGTGCCGGCCGAGGTCCAACAGCCTACCTGGCCGGAATATCTTCAAACGCTTCGCGCCGGCAAAGAAGCGCGGCTGGCCCCGGTTTCCGAACCCGCCCACGGCCCGACGGTGATCTCGCCCCAGACCGCTTACCTGATGACCAACCTGCTCCGGGGTGTGGTCGAACACGGCACGGGTTTCAAAGCCCGCCAGGTGGGAAAGCCGATCGCCGGCAAGACCGGCACCACCAACGATTTCAAGGACGCCTGGTTCGTCGGCTTCTCGCCGGAACTCACCTGCGGCGTCTGGGTGGGGTTTGATGATTTCAGCATTAGCCTGGGCAAGTCCGAGAGCGGGTCCAAGGCCGCGCTTCCCATCTGGATCGAGTTCATGAGCGCCGCGCTCCGGGACCGGCCCGCCCTGGATTTCCCGATCCCCGGCGGCATCGAGTTCACCAAGATTGATCCGGCCACCGGGCTCCTGGCCGCGCCCTGCTCGGAAAAAACCGTGTTCGAGGCCTTCAAGGCCGGCACCGCCCCGACCCAGGTCACCTCCTGCTCGCCCACCGATCTCCATCAGGACGTCTTGCGCAGCCTGGAATAACCGATTCGTCCCCCCCCAGGGGGGATTCCTTTGGGGAAGAAGGCGGACCGCGAGGGCGGAGTGATGCGCCGGGAATTAGTGGAATGGAGGGCCGTGCGGGATTCGGACCCGCGACCAACGGATTAAAAGAGCGAAAAAGCGTTGGTGGGGAAAAACCAGCAAAACCAATAACTTAGCGAAACCATTAGCAAAAACGGGTCGGCTGCTGCTTTCCATTAGTTCCATAAAATGTGCTAAAATCCACCCTTTTTTTAAATCCTGGCGCATTTCTGGCACATTTTTATACAGAAATGTAACGAAAAATGGCCTCTTTTTTCCCTCGATCCTTTCCTCCTTTTAAAGAGTCCTTCATTCCACCACCAAAGTCCCCTGATTAAGCAGGATGGTGACAATGGCGCTCAGCTCGACCAGGGCTTTTTCTTTGTCCTTGGCCGCCAGCTTGTGCCCCGAGCACCGGGCCACAATCGCATAGTCCCGGAGCAGGCGGCGGAGTTCGGCTTTGGAAGTCTTTTGCTCAGCGCTCCAGTCCCAGGCCGCATCCACCAAGAGGTCTTCGTGCTTCTCGATGAACTTGTAAGCCGGGACGGCATCCTTGGCCTTCCGTTGCAAAGGCAGTCCGAAAATGGCGTCCAGGGTGCCCGGATCGTTTCAATATCTTCCTCCGCCTCAGATCCCCGGGTAACCAGCCGCAGAAACTCCTTGTCCACATTCATGGCCTCTCCCTTCCTGCCGGGCTTGAGCAGGATAATGTCGAAAGCCGGGGGATAGAGGCTCTGGACCAGATGATCCCCGGAATAGAAATCGGTGACGCTCTCCCACAGGGGGTTGGCGATGATGAACTTCTTTTTATCCTGGCCGTAGCCCAGCGCCGCCACCCAATGCTCCCCTTCATCAACCCTGAGCATGGCCGGCATCCCCTTCACGAGGTGCGCTTTCAACCTCCGAAGCACCCACTTGGCCGAGGATTCCCTGGCCGAGTAAATGCTCGAGCATTGGACCCCCAACCTTTTCGCGGCCCGGATGATTTCGGGGTTCTCCGAGCCGTTCCATAAGAGTTGCCACCAGGAAAGCCCCCCTTTTTTCTTTGCCTCATGCTTGTCAGTGAAGATCCCCAGGACGGACAGGCAATAGGCCAGCCCCTTATCAACCGTTGATAAGAATTAGGCCGTCGCCTCATTTAGGCGAATCCCAGGCATCTCCACGACTATCTTAAAAGTCAGGAGATATGGGGAGATGGGGAAAGCAAACAAGAAACCTGGCCCATTCTGGATCAAACCCCCGGATATCATTGAGATTATTTCGAGCAGGAGGGGAGGAGCATGAACAGACATTATTGCAAGGAGGAGGGGGCGGTGGTGAAGGCAGCGGCGCTCCGGTGGCCTTCAGCCTGATCTGGATCTTGAGCATCAATCTCCTGCGCCGGCTAATCGAGGTTATATTCCTGGCGATAACCGGAAAGAAGCACCCTTCAGACACAAAGCAGCAATAAGACTTTGCTCATTTTGCTTTCACCCTGATAAATTCACGGGGCCTGATCTCCTCCAGGGCCAGGGCTTCTTCCGGGCAAGTGATCACGCAGTTGCCGCAGCCATAGCATTGGTTGAGGTTGATTGATGCTGCATCGTTCATGGTGATGGCGTGGAACTGGCAGCGCTCTTCGCAGATGCCACAGCCGGAGCAGGCGTTGGGGTCCAGTTTTACTCTGAAGCGGGAGGGCGCGATGGACCCGGGGAAGTTGAGCTGCTGAAGAAAATATAGTCCGGTGCAGCAGCAGGCGCAGCAGTTGCACATGAACATGTCCTTCTGCACGTTGTTGCGCACCATATGCACCAGGCCCGCATCCTCAGCCTCGCCGATGCGCTTGAGCGCTTCATCCTTGCTGAGCTTCTCCCCGAGCTTGCGGGTCAACACGCCCATTGCGAAGAGATTAGTCTGCATACAGACCGCGGTCTCGGGGGCCGGGCAATTCTGGCCGCGGCCGTTCTTGCGAGCTACCGTGCGGCAAACGCAAGGCACCGCGGTGATGAGGCTGGCCTCGCTGAATATCTTGCGCGCGGAGTCCACATCCAGGACCGTGTTCTGCGCCTGAACAGTGCGCTCGATGGGTATCACCCGCACCATGGCCGTCACATCGCGCTTCTTCAATCCCTCGACCAGCGGGGTTGACTCCTTGAGCACCAGCCGTTCCCATAGCTCGAAGAGCTCCTGCGGGGCATTGGGGTCCAGGACCGAGGAGTCGCGTAGCTCGATCATCGCGGGAAAGCGGCGGAACACATTAGGCCGCTTGAAATCCACCACTATCCTGCCTTGCATCAGCAATTGGGCGGCGACGTCCGCAGCGTGCTTCTCCGGCAGCCCGGTCTTCTGCGCCACCTCCGCGGCGGTGCCGGGCAGGGCAGCCACAACCTTGACTGCATTCTCTCCCTCATAAAGAATGGCGAAAATCCGGCCCAGCGTCTCCGACTCCGGAAACCCTAGCTGGATGGCATAATCCCTCAACGCTTCAGGAATAGACATGGTACTCTCCTTACGAACTCGACAATCACAAGTTCAACTTAGGCTGCCCGTTCTAAATCTTCCTCTTTTTCACTAGGATTGTCATGCGATTTTTTACTTGACAGAATTGGTATAATAAGTTATATAGTGAACCAGTCAAGGAATGGAAGGCAGTGAGTATCTACCTATATTCGGGAAAGGATAAGCTTTCATGAAGATTGGGCAGCCTTTTAAAAAGAACCACGATTTCGAGCATATGGCGGATGTGCTCATGCGTCGGACCAAGGATGGGCCGGTCCCGATCTTCGAGGGGGTCGTGGACGCGGAGATCGCCTGCGCGATCCTCGGCCTCGACTTTCCTGTGGACCGGATTGCCGAGTTCACCAAGCCCGGTCCGAGGCCGACCCTGGAGCAGATGTGGTATGGGTACAAGCTGATGAAAATGGCGGTGAACTTTTATAAAGGGATGGGATACGACTACGTGATCATGACCCCAATCATTCTGTTGCCCCGGACCGCCATGCATCTCATGAAGAACCCTCAACAGGGGGACCTGGTCCGCGCCTGGCAGGATGAGCATGAAGGACTGATCCGCAGCCGAAAGGATTTCGAGCAATTCCCCTGGCCGTCGCCCAAGCAGATCAACATGTTCAGCATCAATTACGCCTACTGGCGAATCCCCAAGAGCATGAAGGTGATCGCTTTCGTAATAGGCATCTTCGAGGACCTGCGATGCCTGCTTGGGTTCGAGCAGATGGCGATCAAGAGCGTCGAGGAGCCGGACCTGGTAAGCGACATCCTAGACAAGCTTATTGAAATTGCTGAAGCCGCGGTGGAAAAGTGTGCGGCCCACAAGGCAGTGGGCGCCATTGCGTATGCAGATGACCTGGGATTCAACCACGGCACCATGATGTCGCCGACCTGGATCCGGGAAAACCTCATATCCCGCTACCAGCGCATGGCCGACGCGGCTCATCGTCACCGCAAGCCCTTCCTCTTTCATTCCTGCGGCCAGATCGAAGCCATCATGGAGGATCTGATCGAGACGGTCGGAATTGACGGCAGGCATTCCTTTCAGGACAACATCGAGCCGGTCGAGGAGGTGTATCGCAAGTACGGTGACCACATCTCGATCATAGGCGGTGTGGACGTGGACCTGCTCGCGCGTGGTACTGAGGAGCAGGTCCGCAAACGGACTCGGGAGATACTCGATGTCTGCGCTCCCGGCGGGGGTTTTATAATGGGCTCGGGCAACTCGGTGACCAACTTCTGTAAGATCGAGAATTACTTCGCCATGCTCGACGAGACCAGGAAGTGGAATGAGGAGCATTAAATGTCTACAGAAACCATGAGTAGCCGGGAAAGGATCATGGCCGCCCTCCGGGGCCGGGACGTGGACCGCATTCCGTGGTCGCCCTGCATTGACGGGTACTTTTTAGGCGGCGTGGACCAGGTGGAGGGCTTTCGCCGGATCGGGGCCGACGCCATGCTCCGGCACATCGTCAACTACATCGGGAGCCTGCCGTATTATCTCACCTCGACGGTGCCCGGCAAAAAGATGCTCTGGTCCAAGAAACAAAGTAAAATCGGAGACGAGACCGAGGTCATTTACGAGACCCCGGTGGGGACTTTGACCGAGCGTTTGAGGCTTAACCCCGAGTCTCCCAATATTCCCTGGACCACCCGGCGCCGCGTCAGGAACATCGAGGACGTTAAAATCCTAACCTGGATGTACGAGCAGGCCGAGGTGGTGCCCGTGCCTTACATGTTCGACCTGGCGGAGAAGCGGATCGGCGACGACGGCATCTCCACCATCTCCATTCCCGGGACACCCATGCTCACGCTGCTCAACGGGGAAGTCGATATTGACACTTTCTGGTACCTCTATTTCGACCATACCGAGGTGATGGAGGAACTGTTCGAGGCCATGCATGGGATGGTAAAAAGAATCTGCCAGGCCTGCGCCGAGGGCAAGGCCCCGGTGATAATCCAGTACGAAAACCTGTCCTCGACCCTGTGCTCCCCCAAAATCTGGGAAAAATACGCGCCCCGCTGGTACCGGGAATATGCCGAGATCCTGCACCAGACCGATAAGATTTTCCTGAATCACGCCTGCGGACACCTGTTCGAGTTCGGAGAGGCCATCGGCGACCTGACCCTGGACGGACTGGTGGACGTGGCCACGCCTCCCACCGGGAGTCTTCCCGACCTGGCCACCGCCCGCAGGCTGTGGGGACCGGACAAATTCATCATGGGCGGGATTGACGCCACGGCCTTCGCCGGAAAAGAGCCCGCGGCCCTGAAGGAGTACACGCGGGAGGTGCTCCGGAACATGGGCGACGGGCGGCGCATGGCCCTGGGGTCTAATGACGCGGTGCCGAAAAACACCACCTGGGAAAAGCTTGAAGCGATAACCGAGGTAGTCCGGGAGTGCGGGGCTTTTCCCCTGGGCAAGTGAGGGAAGAAGATTTGTTAATGAGGATTGAACGCCCATTTCAGAAAAAATCTGATTTTGATCATCTCCGCAAGGTGGTCATGCGCGAGACTACGGATGGCCCTGTGCCTCTCTTGGAGTTTGCGGTGGACCCGGAGCTCATGATCGAGATCAGCGGCTACGATTTTCCCGCCGGCGGGCTCGAACTGATTCCGGAACTGCTCACCAATCCCACCCCCGAAGCCCTGCGGGTGGGTCTGCACCTGATGGAGCTGAGCCGGGCCTTTACCGCGGCGACCCGCTACGACTATGTGACCACGCTGCCCATCGTCCCCATTCCCCGCCCCATTCACCGCACCGCGGCGCGGCTCGAGCACGAGGTCAAGAAAGACTCTCGGCCGCGCGGCTGGCAGGAGGAGCACCAGGGTTTGATCACCAACCGGGAGCAGTTCCAGGCCTTCCCCTGGCCCTCGAAAAATATGGTGAACATCCTGCCCATCCAGTTCATGGCCGACCGGCTGCCCCCTGGTGCCAAGCTCATGGCCCTGATCGTGGGCATCTTCGAGGACCTCCGGGCGGTGATGAGCTTCGAGGGCATGGCTTTCGCAACCATCGAGCAGCCCGACCTGGTCGAGGATATCCTCGAGCGGCTCACCGTGCTGACCGAAGACCTGGTGGACAAGACCGCGGCCCACCCGGCCACCGGCGCAATTTTTTATGCCGACGACATGGCCTTCAACAACCGGACCATGATCTCGCCCAAGCTGCTCAAGGAATGGGTCATCCCCCGGCACAAGCGCATTGCCGACGCCTGCCACAAACACCATAAGCCCTTCCTGTTTCACGGCTGCGGCCAGATTGACGCTCTGATGGAAGATTTGATCGAGGTCGTGGGAATTGACGGCAAGCACAGCTTCCAGGACAACATCGAGCCGGTGGAGGAAACCTACCGGAAGTACGGCAACCGGATTTCCATCCTGGGCGGGCTGGAGGTGGACCTCCTGGCCCGCGGCACCGAGGCGCAGGTTCGGAAAAGGGCCCGCCAGATCCTGGAAGCCTGCGCGCCCGGGGGAGGCTTTTGCATGGGCTCAGGCAACTCGGTTACGAACTTCTGCAAGATTGAAAACTACTTCGCCATGATTGACGAAACCCGGAAATGGAACGAGGAGCATTAAATGTGCGCGGAAACGATGAGCGGGAGGGAATGGTAATTGTTTGGAGAGGCGCGGCGTATGCGCGGGGAATGCAAGGAGACCGTGATGCGAAAACCGATTTTACGATGGAGTTGGGCATTGGTTTTTTTTATGGTTCCTTTTTCCGGCCGGTCCGCGGACGATCTCCGGACCAGGGCCGATGCCGCCTGGGCCGCCCGGGAAACCCCGGCCCAGACTTTGCTCGCGATCCAGCTCTATGAGCAATTGGCGGCCAAGAACCCGGCGGACAAGGCGGTCCGCATCCGCCTGGCCCAGGCCGCTTCCTGGGCCTTTGAGCAGGACCCGAAGATGGGCAATGACAAAGTGGTCCAGATCATGGACAAGGGGATCAAGGCCTGCAAGGAGATACTCGCCCAGAATGAGGACGATCCGGAGGCCAATTACTGGCTGATGTGGGACATGGCCGGCCGGACCCTGGCCCGGGGCGTTTTTTCCGGGTTCGCCTTCAAGGAGGCGCTGGTGGCCACGATCATGGTGGCCAAGAGCGACATCGGGTACCAATATGGCGGGGTTTATTGCTACTGGGCCATCGTGATCAACACGCTTCCCAATCTCCTGGGCAGGTTTTTCCACTTCTCGAACGACGACGCGGTCTGGCTCTACCAGCGCGCCGTCGCCTTGGAACCGAGATACCTCCGCAGCCGCTTCTTCCTGGGCGTCAGCTACGAGGTGGCCGGCAAGAAAGCGGAGGCCCGGAAGGAATACCAGTTCTGCATAAGCCAGCCCGATGACGCCCTCCCCGAAGCCATCCCCGAGAACAAGCTCTATCGGGAGTTGGCCAAGGAAACGATCTTGAAGTTATAGCGAGAAGCCTTCCAGGTCTCTGGGGAGATGGAGCCAAGGGGAATTGTAATTGATTGATGGAGGCGCAACGCATGAAAATCGGCGGACCCTTCCAGCCAGGGGCAAATTTCGAACACCTGCTGAAGGGGCTCACGCGCCAGACCCAAGCGGGACCGGTTCCGATCTTCGAGGGGTTGGTGGACGCCGAGATCGCCTGCGAGATCCTGGATTTCGACTTCCCGGCGGACCGGGTGAGCGAAATCGTCAACGTGGGGCTGAATCCGACCTTGGCGCAATGGCAGCTCGGCTGCAAGCTCATGGAGAGGGTGATCGCCTTTTCCATCCCAATGGGATACGACGGCGTGTCCATGGCGCCCCGGGTCCCGATTCCCCGCACGCCTCCGCAGTTGCGAGGCAACCCGCGGCAGCAGGGCTTAATTCTGGCCGGGCAGGAGGAGGGCAAGGGCATCGTCTCGACGCGGGAAGACTTCGAGTGGCCGGGCGGAGGTTTCGTCAATGGGCTCAGGCAACTCGGTTACGAACTTCTGCAAGATTGAAACTACTTCGCCATGATTGACGAAACCAGGAAATGGAACAAGGAGCATTCATGACGGGAAGGATCGGGGACTCCATTCGGAGGGCTTCCCTTCTCGTCCAGGCTTCCGGCTTTGCCCAGGCGTGGTCGGACGGGACGGCGGATAAAGGCGGCGCGTATCCACGGCATTGACGGGGAGGATCAACGATGAAGCATACTGAGCAGTGGAGTGTTTTCCCGGAACAGGTCAACGGCCCGGTGACCCAGCCCGGGGGGATAAATCTTGATCTGTTTCAACACCGGCAATGGCCGGGGATCTTCTGGACCGAGTACTACTACCACCATTTGAATTTCCCGGACGGAACCATGATCACGGTTTTGGTGAGTTTCAACCCCAATGATGCTACCGTGATCTTCGTTCTGGGCAAGCCGGGGACCAATGCCTTCCGGGAATATCAAATCACCAAATACAACCGGGTCGCGTTTGATCAGGAGGGGTTTGGGTTCAGCATCGGGCCGAGCCGGTTCCGGCTGGAGGGCCGCCGGTATTCCATAGACCTGAAGCTGGGGGAAGTCCAAGCGAAGATTGCTTTCGATCTTCTGGGTCCGGGTTACGGTTACGGCGACGGGATGGTTCGGTATCCCGACGGCAAGAGTTTTAGCTGCTATTACCTGCCCATTCCCTGGGCCAGGGCGCAGGTCGAGGCCGTGATCGAGGGCCGGGAGTACCGCCTGGACGGGTATGGCACTCTGAACCACGACAGCCAGGTGCTGAATCCGATTCATACTCCCTTGCGCTGGCGGGTGTTCTGGTTTTTCGGCAAGGATCATGCGCTGGCGGTTACGGAATTCACCTCCCACAAGGAGTTCGGCGAGGAGTTGGTCCAACGCCTGGTGTTTACCGATCCAGAGGGCGGCCTGTTCACTTCCACCCGGTTCCCGCTGGCATG
>MGQK01000106.1:73460-74112 GCA_001797815.1 Deltaproteobacteria bacterium RBG_13_61_14 | reverse complement strand
GCGGATAAAGGTGGCGCGTATCCACGGGATTGACGGGGAGGATCAACCATGAAGCATACCGACCAGTGGAGTATTTTCCCGGCCCAGGTCAACGGCCCGGTGCCCCAGCCGGGGGGGATCAATCTGGATCTGTTTCAACACCGGCAATGGCCCGGGGCTTTCTGGGGCGAGAGCTACTACCACCACCTGAATTTCCGGGACGAGACCGTGATCGCGGTGATGGTGAGTTTCAGCCCGAACGATGCTTCCATCATTTTCGTGCTGGCCAAGCCCGGAGCCAAGCTGGTCCGGGAACTCCAAACCGCCAAATACAAGCAGGTCGAGTTTGAGGAGCCGGGGTTTGGGATCCGCGTCGGGCAGAGCCGGATCTGGCTGGAGGACGGGCGGTATGGCCTGGACCTGAAGTTGGAGGACGTGAAGGCGAAAATAATCTTCGAGAACCTGGGTCCGGGTTATGGTTACGGCGACGGCATGGTCCGGTATCCCGACGGCAAGAGCCAGTGCTACTACAGCCTGCCCATCTCCCGGGCCAAGGCGCGGTTCGAGGGGGTGGCGGAAGGCAAGGACTATAGCTTGGACGGACACGGCAACATGAACCACGACGTAGAGATACTGAATCCGATCCATACGCCCTTGCACTGGCGGGAGTTCA
>MGQK01000106.1:56655-73424 GCA_001797815.1 Deltaproteobacteria bacterium RBG_13_61_14 | reverse complement strand
AATACAACGCCCACCCGAATTTCGGCGGGGAGCGGATTCAGCGCCTGGTGTTTGTGGACGGCCAAGGCGGCCTGTTCACTTCCACCCGGTTCCCGCTGGAATGGGACGATTGGGATTACGAAAAGGGCATCCCTTTCCGGTTCCGCTATCCCCGGCATTACCAGCTTTCCGCGGAGGGTGGAGGAGCGCAGTTGGACGTCGAGGTCCGCCTGGGCAAGATGATTCTGAAGGAAGACCTCTACAGCAACCTGCCCACGGCTTTACGGATCATCGCCAAACGGATTACCGGCAATGGCTGGGTTTACGACTGGTGGGGCGATTATACGATTGTTCACAACCAGAAGGGCCGGAGCCAATCGTATCAAGGCCGCGGCGTGGTGCGGTGGATGGCCCTGGAAGAAAAGTAAAATCACAAGGCGTCAATCCTATAAAACATACGAGCGTCTCCTGGGCCGAGGCCCATATGAAGAACTGCTTGGCCATGTTCTACGAAACCGGGAAGGGGGGAAAAGGAGCTTGCAATGAAAATTCGCATTAGAATGGAGAGCGCGGCCCGCGCGGCCGTGCTGACTTTGATGCTCGCGACGGTGGCGTTGGCCTCCGGTGATTGGGTCATTTTCAAGGGACAAGTCAACGGACCGGTGGCCAAACCGGGCGGGATAGACCTCGACTCCTTCCGTTTCAGGCAATACCACGGCATGTTTTGGGACGAAGGATATTACCATCACATGAATTTTCCCGACGGCTCCATGATCACCATCTCCATCGGCTTTAACCGCAGTGAAGTTAATTGCGCGTTTGTCTACGGCAAGCCGGGCATGGAGCCATATCAGGACTATGTCATCACCGACATTGATGAGGCCAAATTCGATCAAAAGGGATTCGGCTTCACCGTCGGCCGAAACCGGGTCCGGCTTGAGGGACGCAAATACACCATGGATATCAATCTGCCCAAGACCAAGGCCAAAATCGAATACGACATCATCGGCCCCTCCTATACCTACGGCGACGGCATGGTTCGGTATCCCGACGAGGACACCTATATGTATTACAGCCTGCCCATTTCGTGGGCCAAGGTCAAGGTCGAAGCCGTTCTCGACGGCAAGGAATGCAAGCTTGATGGGTCAGGCAATATGAACCACGACGCGGGCCTTATGTTCGCCGCCTATACTCCAACGAACTGGCAGGTGTTCTGGTTTTTCGGAGACGACCACGCCCTAGTGGTCACCGATCATTACACCCACCCGAAGTTTGGAAGGATGTTGACGCAGCGGCTGGTGTTTGTTGACAAAGACGGCCGCATGTTCACGTCCACTTCCTTTCCGCTCCAATGGGATGATTGGGTGGCGGCCAAAGACGTCCCCTTCCGGTACCCCCGGCATTTCACTCTTACGGCCGAGGGCGGCGGGGAAAAAATCGAGGTGGAGGTCAAGATGCAGGATATTCTGCTGGTGGAGGACCTCTATAGTAATCTGCCGACCTATATGAGAATAATTGTCGAGCGCCTGATGAGAAATTGCTGGACCGTTGACGGTTGGTCCGATTATGCCATCACTTATCGCTATGATGGAGCCACGGAGACTTACAAGGGCCGGGGCGTCTTGCGCTGGACGAATCTGGAGGAAGAGAAAAAATGAAGCTGATTAGCATATTTAAAAGGAGGAAACCATGAGCGTTGGAGTTGCGACGATCAGGAGAATCTCGTTGCCGGACCAGATCGCTATGGTGATGAGAAAAAAGATTTTCACGGGCGTGTACAAACCAGGCGACAAGCTCCCGTCGGAGCGCGAGTTGGCCGACAAGTTCGAGATTGCAAGGCTTACCCTGCGCAAAGCCCTGGGGCTTCTCGCCCAGGAAGGCTGGATAGAAATCGCGCAGGGTCGGAACATTGTGGTCAACGACTTCAGGACCATCGTGGGCGTCGAGGTTTTGCCGGACCTTTTCTTCGCCTGTCCCGGGGCGTTGATCGGCAAGCAGATACTGGAGACGATCGCGGAAAACACGTCCCGACTTGGCGAACAAATCCTCCTGGCCGCCGCCCAAAAAGCCAAACCCTCCGACGAGAAACGCCTCCTTGAACTGCTGGCGGTGCAAACTGAAGAATTGGGTCTTGAAGAATTCTTTGAGAACGATTTCAAGCTGGCCCATGAAGTTCTTCGTATCGGGGACAACCTCATCCTGCAAATGGCGTATAACTCACAGATGAAGTTATCTAGGAAGCTTCTGGCGCTTGGCGTGGTTAAAGACCGTCCTTATCCGCTCCCGCAATATCATGAGATAAACCGTTCATTGATCAAGGCCGTCTGTGCCGGAGATGAGGAATTGGTTAAATCATTATCCAGAAAGTACAGAGAGGGTTTGGAGGAAGTCTTTAAGCGTTCCCTCACCACTAAGAGGAAAGTAAGGAGTTGATGGTGGACATTGCAAGAACGTTGTTGAAGATGAAGGCGCCGGGCGAGCGCAAGCCAGATTTTGAGCGCTTCCGGCGGGCGATCACGACCAACGAGCCCGGACCGGTGACAGTGGGCGACATCTTCGCCGACTTCGAGACGGTGGGGAATCTGCTCAACGAGCCGGTAATGGATTATTTGAAGCTTGCCGAAGACCCGGACCTGAAAATCACATTCAAGGACCTGTGGAGCGGTTACAAGTATGTGTCGCAGACCATCCGTTTCTGCTGCCTCACTGGCTGGGATTACGCTTTTGCTTTCAGCGCCATTCCTTTCAAGGGCGTGAGCGTACAGATATCTGAAAACACTTCCTCCGAAGTCGAGGACGGCAAGCGCGGCTGGCTCAATGACAACCAGGGCCCGATCATGAGCTGGGATGATTTCGAGCGATACCCTTGGCCCAGTAACATCAAAGCCATAAACGCCGTGTCCCGGACCATGGCCAAAAGAGTCCCCGACGGCATGAAGGTCATGGTCATTCCCGGTGGCGTATTCGAATGGACCACTTGGCTCATGGGCCTGGTGCCCTTCTCCTACGCTTTGGCTGACCAGCCTGACCTGGTGGACGCGGTGATCGACAAGGTCAACGGCCTTATCCATCAGGTGGTTGAAGACATTATGTCCGAGCCCAAGGTGGGTGGAATTTTCATGGGCGAAGATCTCGGTTTTTTCTCCGGCACGTTCGTGTCCCCCAAGGTGCTACGCGAGAAATTCCTGCCCCGCACGAAAGAGATCGTGGACTTGACCCACGAGGCGGGAGGCGTGTTCGTGCTCCATTCCTGCGGGAACATGTACGCGGTGATGGACGACATCATTGAGATCGGCGTGGACGCCAAGCACAGCTTCGAGGACAAGATCATGCCGGTGGAAGAAGCTCATGAAAAGTGGGGCGACCGGATTGGCATCATCGGCGGTGTCGAGATGGATGTCATCGCCCAGGGGACTGAAGAGCAGGTCCGGACTCGAACCAGGAAAATCCTTGAGGCCTGCGCAAGCAAGGGCCGCTATGTGCTCGGCACTGGCAACTCGGTGGCGAACTATGTGCCACAAAGGAACTACCTGGCCATGTTGGATGAGGGCAGAAAGTGGAACCTGGAAAATTTCGGCAGAGAGTATTGATTACCCCGATTGAAAGAGAAAAATATTTTCTTAAGGATTCGTAAAAAGGAGATCTGAAATGGAACAATTGAAAGAGCTGATCATGAAGGGCAATGCCAAGGAGACGGTCGAGCGGGTCAGGAAGTTGCTTGAAGGCGGGAGCGATCCCGGGGGCCTTTTGCAGGAGGTAATGATCCCGGCCATGGATGAGGTGGGCGACCTGTTTCAGAAGGGCGAGTACTTCGTCCCGGAGATGTTGGTGGCGGCGCGGGCCATGCAGCAGGGGCTTACGGTGCTCAAGCCGCGCCTGGTCGCGTCCGGGATCGAGCCCATCGGCAAGGTAATCATCGGCACGGTCAAGGGCGACCTCCACGACATCGGTAAGAACCTGGCGGTCATGGCCCTGGAAGGCGCTGGCTTCGAGGTCATTGACCTGGGTACCGACGTGGCGCCGGAGAGGTTCATTGATGCCATAAAAGAACACAAGCCCCAGGTAATCGGCATGAGTGCCCTGCTCACTACGACCATGTTGGCGATGAAGGACACCATCAAGGCCATAGAGGACGCCGGCATCCGCGGCCAGATCAAGATCATGATCGGAGGCGCGCCCATCCGCCAGGAGTTCTGCGACGAGGTGGGAGCGGATTTTTTCGCGCCGGACTCCACCGCGGGAAGGAATTACGCTCGCAACGTGGTCACCGGCGAAGCCTGATTTCGAAAAAAGGACTCGTTTCGTGGCTCGGTTGGCGCCTGGCCCGAAAGACTAAAGGAGGAGCGAACCATGAATGATATTTCAGCAAGTTCAATTGGGTTATTGGCTTCGATGGCCAAAATTAGAGAGGGCGTGAAAGCCCGGCAGGTCTCGACTCACACCCATGAGTCGGAACCGATCATGGCTTATAAACAATTCAAGGACGTGGGCCATTGGGACTTCAAGAACATCAAGGCGGGCGGGAGTTGGGAGTTCCCGCTGATGGAAGGTCCGGGATACGTGGCGTCAATCTGGATCACAGTGGCGGGCCGTCTGATCGAGGCCATCCACCGCACGAAAGTCCCCGCGCACAAATATCTATGGATCAACATCTACTATGACGGCGCGGAGACGCCGGCCATCAGCGCTCCCATCGGACACTTCTTCGGCAACGGGACCACCAGATACGTCCACTTCGACTCCAAGTTCGTGGGCATGACCTCGGGCGGGTACTACTCGTATCTGCCGATGCCTTTTGAAAAATCGTGTCGGGTGGTGATGGAGAACCGGCACAAGACAAAGGACATCCCTTTCTTCTTCGGTGCCATTACTTATATGCAGACGCTGGAATTCGGTCAGGAGACCGGCTTACTCTACGCCCAGTACAAAACCTCGGACTTCAGAGGATCAAAAGACGTGAAGGGCGAGATGGTTCCCAACAACCCGCACCTGATCCTCGAGGAGAAGGCCGGCCCGGGTCACTTTGTAGGGACGACCCTCACCATCTATCCCGACCATCCGATCAAGTCACGGTTTAAGGGTCCCTATTTCTTGTTTCCTTACCTGGAAGGCAATCTCAAAGTCTACGTGGACGACGAGGTAAGAGAACCGGGTCCGGACATGATCGAAAAACCGGTCGGTTCGCCGCATGGGTGCCAGTCCATCGAGTGCACCGGAGTGGAGGACTATTTTCTCTCGGGATGGTATTACATCAAGGGACCGTTCGCGGCGCTCTACCACGGATGCCCGGTCCGCTCGGCCTGGAGCGGGGTAGTGAGCCAATACCGCTTCCACGAGGCTGACCCCTATCCCTGGAAAGACCGCATCCGGATGACCATGACCCACGGCGAGTTCGACGACGTGGACTGCCGCATGGAGAGCCTGGCCTTCTATTATAAAAAGGCCCTGGTAGATGAAAGAAAATAATGATGGCCATTGACATCCAAGACTCGTTCAATTTCATGGAGAACTTCCCGGTCCTCCACGACCTCGTTATCTGCCGCAATATCTCCGCCCACGACAAAAAGGGCGGCAACGATAACGGCTTCACCAACAAGGCTGAGTTCATCCGGCTCATCGGCGAACGGACCACGGTCCAGTTGGACGCGGTCGGGCCGGGCTGCCTAAAATATTACGCAGCCTTCTGGAAAAACCATCCCGTATTGCACCCAAAATTCATTGAGCGGAGGCAACTCAGGCGGCTGGGCAAGGTCAACTTCTATTTCGACGGCGAGAAGCAGCCGCAGCTCCGGACGGCCCTCAATGAATTCGTCGGCAAACCGCCCCATATCTACCCCCTGGCTTTAACCGCGGAGCAATCAACCGGGACGAACCTGTCCTATGTGCCGATGCCCTTCCAGGACAGTGTCAAGGTTACCGTGGACGGCGGGAAAACGCCCTCGTTCGGACTTCATTTCTGGTATCATTGCTACCCCCCCGGCACAAAAGTGTCAACCTGGACCGAGGGCCAGGATTTAGCCGACGCTCCGGCGCATTTCCATCCGGAAACGGCCTGGAAGCCCGCCGGACCTGCCGTTCATGAACTGGACAATCTAAAGATTAAGCCGGGAGAAACTCACGATGTCTTCGGTTCCGACCAGGCCGGGACCATTAAATGCATAAGGATGTCTCTCCCGCAGGAAGATTCAGTCCTCAGAAACCTTTGGCTCAAGGCCTGGTGGGACGACGATCAAGAGCCGTCAATGGAAAGCCCGCTCTCGCTGTTATTCGCCATCGAGAACCGCTATGCAAACTATCCAAAGAGGAAACGCAAGATTAACGAACAGGCGGAGATGCGTGGTGTGATCATCGGCCAGGACCCGGACGGACTCTTTTTCCTGCGCCTGCCCATGCCATATGTGAAAGGCGCCCGCATAGCCATCGAAAATAAGAATGAAAAAGAGGCGACTATCGCCAAGGTAAGAATCGAGTCTGATCAACAGGTGACCCCGGGCCTGGGCAAGTCAGCGGGCTACCTGCGCACCCAGTTCCGCGAGTCCCATGACCTCACCCCGGGCCGGGACTATCTGATGTTACATGTAAAGGGTCGCGGGAAAATCGCCGGCGTCGTGCTGGCGGTGGAGGAAACCCACGAGAACTTCCTGGAAGGGGACGAGCGAATCTACGTTGACGGCAGCCGGTCTCCGGCGATCATCGGCGACGCTACCGAGACATTCTTCAACGGCTCCTGGTACTTCTGCGAGAAGGCGTTTGCCTGTCCTATCCACGGCGCGCCCACCTTCCGGATGAAGAGCAGATTGGGCGGCGACATTTCCGACATTACCATGTATCGGTTCCATCCCACCGAGTTCGTTCCCTTCAGGAGCGAGGCCCGCTTTTCGATACAGCACGGAGGATTCAATGAAGAGCCCGGCCACTACCGCAGCCTTGTTTTTTATTACCATTTGCCGGAGCCGAGTATGTTTCAGACGGACTACTTGAACATGTCCGGCCAGGACGATCTTTCCGCTCATGGCTTCTCCGGCCCCGCGCCCGTGAATATCCGGAAACGTGATGGGTTCTTCGAGGGCGAGTTCAACGGCCAGGATATCGGGACCAAGAAGAGACCATGGTGGGTCGCCCCTATCTGGTGGATGCTCTACTGGACGTTCATAGGAGGAAATCGTCACGTCCCGCCCGAGGATTCCCCTGACAAGGTAACCTTCGCGGTGGCCGAGCATGACGGCCCTTATGAATTCAAGGCCAAAATAGATCCTGAGGCCCAAGCGGTAATGCTCCGCCGGGTCCTGGACCAGAGCGTATTCGACCAGCGGGCCCGCTTTGAGGTGGACGGCATCCACGCCGGGACCTGGTTCAACACCGGCAACAACAAGTGGAAGATCTTTGCGGAGGATGACTTGATTCTCGATCCATCCCTTACCAGGGGCAAGAAAGAGATCACCATCAGGGTCGTGCCCGAATCAAAGACCTTTACCGCGGCCGAGTACGCGGTGTTCTCTATCAAGACGCCGACATGAAAAAATTACCTGGAGTGGGCCGGATAAGAGGACGCAAAGCGCTCTTTGCTCTTCTTGCGCTGATAGCCGCCGTTACTCTCTACGTCGCGCACGGCCTCCATGATTCCGCCAAAACCAATTGGCCCTATCCCGAAGACCTTGCCGGCAAACGCGACCAGGCCCATGTTTTGCGGGGCGAGACCAATGATGGAGATCAATCGGCCCCAATCGATGAAGACGTTCTTGGGTCTTTCAACTTCATGGAACGACTTCCCGTTCTCCGCGACCTCGTCATTTGCAAAAACGTGGCCTCTCACGACAAGAAGGGCGGGAACGACAACGGCTTCTCCAACAAGGCCGAGTTCGTGCGGAGGGGACCGGGACTGAAGGTAGTGTCCCTGGACGTCGCCGGGCCGGGCTGCGTTTACAGTTCCTCGGCCTTGTGGATGTGCCATCCCATATTACATCCCAAGTTCGTGGAGAACGCGCAGACAAAGCTCCTGGGCCAGGTCAAATACTTTTTCGACCGGAAGAACAAGCCCGGCATCGACCTGCTTTTAAGAGACATGATCGGCACACCTCCCTTCACTTACCCGCTGGCCTTCAACACCGAACAATCGGCCGGCGCCAACGTCTCCTACGTGCCCATCCCTTTCCAGGACGGCCTGACGGTCACCGTGGACGGCGGCCGCTCCCCCATGTTTTCCTTTGAATTCTATTTTCACCTCTTCCCGCACGGCTCCAAAGTCCCGGCCTGGGCCGAGGACCGGGACTTAAGCGCGGCAAGGTCAAGCTTCGATCCGGAATCGGCTTGGGCGCCCGCGGGCCGGGAGACTCACGAAAAAAACGATCTCACCATCCGCCCGGGCGAGACCGCCGACGTCTTCGCCTCGGACAGGGGCGGGACCGTCAAGTGCATCCGCATGCAGTTGCCGCGCGACGACCGGGCGCTTAGAGACCTTTGGCTCAAGGCCTGGTGGGACGATGATAAGGCGCCGTCACTGCAGAGCCCTCTTTCCATTCTTTTTGCCATCGAGAACCGCTTTTCCGAAAAGGAGGCCGCTATAAAAGAGAACGCGGAGATGCGGGGAGTGATAGTCGGCGAGGACAAGGACGGGCTCTTCTTCCTGCGTCTTCCAATGCCCTATGCAAACAAGGCGCGCCTTGTCGTGGAGAACCAGGGCCAGGTCGCGAGGTCCATCGCCAAGGTCAGGATAGAGTTTGACGAGGGGGCGCCGCCCGGCCTGGGCAAGTCCGCCGGCTACCTGCGCGCCCAGTTTCGCGAGTCCCGCGACCTGACTCCCGGCCGAGCCTACGTTCTCCTCGAGGCCAAGGGCCGCGGGAAGATCGTCGGGACCGTGCTCGCGGTCGAGGACACGCACGAAACCTTTCTGGAAGGGGACACCCGAATCTACGTGGACGGCAGCCGTTCGCCTTCGATCAAGGGGGAGGCCACCGAGACCTACTTTTACGGAAACTGGTATTTTCTCGAATCGGCGTACGCCCTCCCGGTCCACGGCGCTCCAACTTTCAGGATGAGGACTGAAAATTTCGGGGACCTTTCCGACGTTACCATGTACCGCTTCCATCCCACCGACTTCGTTCCCTTTCGGAGCGAAGTCCGCTATACTGTTCAGCATGGAGGGTTCAATGAAGTACCGGGAAACTACCGCAGCCTGGTTTTTTATTACCACCTGCCCGAACCATCTTTGAGTCGGACCGATTATTTGAACATGTCCGATGCCGAAGATCTTCTGACACACGGGTATTCAGGCGCTTGGGTCATGGCCATTGATCGCGAGGGCTTTTTCGAGGGAGAGAAGAACGGACAGGACCTGGGATTAAAGAAGCGGCCGAGCTGGATTAGCCCGATGTCCTGGATCGCCTGGTTGACGGGGGTCGGAATTTTCCACGACCCGCCCGAGGATTCCCCTGACAAGGTAACCTTCGCGGTGGCCGAGCATGACGGCCCTTATGAATTCAAGGCCAAAATAGATCCTGAGGCCCAAGCGGTAATGCTCCGCCGGGTCCTGGACCAGAGCGTATTCGACCAGCGCGCCAGAATAGAAGTAGACGGCCAGCCCGCCGGGACCTGGTTCAACACCGGCAACAACCAGTGGAAGATTTTCGCCGAGGATGATTTGATCCTGGATCCGGCGACGACCGAGGGCAAGGAGAAAATCACCATCCGGGTGACGCCGGAATCAAAGACCTTCACCGCGGCCGAATACACGGTGTTCTCTATTGTAACAGCACCAAATGATTGAGCCTCTTACAATAGGAGCTTGCGGCATGACACGGACGTTGTTTATAGGCATTGACGGCGGCATGAGCAAAACCGAAACCGCCGTAATCAAGGAAGACGGCGCGGTGTTGGCCTTTACGCGCGGCCCGGGTTCAGCCATCATGGGAATCCCGTCCAAGAATGCCTGCGGCTCGCTGCTGAAAAACGCCACCGAGGCCTGCCGCCGGGCCGGGGTTTCCATAGAAGACGCGGCGATGTGGGGCATCGGACTCAGCGGGATTGATTCCCCCGATGAATTCGAGCGCCAGCATGCCGCCGTGTCCGAGGGCCTTGGCATCCCTCCCGAGCGGCTAAAGTTGGCCAATGACGCCATCGCGGCCCTGTGGGGGGCCACTAATGCCGCCGCGGCGGCGATTATTCAGCACGGCTCCGCTTTTACCGCTGCTTTTCGCAAGGAGCCCGGAAGCGAAACCTTGTTCGACCATCTCGACGTAGGCGGCATGTTCGACATCCGTCACGAGCTGGTGAAGGCCGTCGGCCGCATGATTGACGGCCGCCTGCCGAATACGGGCCTGACCGACGCGGTCTTAAAGCACTACGGCATTGAAAATCCCGACGCTTATGCTGAGAAGGTATACCGCAGGCGCATTAACCTGCAGTTGTTGCTGTCAACGCCGCCGTTGATTTTCGAAGCCTGGCGGCAAGGAGACCCAACTGCAGCCATGCTGGTGCAACGGGCGGCGGATGACTACGTGACCGCCGCGGCGGCGATGATCAAGCGGACGCAGGCCGATGACGCGGCGGTCTATTTCGGCGGGGGCTTAATCGCGCAGGGAGGGGAAGCACTGCAAGCGCTGTTGGCCGATAAGCTGCGGGCGGTCTGTCCCGCGGCGAAGATGGAACCGCCGCGGCTGCGGCCGGCCCTGGGGGCTGCCCTCATGGCCGCCCACGCGCACGGTCTTAACGCCGCCGTCTTATTTGACATTCTGGCGAAGGAGAAAATACCGTGCGGCGATTAATGCAATACGCTTGTCCCGTGGACGTGCACGCCACTGCCGTTGAGTTGGGCGAGGCCCTCGCCGGCCACGTCGCCGACCTCATTCAGGCCGCCAACCGCGCCGACAAGCCGTTCGTCCTGGGATGTCCCGGCGGACGAAGCCCGGTGACGACCTATCAGGCGCTGGGAAAGGCCGCCGCTGGGCGGGGGATCGATCTGAGCCGGCTGATCATCGCGATGATGGACGAATACGTCATGGCCGCCGGCCCCGCTTTCGTGGCCTGCGACAGCGTTGCGCACTATAGCTGCCGCCGGTTTGCGCGGGAGCGGATCCAGGCCGTCCTCAATCAGCGCCTGCCCGCCGAGCGCCGTCTTCCGGAAGCCAACATCTGGATGCCCGACCCGGCGCGTCCGGAAGACTATGACCGGCGTCTGGAAAGTGCCGGCGGGATAGACTTGTTCATTCTCGCCTCCGGCGCGAGCGACGGCCACGTGGCCTTCAACCCGCCGGGAACCTCTCTTTCCAGCCGGACCCGAGTGGTCAAGCTGGCGGAAACAACGCGCCGCGACAACATGGTCACGTTTCCGGAATTCGCCGATCTCAAGGAGGTTCCTTCCCATGGCGTCACCGTTGGATTAGGCACCATTTGCGATCTCTCTCGGGAGGCGGTGCTCATCATGCACGGGCCGGACAAGAGAGCCGCCACGCGCCGGTTGCTGGGACTTGCCGGATTTGACGAGGCGTGGCCCGCGAGTTGTGTTTTCGCGGCCGCTAACGGCCGCGTTCTGTTCGACCGCGCCGCCGCGGAAGCACTTGACGAGGGCGGGACTCGCCGGCTCGCTGGATTGAAAGGGAGGTAATTTTGGCGGAGTTGTTGAAAGTATGCATTGTAGGCGCCGGGAGTTCCTACACTCCCGAGCTTATCGCCGGGATGCTGGCCCACTCGGTCGAAGAGCTGCCGATCGGCGCCGTCAGCATGCATGACGTTGATTCCGGCCGCCTCGCGGTCATGGCGGCGTTGGCCGGGCGCATGGTGGCCGCAAGGGGCCGCGCCATCCGGATTGAGTCCGGCGGACAGTTGGAGCCGCTGCTCGAGGGGGCCGATTTCGTAATTACCCAGATCCGCGTGGGCGGCATGGAGGCGCGATATAAGGATGAATCAATTCCGCTTAAGCACCGCGTCATCGGTCAGGAGACCACCGGCCCCGGCGGCATGTTCAAGGCGCTGCGCACCATCCCGGCCATGCTGGACATCGCCCGCCGGGTTGAACGGATTGCGCCTGACGCCTTCATTCTGAACTATACCAATCCCAGCGGCATCATCACCGAAGCCGTCAGCCGCCATACCGGCGCCAAAATCATCGGCCTATGCTCCGGCATCCCGACCATGCAGGTCCTGCTCGCCTCGATGTTGGCGAAAAGTTTCTCGCAGTTGAAAAGCTACACTGTGGGACTAAATCACCTGGGGTTTATTTATCGCTTCACGAGTAATGGCGCGGATGTCACCGATCAGGCCATTGACCGGCTGCTGGAAATCGCGCGCGCCTCCGGCAACTCGTTTTTCCTCGGGGACCCGAAGCTGATCGCATTGATCCGCGCGGTGCCGATCATGTACGTGGACCATTACTACTACCACCGCCGAAAGACCTTGGGCGAGTTGCAACAAAGCCCTCAGACCCGCGCGCAGAAGATCATGGACATCGAAAAGGAAATCTTCGAGCAGGCCGCCGATCCTCATCTGGCCGCCAAGCCTAAGGCCTTGCAGAAACGGGGGGGCCTGGGGTACTCGGATATCACGTTCGAGTTCCTCAAGGCGATCTGCCATAACCGCGGCCAGGAACTGGTTTGCACCGTGTTGAATCATGGCGCGGTTGATGGAATTGACGCGGAGGCCGGCGTGGAGGTCGTCTGTCGGGTTGACCGTCAAGGGCCCAAGGCCTTGCCGGTCGGCCCGATACCGCTTGCCTATCGAGGCCTGGTCCAGGCTGTAAAAACTTACGAGAGTCTGACCGTCCAGGCGGCGGTGGAGGGACGCAGGGACTTGGCGGTCCTGGCCCTGACCAATCATCCCCTGGTCGGCGACCATGCTCTGGCGGAGTCCCTGGTGAATGAATTGTCCGCGGCTCATGCGGTCCAGTGGGGGAGAAGTTGCGGGTGAGGCCGTGCGGCCAGGCTGAAGCCGGCCATAGGGGATGCCCGGGCAGGGCCGAGGCCAAGCATTGCCAATGAATGATGAAGGGAGAGATAAAAATGAAAAGTTCAAAGGACAAGTTGGTGGTGGGAGCGGGTCCGGCTGGACTGGTTGCCGCCATCAACCTCAAACGCGAGGGCTTCAACGTGATCCTCCAGGAGAAGCAGGCGCGGGTCGGCGGCGAGCCGGGCTGGCACCCATCGGTGCACACCACCCCGGTGGACGACCCGGGCCTGTATGACTACATCGGCATCAACTGCGCCGAGGCCTTTGTGGACAGCACCGACGTGCTCAAGGTATTCGTCGGCGGCAAGGACGTGCCGGGAATGAAAAACGTCTTCGGCAAGCTGGGCATGAAGAACACCGAGCGCGGCGACCGGCCGACCTCCCTGGATAGCTTCCTGTTCCGGATCGCGGAGAAGGAAGGCGTGGAATTCGAGTTCGGCAAGACATTTACCCAGGATGACCTGGAGCGCGCGGCCAAGGGGACAATCCTGACCACCGGTCTGACCCCGGGTATGTACGACTGGCTGGGGATAGACCACACAGTATTTGCCGGCTACTGGGCCAACACCGAAACCGAACCCGGCTTCGTCTCTAACACCTTTTACCTGGGCCAGTTCTCCAACGAATACGGGTACGCCTGCGCCATGAATGGAATCTGGTACGTGCTCTTGTTCGCCCGCCGCGATGTTGACCCTCAAGACCTGGAAAAATTCCGGGGCGTCCTGGCCGAGAAGGAAGGCCGGACCTTTGATAAATGGCGCCGGTTCCTTGGGCATACTCCCAAAGGCCCCCGCCTGTTTCATCGGGATTTCATCCTGGCCGGGACATTGGCCGGAGTGGTCGAGCCGGCCTTCGGCGGCGGCATCACCGGGGCGCTGCTCTCCGGGAAGATCGCGGCGATGGCCGTCACCGAGCCGGACCGGGCCCTTACCGAGTTCAAGCGCTTCACCGACGGCATCATCGCCCACATCGCACGCAAAAAAGCCAAAGTCGGCTACGCGCCCACTATTCAAATGGGCAAGGTATGGTTTGATGTTAAATAGCCAAGGCGGGCCTCGCGGGCCGATGTCGGTCTTACAAAAGAAACGCTGGTTCAAATTCAATTTTCGCTTGAGATGGAATCAGGCAGAAATATACTGATTAATGGGATCGGGCAGGGATGGATTGGATGAGGCAAAGGGAAAGGGCGATCCAACTTAGAGGATTAGGGGACAGCTTAAGATTAAATACGTATGTATGTCCCCCAAATTTTCCGATTTAACAAACTAAAGACTATGGAATCTGAAATCAATACGAATCATGCCAACCTTCGCACCTATCGGATGCTGTTGGGCGCGTCGGCCATTGCCGGGGCGGGAGGGGGTTTTGGGGTGCCGCTGGTGGTGAAAATCACCGCCTTTTATAATATTTCCGACAGCGATTTCGGCCTCATGTTGGGTCTGGCCACTTTGGTGATGGCCGTGGCGAGCGTGCCCTGGGGTTACTGGGCGGACAAATACCGGCGCGTCAGGCTGCTGCTCATCTCCATGGGCTTCATCTCGGGCTGCATGTTGACGGCCGGCCTCTGCCTGTTCTGGCACCTGCCCTTCTGGGTGTATTTCACGGTGACACTGCTCTCCGGCTTCGGCCTCGCCGGAATCGGGCCGGTCTCCAATAGCATGTTCATGGACAGCGTTCCCCTGCACCAACGAGGTGCCGCCTTTGGCTGGATGGGCGTGGCCTTTGTGAGCGGCGGCGCCTTGGGCATGTTAATGAGCTCGGGCTGTATGCAACTGAACCTGAGTCTGGGTTTGGCCTATCTGCTCGGCGCGGCCGTGGAGGGGGTTTTCTTCCTTGCGCTGTTTTTGCTGGAGGAGCCGATCCGCGGCGCCCAGGACGAGGCCCTGCACGATGCGGTCGGCGCCGGCAAGGGGGAATATCGTTATAAAATCGAGCTTCCTGACCTGAAAGCGCTCCTGCAAAGACCTATCAACCTGCTCTTGGCGGCAACCGCGGTGTTCGCTGGATTTTCGCCGGCGGTTTTGGTCATCTGGTTTGTGACCTTTGCCATGCGCAATCATGGGCTCACCGAATTCGCGGCCACCCAGTTGACCCTCGTCGCGTTTGCGGGCCAGCCCATCGGCAACGCGCTGGGGGGGGTCTTGGCCGACCGCGCTTACCGCTGGAAACGCTCGGGCCGGGTGGCGGTGATGATCCTCTCGGCGGCCCTGGCGCCGGTGTTCCTGATCGCCGCCTTCACCCTGCCCTTCCGATTGTTTCCGTTCGTGCCCTTGATGATCCTGGCCAACTTTTTCATCGCCGCCGGCGCGCCGGCGATCACCGCGGTGAGCCTTGAGGTAAACTTGCCGGAGCACCGGGGAACGATTACGGCGTTTTTTATTATCTGCGGCAGTATTTCGCTCGGCTTGGCCTGGCTGATCCCGCCCCTCATCGCCTCGGCCTTCGGCGGCGAATACCAATACGCCCTGATCATGTCCACTGGCTCTTACCTGCCCCTGATCGTTATCTTTCTCCTCATGAACTCCCGCATCGAAAAGGACCTCGATCACGTGGATCACATCCTGGAAGAGCGGGCAAAACAAATTCAAAATTATACCGGCGGGGGCCTGTCGGAATAATGGGTTAATTAAGTATAATTAAAGGTGATAACTACTTGATTTTTAGTCGGCAAAATTATCTCTCCGACAGGCTCCTGGATCAATAACAACCGATGTCGAGAGGAGTGAGAATGAACAAGAAGATTATTATTGCGGCGATTATGGTTTCTCTGGCCGCGGAAAAGTAGGCGGCTTGTTTAACCCGATAGCGAGGCTCTGGAGAGTAGAACAAGGAGCGAGCAGTCTAATGGACAAGAAAGACTATCCCCTGATTTTGACAACTGTTTGTCAATTAATATTGGCGGCGCTGATCGCGGCCCCGGCCCGGGCTGAAGAGTCCAAATACGGCAAGATCTGGGCACCGGTCCTGCCTGGCTTGAAATGGCTATATAACCGGGTCACCATGAGCATGATCGCCCCCAACCTGGAGGACGCCGGCGGAGACCCCATTTTTGCTACGGACTTGGCCTCGGAGTCTGTTTTTGGAGCTTCCAACTACGCCACCGCCCTCAGCAACGGCCGCTTGTTCGTGGAAGTTTCGCCCTGGGCCGAGCTTACGGTTTTCCGCTGGCCCAACCCCACATACTCGGACCAGCTCCGGTACTTCACTTTTGCCAATAGCTTTATCAGCCTCAAACCCCAGGCCGTGAGGCTGGGAGACCCTGCTCCATCCTGGGATTGGAGCAGGTATGGCCGGCCGGTGGAGCCTTGCCGGGGGCTCGGTTCATCGGGCGGGGTTGTGACCGCGGGCGGCAAGGCCCTGTGGTCGCACGATCCGGTCTGGCGGAGCTCCCGCCGCTTCGAGCCGGAGGGCGGCACGGCGCTGGTCACCGAACTTCATGGCGACAGCGTGTCCATGGTTGTGGAAGATTTCATCCATCCGGAGCTTGACCTGATGGCAAGGCAGTTTACGATCAGTGGTCCCGCAAATAAATTTATCTACCATGCTACATTCGCGCCCTTCAAGGCCCGGCCCGGCGAGTATACGGACAGCGACCCGAAAAGGGCCGGCTTTGCCGCCGCGTATCTCGAAGCCGAGGATTTGATAATCCATTTCCAGCCCAAGGCCGACCAACCGGCCCGGAAGGAGAAGATGCTCAAGCACGGTATCACTTCCGCTGACCTGGACCGGGCTTTTCCCGGGGGCGGCGTGTTTATCGCCTGGGGACTTGGAGCGGGGAGTGACGAGCATCAGGTGGGTGCTGATGAATGCGGAAAGAGCAAGGGTCCGGCCCCTCTCTCCGGCAGGTCCGACGC
>MGQK01000106.1:55811-56639 GCA_001797815.1 Deltaproteobacteria bacterium RBG_13_61_14 | reverse complement strand
TGCCCGCCGATGCGGGAGAAACCAACTATCGGGTGGCTATGAGGGCGATCCTCAATTTGATCCAGGGCCAGGATCGAGAAGGCGGGTGCATCGTCGCCTCCATATCCAGGCAGCCGGCCTACAATTTTGACTGGCCCCGGGACGGAGCGTTCTTTGACTTGGCCCTGGACATGGCCGGTTTTCCGGAGTTGGTGGACAAGCATCACGATTTCTACGGCCGGACCCAGCTCCGCCAAAAGTTCGGATGGGCTCCATTGAAGATGTCCAATTACCAGGCGCCATTTTTCAAGCCGGCGGGACATTGGCCCTCAAACATGGCGGCGGACGGCTCTTACGGATCAGTCCCCAAGCTTTTCCCCTTTGAGATAGACGAGACCGCGCTGATGGCATGGGACATGTGGAGACATCAGATGATCCTGCCCGAGGCGCAGGCGCGGGAGTACGCGGCGCGCATGAAGCCGGTCCTTGAACGGTGCGGCGATGCCCTGGTGGACTGCGTGGATTTGAATCGAGGCTGGACCAGGCCCGCGATGGAGGATGACAACCCTCTGCCCGCCGCAACCTTGCACGGGACCGCCTCCGTATTGACCGGGCTGGCCTCGGCCGGCGACGCCTCCGCGAGATGGGGCATTGATCGGCAACGGTCCGAAAAGTGGTGCGAGGCCGCCAGGGTTTTGCGCGCGGGGGTCCGGGCGAGGATCGGCGATCGGGGGACGCTGGAAAACGCGGGCTGGCGGGGGCAGGCCTGGGCATTGTGGCCGGCGCCGATCTTTGATGATTACAATGAGCCTGAAGCAGCGGCCATCAAGCAGACCCTGGCCGATAAAA
>MGQK01000106.1:53587-55776 GCA_001797815.1 Deltaproteobacteria bacterium RBG_13_61_14 | reverse complement strand
AGCATCCCCCACATCTGGAACGGAGTGACCGTGTACCTGGCGGTCATGGCCATATATGAGCCCGAAGCTTTCGACCGGATGAAACCCCCGGCGCCGTCTTCTAAACTTGGGGCTGATGAATAATCAAAGGAGGCAATGGATGATGTCGGTAACAAGATCAATGGCAATTCTACTGGTGGCGATGTTCGCTTTTTCGTCTCAAGCCAAGATCCCGGCAGGCGACCTGCTGGCGGGAGTTGCGCCGGGTCCGGACGGCATGATCGACGTGCTCAACGTGATGTCCCACCCGGACGACGAAAGCGTTTATGCCGGCGGTACCCTGATTAAGCTCCAGCAGGACCCGCGAGTGAGGCTCCATCTGGTTTGCATGACCCTTGGCGATATGTCCGATGCGCGGTTCTTCATGCGCGTCTCCGGCGAGGAGATGGCCCGGATCAGGACGAAAGAACTTGAGGACGCGGGCCTGGCGCTGGGCGCTGACGAGGTCATCCAGCTTTCTTATCACGACCAGGGGTTGAAGCCTGCGGACCAGGAAGCCCTGGTCGAGGAACTGGTTGAAATCATGGAAAGGACTGGAGCGGAAGTGGTTATAACTCACGACCCCGGAGGAGTCACGCACCATCCCGATCATGTGACCTGCTCCAGGGTTGTGACCGAGGCCTTCCGAAAAAGCTCTCGCTCCCGCCTTTATTACGCAACTCTCCCGCCTTTGAGGTATCTCAGCACGTCTATCATGAGTCCGTTCCATGAATCCGGGGAGCCCGCCAAACCGAACGTGAAGGTGGACATCAGCAACGAACTCGATAGGAAGCGCAAGGCCATGTCGGCCCATAACAGCCAGATGAGGCATTCGCTGGTCGGACTTACCGCGAGCTCATTCTATTTGAGCAAAACCGAATGGTTCACCCTGGCGGACTCTAATGAATAGCCCTTGATTAACAAGTTTACGAATTCATGTTACTAATGGGAGCAGGGTATCGTTGGCAGTCATCGTAAGGGTTTCCTTTCAGGGGCACGGGGCGCCGTGCCCCTAGCAGGGCTATCCCTGCTTGGGTATCTGTTTCCATTATAAAGCTGTCAACTGTATTGTGCTCGGAGTAATAAGACACTATAACGAAGGAACCGAGATCATGGCCTCCAAGAATAAACCGATCAAAAAAAGACTGAGAAAATGCAGGCCAAAGAGCCGCGCAAAGAATGGGAGTGGCTGATCCGGAGGCCAGCGGAAGCCGAAAGCTCGGGCGCGACCATCTACCACCTGATCTCGGTTGATCTCGCCCTGGAATACTTCCGGATGCTGGGCCAAAAGGTGGTGGCGCTCTCGGTGGAAGAGGTGCTGGAAAAGATCGAAAAGCTCTTGTCGCCAAAACACCGCCAACTGCTCAACGACCTGCCCCGCAAGTTCTACACCGCGGCCTGGGCGCCCAAGGACTACTCCGAGCACCTGGACATCCTGGAAGACGCCACCAAGGCCGTGGTCTATCAAAACGTGGTGAAGATGACCTACAAGCCGGCTGGCGGAGAGCCGCATGAGCTGAAGGTCCGGCCCCTGACCTTGCTCTACCACAAGGGCGGCTTTTACCTGGTCGGGATTGCCTCGACCAAGCGAAGGCCGGTTTACTTTAACATCGAGCGCATCCAAGAGATGAAAATTACCGCGGAGAAGTTCGAATACCCCCGGCGCTACCACCCGGAGCAAATGCTGGACGGCGCTTGGGGGATCTTCACCGGCCCGGCCGAGACTTTCCGGCTGAAATATGCTCCCGAGCTCTCGGAATACATCAGCTCCCGGCACTGGCACCGGAGCCAGAAGATCAGCCGGGAAAAAGACGGCTCGGTAGTGTTGACCCTGAACGTTACCGATTCGGAGGAATTGAGAAGCTGGATTCGGAGTTTTGGGAAGCAGGTGCAAGTCCTCCCCTAAATCCTCGAACGCCCTCTAGGCCCTGCCCAGTTTCAGAATTGGCCTCCAGCCTTTGTGCCTTGGGGCTTGTTCCTTGAATCCGCTGACGAGGATACTCTGCCCGCAATTCAACCGTTGATCTATTTCCGGTCATCCCCGAAAATTTGACGAATCGCCTGAGAACCTCCCTCGATCTGAATGGGTAGGGACGAGGAAGGAAAAAGACTGAAGTTCGCGGCCGTTCCAGGCCAAATCCCCAGGATGGCTGGGCCATGGTGGATTTGGC
>MGQK01000106.1:44389-53520 GCA_001797815.1 Deltaproteobacteria bacterium RBG_13_61_14 | reverse complement strand
TTCTGGAAGCAGGGCGAGCGGCAATGGGCGGCCATGATCTTTGCGGAGTTTTTCAGGAAATACTGCCCGGTGACTTTTGGACTTCTTCCCTTCGGCCTGTGCCGGGAATTAATCCGGATGGGCGAGCATGAGATTGCGGCCCGGGCATTGAAGCAGTTTATCGAGGAGCGGAAGGGCCGGGGCAAGTGCAGGTATGCGTTTCGTCTGGAGACGGCCTATTGGCTCCTGGCCGAGCTGCTGGGCGAAAAACTCAGCCGGCCCCAGTTGGCCAGTAAAGTGTGGAAAGCCTTTCTAGTGACCTTGAAATGGGGCGAGGCATGGTGGGAGCTGGCTTAGACGCACAGGAGAGGTGCGCCCCGCGGGGCAAAAAAGGCCGGATAACCGGAAAATCCGGCTGTAACCGGCGCTTATAAGATTCATTTTTAAGCAAAATTCAAACATGGAACGAGTAACCATGGTGCTTGGAGGTCAATTTGCAACGGTCTCTTTACATATATTTCGTGAAGTGCTAAATATTAAGCGAGATAATCAGTGCATCTAAAGTCAACGGAAAGGAGGGGAAATTATGCTTGACGAAAAGGAAGGCGCTTCATCGTTTATGGAAAACGTAAAGAGTATCCTGGAGCCGATCAGGGGTAACGTGAAAATGTGGGAGAACGCGCGGTTCGTGCTCGCGGAGGTGCCGCTCTATCCGAGTGAGGTCAAGAAGATATTGCCGTTGGGCATGAGGCCGGCGGAGCCCGCTTTGGCAACCCTGTTCATAGCCGATTACACCAAGACCTCTTTCACTGTGCCTTATAAGGAGGCCGCGGTCCTGGTTCACGTGCGCACGCCCTTGGGAAGCGGCTTGCACTGTCCGTGGATGATCGTGGACGACGATACGGGCTTGATCTATGGTCGGGAAATCCTGGGGTATCCCAAAAAGTTCGGTCAATTCACCTTCGAAGAAAAAGATGACAGGGTCACTGCAAGCGTTTCACGCCGCGGGATCGAGGTAATGAAAATCGAGGCCCGACGCAAAGAGCTGGAGGACTCTCCCCGGCCGGTCTTCGACTTTAAAACCTTCAATGCCGGAGGGCCGGGCCAGTTCTTCGCTATCCAGCCGATCTGGCTGTTCAGGCCCAAGGAAGTCATCCAGGAGTCCTGGTCCGCGGAAGCTAAGGTTACCCTCCGCGAATCGGAATATGACCCGATATCAAAGCTTACGTCCGGCGTCCCGATAAATGGCCGCTTCGTGGTTATGGATATATTGGGCTCAAGATACAACCTGCCGGTGGGTATCGCGGGTATAAGGTGGTTTGTTAACACTTATAGCATGCGCTTCCGGTAGGATCATTATCCTCTCCCGCGAGCTTGTTTATGAAAGGCGCTTATTAGGGCAGCAAAGGAGGAAATTAATGGGATACCTGGATCTTGGAGCTAGCATCGGCCGCAAGGCAAGAGCCATGCAGGAATCTGCAAGAGAGTTCGGCATGGGTGTCATGCGTCCCGCTGGTATCGAGCTGGACAAGCTTCACGATCCTGCCGAGGTGATCGCAAAGGGCTCGCGTTTGTGGGAGGTATACAGGAATTCCCGCGAATTGGGTTTTCACAAGATGATGATACCCAAGGCCTTCGGCGGCATGATGGAAAAAATGCCTCCAATGGCAATGTCTCTGATAAGTGAACAACTGGGTTACGCGGACGCAGGGCTGGCCATCAGTCTTGCGGTATCAAGCATGCCATTTGCATTTGCAGTTATATCACCCGACTCTCAAGTGCGGAACTGGGCCCGGGAGTACTCTGAAGACCTGGAAGCCGATATGGTCGGTTGCTGGGCTATTACCGAGCCGTGGTCAGGTTCGGTGATGGCCCAGCAACCGATTATTTTTCCCTCGGTGTCCTCGCAGTAAGCCCGCACCATGTCCTTCAGCTCCGGCTCCTGGCTGAACGCGGCCATCTGAAAAGGGAAGCCCGAGGCCCCGAGACTCACTGCCAGGCCCGCATCGGCGTAGCCCATGGCCTCGGAGACAAGAGGCCCGGTCTTGGGGTCCATATCCTCCCGCATGCCGCCGAACTCCTTGGCAAAGGCCGTCTTGTGGAAGCCCAGCTCGCGGAACTGCTTGATAACGTCCCACAGCACCGAGCCGTCTGCGATCACCTCCTCCGGCTCAGCCAGCCTGTCAAGCTCAATCCCCGCCGGCCGCATGACCTCCATGCCGAACTTCTCCGCGGTCTTTGACATGGCCTTGGCCTCGTCACTCAAACTCGTATCCAATTCCAGGTACTCCATGCTTTACCTCCGTGCTCTAAATTCAGTATAAGTATGCAAGCGACTTTTATCGCGATCCCTCACTCCTCAAGCCTCACCAACACCTCCCGCGCCCGGTCCGGCCAGTACATCATGCCCGTCTCTTCCATCATGGTAAGCGCTTTTTCGAGGGTCTCGCAGGCCATCTCGATTTGGCCAGATTGGGCCAGGATATTTCCCTTGATATATTCTCCGAGTAAGACGGTAGCATTCATGCCAAGATCTTTCAAGAGGTTTATCCCATGCTCCAGTATCTCCATACCTTCTGGGTCCTGGTGGCCCAACGCTCTTCCAAGGGCAAGTCGTTGTCATTGGCCCGGCCGGGGGTCCGTCATCCCCGCTTAGGGGGTACTATATCGGGACATGACATCAATGATCCGTCTTTGGGCATAATAGATAAGGCCGGGAGAGAAGCGCTTGATCCGGTATCCCAGCCAAGTCATGGCGGAAAGGTCGAGGAGGGGGCGATTTCTTTTGATGCCCTTGACGATGGCGCGGGCCACGCGCTCCGGGGTCCAGGAAAAATGTTTGAGAATGAAATTGAGGGGGGCCTGTGGGTCGTAGTTTTTATAGACGGCGACGTTGAAGATATTGGTGTCCACGGGGCCCGGGCAGACCGCGGTCACGCCGATGCCGAAGCGGGCGGTTTCCGCGCGGAGGGTCTCGGTCAAGCCGACCAGGGCGAATTTAGTGGCGCTATAAGCTCCCAGGGTGGGTAGAGCGATCAGGCCGTCGCCGGAGGCGACGTTGACAATGTGGCCGGATCGGCGGGCGATCATGTGGTTGAGCAGGAAGTGGATGGTATAAATGGGGCCATACAGGTTGACGCCCAGGATCCGGTCCCAAAGATTTAAGTCCATGTCCTTAATTTCGGCGCAAATGCCGATCCCGGCCACGTTGCAGAGGATGTCCACCCCGCCCATTTCCTGGATCGCCCGCTGACAGAGGCTCCGCACCTCCTCGGGTTTGGACACGTCGGTTTTAACCAGGAGCGCCCGGCGGTTCATGCCGGCGATGATCTCCTGCACTTCCTGGAGACCCGCCGCATTGACATCGGTTAAAACCAGGTGCGCCCCCTCGCGGGCGAGGTTGAGGGCCAGCGCCCTTCCGATCCCGCTCGCCGCGCCGGTCACCAACGCCACCTTGTCTTTGAAATCTTTCATGCTCCGCCCTCCTCGGTCCAGGTCGTCAAGCGGGAATGCGCTTCCGGGTATCCGGCTTTTTCTCCGGCGGCCGGCTCTGGAAATAGGCATAGCTCTCCCGCAGGGATTCCCGGGCGCTCTTTAGGAGCTTCCAGCCGAATTCCTTTTTGATTTTTTCGTTCGAACCGACCATGTGATGTTTGAGCAGTCGCAAGCTCTCCCGGGAGATGGGGAAGCCGGGCAGGTGGAGTTTGAATCCCAGGTCGAGGAAGATCTCGGCCAACGGGAACGGGATTGGGATCTGGACCTGGTTCATTAGGCCGCCCATCTGGCTCAAACTCAGGTAATCATCGGCCACCAGGTTATAAGCGCCCGGATGGTCCTCGATCAGGGCCAGGCGAACTGCCTCGGCCACGTCGTCCTCGTGGACCCCGGACCACTTCGGGTCTCGGCCCAGGAAGCGGAAGAAGACCCGGTGCCGGACCAGGGCTTCGAAGTCCGGGTTCAAATGCCGGCCCAGGACCACACCGGGCCGGAAGATGGTGATCACGATTTCGGGACGCTCTTTCGCCAGGGCGCGGAGCATGGCCTCGGTCTCGATCTTTTGGCAGGCATAGTAGCATTCGTCGTTGTCATGCCCCCGGAGCGGCCAGTCCTCGCGGATCGGGATGGGATTATCGGGGTGCGCGCCGTAAGCGGCGAGGGAGCTGAAGTGCACGATCTTTCGGATCCCGGCTTTGGTCGCGGCCTGGAACACGTTGCGGACGCCGGCGATGTTGATGTCGCGGGTAAGATCCTTGTCGTAAAGCTCGGCCACGATGAAGGCGAAGTTGAGGAGCGTATCATACCCCTGGAAGGCTTGCACCAGGGCCGGATCGCGGATGTCCATCTTGACGAAACGATGCTTGGGGGAGGTGAACTTCGGCTCTTTGAGGTCAAGAGCTAAAATCTCGGTGATGGCTTCCTCTTTCTCTATCACCGGCAAAACGGCGCGGCCAATCGCGCTCGCGGCGCCTGTAATAACCAGTTTCATCCTTGCCTCTTTTCTTGCTTCAGTATATCCCGGGACCGAGAGACCTCGCAAGCGGATCTTCCCGGAGGGGAAAAGACCGTAAGTTCCAGGCAGGACGGGTGATCCCGGTCATGGTAAACCTTTTGCCGGGCGGTTCTCATCTTCGTGGCGGTCAGGAGATCCTCGCCCGTGTTCAGGTTGCGATCAAATTTGGGAAAGTTGGAGCTCGAGACATGGAGTCCAAGCCGGTGTCCGGGTTTGAACTGATGAGCCAGGTGGCCCAGGTTAATAGTGACCGCATAGATTTTCCCCGGCTCCACCGGGGCGGGTTCGTTCATCGGCCGTGACGGGAACTCCCGATATCTCAGGCGCACGATCCCGTCGCGCAGGTTCCAGACTTTTCCATCGGGACAGACGTCAAGGAGCTTGGCGGTGAAGTCGGTGTCGGCCGCGTCGGTGGAAACATAGAGCACCGCCCGGATCGGGCCGGCGAGTTCCAGCGGCTCGGCCAGCGGAAGGGTTCGATAGACCAGGACATCGGGCCGTCGCTCCAGCTTGGATTGCTCTTTCCGGCCCGAGTTGAAGAAAAGGTGGTCTCCGCCCACGGTAGGGACCGGGTCGGCCGGGTTATAAACATAGGCATCGGCCGGTTGGGCATTTTCCGGGCTTTCGGGCAACAGCTTGCCGTCTTCGCGGGAGACCGCGGCCTGGCCCTGGCTCTTCAGGTAAAAGCTAACCGTTTGGGTTCCACGCGGCGGCCATTCTTCGGAAGAGCGCCAGGTGTCCGCTCCGGTCAGGTAATAGCGGATCGCCGGCCATTCCTCCACCCCATTCTTCACGCCCTGGAACCGGTGCTCGTACCACTTGAGAGTTTCCAGGCCGGAATAACGGATGTATTCGTCCAGGTCGCTCAAGGTCGGCGCCCAGTAATGTCCCCAGGGGCCGATCACGATCCGGCTTTTCCGGGCCGCCGCAGTCCCGGTGGCGCGCAGTTCCTGGAAGTCCTGGATCATAGCGTCGCCGAGCATATCATACCAGCCGGTGAGGCTGAAGGAAGGGGCGCAGAGGGAGGCGTATCGGCCCTGGCAGGAGAGGGAATCGAAAAAAGGATCGAAGCTGTCGTGAGCGAGGAAATCTTCAATCCAGTCGAGCTTTCCAAGGGAAGGATGGATGATTTGCGGCAGGGGGAGCGCGGGATATCGGGCGGGAAGCCAAGCCAGCAGGTCAATCATCGGGGAATTTTTCTTGACCGCGACCCAGTTGCCGATCAGGGCCAGGGCGGAGAGGGGTTTCGCGCCTCCGAAATGCAAGAGCCGGCGCACGTCGAGACAGCCCATGTTGGGAGCAATCGCCGTGACCAGGGGATTGTCCAGGGCCAGGAACCACTGGTTGATGCCGAGCATGGAGGATCCCCAGCCGCCGATCTGGCCGTTGGACCAGGGCTGGTGGACGATCCACGCGCACAGGTCCCGGCCGTCGGCCGCGTTGGCGCGGAACATATACCATTGGCCCTCGGAGCCGAAGCGGCCGCGCTCATCGGCATGGACCACGGCATACCCTTGCTGGGCCCACTGGCGTGCCGGCCAGCTAAACAGGTAGCGGCCATAAGGATGGCGGATGAGAAGAGTCGGATGACGGCCATCACCGGCGGGACGGAGAACATCGGCGCAAAGCCGCACCCCATCGCGCATCGGAATCATCGCGTCTCGGTCAAGAACGATCTGGTTCTTGGGCGGAGGCATGAACTTTCCGATGGACATGATCGCCAGGCCGGCGCGAGCAAATTGAAATCCCAGTCCCAGTTGGGGATTAGTGATAGCCTTGAAGAGGGCCGGCAGGCGGGTAAGCAGGTGCCCGGGACTTCCGATGGTGCACTGGATGGAATCTCTCATGAAGAAGATTCGTTTACTTCGCCGACACCGCCAAGGGGCTGGTCACCATGCGGTCGAAGCGCTCGAACTCCGGGATGGAGTAGTGGTCCAGGAAAAAGTGGTAGAAGGTCAGGTCATAGATCGCGGGTTTGACGTTTTTCCAATTGATCATTTTAAAGGCGATCATGGGTGAAGAGCCGACTTGATATTCCGGGGGATTTTTAAACTGGTCATCGTCGCGGAATTCGCCGATGACGCGGGCGTTCAATTTCGGATCCAGCACGAAGTGGGTGATCAGCGCTCCCTCGGGACCGCTTACTCCGCCCCAGCTCATGTTTTGTTCGGACAGGGCTTTGACTTTATCCGCGGGGAGAGGCGCGGCCAAAGAAATGCATTCCGGGGCCACGTTCACGCAAAGTTTATAGCCGCGGGTCCGATCCAGGGCCAGGTCGTGGGCGATAATCACCGTCAAATCCAGGCCAAAGAGCGCGGGATTGAATCTCGCGTCCATGGGGTCTTGCAGGAGCACGTACTCGGGGTAGAAGGTCCCGTAAGCGGGGAGGGGAATCTTGCCCAAGGGACCGAGGCTCCAGTAATTCACCGACTTCCAAAACACTCGCACCGGTCCTTGGGTGAAGCCAATGAACTGGTAATGGAAATGTTCCTCGTTAAAGGTATAATTGATGTTCCATTTGCCCACCGTGCAACGGACCTTGAGGCGGTCGAGCAGGTCCGGGCCATCCTTGACCGTGATATAATCGTAATAATAGACCGGTGCCATATGCCAACCCAGGCGATACCGGTCGGTAATCGCGGTGCGGGTGTTTGGATCATAGTGCACGTAACTCACCGGGGAGAGCGGCGGGGGATGGTCGCATTGGGCGAGGATAACCTGTCCCTGCGCTCCCGTCTGCGAGTCCGTAAGGGTGATCGTCACCGTCTTGGGACAGCCTTCGGCCGGCGTTCCGGTATACAACGCTCCCGCATCCCGGGCCATGAAAACCAGCTCATCCCGGGCATGGAAGAGGCCATCGCCTTTTTCGGCCTTCGGCCCCTGTTTCACCATAATGAGCCCGCTGTCATCGCATTCATCAATCTGCATGGGAATGACCATCAGACGCCCGCCCGAGGCGGCAAAGACCCGATAGCTGGCGATGGGCGCGCCCAGGAACGCTGGAGGCAAACTCTTGCCTTTGATCACCACCGCCTCCACCCGGTCGGAGAGCGGCGTCCCTTGGCCGGCCAAAAGCTTCGGAGCGGCCAACCCCATCACCAGCAGGATCGTGATCAACATCCGTTTATGCATTTCGGCCACGCCCTTTCCTCTAGCTCTTAGATTGATTGACCGGCGGCTTGTCCAGTTTCCGGCTTGGCCATCCGTTCGCCGGCTTCGGTCCTTCGGTCGCGGAGCTTAGGATCCATCAGGTAGATCTTGCGCAAGAACTTTTTCAGATGGGGCGAGATGGTCCGGGCGATGTTCAGCTCCGGATCAAAGTAGCGGGCCAACCCCTCGACGGAGGCCAGCGAGACGCCAATACTGGTCAACGCCGGGCTGGACACGATTTTATACCGCCGCTGCAAGTCGCCTATGGCCATCATGATGGCGCCAAACTCAATGTCCTGGATGCGCTGGGAGAGGTGTGTCTTGACTAATCTTCCCACCTCGGCTTCAAACTCCTCCATGTCCTTGACGCCATGGGAGATCGAGGAGTTGAGGATGAGGCGGGCCAGGGGCCCGCCCTCGCCGTTGAAGGTGGAAAACCAGGCCTCGAAGAACCCTTTACGATATTCCCAATCCAATACGTCAACCAGGCCCAGGTCGAAGATCCAATAGTAATGCTCCGGCGAGATGAGCATATTGCCGGGATGGAGGTCCGCGTGGATCAGGCCGTAAAGGACCATGCTATAGTAAATATACAAACTGTTTTCAGCCAGTTTCTTGACGTGGTAATGGCCGTCGCCGTCTTTGATCTCGGTGGGCTTGACCCCGCGCACGAATTCCATGGTCATGATGTTTTTGGAGCAGTATTCATCAATCAGCTGCGGAACCCGGACTCGGTTAATTTCATCCTTGATATATTCCTGATACCGGCGGTTATTTTCCGCTTCAATGGTGAGGTCGAGCTGTTTGAGGACCATTTCACAAAAGCGCTCGGAAAAGCCGATGAGCGACGGGGATTCATAAAAAGGGATGCGAGCGGCCATCTTCACGATGGCGTTCACGATCTTCAGGTCCTCGATCATGACCGCTTCAATTCCAGGCCGGATGACCTTGACCGCCACCTCTCTCCCGTTTTTCAGCACCCCGTGATGCACCTGCGCCACCGACGCGCTTGCCACCGGCGTTAAATCAAAACCTTCGAAGACCGCTTCGATCTTCTTCCCGAAATCGCGCTCGAAGATCAGGGGCACGAGCGCGCCATCAAAAGGCGGCACCTCGTCCTGGAGCTTTTCAAATTCTTTCAGGGCCGCGGGCGGGAACAGGTCGCGGCGGGTGGAGAGGATCTGGGCCAGCTTGATAAAGGTCGCGCCCATGTCCTCGAACATGACCCGACCGGAGCGCCCCTTGAGATGCCAGAGCTTGTCCGCATAAGCCGGCGGGTCCATCCCGGGCCTTTGGGCGAGGAGCGCAAGGCGCTGAATCCCGTATCGGCCGACGTTCTTGGCGATGATGAGGACCAGTTCCAAGGCGCGCCTGATGGTTTTGCGCGGCAGCACTTAGTCTTCCTCTTCATCCTCCGGCGCCAGCGCCATCACGTGCATGGCAAACTCCACCGGGCCGTCCAGCTTGATCTTGCTGGCCATGAAGGCCTCCA
>MGQK01000106.1:42504-44376 GCA_001797815.1 Deltaproteobacteria bacterium RBG_13_61_14 | reverse complement strand
CTTGTCCTGGATCTCCTCGACGATAGTTTGTCTGACATTGAAGATCACGAACGGCTCGGTATGGCCATGGAAGTTCAGCCGGACCTCCACCACTTCGCCGGTGTCGCGGCTCACCCTGATGTCCGCCTGGCCGTTAATGCCTTCGAGGATGTCCATCTCTTCGTGGGCCTGCTCCGGCGAGAAGCCGTCCTGGAACGCTTCCGGGTCAAAGGCCATGTCCAGGGGAAGCCAGGGAAAGTCGCCGTCCGCCGCCTCCCGGAAATTGCTGGAGCTGAGGGTATAGGTCACGACCGGATCGGGGACCTTCCCCTTGAAGGTCTCCACTTTAACGCCGTCCGTCATTTTGAGACCATATTCTCCGCCATCGGCGCCGGTAATGATCAGCTGGGCGGTGAGCGTGAAGCCCCGGTATCCCGACATGTCGTAATCTTTGACGTTGGCGTTATAGGTTTTCGGGACAAAGTCCATGAAGAACGCCTCCGGCGTGATTCCCTTCGGGATCTCGATTTTTTTCTTTCGCTCCTTCTTCATTTTGCTCTCCTTTCTTGCTCCCAGCGCTCCTGGCCGAATTCGGGTTCATAGAGCAGGGTCAGGCCGGCCACGGCCATGGTGTCCACGGCGCCGTCCTCGATCTGGGTGAGCTTGGCGTCGCGGTAATATTTTTCCAAATGGTATTCCTTGGTGATGCCGTAGGCGCCCAGGACCTGGACCATCTCCGCGGTGACGCGGGTGGCGTTGTTGGTGGTGAAGCATCGGGCCGCGGCGGTGAGCGGGATGTCGCCCGGGAACTGATGGCCGTTCTTCCACGACACTTTCCAGATCAGCGCCCGGGCGGCTTCGATGGTCTGGTAGGCGTCGAAGAGCTTCATCCCGATGTTGTGGTGCTCAATGATCGGCTTGCCGCCTTGCACTCGTTCCTGCGCGTAAACAAACGCTTCTTCATAAGCCGCCCGCATCAGGGCCAGGCCGGTGACGGCCACCCCGGTGTTGCCGAAGCAGATGAAGCTTTTGACGAAGTTCAGCCAGTTGTCCTCGCGGGGCCGGATGGCGAGGTAGCGTTTGGGGACCTTGACCTCGTCGAAGAAGACCTCGGTTTGATTGAGGCAGCGGAGTCCGAGCTTGTTGAGGGCTTTGCCCCGGCTGATGCCTTTGAGGTCGCCCGGGACAATGAACAGGCCGGTCCCGCGCATGCCCCGGTCCGGCTCAACGCAGGCGGCCACCCCGATCATGTTGGCGATCCCGCCCGAGGAGATGAAGGCCGACTTGGCCCCGTTGATGATGTACTCGTCGCCGACCTTGCGGGCCGAGACCCGGCAGCGGACCGTGGGGTCCGAGACCCAGATCAGGTCCGAGCCGACCAGGGGCTCGACCCCGGCAAAGCAGCCCATCTGCGTGGCCTCCGTGTCCGCGCAATAGGGTTCGATGAATTCCTTCCGCAGAGACGCCTTGTTCGTCATCATGGCGGTGAAGGCCACGAATACGCCGACCATGATGTTCTGGGTGAGGCCCGGACCGCCCCAGAACAACTCCTCGTTGATCAGGGTGATGGTCACCGGGTCCAGCCCCAGCCCGCCCACGTGCGCGGGCAACAGCATCCGATGATACCCCATTTTATAGGCCTGCCGCATCACGTCCCGGAACAACCCGCTCTTGAAGACCTCCTCCGGGTCCGCGATCTTGTCCAGCTCAATCTCGGCCGGCCGCAGCACGTTCTTGGCAAATTGGTGCGCTTGCTCCACCAGCCGCTGCTGATCGTCCGTCAACTTAAATTCAATCACCGCACTCCCTCCTCCCCGGCTGCCTCTCAGAACGGATCAAACTTGGAGAACAGGTAAGGCAGCATCGTCTCCGAGTCCAACTTCTCCATCGTTT
>MGQK01000106.1:30066-42471 GCA_001797815.1 Deltaproteobacteria bacterium RBG_13_61_14 | reverse complement strand
AGGTGGGGTGTTCCATGATTTTGAGGATGTTCTCGGGATTGGCGTCCTCGTCCCCGATCTCGCCCCGGAACTCGATGAGCGTGATCCCCCGGCGCTTGACCTTCCAGAAAAACTTTTCCCCGTTGCGCTGGTACTCGAACTGGCCCACCTTCTTGGCCGTGCCGAACATCTCCCGGCCGATGATGCACCCGATGTCCGACCCGATGTGAATGGCAATCGGATAAACCCCCATCGTGTCCTTGTAGCTCACCAGCGCGGCGAGGATGTTCTCCAGGTATCCGTAGTTCAAGGAGTCATTGTCCCGGCCGCCGTTCAAGGTGAGCTGTTGCACGAAAATATTGACGAGCGGCACTCTCGGGATGAGCTTCAGGGGGGGCGGGATGAACCGCTTGACGATCTCCTTGTCCTGCGGAAAAAAGAGAACCACGTAGTACTCCGCGTTGTCCAGCTCCCACTTGCACCGCTCGCTCATGTCGTTGGCTTCCGCCGGATCCAGCCCGTAGAGCGGGCGGATGGGAAACCGGGTGGGATTCGGGTTCGGTTTGAGAATTTGTTGCTTCATGATTTCACCTCCGTTAATGATTTCTAGCTTGTTTTACCGTTCTCTCTGCTCCTGCGCCATGCTCACTCCCTGGCGTCAACCTGACATCACCAAGTAGACACTGGTGTCTACTTTCGGAGGCATTGTAGCCGCCCTTCTTTGTGTTGTCAAGCAAAAAATGACGTGGGAAGAAAAAAAATTTACGAGGGGGTGGGGCCCGGCTTGAGCAAGCCGCGCTCGAGCAGAGCGAGAATTTCCTTGACCAGTCGATCCAGGGGGGGGCGCTTTTGCTTGATAATATATTTCCGGACCGTCTCCATATACATCCCCAGCAGCATGCCGCTTATCAATTCCGCGTCCCCTTCGTGGGCAAAACCTTTCGCCTGCGCGGCTTCAAGATACTCGCGGATAAAGGTCTGGAAAATTTTCAAGAGGTTCTCGCTGCGGGGGGTGAGCACGTCGTCGTCGAGGACCATGCCTTCAAAGAGGGGCTTGATGAGTTCGCGGTTTTTCAGGATCACCTCGACCAGCGCCCAGGCCAATCGCCGGACCTGGTCGCGGACTTCGGTAGTGCTTTGGAGTTCATCCGGCGTTTCCAGCTCTTTGGTCCGTTTGACCTCCTCGATGAAGGTATCCACCAGTTGGATCAACACATCCTCTTTGCTGCGGAAATAGGTGTAAAAGGTGCGACGGGAGATGCCCGCTTCGGAGATGATCTCCTTTACGCTGGCATGGTGATAGCCCACCCGGCCGAAAACCTTTTTCGCCGCCGCCTGGATATGGTCCCGCTTGGCCGCCTCATCCAGACCAACCCCGAATTTCGTGTACCCCGATACTGGCATGAACTCCCGCCCCGACCGCAAAAGGATTCAGCAATAAAATACACTACTGTCCAAAATAGGACAGACTTGACCACCGGGCTCATTATAAAACAAACGGTTAAGTAATGAAAAGTCGCTTTTCCAGGATGAGGTTCCCCCTTTCTGGGACAGGCACCTTTCTGGAAGTGGTTGTTTTTACTTGGGGGCCTGGACCAGTTCTCCGATCTTGACCTGGCAGACGGTGGAATCGCAGAGATCGGAGATGTTCATAGCCTGTCGCTTCATCACCTCCTCCAACATGCTCTCGTCAATCACGATCAGCTTGCTGGATTTACCCAACTCCTTGATCATCAGGGAGGCGAGGGTTTGGGCCAGAGACTTGTCCACCCCGCCCACCGCCTTGATCGGATAGACCGCGACACTGGTCTTGTTGGTCTGGCCGAGCAGGGCCAGGGCCAAGAAAACAAAGAGAAGCCGGATCAGGGTTTTGTTCATTGCGCCTCCACCTCTGGAAAAGCTGGAGAAAGTCTACACCAAGCAGTTAAGGGGTTCAACTGGAACTCTTGCGCGACCAGCCTGTCCGAGGCGCTGGCGAAAATGGGAGTATCAGTGGTCGTGGTTTGAGGACAAGAATGAACCAGAACCTGGTCCTCCAGAGGGTTAATACCCTCTTCTTAGCTATCAATAAAAAGTTCCTTCCTTGGCTTGCATAAGCCTGGCACGGTCTACATTGGGGTGGCTCCAAGATTTACCAATGACTCGGTGAAACGTTCGTTCAAGCGAGCTTGCCAGTTGGCCGGGATTGAGAACTTCCGGTTTCATGACTTTAGGCATACCTTCGTCACCAACATGAGAAGAGCCGGCAAGCAGGACCGAGCGATCATGGCGATCACCGGGCACAAGACAATGGCGATGCTGATGCGCTACGATTCCGTGGATGAAGACGACCTGAAAAGGGTGGTGACCGACAAGCCGATTGGAAAAAATTGCACAAATATTACACATGGGGAAGCGGACAGAAAAGAGAGTGTTCCGTAACCCCTTAATTTTATGGAGGGCCGTGCGGGATTCGGACCCGCGACCAACGGATTAAAAGTCCGTTCAGGTCGTTTTGGCGAATAACCAGTAAAACCAATAACTTAGCGAAACCATTAGACAAATCGGGTCGGTTACCGCTTTCCATTAAGTCCATAAAATGTGCCAAAACCCACCCTTTTTTCAAAATCCTGGCACATTTCTGGCACATTTTTATACAGAAATGTAACGAAAAAAACCTTCTTTTTCACCCGATCCCCTCCCCCCTTTTTGAAGAGTCATTCTTCCACCACCAAAATCCCATGATTAAGCAAGATCGTGACAAGTTCACCAAGCTCGACCAGGGCTTTTTCTTTGTCCTTAGCAGCCAGCCTGTGTCCTGAGCACCTAGCCACAATTGCATAGTCCCGGGGGGAACCGCTATTTCTTATTGCTCATCCGAAGATGACTCTTTTGGCTCGATTTCATCGATTGAAGGAACGTACCATTGCTCGTCTCCCACCGAGTTGGGATCGAAGGCCTTTTTTATCCGAGCCTCCCATAGATGGTAGTTGTGGAGTTGGGGCCCGTATACTTTCCAGGCGCCCGGCGGCAGATTGGAAAGGCCGAGGCCGAGGGTGTGCTCGATAGTGGTTCGAGCGGAATCCTCAAGGTACTTGAACCTTCCCTCGGCTTGGCCGTCGCGGCGATCGAACATGGCCGCGGTCTCGCAATGTCCCCAGTTGGCGGTTCCTTCATAAATCCCGCCCCACCCAATGTCGGACATGTCGTCCTTGAAATAGCCCTGGTCAATGTACTTCTGCTTGCATTCCTGGGCGACCTCGGCCTGGCGGATGGCGTTGTCGTATTCCACCGGAGAGCCGTAGCTGGTGAGGAAGTCTCCGCCAGCCCGGAAAGTGAGGGCGGTGGGGATAGACCGGACCCCCATGAGCCACCACCAGAAGCCGTAGCCCGGGGCTTTGCTGAGATCGAGAAGGATGCACCCGTGTTCGACGGTGATTTTGCGAAGGACTTTCTCCTGATATTCGACTTCGCGCTTGGAAGGGGAGCTGAGCAGGGCGACACCGAGATGTTGGAAGGCCTTGAGCAAGGCCCGAAGGGGTTTGGACTCGAAGAGCCGATCCCCAGCCCGAGGCATGAAAAGATCTACGCCGGCATTGAGCGGGCTGCGGCAAAACCAGTAGGCGATTTCGGCGTTGCCGATCTCGTAGGAAATGTCCGCGTATTTTTTAAAACTGGGGGCCACCACGAAAAACATCTTTTCCGTTTCCGGGACATCGGTTTCAACGTCGAGCAGGATCCCCTCGACCCGGGGCTGCGGGGGACCGTACCAAGGGAAGAGCTTCACCGCGCACTTGGTGAACACTCCGAGCGAGCCCTGGGTCCCGGAAAATCCTCTCATGATGCCGCGGAGGCCGGGCCCGGGTCCGTCTCCGCTGAACCATCCGGCATGGGAGCCTGGGGAGCCCAGCTGCAGGACCTCGCCATCGGGCAAGACCCACTCCACGCCGAGCACATTTCTTCCGCTATAGCCGGTGGAGAGTCCGGTCCCGCCATAGCCCCATGCGGAGGTGGCGCTGGCCAGAGCAGAAGTGTTAGGTCCGGCGCCAATGATGTGACAGGTAAGGCCTTTTTTCATGGCCTCGGACTGGAGCTGGCCGCAGCAGACATAAGGCTCAACCACCGCGAACTTGTTTTTCTCGTCGAGTTCGAGGATCCGGTTCATGCGGCGGAGGTCAATTTGCAACTCGCCTTCCTGGGAAGGCCCGCCCCAGGCGGCCCAGCCGGTGCTATGGGCCTTGAACTTGACCTGGCGCTGGTTGCAGATTCTGACGATGGTCTGGACTTCCTCGGTGGTGGCCGGGAGAATCACGGCCGCGGGTCTGGGAATCCATTTCTGATTGGTCAGGTTCATGGCCGGCTGCCAGGCATAACCGTCCAGCACTGCCGGCTCCTGCGAGATATTCTCCTCACCGAGAGCGTCCGCCAGCTCCCGGTAAACGTCTTTAGGCAAAAGCTTCATTTCATCCTCCCCATGACATGGTGATAAGATCAATCACGTCGTAAACTTTCATCGGGTCGCCGCCGGCGGCGATCGCGTCCTTGAAAACTCTCTCGCACCAGGGACAGGCGGTCACGATCGCCTCGGCGCCGGCCGCCCTGGCCTCCTCGATCCGGTCGCGAGCCGTCCAGTCGGCGAAGTCCGGAAAAGCCTCCAGCACGCCCCCGCCGGCGCCGCAGCACCAGGAGTACTCCCGGATCCGCTCCATCTCGACCAGGTCAAGGCCGGGGATGGACCGAATCACATTCCGCGGCGGATCGAAAATGCCTAGGTTGCCCATCTGCTTGAAACGGACCGGCCGGTGCAATTTATTGACGCCGTTCCAGCCCATCTTATAAATCTCTCCTCTCCGGCCCAAGTGGCAGGGATCGTGGTAGGTCACCCGCAAGGAGGCGCACTTGCCCAGTTTGAGCCGGCCTTGCTTGATGAGCAGGTCCGCGTATTCCACAGCATGAAGCACGCGCAGGCCCGCATCCATGCCGTTTTTAGGGTAGAGGTATTTGAAGGTGTAGTAGCAATCCGAACAGGGCGTGACCAGGAGCTTTGCCCCGGAGGCCTTGATCCTGCCGATCATGTCCTCGGCAAAATTCTTCATCTCGCCCTGGTAGCCCATCTCGAAAGCACGGCCGCCGCAACAGGATTCCTCAGGGCCGGCCGCTCCGAGGTCCACACCCGCGTTCCGGAACAGCCGGACCCAGTTGCGCACGGAGGAGCGGAGGTCCTCGTCGTATGAATACCTGCACCCGGCATGGAAGAGGACTTCCACCTTCTGGGTGTTGATGTCAATCAGATCGAGGTCTTTGGCCCAGACGCCCCGGTCGGCCTTGAGCAGGCCCAGGGTGTTGTCCTCCTTCTTCATGCTCTCGATCATGAGCAGGTGTTCGGGGAGCACGTATCCCTCGGTCACGCACTTGGCGCGCAGGGCGAGCAGGACGTCGGCAAGATCAATGTCGTCGCGGTAGGCCTGGCACGAGACCTGGCAGGCGCCGCAGAGCTGGCAGCGGTAGACGATTTCCATCACCGGGTCGGTGACCTCGCTCCGGCCCTCGAGGATGGAGTTGGAGGCGATCAGCTTACCCCCTCCGGAGTAAGCGTGAAAGTTATAGCGGTCCACCGACGGACAGATCTTGGCAAACCGCCAACTCTTGATCTGGGCCATGGGGACCCACTTGCAGTGAGAGCACCGCGAGCAGCCCTCCATGTCGCTTTTAAGCGTGGCCAGGTCGTTCATGCCCTATGCCTCCTTCTTAAAACAAAGCTTGCCGGGGTTCATCACTCCGCGAGGATCGAAGATGTTTTTTACTTTCCTGAGCGCCATGACGGTGTCTGGACATTTGGCGTAGGCCAGCTCGGACCAGAGGCCGTAGGGTCGGGAGAAAAAACCCCCTAAATCCAGACAGGCCCGACTGGCGCGTTCAAAGAGCGCCGGGAGCCGGGCGGAATCTTCCGGGCGATTGGGGTTGTACATCAGGTTGAACTCCAAATGGCACCCGGTCCCGTGTCTAATGGGCTGGAGATACACGCCCAGATTTTCCCGGGTCAACCCGAACTCCCGGGTCAGTCCGTCCATGGCCTGGATAAATTCAGGCGTCCGGTCAAGAGTGGTCAGAAAAAAGACGTCCTGACAGGCCCCTCTTTTCCGGAACTTCCAATAGGGCTCCTCACTGGGCCGGCTCGCCAGGTCAACCATTCGATCCGCAGCCACCCCTGCCAGGTTCCGCCGGGGCGTGACCTTGAACTCGCCGGCGATCTCTGCCAGGTCTTGTTCCATGTAAGTGAGCCGCTCCTCCGGAAGATGGGTGAGGCCCGAGAGGGAGTATAGGAGCGTCCAAGGCGGCAGGTCCTTTGGGTCCAGACCGGCGATGGCGGCGAGGTTGACATTGTTCAAGATGAGACAGGTGTCGGGGAATTTGCGCCATAGGATTTGATAGGTGAAGGCGATGAGTTCATCCAGAGTTTGGCCGGCCACGAAAAAGCCCTTGCTCAGCGCGGGCATGAGTTCGAGCTTGATGGTCGCCCAGGTGACGATACCCAGCGAGCCTTGGGCCCCCTGGATCAACCGGGCGATGTCGGTCTGGGCCGGTCCCATGGGCATTTTCTGGGCCTGGCCCGAGGCCCATTGCTCCTCGAGCGAGCCGGGGCCCGCTGCGTTGCCGGTCCGAAATAAGTCGCCCGTGCCGAAAACCAGTTCGAGGCAACACAGAGGGTCAATCGCGTCCCAGTTGTATTTGGGCCCGGTGGTCGGCTCTCTCTCCAGGAGGCTTCCGACGACCGACTTGGTCTTCCGGGGAAGAAGGGGCATCTCGATTCTTAAGCCCTGCTTTTCGACCTCGGTCTGCAGCTCGGCGAAGGTCACGCCGGGATCGATCATGGCGACCTTGTTGCGCTGGTCAACGCGGAGGATGGCTTTCATCTCCGAAAGGTCCACGATGACCGAGCCGGAGGCAGTGGGCACGGTGTCTCCGCGCGAGTGCGGGCCGTGGGAGGAGCAGGGAACCAGAGCGAATCCCTGATCATTGGCGAGCTTCACCAGCCGCTGGATTTCATCGAGGCCTCGCGGCTTGACAATGCATTCCGGCCGCTCGCCTTTGACAAAGCTTGAGTCGAAGCTGTAAGCGATGAGCGCGTCTTCTTCCGTGACCACGCGCTCGGGGCCCACAATCCGGGCCAGGTCTTCTTTTTTAGCCATTGCTTCTTTTTCCTTTGCGTTACCGGCCCAACAGCCGCTTGCGAGCCTGTTTGGCGGCCGTGGCGGCGGTCCATTTCAGGAGAGGGGGCCTCTGATCCAGGAAGGCCTGGGCGAGCACATCCGCCGTCTTGCCTACCTGCTGCCCATCCACCGCCTTGAAAACCCCGGCCATGAAAGCGGAGACGGCCTCCGGGTCCCGGGCGTGAACGTCATTGACGTAACCTGCCACGACGTTCAAGGCGCGGCCCAGACTCTGGCCATACTCGGACGCGGACTTTTTGCCCAGAGCGGAAAGGATCGCCGGGGAATTGAGCATGATCAGCGCGACGACCGCCTTCCATACTTTCGGCAGAGCCGCCATGAGCCGGGCCTTTTTCTCGGCGAGGAGCGCGGTGTCCCGGTTATGGGCGTCCATGAAGGACTTGACATATGGAGTTGCGGCGGACAACAACAAGGCCATCCCTTCCAGCGTTTCCGGATCGGTAAGGGCAGGCATCATACGGAAAGCCTCCACCAATATCTGGTCGAGGGAAGTCAAGTCCTCCATCGCGCTGACCGCGTCCTCCAAGTCCGCGAACAGCTCGGCCTGGTTCTCGTACTTCTTATCTGTCACGGCCTTGGACAGCTTGAGGAACTCGTCCAACGCGCCCGTGCGGAACGCGGTTTCCAGAAACTCCCAAACCACCTTGGTCGGTCCTTCCATGCGTTTTCCTCCTTTCGGCGCCCTCCGCCTTGCTATCCGTGTTTGATGATGATCCCCGCGCCGCCGTTGGGATAACGAAAAGCGATGGCGTCGTTCTCGCACACAGCGTAACAGGCCGCGCACTCCAGGCATAGCTCCTGGTAGCGGGGTGACAGCTTGGCCTTGTCCTTGACCGCCCACAGATTGGCCGAGCACACCAGAGAGCAAGCGCCGCAGCTGTTGCACTTGGATTGATCGTAGGTGATGAATTCTCCGGGATCGGCGCCCTCCACCTTGAAAGTCAGTTTCAAGAGGCTGGTCCCGGTGAAATCTCCGCCCTTGGTATCCCTTTGGTCCATTTTATTCCTCTCTTTCGTTGACGCCGAAAAAAATCGGCGGCCGTGCCTTTTCAGGCCAGTCCTAAAAATCTGCCGACCACGGACCTAATAACCCTTTGCGGGATGATGCGAGGCAGCTTCTTCTTGATCGAGCCGCTGATCATTCCCGCGATTCTTTCCCGGTTCTCGGTTGATATTCCCTTGCCCAGGGGCACGATATTGTGGTTGGCGAAATCGGAAAGCTCGGGGAGGAGGTCGAGCAGATGGCCCAAGTGGTCGTTAAAGGTCTTCATATGGTCGTCGCTCCAGTCGAACACGGGGCTGGGGAAGTTCAGGGACTGGACTTCGCCGAGGAACAGGACCATTTTTTTCATGAATTCGGGATCGAAGGCCGAGTTCTTCCAGAGGTTGACGTACTCCTGACCGAACTCGTACTCGCGGCCAACCGCGGATTGTTTCCATTTGCGCTCATAAGCGGAAAGGGCCTTCTCGGAGACGTCGCCCGCGGCGATGGCCTCGGCTGCGGTCTCGGCAGCCATGCGGCCGGTCAGGCAGGCGTGCCAGATGCCCTCGCCCTCGAGCGGACAGGGGAAGCCGCCGGCGTCGCCGACCAATAAGACTCCGTCTCCGTAACTCTTGCCCGGATGAGGCATCCAGGGCAGGAGGTGCACCTGGTACTCCCGGAGCTCGGCGTCCACCGACCGGCACATGGCCTGAAAAGCCGGGATCTTGAGAATCCGTTTCACCATGTCCAGCGGCCGGGTGTCCCACTTGTCCAGCCATTGGCCTAAGCCCAGATGAAAGCCGTCCCGGAAGTTCACCTGGTAGGCCCCGCAATATGGCCCGAACCAGACCAACTCCGCCGGACCGATCACGTCATCCATCCTCTGCTCGTTGCAGGAGAAATCGAGCTGGGGCACGAGGGTTATCTGGTCCTTGTTCCATCGCTTCCTGATCCCGGAGGCTATGGCCACCAGGGAATGGGCCCCGTCGGCGCCGATCACCACGTCGGCCTCGATCTTCTCTCCCTTTTCGGTTACCAGCCCGCAGACGCGGCCTTTCTCCTTGATGACGTCGGTGATCAGGGTCGAGGTCCGGAGCTCGGCCCCGGCGTTGCAGGCGAGATTGGCGAGAAGCGGGTCCAGGTCCGAGCGGTAGATGCTGGTCCCGGTCATGCCGTAGCCGTGGTCCTTGTGCTGGATGCGGCGGTCATCCTTCGGGGTCTTGGCCGTGGAGATGGTGGTGACGAGGCGGTCGTCGGAATCGGTGATCTTGAAGTAGCAGAAGTGGATTTCGCGGTAGGAGTCGAGCTCGACAATCTCGTCCATGATGAAAGGGAAATCCCTCCACCACCGCTGGCCCAAGCCACAGCCGGAGGCGTTCTTTTCGCCTGACTTGCGGGCCCGCTCGAAAAAAACCACCCGGAGTCCTAATTCGGCCGCGGTCTTGGCCGCATAGGCCCCTCCGGGGCCGCCGCCGGAAATTGCAATGTCGTATTTCGCCATGCCCATCTCCTTCCTCTGAATTCATTTAGCCGAAAACGTTACTTTTTCACCAGCACGCGAGACTGTCCCGCCTGGTTTGGCGCCTTTTTCCCCTGGACCTCAATCTCCAGAGGCGATGTGGCGATCTGTAATATTTCCTGTAAAAATTCTCGGTTCAGACCTTCCGGTCGATAAAAAGCATACGGCACGCAGCCGAAGGTCTCGATGTGATAAGCTCCGGCCGGCAGACTTTTCACCACGATTTTATCCGAAGCGTACCCGATATCGCCGGGATAGTTCTCCGGCGGCCGCTCTTCCTTTTCATTGTCGCTATACGTGGAATAAGACTTGCCGTCGGTGAGGAACTTGGGATCGAACCTGGTGAACTGGATCTGGGTCCCCTGCGCGCCAGTGACCAGGCGCCACTCGTCCTTGGCCTCATTGAATTTTCGCTCGGATTCGTCCATTTCTCCGTCAATCGGGAAGCCTTGGAGATGCGTCGAGTTGTAATAGCGCATGCCCTTGGCCTCGGGCGAGAGGTCGGTGCCGAAGGAAAGGGTCATTTCAGTGATGAGAGATCCGGGATCGAAGGGTACGTCCACAATGGTGGTGGTTAAGGTGAGGGTGTCAACCATGACGCTGTCAATGTAAAAACGCGGCCCCTTGATTTTAAGGGGGAGCAGGGGATACATGGTGGAGTGGATGAGGATCCGGACCGGCCCGGGTTTGTAGGCGACCACGCCGCCGCTTACAATCTTCTCATTGATGGGGACCTTGATGATTCCGCCCAGAAAACTGATCTCGCCTCGTATCTTCTGCCGGTCCAGGATGTTCTTTCCGTTGCCGCCGGCTTCCGGCGTCACCCACAGCTTGTTGATGAAAATAGTGGGAATGGGCTTCTTTTCCTGTTCGTTGATAATCGCGTCATACCCATAGGTGGGGAACCGGAAGTTGAACACGCCTCCCTGGTCAATCAGCACGGAAACGGGCTTGAGCGCGCATAAAGAGGGAGCGGTCGGGAACCTCGCCACGTACACCCAGGTCTGTCCGCCCGTGACCGGGTCCTTCAACTGGACGGCAACGGCCAGGTCCGCGCCCTCCGGCGCCAGGCCCTCCGGGGCCTTTTCGCTGGCATCCCGGGCCATGAAAACCACCAAGTCCTGCCGATCCAGAATGCCGTTACCCTCGTCCGGATTGGCCTCCGGGCCGAGGGTCAGGATGAAACTCCCCTCCGGAGTAAGTTCATCAATCTGGAACAGAAGGGGACTGAAGCTTCCCTTTCGGAACGAGTATACCGCAAGCTTGCTCAAAGAAGCGCCTTGCAAAGGGACCAGCACTTCACCGGGAACCTCCACCGGCTCGTAGTAGCGGCCATGGGCCCGGCCGGGGCCCTCCGCTCCCGCCGTCGTCGGCAAGGGCCCGCACCAACTGACAAGTAAAACCAGGATCAGGCCCGAACCCAAGCGGCCATGATGTCTCATGCCACCACCTCTCCATTCTCCTTCATCCGTTCAGAAACGGAATGTGGCTGAGCCAGGAGTTCCAACTGCTAGCTCGTATGGCTCCGCCGGTCACGTCAAGCTTTCCGTCCCGCCTATTTCATCTTCTCCTTCAGTCGCCCCCAGAGCGACGGAATGACTTTCCGGTAATCGCCCACTACTCCGTAGTGGGCAAAGGAAAAAATATTCGCTTCCGGGTCCTTGTTGATCGCGATGATCGTCTTTGAATCCTGGCAGCCGGCCATGTGCTGGGAAGAGCCGGACAAGGCTACCGCCAGGTAAAGGTCCGGTCGCACGATCTTGCCGGTGAGCCCGACCTGTTTGGAGGAAGGGACCCAGCCCGCATCGCAGGGCGGACGGCTCGCGGCCGTGGCCCCCCCGAACACTCCAGCCAGGGCCTCAAGCATCTCGAAGCCTTCCGATCCTCCGATACCCCGGCCGCCGCTCACTACCACTCGGGCGTTTTCCAGGAGCACGCCCTTGATCTCTTCTCTGATGCGGGACACGGTCCGGCTCTTCGGGATCGAGTCGTCAATCTCCACCGATACGGCCACCACTTCCCCTTGCCTCGAAGCATCCTGCTCCCGGGCTGGCATCGCCTTGGCTCGGACCGTGGCTAGCGCCGGCTTCGATGAGCAGACCTCCACCGCCACCGCCTTGCAGCCGAACACCGGACGCGACATCCGCACCCGGCCCGCATCCCGGTCCCATTCGATCCGGGTGCAGTCCATGGCCAGACCTGAGCCCAGCCGGCAGGCCAGCCTCGGAGCGAGGTCCCGGCCCACCGATGTCTGACCGATCAAGACCAACTCCGGCCCGGTCCCGCTTATGAATTCCGCCAGCACCTTCAGCCAGACCTCGGGCTGGTAGTGGTTCAAATTCGGGCCCTGGAGAAGATAGGCCCGGTCCGCACCATAAGCGAAGGACTCCAGGGCCAGGGATTCCATTTCTTCGCCCAACAGCGCGATCGCCAGGGGGCCGCCCAGTTGATCCGCTATGGTCCGACCGCCTCCTAGCATCTCCAGGGTGGAGGAAGAGAGGTGGTCGTCCAGCCGCTCACCGACGACGATCACCGCGTTGCTCGACATGCCACCCTCAATAAATTAAATTTTGCAGTCATTACAGATGACCTCGGCCAGCTTCTCGCCTGCTTGTTCCGGCGTCTCCCCTTCGATCAGTTTGCAGACCGTGTCCCGGACCGGGATGAACAGGTCTACCAGCTCGGTGCGCCGAGCCGGGACTTTCCCCAGACTC
>MGQK01000106.1:27533-30050 GCA_001797815.1 Deltaproteobacteria bacterium RBG_13_61_14 | reverse complement strand
ACTCGAAGACCGGTTTTTTCTTGGACTGCATGATGCCTGGCAAGGTGATCTGCCGGAGCGCGCCCAGGTCGTTGGTCACGGTCACTACGCACGGCATCGAAGCCTCAACCACCTCGTAGCCGTCATCAACCACCCGCTCCACCCGCACCGTTCCTCCCTCCACTTCGATCTTGCGGGCCACCGTGATACAAGTCACGCCCAGCAATTCGGCCAGCGCGGAGCCGGTCACTCCCCGGTCCCAGTCCGCGGCCTGTCGGCCCGTAATGACCAGATCGAAAGCGCCGATCTTTTTGATAGCCGCGGCCAGTATCTCCGCGATCCCAAAGCTATCAAGGTCATCGAATCCACTGTCCTCCACCAGGTGAAGAGCGTCCGCGCCGGCGCTCAAAGCCTTCTTCACCACCGGCCGCGATAGCTTCCGGCCCACACTCAACGCCAGCACCTCGACTCCTTGCTTGTCCTTCAGCCGAAGCGCGGCCTCGATAGCGTTCTCGTCGAAGGTGCTCACCACTGGCGGAATGCCCTGAGGCGGGAACACCTTCCTCTCGGCCCGGTCAACCTGGAACGAGGACACCGGCATTTCGGGATCCATCACCTGCTTGACGCATACAATTATCTTCATGTCATCAACCGGCCTTGCCCTTTGGGCGGGGTTTCGCCTTCGGGCCTTGTCGTCTATCCTCAACAACACCAAGCTCCGTCCCCCGACGCAAGCAACGAGAGGTCAATTCCTTGGCGTGACTCTTCAACCGCTCCATGTACCCCTGGGACTCGCCGTCCATGTTCAACAGAGCGCTGATGAATTGCTGGTTAGTGAAAAGGCCCCAATAGAGCATGCTCAAGGACACGAAGGTGAGTGGTAGGTCAATGCCCTGGCGCCGATCCTGGTCCACGATCGCTTCAACTTGCATCACCCATTGGCGAAGGCGGGGAGCCAATTGCTCCCATTCCACCCGTCGCAGGGCCAGGTCCTGCTCCAGCCATTGCCGGAAGAATAAAAGGGGAAAGTTGGGGTTCTGGTGCAGCGTTTCGAATAGCTCATCAATAAGCTCATTGATGGATTGGTTAAGCGTAGCCTCGTCTCCAAGATCGAGCTTCAGCATCTTTTGAATATGACGGTTGATCATGGCGGTCACCGGCATAATGGATCTCTCGAGGATGTGGTTGTAAAGCTCGCTTTTACTTCCGCAATGGTAATGAAGGGTCTGGATCGAGATGCCGGCCATGGCCGCTATCTGGCGGGTGGAGGTGCCGTTATATCCCTGTTTGGCGAACAGGGTTTCGGCGCTGTCCAGGATCCGGGTCAAGGCATCTTTCGGTTTTGCTTGCTCTTTCATACCGCCTCAAACTAGTCATCAATCAATCGCCTGATACATACCAGAAAATGAAATCAATGTAAAGTGCTTTTGGGGACGCTGGGATTGAAAACTTCCAGTTTCATGACTTTCGGCATACCTTTGTCACCAACATGCGGAGGGCAGGCAAGCAGGACCGGGCAATCATGGCCATCACCGGCCACAAGACCATGGTGGTATTCACGCGCTACGACACCGTTGACGAGGAGGATCTCATAGGCCCGTTTTCACAAAAAAATACACAAAAATTACACAAGTTTTTGCAAATCTGTATAGAGATTTAGGCCGATCCCGTACCCCTATCCACTGCCATTTTAAGGACGTGACTGGCCTTAAAAGTGGCCACCTTCCTGGCTGTGATAATGGCCTCTTCCCCAGTATGGGGATTACGACCCAACCGAGATCGCTTCGACCGAATATACCACACAGACCCTCACCCTGATATCTTCCAAGGCTCCTGGGGCATCCTAGCGCTTCTGGGATATCTTTTGGTGTCGGTCCTGGGGCAAGGGAGGTTGGGCAGAGGTGGAGACAGGCTGGTGAAGCCGATGATCCCACCGAGGGCCGCACCAGGACGGGAGCACGGCAATCACTTTCAACCCCAAGAAAGGAGGTACCCATGATCAAAATTTCCAATCCAGCAAAAAAGGTGATGGACAAGCTCACCCAGGGTCTTGAGGCTACTGGCGCACACAAGAAGATCGACAACTCTCCCGGGTTCATGGCCGACGACCAAAAGTTGGTGGAGGTCCAGGATACTTATCCCCACGATTACGCGGATTCACGCCGGATCGGCAAACCTTATTGTCCCCAGTGCGGGAAAACTGTTCAATGGAAGGAGGTGAAATCATGAAAGTTCGAGTTTTGAAATTGGGCCATGCGGCCAAGGAGGTGGAGGTCGGCGCCGGCACCACGGTGGAAGAGGCGCTCCAGGCATCGGGCATTGAGCAGGACGGCTATTCCGTGACCGTGAACGGGGTGGGCGCCAATCTCTCGGCTTCGACCCGGGAAGGTGACGTGATCGCGCTGGTTCCCAAGGTCGAGGGCGGCAACTGAATTCAACCGGAAAAGGACCAGGGCCTCGGGGTGTTTGGCTCCGGGGCCCGTTCTTTTCCAAGAGGAGGAGGACATGCTATCCGGTTACATTCCCCATGAAGCTTTG
>MGQK01000106.1:0-27507 GCA_001797815.1 Deltaproteobacteria bacterium RBG_13_61_14 | reverse complement strand
CAAACACGAAATCCCGATCCGCTACCAGACCGAGGATCTCCGCGAGTTCCAGCCCGAGCCGTTTTGTCCCCAGGTAGAGATCATCGCCCATTCTGCCGAAGCGTCGGCCGGCTTTGAGCTCCGCGTGGGCGAGGACAAGTTCCTGGTCGAGGGCGATGTCTATTTTCCCGAGGGCGAGATGATCCTAGCCCATGATCAACCCCTGGCCGTGCTCAAGGACCGCTACCTGTTCCTGGTCTTTGATCCGGGCCTGATCTCGGGCAATGGCCACCAGGACCTTGGCCGGCTCCTGAATACTCTTTGGGGACCGGTCTTTGACACCGCCCTCCCTAAGCTGGTGCAATCCATCCGCAACTACACCTGGCCCGAAGCAAGCCAGTATGCCCGTTATCGGGTCGGGGCGGATCAGACGCGAATCGAACGGGCGGAAAAGGACGTGAGCGAGAACGAGGAGCTGATCCAGGACAAGATCGCCGAGCTATTGGAGCTCTATCGCAAGAATGACGAGCTGCGGCAGATGATCGCCTGGCACCAGGAACACACCCGCACCCAAAGGCTGAAGAAGTTCGTGGCCGAATACAAGAACCTGATGAACCTGGTGCCGCACGCCCTGGAAAAAATCAGCTTTACCGAACACAAACTCGACGCATTCACCCAGGAGATTAGCCTCTCCCATCGGGGGATTAACTATGACCTGGGCCAGTTCCAGATCACGGTGCGCTTCCGGGACCAGGACCTGCGGATTTACATGTATCGAGGACCGGCGCCCAAGGATTATCCCCACCCCCATGTCAGTTCCGACGGCATCCCCTGCCTGGGCAACCTCGCGCCCGGCGTGACCAAGCTCCTAGCCGAGGGCGACTACGTGAGCCTGGTGACCGTGATGATCGAGTTCCTGAAGAGCTACAACCCGAATAATCCCTATCTCAAGATTGACTACTGGGACCCGGACTTTGATGCGGACGAGGACCAGCGGGAACATTTCGAGGAATGTTACGAGAGCGCCACTGCTCAGGAGTGTGTCCGCTGCGGGGACAGTGATTGCCGCTATAACGAGGACGCGCAAAGCCGGTGCTTTGAAGACTCCTCGCTCTCGGAATGCATCGGCTGCAACGTCAGCCATTGCCGGTTTCAGCAGCAGGCGGTGGAAGAATGCCGGGTGGAGCATAGTCCCTGGCAGTGCGTGGAGTGCGATCAAGAGAACTGTCCCTTTGCCGGCGACGAGGCCGAGTGCCATGAGTCGGTAACCCGGGAGGATTGTGTCAACTGCCCGGTGGAGAATTGCCACCATCGGAGAGAGGAGGAGGAGTCATGAAGGTGGAAGTGGAAAAGCTCACGGTCTGGATTGATGCCAAGGCCAAGGAGCAGTTGGACCTGTGGGTCGAGATGGCCAAGGGCGAGATCAGCGGGTTGGGCATGGTCGAGGAGATCCTTAACGGTAACCTGCAGGGCTTCCTGATCACGGAGATCTTCCTGCCCTACCAGAGCTCTTCCGAGGCCCAGACCAGCATCGAGGCGGAAGACGTGGCTAAGCTGATGATGGAGGTGGAAAAGCAGGGCCACGATCCAGCCCGGTTGAAATTCTGGTTCCACTCGCACGGGACCATGCAGGTGTTCTGGTCCGGCACGGATCAGGCCACCATCCAGCGGTTCCGGCCCAAGGACTACTTCATCAGCACCGTGATCAACAAGGCCGGCCAGATGCGAAGCCGGGTGGACTTTTACCAGCCCCTTCGCCTCGGACTGGACGAGGTTCCCACCGAGGTCCTCCTGACGGAGTTCGGCCAGCGGGAGGTTTGCAAGCAGTTGTTTGACGAGCGGGTTAAGGAGGGGGTCTCCTTCTCCGATGGCCAGATGTTTCCCTATGCTCCGTCCGACCCGAGCCGGGAAGAAATCATCAATGCCTTTTGCAAGGGCGAACTGAGCTGGCCGGAAGCGGAGGACTTTTTGAGCGAGGAAGGACTGTCGGATCAAGGATTGGAGGAATGGCCCTATGATTGAATACACGCGACAACTGGACCTGGTGAACCTGGAGAGGCTGAAAATCCCGATCACGATCATCGGCGCGGGGGCGGTGGGGTCCTTTACCGCTTTGGCTTTGGCCAAAATGGGAGCGAGCGACCTCACGGTCTTTGATCCCGACACCATCGCGCCGCACAACCTGCCGAACCAGTTCTACCGGATACAGGATCTGGGCAAGAGCAAGGTCATCGCCCTGCAAGAGATCATCAAGGACTACACCGGCATCGAGATCAAGGTCCGAAACGAAAAGTTTACCGACCAGGTGTTGCAAGGCATCGTGATCGTGGCCGTGGACAGCATGGATGAGCGGAAGAAGATCTGGCACCAGGTGAAACGGAACATCCACGTCCCGCTGTTCATTGACACGAGGATGGGCGCGGAAGTGGCCCGGATCTACGCGGTGAATCCCCTGGCCGATGCGGAAGTCTATGACCGGAGCCTGTATCCTTCGACCGAAGCCTTACGCGAGCCGTGCACCCGCCGGGCCATCATTTACACCGTGCTCGGATTGTCCGCCTGGGTCGGCCAGGTGGTCAAGAAATTCATTTCGCAGGAAACTTTTCCCAAAGAGGTCATCCTCGATTTTCATCTGGGGATGATCATTCCGTCCTAAAGAAAGGAGGTGAAAGCCATGATGTCGAAAATTATCAGGGACATGGATGTTCGCCGGTCGATCGCGTATTTGGGAGTTTCCCTGGCGGTAGCCGGGATCAAGAGCATGATCGAGTACATGAAACAACGCCGCAGCAACGGGAACTAATTCCCGAATGGACCTAACCCGGAGTGGGGGCTGGCCGTCGGCCCCCGCTCTTTTCTATCGGAGGTGAAAATGACCAAGGAGAATTTCCTGGCTCGGGCCCTGGTCGAGCTGGAAAGGATTTTTGAAAATTGGCCGCCGTTGGAGCCCATCTGGTATCCAGGCGAGCCTCAAAAACTGGTGGCGTGTCTGGAAAAATGGGGAGCGCGGCTCAGGGAGATGATCGAAATCGTAGTGCTGGCGCTCAAGGAAGAGGGATTTTTCGACGAGAACCCGATCATCCGGGTCTATCCCCAATACCCTGAGGCCAGCGGGATCGTGGTCTTCTACAAGGGGCAGAAGGTCTTTGAGAAGTGGGTCAATGCCTTTGAGCTTAACTGGGGCGACCGGAAAGAAGTGGCGCGGGAAGTTTCCGGTTGGTATGAGCAGATGCACCAGGGCCTGAGTCCCGAGGAATACGACTATTACTTCGACCGGCCCTGGGAGAAGGATTGGAGGTGAAAGCCGTGAGGAAGCTATTGCGCGAATACAACCGGCTGAAGAAATTCGCCCGGGTGATGGAGGGGAGCCTGGGGCCGGAGGTGATCGGGAACTTTTTGGAGGAGGTGGATGAGGAAGCGCTGGTCAAGCTTCAGGTCAGTCCAGAGAACCGCAAAAAGTGGGAGCGGGCGAAAGCGGAAGAGAAGCTCGCAATCGTTACGCCCTATCTGGAAAGCTGCCTGAAGGCCAAAGCCGAGGAGAAATTCCGCGATAAACTCCGGCAGGCCGAAGCCATCGCCGTGACGATTGCTCGGGAGGCCAGGCACGGTTCCCGCGGAATTGAACTCTCCCATGCCAGCCTCTGCCAGTTCACCCAGCTTCATCCCGCCCCGTTCCTCGGCCTTCAAAACGGGAAGGGCTCCTTCTTCTTCCCGTTGCCCAAGTTCCACCAGGTCTTGACCAGCCTGGATCGGGCCAAAGTCGTGTGGGACACGAGGGAGAACTTCCTCAAAATCTACACCGTCGAGCCCAGGTCCCGTTTCGTCTTTACGCTCTTGTCACAGGACCCGATTCTGGCCCAGGACAAGGGCAGCTTCCTCATTAAGCTCTCTCCCCCCACCCAGGAGTTTTCCTTCACCGACATGCTCTACAAAACCGTGGAATCCTTCCTCAGTCCTTGAGCGTGATCCCCAAAAGGAGGGCTGAAAAGGCCCTCTTTTTAGCTGGCAGGGCGCGATAAAGAAAAGCTCAGACAACTGTTTCTGTAATCGCTCTCAAGCCAACCTAAAAGATATCCCTAGACTCTCCAGGATGCCCCTCTGCGCGGGAAACGATAGCGGCACGGTCTACATTTGGGTGGCTCCAAGATTTACCAATGTCACGTGCAGTTCTTACACCTTGAGGTTGGGTGATAATCCTTCGTAAATTTGAGTTTTTGAATTGGCGGCAGTAGCAGGGGAGAGGTGTGAGCTCAGGGTTTAGCGGAGGAAAATACAGCTAAACGCTACCCCAATCTCTATAAAATACCTGGACTAACCTGCTGATTTTAGAGACAAATTTGCGCTAATAATATTTTTCTTGACAAGCTTCAAGGAATTTGCTATGGAATGGTGCATTCTGAATCAAAATCTCAATAACTGTGCCATATAGATAGTTCCTTTATCAGGCCCTCAAGCCTGGAGTTGAAGACAAAAGCCAGCCGAAGTGAGGCGTGAGTGTTTGCACTTCTTAATCGAGTTTGGCACGAGGAGCTTCTTGGAAGATCCCTGGGAGGTAGGTTTACCTTGCCGGGGATTTTTTGTATGAGGAGACTAGAGATGAAAAGATCATGGATGGTAGTTACGGCAGGAGTTTTATTGGTTATGGCTTCGTTTGCCCATGGAACTCCTCCGGAAAGCCTCCCTGTCGGCCAGGGACAAGGGAATCCTCCCGGTCCGAATTGCCAGCAGCTTGTGCAGATCGCTATCGCTGGCTTGGCGAATGAGAACATAGATGAGGTACGGACCTCTATTAATAAACTTCGAAATCAGGCTTCTTGCCCTAATATCAAATCCGCCATTTATCCCCTTGAAAATATAATGAACGACAATTTCCGAGATTACCTGACAAGAAGGCTTGCAGTTCAGGCACTTATTGCCATCGCTCAGGCTTTGGGATTGCCCCAAGGCAAGAACGCCTATGACGCGGTGATGAAAGCTTCGCGTGCCTTCCTTATTGACACATTTGCGGATATTGATGAGGTCCGGGATGCCATCGTTTCGATCAAGAAGTTGGCAAATAATCCAGCGGTGTTGGAGATGGTGGAGCCCCTCAATCAGCTCCTTAACAATCCTTCCCGCTATGATTGTTATACCCGAGGCTTGTCGGTTGCGGCGCTGGTCGCCATTGCCCGCGAGCAGGGATTGCCAGCGGGAGAGCCTGCCTTGGATGCAGTCATGAGCGCCCTGGTCGGCGATCCTTTGGATGCGCTAAGGGCTGGAGCAGCCTCAGCCCTAATTGATTATCGCAACCCTTTGCCCTCGGTCATGGCGGCCTTGGAATATGCTTACCTAACGGACTCATCGCCCTTGGTCCATGCCAGCGCCTACCGTGCTTTAGTTATCCTGACCAACGGAGCTTATGAGACTTTTGGGATATCTGAGCTAAGCTTTGCTCAAGGATCGCTAACCCCTTCACGCATGCCATCGGCTTCGATAAATTGTCTCTCCGACGAACTTTACCGATGGGTCAAAGATCATGTTTTTATCTTTAACCCGTCAATCAAGCTGGAGGATTTCAAGTGCAATCCCTAAGACGAGGTTTGCTCATGAAAAACCATACTCCCAAAATAATCTGTTTTTCCGTTCTTGTTGCAGCTTTCCTGGCCGGCTGTCCCCCTCACATAGAAAACACTTTTGTGGACGGCACCGCCCCGACTTACTACTTGGTTGATATCCCCAAAATATTGAACGTCCACAACCGCACTGTCATTGATAAAAACGACGTCACCCGATCCAGCCGCCTGATTTTCTTTTTCAATCGGTGCATATACCAAGACAGCCTTTTCCCCTCCGACTTCGAGCTCCGGCGCAATGCCTCGATCACCGACCTGAAATCATGCCTCCTGAGTAAAAATATCACCTCTGGAGATTTATCCAAGTGCATGGATAATTCTCAATGGGAACAAGTAGATTTTGAGGGGTCCTACTTCGATCGTTTCGAATGGGCCACCACTGGACGGATGGCTCCTGAATATTGTGCCCCTCCCTATTACGACCGCGTCACGATCATTTTAAGGCCCGACTCGTTATGGCAGTGGCCTATTGGCCAGAGCGAGCCGGCCTTGATCCTTTATGAGCTCATTCTGAAAAACAGGGTGGATGGACCGCTGATGGACGAGCAAGGCAATGTCTCCAACGGAACCGAAGTAATTCAGTTTCTGGTCGCGGACGGCACCAAGGATACCGAGGTTCCGCAAGCAGTTTATATATTTCCGGCCCTGGACACAGGTATCCCTCTGAGCCCACCCGATGTCTGGCCCCCGGTTTACAAAGATCAACTTCCGTATCCTTTTCCTCCACATTATCCAATTCGGGTAAAGCTTTCCGAGACCATCATCAATCTTTCCTACGTTTCCAGTTCAGGGAATTTTCCAGACCCGAAGGTTTATCCACCGGGTTTTCATCCGGAGGTCCCTCCTCACAAGGGATACTCCCGGGAGGGGAAAGATTTTGGGCTGTTTTTCCCGAAAGGATTGCCTCCGGCAGTAACCTTTGAAATGTATCTTTACCCCGAGCCTGCTGATTATCAAAGCCATGTGTATGATTCACTGACCGGCTTTTTGGAATATCCTGATGACTACGCCCTGATGCGCCGTATTCCCATCATGGACCTGAGCGGAAACCACCTCCACTTCGCCCAAAGCTCCTGCTCCAGTTTCGAAGAGTATTATGGAACCGGCATCAAGCGGGAGGTTTTTGCCCCAGGGCAGTGTTTTGACGTTCCTTCCTATCCCAAAACGATCCGCTTCAAGACCGCTCCGGTCCGCATCACTGGCCCGGCTTACGATACGGTCTTGACCGATGCCACGGATCTTAGCTCGGTTATCATCCAAGGCGAGAATACCCAGGCCATTGACAGGATCGAAGTGACCATGGATTACTGGGAGAACAAAATAAATGATCCGGAGCCAGGCTTGGGACTAAAAAACCCGAGTGTCTCGCTGACGCCGGCATATAACTTATCCTTAACGACCCTTGAAGGTGATGTTCGAAGTCCCTCATTGAGCGGTTCCGGAGACCAGGTAGTTTATTGGAGCGGACCAGATTTCTTTGTCTACTTGCGGGATTTCTCCAATAATACCCTGACCCAAGTTTCGGATACTGGTAACGATTATATGTATTTGGCTAATGCTGGCCCTCCCAGTATCAGCGATGATGGCAGGAGAGTAGCGTACCTTTTGTATTTTCGACCTCTTTGGTCTCTTCATGTATGGGACGGACGGGAAGCTTCTCCCAGAGAGATGCCACCCTGGTTAATTAGCACATATGACGATATTTATCCTCCGGTTCTCAGTGGTGACGGCAACGTGCTGTATTTCATTTCCAATGCGAACATCAATGGCCTTAATCCCAGCGAATTTTATCAAACATATAAAATTGACCTAGATCCTTTTCCAACCACCTATCAGGAATTGTCTTACGCTACCTCCATTGTCCAGGATGGTAACCGGGTAAAAGCCAACTTAATGACCGGGCTCCCCAACCTTTCCACCGATGAGACGGGCAACTACTTGGCGTGGATAGATGGGCCCTCTCTCAATTTATTAACTCCCACTGGCAAAGTAACTAGGTTGTTAATTTATAATGCTACGTTTCTAGTGGGATATCGACCGCAACTCCTTGTCGGTCAGAAGGACGGTAAGAATTATCAGCATGTTTTCTTCATTGATAAATTGGGCTGGCTGTATGTTGATCGGCGTGAGGAGACCGATGTCGGCTCTGGAACTTACACCCGAGGATTACAACGAGTGACTTTCCTCGGCTTGTTTTGTGAGGGCTGCATACCTGTTCCATTCCGGATAGATGATTCGGAGACAAACCTCACCTATCTTCGTCTCAATAAAGACGGTAGTTACTCCTGGATGTTTATCAAGCCGGAGCGAGTCGCCGGTTGGACCGCTGAGGGTGGACTCGTTTATCACTGGGAAGTTCATTGGACATATGAGATTGTCCGGCAGTCTAATGCTGTTAATGATCTGGACATTAACCGCGACGGCGACCGGGCAGTGATGGAAAACAAACTCTTCACCGTAAATTCAGAAACCCTTCCGTTCTTTTCCATTACCATGCAGGAGTTGGGCGATCTGATTTTTACCGGCGACAACAAAAAAAAATGCGAAAACATGGGCCTTAACGACATGAGAGCATGTCTTCTTCCGGACCGCTTCCATTTCCGCTTGCGGGCCAAGGCGTATTCTGGCGAAAATTATCTCGGCTTTGATGAAATTGCAATCCATTACGATAAAGATGACGATTATGATAATGACGGACTTGCCAACGCCTGGGAAACTACTTATGGCCTGGACCCTTTAGACGACGGCAACACACCCGACGGGGATATTGACAACGGCCCCAACGGCGACCCGGACCGCGACGGCCTGATTAACCTCGACGAGCAACTCAGCAATTGCATGAATCCCACCAATCCCGACACCGACAATGATCTAATGCCGGATGGGTGGGAAGTCCTTCAAGGTTTTCAACCCTGTAATCCCCTGGATGCTCTGGATGATTCCGATGGGGACGGTTTAAACAATCTCCAAGAATTTGAGAATGGCACCGATCCTTCCAAGGGCGACACGGACGGTGATGGTTTGACGGATGGAGCAGAGGTGTTGACTTTTTTTACTGATCCCCTGAGAGCGGATACTGACAGCGATGGATTAACTGATTATAGCGAAGTAATAACATGGCTTACCCTTCCATGGGATTCAGATACTGATGATGATGGAATCATTGATGGACTCGATCTTCCTTCCTCGCTTTATCCCTGTCTCAGCCCTACGAATGCTGATTCGGATAATGATGGTATTCCAGATGGATGGGAAGTAATATACGGCTTAAATCCTTGTGAGGCGCTTGATGCCAATGCAGATTTTGATAATGATGGCTTGATTAATCTTCTGGAATATCAGCTCGGTTCCAATCCGCATGTAGTTGATACGGATGGTGATGGAGATTCGGATTATGTAGATCCTAATCCGACCGATCCATTTATTTTTGGCCAGGGCATACCGCCTCAATATCTAGAAAGGGCCGACTGTTTTGGATTCGGACAAGAGTAAGGCTTGGAGGAAAACATGGCGACTGGAAGCCGAAACAATTTTCTTGGTCTAGCGCTGGGATTGATCTGCTTTGCTTTCGCTCAGGTGGTTATCGCTCAAATTCAATTTCCCACCACTGACCCGAACAGCTTTAACAAAGCTCCGACTCCCGATATCGGTTCAGGAACTGCTCAATCGGTGGGTGATCTTTTTACCGGGTCTCTTAGCAACAGCTATCCAATTTCTGTCCCGGCCGGCCGTCGGGGTATCCAACCCTCACTGGCTTTGGTCTATAACAGCCGGGTGGGAGCAAGCTGGGTTGGCCGCGGATGGTCCCTCACCGGGCTTGGTACTATTAGCAGAAGTCTTAAATATGGCACGCCCACCTATACCGATAGAGATATCTTTCTTTACAACGGCGCTGAATTGGTTCCCACCCTGACGACCGAAACTGTTTATGGATATACAGGCCAAGTCTATCGTCTTAAGCTCGAATCGGGTTTTATGAAAATTATCAAGGACGAAGTCAACAACCGTTGGATTGTAAAAGATCTACAAGGAACTCAATATTATTTCGGGGATGACCCTAATACTGCATCCAATGAAAATGCACGCACTGGTGATCCCGCCGTTTCTCGAATCTTTTCAACTACCTTTGAATGGTATTTGGTGGCGCTTCAAGATGTCTATGGCAATTATATGGCTGTTCAGTATTATCCGTATCTCTCGACCGATTACAAGATTAGTGGAGTTCTTCTGCCTAGTGATATTTATTATACCGGTTGGCGCGGTTCTGGCTCTTCACCCCTAGATCCCTATTATCACATTTATTTCGAACTCGCTCCTTATAGCAGCGATCCCAACGACACCATTATTCAAGGTCGTGCAGGATATCTTGCAGTGATCGGTTCTCGCTTGGCTCGGATAATAGTCTCATCTGAAGAAACCGGAGCTACTATATATCTCCTATCCTATAACCAGACTAGCGTTGCTGATATATTTCTTTCGTCCATTAAAATCAGTGCGGGAGGATCATCCTTGCCCGCTACCACCTTTACCTATAACCAAAATGAATCTTCCAACCTAGGCTTTGCCACACAAACTGGCAATATGTTGCCTACCCCTTTCTTCTCTCCTGCTAATGATGACGACCATAAACAAAGTGGAAGAGCGGTTTTAGCCGATGTGAATGGCGATGGCTGGAATGATGTAGTGGTAGCCGTTTCCGAGGGATTTTTTTCTCCTCCTCCTAGACAGGAAGTCTTTCTCAATAAAGCAGATGGCACCGGCTGGCATATGGACCCAAACTCAGGCGTGAATGCCCCCTGGACTTTTTCGTTAAGGGCGTTGGGAGCCGATTTAATATTCGCTAGTTGCAGCAGTACTTACTGCACGAATTACAGAGGAACGAGTATAATTGACCTCAATGGCGACGGTTTAGCTGATATTATCCAAGAGTCAGGGGGTATACACAAAGCTTACATTAATAACGGAGGGGGCTGGCAATCGCGGCCAGAGTATGGCTTGAACTGTTACACTCACAACCTCTCGAATCAGTGGTTCTCCGTGGATATGTCTCTGAAGAGTGATACGAGTGCAGCAACTCCGGTTCGGTTCGCAGATCTTAACGGTGACGGTTTGACTGATGTAATAAAAGCAGATAACGGATCAGTCTATGTATTTATCAACCAGGGAAAACCTTTCACCTTACCCAATGGAGTGACAACCATTTGGAAATGGGAAAAGGATATAATATGTCAGGATGGTCTCCCCTGCTATTATTTTAGTAATAGCGTACCGGGTGAGTATCGTTATTTTTCTCAAAATGGCGCACAACTTTTAGATGTAAACGCTGATGGACTGCCGGACCTGGTCATTGGCATTTGGAGACCAGATTCTAATTATGAGCACGAGCGTAAAACGTTTCTGAATACAGGAAAGAAGTTTGATAATCTTATATGCTTCCCTGGTGCTCCTTGCACGGAAAATCCTTTTACTATGCCAATTGATCTTGTGTATAAAGGGGAAAGTGGTCAATATTCTGACCTAGGTGTGCGGTTTTTAGATATCAATGGAGATGGTTATTTAGATATCCTACAAAAGCAAGGGAAAATCTACTGCGTCTATATACTGCCATTCCCTTCACCATATTGTGCACCACCTTCTTATCAAGACTCGTATCTTTACCTCGGAGGGCCTACCGGATGGAATCAAGATATATCGTCTGGCTATTGGGATGGTATTCCTGAAGGTTATTTCAGTGTATGCACTTATATTTACATATGTCTTTTTGAAGCTTGTGTCGTTACCGAGGCCATAGGTTGCCAGCAAGGCGGCCCAATCCTTGGGGATATCAATGGTGACGCGCTTGCGGACGTCTTCGATGGCGATGGCTATTATTATCCAAACTCTATTACCGGCCCGAACGTTGTAACTTACCAGGCCGCGATCAATCAAAGCAAATTTAGTAATGGTCTTGTTAGATCTATTAACAACGGCACTGGCGGGCTGCAAACTTTTCATTACAAACCATCTACCAGAGACGAAATGCCTCTGGATAGAGGAGGCGCCTGCGATGCTATCACCGATGCCCCTTCCTCATTCCTCCCCTACGTCATGTCGGTCCTCGATTCCGTCTCCGTCAGCTTCGATAACGACCCAACTACCTGGGAGTCTGAACAATCTCTCACTTATTGCGGCGGCTACCATTATTCCGGATGGAACGACGGGCTTGACCCGTATCTGGACCCTGGCGATCATCTGGCCTCCGAGTTCCGCGGCTTCGGCCTCACCCGCTCCACCATCTCTTACGATGACCCCAATCAAGGCTTGGTCCAGGATTACCGCTACTCCGACACCTTCTTCCTTCAAGAACGGGACATCTGGGAACCTCTCTTCCTCGGCCTCACCGCCGAGCAACGCTCTTACGACGGCCAGGGCAACCTCCTCTCCCGCTCCGAAAAAGCCTGGTCCGATTGGACGTTCTTATACGGACCCATCCTGGATGAAGACATCCTCGATGGCGACATTGACATCCACTTCATCTACAACTCCCAGACCGACTCCTATCTCAACGACGGCAACAACACCTCCGTCCATACCCGCTCCGCCAACTCCTACGATTTCGACACATCATCCGGCCTCCAAACCGATCTCTACTCCGTCAACGAAGGCGAACCCGCTGTCTCCGGCGACGAGCGCTACGTCAAGACCGAGTTCGCCAACAACCCCACCACCTGGCAGCAACGCATCGTCCGCACCTGGTCCACCGTGGTTCCGGGCTGGGATGAAGCCGCCAGCAAACTCACCGAGCGTCGCTACTACTACGATGGCAGCTCAACTCTGGGCGCGCTTCCCGATCAAGGCGTCCTCACCAGGATTGAGGCCCTGGTCACCGATACCGATCCTTCCACTCCCATCTCCGCCACTCCTCAGTGGGAAAACATGTTCGAGGTTCCCAACTATCAAGCCGATATGGACCAATATGGGAATCTCTTGCACTGGCTTGATCGGGGCGTAGAAAAATTCATCCAGTTTGAACAAGATTTGCATATGTTCCCCCTCGTTGCTACCAATGCTTTGGGCCACAAGGCTTATACCCAATACGACCTCCGCTTCGGCAAAGCCATCTACAGCAAAGGCCCCTTCCTCAATGAGGGCGATCCCACCACCCAATCTCTGACCGATCTCGATGCCTTCGGCCGGACCGTCAGGACCGCGGTCATCCCCTACGGCGAAACCCAGGAACGCACCACCTCCCAGACCTTCTACCACCTCGATACCTATCCCACCTCTATCGAGACTTGGTCCTATCTGGACGACAACCAGTTCACCATGGCCATCACTTTCTACGACGGCGCCGGCCATGCCCTCCAGTCCAAGTCCGAAGGACCGGAAACCCTCAATACCTACCGCCAGACCGTCACCGATACCGATTACGACGGCCTCGGCCGTGTCACCCGGTCTTCGCTGCCCTACTTTCTTATCATCCCTGCCGGCTTTGAAACTGAATTGACCCAGCCAACTCCCCCTGACACCTCCTGGCCTGACACCGAAGCCTTCTACGACGTCCGCGACCGCGTCATCAAAACCGTCCTCTCCGACGGCACCTCCGTCACCTCCGACTACGAGGCCCTGGCCAAAACCGTGACCGGCATTGACGGCAAGCAAACCCGCACCGAAACCGACATCTACGGCAACCTCACCCAATCCATCAATCTCCACCCCACCGATCAAACTCAAGACGTGATCACTCGATACTTTTACGATGGCCTCAACAACCTGATCCACACCATCGGTCCTGAAGGAGAGGTCTCCGACATCGAATATGATTCCCTGGGCCGGAAAATCTGGATGAATGACCCGGACATGGGCGAGTGGCGCTATGAATACGATGACCGGGGGAACCTCAAATGCCAGGTGGACGTGGCCGGCCAGACCGGGATTCCCGGCGATGATATCAGAACCTGCTCCGACTTCGACGCCCTCAACCGCGTGGTCCGCCAGTACGACCTCAAGAACGGCCTCCACCTGCCCGGCGATACCCCCAACGACTGCCTCGAGCCGCTGGCTTCACCCGATCCTCCTCCAGGGGGCCCGGGCATTCCTGCCTGGGACCAATATGTTGATTCCTTCTACTCCACCATCCACTTCAGCTATGACACCTACCCCGCTGACGTGAGCTACAACCCCGGCGCCAACTACAATACCCTCGGCGCCCTCACCGCGGTCTGGAATAACAACTCCGGCGATCCCTTCCTCCAATACCTCTATCAATACGACTCCCTCGGCCGCACCGCCTCCGAGCACTTCCTGATCGAGTCCCTCCGCTGGACCACTTCCTACCAATACACCCTCTCCGGCCAGCTGACCCAGCTTACCTATCCCGACGGCTCGGTCATGAACTACGACTATGACAACACCGGCGCGGTCAAGCGGGTGCGGGACGCCGCCACGGTCTATGCGCTCTTCGGGACCGACACCGAACCCGGCTACAACTCCCTCGGCCAGACCACGCAAATACAATATGGCAATGGCGTGAAGGACAATTTTATCTACTACGACCAGACAGAATCCTGGCAAAAGCATTTCCGCTTAAAAACCATCCGGACGATCAACGCGCAGGGGCAGGAGTATTTCCGCAATAACTTTTCCTACCTCGATGACCAGGGCCGACTCACCAACAACCTCACCGAAATCCTTGATCCCCGCTTCGGACACCAGCATTTTACCTACGACTACCTCAACCGCCTGGAAAGCGCTTACCAATCCGCTCCTCCCACCACCCCGGATGCTTTCCGCATCGAAGGCGGCCTGCTCTGGTCCGGATACGGGACCAAATACTACGCCTACAACAAATCCGGCAATATTCTTTCCCGCACCTTTGACGATCCCAACGGCTCAAGCACCGACCTGCTTACCTATACCTACTCGAACAATGCCCTGCGCCCTCATGCCGTCACCGAGATCATGAAAAACGGCCTCCCGGTCTTCTCCGCCGGCTACAATCACAACGGCGCCATGGACACCAAAATCTCGGACATTGATCCGGCCAGCCCCAAGGCCCATACCTACCTCTACGACGCCTACGACCGGATGGTCGCGGTCCTGGACGGGACCGGGACGCGAGTCTCGGATTCCTTCTATCACCTGGGCGGCGGCCGCTTGTTCGAGGGCCGGATTGACGAGCACGGGGACGTGGAAGGCTCCTTCCGGGTCAATGCCTACTACGAGCTGAAACTCGCCTCCAACCAGCCGGTTTACATGGTCAAGCACGTCCTCGCCGGCGGCAAGGCCATTGGCGACATCTACGAGTCCATCACCGACTGGCATCACACCGGGCTCGGCTGCTCCTCCATCCCCGACCGCCTCACCATCGCCAGCGCCAAAGAAATCACTTTTACCCTCTTGGTGCTCTTTGTGCCTTTGTGTTTAATTCTTCTCCTCTCTTTCCGCGTCTTCTCCGGCCCCGGCTTCCGCCGCCACCCGCTCCGCAACTCCTTCATCCTCCTCTTCCTCGTGGTAATGATCTGGGAGTTCTCCCCCGCCCCGCTCCTCGAATTCTCCTCCCAAAACCCCATGCACAAACAGGTCCTCTACCAGGCCCTCAAAAAACTCTTGACAGCCACTTACGGTTCTGCTAACATTCCCTTTAGCGAGTTAACCAAAGAGTTCTTTGAAAATCTGAAACAGGCGAAGAAGGCGGGGAAGCTGTTTGGCCCGAGAGCGGCCAAAGCGCAAGTCCTGGAGCGTGACGTGCTTTACTATCATCAGGACCAGCTTGGGAGCACGCGGCTGATCACCTTGAAGGATGGCAGTGTTTATCAATACATCAACTACCTTCCCTTCGGCAAGATTTTGGATGGCCTGATCTTGAGCGTTTTTGTGTTGCCTTTCTTTGCTCAGAGCAAGCGGCGATACACGGGCCAGGAGGAGGACAAGTCCAGCGGGTTGATGTTTTATCAAAGCAGATTTTACGATCCTGAGATCGCGCGGTTCATACAACCCGATTCAGCTTTAGCAGGCAATCGGTATTCTTATGTAGCCAACAATCCTCTTGGCGCTAATGATCCGAGCGGACATTTCCTATTCCAGGTTATAGGAGCTATTACTGGCGCAATCATTGGCGGGATAATTGGAGCTATTTTTCCACAAATATTTGGTCAAAAGGATCGCTGGAAAGGAGCGCTGATCGGAGCGGGCATTGGAATGAGCGTAGGATTAGCTATAGGAAGAGTGATGGAACCGGCTTATGCTTTTTCCAAAAGAAATCAGGCTGACCAACAAGCTGCAAAGGATACCAATCCAGCTCCCAAAGAGGACACTAGTCAGCCGTCCCCCGCGGAAGGCGATATTGATTTCGAGATCGGGGTTGAGGAACAAATCCCTTTGGATTGGGCTGTTGACTTAACAGCACCAGCTCCGGTTCAGGCTCCAGCACCTGTTGCTGCACCCGCTCTTGCGCCAGTGCCTGCTCCAGGCCCACAATTAAATCAATCGGCAACTAACATAAGAAATGCAATAGAAGTTAGTGAACCTCTTCCTATAAACAACTGCAGTGATGCAGCTCGGCATGTAGCTAATTTAGCACAAATTCCACAAAGGAATGATCTAAGTGGAACATCTAATGATATTCATGATATAGTTAGTGCACCTAATTCTCGTTGGCGACAATTAAGGAATGGAGCAGAAGCACAACAACATGCTAATAATGGAAATTTTGTCCTTGCTATATTTAGAAATTTTGATCCTAATGGCGTTGGACATATAGGCATTGTTGTCCCTGGCTTTGATTTAAACTCCCTTCCAAGATCTGGCCACTACCCTCAACATTATCCTGCAGGGGGTAATCCGGTCATTTATTCTCAATCCACTAATGTTCTGGGAATTAATTCAACACGGCCAAATATTAATTATGCGTCTTGGCATTTTGGGAGACATGCTCCTCAATATTTTACTCCGAGGTGAATCTTGAAATGAATACTCTTAGACATTATTGCTTATTGTTACTCATACTTCAAGTTTTTGTGATTCAAACTAATTGTGACAGTAAACCTTTAAATGAGATATATGAATGTTTTCATATCTTTCCCAGATCGGATATTGCTGTTAGTTTGTCTAATAAAATTATTATTTATAATATTACTAATAACAAGGTAATAAAAGAACTTCCAATTCAAATTAAATCTAATGCTTACGATACCCTCTTTCCCATCTTTTTTAAAGATGATTACATTTATTATATATATGATGATTCTATATTTAGCTATAATTTCCAAAAGGCAGAATATCCTAAAAGAGTAATCAAATTAAAGATTGACCAATTGGGAAATATAATCGATATTATTTATCATAATGATAATATATACTATACTTATAATCTATACGATAAAACAAAACACATTAATAGGTATTTTATTAGTTTAAATAATCATATTATTGCAGAAAGCACTAATTTTATAAGTATTAAATTTATTGATAATAATGTTTATTATCACTATATAAATTCCAATGGAAAATCAGATGTATATATATTAAACGATAGTGGTTCTCATAAAATATATTCTGATTTTAATATATGGTGTTTAAATAGCTTTGGAAAAGATAAGTTGCTAATTAGAATTTGCGAAAACAATTGTGCGGGAGGTTGTGGCTATTTAGATTTTGTTATATTTGATAGAGAAAAAAGGGGGGTTATTTCAAAAATACGTATTGATAATATATGTGTTGGAGGAGATTGCCCCTTTATACCATTACCTGAAAAAGAATCTATTCTAATTCTTGCTAATCCAATAGAAAATATTAATGGTCCAGAATCTTTATATTGCTATAATATAACAGAGAATAAATTAGAGAAGATAAATATTGGCTATTTTATAAATCAGCCAACATCTTATAAAAGTCCATCTATTATTTATGATTATGAAATAGATAGACTCTTTGCTCGAGTCATTGATAATAATAAAAATAAAATAATTTTGATAAATAACTTTACAAAGTATTTACCTTGATTGTTTATCGTAAAATGAATTGACTCAGTAGTTCTTTGAAAATCTGAAGCAAGCTAAAAAGTCAGGCAGGATTTTCGGCCCACGAACGGCCAGGGCACAAACCCTTGAGCGCGATGTGCTCTACTATCACCAGGATCAATCTTGGCTCGACACGCTTGATCACTTTGAAAGATGGTTCAATCTTTCAATACATCAACTATCTGCCGTTCGGTAAGGTGTTGGATGGGTTGATGCTGAGCACGTTCATCTTGCCTTGGTTTGCGTAGAGCAAGCGGCGATATACCGGGCAGGAGGAGGACAAGTCAACTGGCTTGATGTTTTACCAATCGCGGTTTTATGATCCTGAGATCGCCAGATTCATCCAACCTGACAGCGCCGGCGGCGGCAATCGCTACACTTACGTAGGCAACAACCCCTTGCGCTTCGTGGACCCGACCGGACATGCCTTTTTAGAAGCCTTGGCAATATCCTTAGCAATTATATTCGCAGCAGTAGCTATTATTAGTTTACCAATGGCAGTAATCGGTGCGATTGTTCCCCAGATTTTTGGTGAGACCAGAGCGGAAGAGGGGGCGAAAAAGGGTTTTTGAACAGGATTTTTTATTGAAGGATTTTTAGGAGCCAACGCTGGATTAGCTTATTCCGCTGGAGATGGCAGCAAGGAGGCAACGGCCTCAGGAAAAAGCCAGGGGACTGGGGGCCCTACTGAGGATATATCCGCGCAAAAAGATGATGGTAAAAGAGCGGCTGAATCTTTGGAAGGAAAGACCACCGATATTGATCCTTCCTCGAAGCCTTCCCCAGCTCCCTCTAATTCAAAATCAAATAAGTCAACTTCTAAAAAAGAAAAGGTAGTTTGGCCAGTTGGTGAAGGTGGTAGAAAAATTTCACAGACATTCGAACAACACAATAAACACGCTATTGATATTTCAGGAACTGAAGGAACTGAAATTAAAGCTGCTACAGATGGAAAAGTTCTTAAAGTATATAATGATCCTTCTGGTGATTCGAATAAAGGATGTGGTAATGGCTGTATTATACAAACCAATGATAATAATCAAGATACATACTGTCATTTTAAGGACGCCAACGTAATTGAGGGCCAGCAGGTAAAAGCAGGGGATAAAATAGGTTCAATGGGTAATACAGGCAAAAGTTCTGGCCCTCATCTCCACTATCAACGAAAAGACATGAATACTAAGCTGTTAGTAAATCCAATGGATCATTTGAAAAATGCAGAGGGGAAACCTGATTATGCTAAATAATATATTAAATAGAATCAATATGAAGATCAATCTCATTTTTATAAGCATATTATTATTTATGCAGATGTCTGTATTATCATGTGGATATTACCAATTACATAGTAAATCAATTAAGGTTACGCATGATGAAATTCTCTTCCAAAAAAATGATATAATAATTAATAGATTGAAATATATTAATAAAGAATATCCTGATAAGTTTATTTATAACTCTAGTGAAGCAATTAGATATGATAATGTGCACATAGATAATAATAATAAACGAGCAGTTGTTGAAAGCAATCTTATTTATCGATTGGATTATTCATTGGTATGGCTGGTATTTTACAATTTTAATGGTAGATTAATTGATATATCTCCAAGGTTTCACGGATCGGCAATCGCGTCCCCTAGCAAGAAATATTATGCTATCATAGAATCTGAAAGTGTTTTAGAAGATACAGGAAAAATTGTATTTTATAATTCAAATGGCAATGAGATCAAAACCATCCATTTAACTAGAGGATACATAGATCATTTTAATTTTCTTAAAGATGATTTAATTGTTGCTAGCATATCTGATGTTGATGACAAAATGTATATAATTAAAAATATGGGAAAGGATATTATTGAGGCTGATATTCATGAATTGAGTGGGAGTTACCATATATTTCTCTTGAATAATTATATAATGATAATTGAATATCCAAGCATTGAATCAGGTGACTTAATTACCAATATATATATTTTTAATACTGAAGGTAAGATGCTAAATAATACTGTATATTCTGCTGATTTAATTAATATCCAAAAAGATAAATATATAATAAATTATAATAACCTGAATAATAGCATAGAAGTTATAAATAGCAACGGGAATAAATTGATAATAACAATAAATAATAAGTTTGGACAGTGAAGCACAGGTAAGGCTTTGAATAATAGATAAGTATATTTACGATAGATTCAGAGCCGTATATATTCACAGCTATTATACATCCTAATGTTATTATATTATTTACAATCATCGAATTAACCAAAGAGTTCTTTGATAATCTAAAACAGGCAAAGAAGCAAGGCCGGCTCTGGGGGCCTCGGTCGGCAAAAGCGCAGACCTTGGAGCGCGATGTGCTCTATTACCACCAGGATCAACTGGGGAGCACAAGGCTGATTACACTGAAGGATGGGAGCATTTTTCAATACATCAATTACCTTCTTTTTGGCAAAGTCTTGGATGGGTTGATCCTGATCGCTTTTGTGTTGCCTTTCTTTGCTCAATCCAAGCGAAGGTTCACCGGGCAGGAGGAAGACAAGAGCAGCGGGTTGATGTTCTATCAAAGCAGATTTTACGACCCGGAGATCGCACGCTTCATCCAGCCTGATTCGGCCGTCGGCGGCAACCGCTACACCTACGTGGGCAACAATCCATTGCGCTTTGTGGACCCGACCGGACATGCCTTTTTAGAAGCCTTGGCAATATCCTTAGCAATTATATTCGCAGCAGTAGCTATTATTAGTTTACCAATGGCAGTAATCGGTGCGATTGTTCCCCAGATTTTTGGTGAGACCAGAGCGGAAGAGGGGGCGAAAAAGGGTTTTTGGACGGGAGTGGGTTACGGATTATGGTTAGGAATGTTACTGGCAAGGGTATATTCTTACGGCCAGATGCAGGAACAGCCCAATCCGGACGAGGCAGCAAAAGAGGCGGAGGATGATGCGCAAGAAACAACCGAACCTCCGGAAGCTGAAGATATTGATAATTGGTTTGGTGGAGGGCCGGGAGGCGATATGACCTTTACTCAAGCTGCGCCTGCGGCGCCGGCACCTGCTCCGGCACCTGCACCAGCTCCTGCACAAGCTCCTCAACCGGCACCTGTGCCAGCTCCTCAACAACAATATCAATCTCCTGTTGATCCAAACATACCAATGACATCTGGTTATGGTATGCGCACCAACTCGCAAACTGGACAGCCTGAACCTCACCCTGCACGAGATTATGGTGCACCAATTGGATCTAATGTTTATGCATCTGCTGACGGAAGAGTTCTATGGGCTGGTTTTAGTAATACAGGCGGAAATATGATTATTCTTGGCCATCCTCAAGACCAAAATCGCCAAACAATTTACATGCATAATTCTCAAAATTTGGTTAATATAGGGGATCAAGTAACCGCAGGCCAGATCATTGGACTATCAGGAAATACTGGTCAGATCAGAGGGCTCGGATGTCTTCATTTTGAATTTCGTGAAGCCCCAGGCCCAGGACAAAAAATAGGCAAAGGAAACCCGATTGATCCAGCAACAATTTTACCCTAGCAAATTAATTTATCGGAGGAGCGTGCGAATATGTTCGGTCTAGCCAAAGAATCAGTTATTCTATACTTACTAGATAATTTATTGATACTTATATTATTTTCTATTAATGCCAATTTCAATTTCTCGAGTATTAGAATTAAAGAGAATTCTATTATTATCAGATCTATACGAGGAAATAAAAACATATCTTATATAAATAGAAGGAAACCAGAGATATCATTCTTTGACCAAGGCCTTGAAATAGCTGAATATGATTTGCCTTATGTTGTAGCCAATAATAGGGGTATTATTATTGTTAGAGAGATAATTCCTTATGAGGGAATATATAGTTCAGTAAGGATTTTGGATTCAAAGGGCAATCTATTGAAAATCCTCCCTAAGAATCCTTGCTTCATTAGCATAGCCCCTGACAGTAATTTTTTTGCTGTTATTGAAGAATCGCATGGTGATTTTTCCGGCTTAATTTATATTTATGATTATAAAGGGAATTTGATCAAATATCACTATTTTTCTGAAAGTGGTCCTGCTGCAGGTAATCTTACCTTTGATAGTAAGTCCAGGATGTTTCTAATGCATAATTCAGGAGGTATAGAAGGGATACCATGCGAGTATCTTATATATAATAACGAACATAAAGAAATAAATATAGCACAACTCCCTAACTGCTATTGCAATAAAGAAGGTAATGTTAATATCTTGTTCACTAATTCACATATTATTATTGGCAATAATTCTAATTATCAATTATATATATTTAGTCTAGAAGGTAACCTTATTATTAATTCAAATATTGATGGTGCAGAATATTCTAATTTAGTTAATTTAATTGATAATAAAATAGATTCAATAGTTAAGAATAATAAACTTATTATTAAAAGCCATAAATGGAGACATTTAATTGTAGAATTAAAGTAATTGAAGAAATGAATTATCTGTACATATTTATATATAGCAATGATGCAATGTGTTGATGATATAAAAATAAAAGATTTGGTGTCTTAGAATATAACTCACTTCCTTTTAGTTTATAGAATCAAGATGACCTCATCAATGAACTTGATGAATTGCTCAACCGAGCCAACGCTGGCAGACAACAATGTTTATAGCGTACCCCTCCCTTCACTTAACTTCCAGTCCCAAAACCCTATGCATAAACAGGTCCTTTACCAGGCCCTCAAAAAACTCTTGACAGCCACTTACGGCAATGCTAAGATTCCTTTCAGTCAGTTAACCCAGGAGCTCTTTGACAATCTAAAGCAAGCTAAAAAGTCAGGAAGGTTTTTGGGGCCACGGCCGGCAGCGGCACAGCAGGAAGTTCGGGAAGTCCTCTACTACCACCAGGATCAGCTTGGAAGTACGCGGCGAGAAAGAAAGATCTAATAACCCCTCAACTGCTTGTTTATCTTCTTACACAACTCCTTAAATTTGCAATCAATATCTCTACATTTATTCTCGATGTAATCATATCCAATAAAGCAATGCCTTGGTTTTATCTTGGTTCCCATTTGCATAATTCTCCTTTTTGTGTTTAAATCCTTATGCCCAATTTCGTGTGCTTACCCTTATTAACATCTTTTTGTCACTACCGATATGGGCAAAATTATCTTTATCATCCATAAAAAGCTTCTAAAAGACAAACAACGCTCCCTGGATCTAGCCCTAAGCTATCTGAAGGATAACCTCGAACTCAAGAACAATCGTTGGATTACGAGGGAAAATACAGCAATTAGAATTGGCTGAACCTCCTATCAATAAATTGTCCTCCCTAGCATTGAGGATATCAATTCTGCTTTTTTGAGGTATGCGCCTAACTTCAAGGCGTTTGAGATCAATGAAGAAGAATGGAGGGGAAACAAATATAGCAAATCTATCAATTTAGCGTCTTTTACCAGCAGATAGTTGTATTTTTAGGTTATCTAGAGCATTTTCGCCGCCTTCAAACGTAATTCTATTAATTCTTAGCTATTTATCTTTTATTATAGATTATAAACTTGATATTCTTCATCATCCAATTCCGCCAGGTTCTGTTTATTTATTAGATCAATGACCTTACTGGGAGCCTCGATACCAATATGGTGGGTATCGGCGTAGACATTTATTTTATCTTTCGGAACTTTACTGAGAACTTTTGCAATTTTCTGAAGGTGATCCGCAACTTCTGTCATTTGCTCGGCATGGGCCAGACTAGCTTTAATGGGATCCCCTGTTTTCTGCAGGTGAAACATAAAATCATCCCCTTGCTTGTAATAACCTAGCGTAATCTTAGCACTTTTAGTTTCCATTCTTCTCTCCTTTTATTAAATTAGCGGTATTCTCTGCCCCCGCCTAGGCCTTTTATTAAAATAATCATATCAGAATCCAGCCAGATTGCAAGTTTATAAGATCTTGGATGAATTTTCTCCAATGTGCCCCAGGGTTTATTCTGACCATCCCGCAGAGAATGCCCTTTATCAAGAAGTGGGACCTACTCCAATTAACCCTGGTGACCTAAACATTTTTTTGCGGTCCCCAATCATTAACCACCTGGAGATATTTCCTCCAGCCCATTTATTTTTTATTTTCCCCCTAATACGTCCTTTACCCGCCCTTCCTATCCATCATTATTCCTGGGGCATCCTGGAGCGTTTAGGAGGCATTGTTTTAATCGTTTTAACCGCCACCATATATCAGTTTTATTTTCCAACATACTGTAATTATTCAACTTTATTCTCTCTTTATCCATGACTTTAAACATTAAAAAATATTTTCCATACTATCAATTAAAAGTTTAATTTATTACAGCCAAATAATTATAATTTAATGATTTTACAGCATTATATTAATATTATTAATTTATTGAATATTGATCTTTTCCTGCTTAATTAACCTGGCTAAATCAGCTTTTCTAAATCGAAATGGTCTTTGGCCGGAATCATAAATGCTTAATGGCTTTAATTTACCTGATTTTACCAGCTGATAAATGTTTTTTGAGGTCATCTGGAGAACTTCCGCCGCCTCTTTACTCGTTAATAAATACTTGGGATATTTGCTATTCATAATAGCCTCAATTTCTTTTAACTTCATCAAACTCTCCTTTTTATTGGCATGTTTATAGCCCTGCCGCGGCTTTAAAATAATAAAAACGTAATAAAATTATATATTTGAATTATTAACCTACAACATTATTAAATCACTTCCTTTAGGCCATCTAGGGTTATTTAATCAGGATTATTCCTGGGGCATTGTAGAGCGTTACAGGACCATGTTTATGGCCTAGCTTGGCTATATTCAATAAAAAATATGACCTGTTAAGCATTATCTTTTATCGCTATATGCAGATGATTACCACCCAGTGCGAATTCATATAGAATTTTTTAGCAGGGGAAAACGGAACTCTGTATTATATTATATAGAGCTGAGAGTTCCGTTTTTTGCTGGTAATATCTATTTATGGCCGTAAAATCAAGCACTTGCTGAGTTTTTCCTTTTACGAAAAAGTGCAACAGGTAGCCGATTTTTGTACTTTCTCCCTTGTCGGGGTGTAATCCCCAATATTTTGCTAACGGAATGATTATTAACATCTTTTTCTTCAGAAATCAGTTTTTCTACGGTTTTCTGATAGCGTTCAAAAGTTTCATTTTTGGTCAATTTGAGTAGTTTTTCGGGAGGTAAACCAGGGACAGGAATATTGGTCAAGATGAATATCTTCTTGGGGTGTTGAAGCGGCCTGATCCGATAACCTGCCTGCATTATTTCCTGTTCCTGGGCCCACTGAGAGATTGCCCTTACCCTCTCATCTTTGTGCTCCCAAAGGCCGTAGATCCTCTGATTATGCTTGGCCATGCCATAATCTCTCCCCCTCATAATCTTATCCCGGCTAACTTTGGGCTGGTCGTAAAACACCGTCTGGGCGATTTTCCAGGGCTCCAGGGGAGGCAAAAAGGCGCCGCCGACTAAAAACAAGCTATCGCAATCCTCAAATTCCCGAGAACCCCGGACATTGCCATAATGTTTAACCATGGCCCCATGAAAATTCCGCTCCAACTCCACCTCAAACTGCTTCCGGCAGATAATCCCTACCCTTCCTTCCTGATGCTCCTGGATAAATTCCATCACCCTTTGGAGAGTCTTCTTGGACTGCAAGCCGTAAACTCCCAGGGGAAAGTTGGTGATCTGAACCACCTGCGCCCTGACCTCGATCTCATAATCCAAAATCTCAATACTCCGGCCGGGGAAAATTTGTTCGTAAATCATCTGGTCAGCGCTGGAATCCAAAATTAACACCGGGAAGTCTCTCAGCCGGTCCAGGTCTTGGAACCTCCGGATCACGATCTTGCAGCTTCCCCTGACCAACTCCAATCCCAATAAACTGTTCGCCCTGGCCCTGGTCGCTTCCTCATAAAGCCGGTGGATCAGAGTAAAGATGGATTTGGGAGGCAGGAGCCGGGCAGGGAGGTTTTCTGCCAGTTGGACTGCCTGCTGGAATTCCGGCGATTCATGATAGCGCTGGATCAAGGCCTGGGGATTTTCCAGACATTGAAACAGCCGGGTCAGCAGATTCATCTCTTCATCTTTCCGGCCGGTTTCTCGATAGGCATCCATCAGGTCTTCCAGCCCGGTTAATAGCTGGCCGGCCTCGGCAGTGCGGAGATGATAGGTTTCCAAAAATCGCCGAAAGGCCCTGATCTGATCATGGTCCACTTCGGTTTTATCCAGCAGATCCCGGAGCGGGTCTTCGTCAATCACGATCAGGTCAAAATTTTTCAACTCCAAGCTCGTGGTCAGATACTTGGTCGTCCCGATCCAGCTCTGCCTGGTATCAAACTGCTGGAAATAGTCGCACTGCGCCCGATTGCAGGAGCGGCAAAGCTCCATCTCTCTTTCCGGGTAGCCCTGATTCCGAAAATCTCTCAGATCTTGGCGGAATCGGCAAAGATTATCCTTGAGCTGAAGCGCCACGCCTCCGCCCAAATCGCTCTGAATCATCGGCAACTCCTCCCGCAAGCCGATGCAATAGAAGAGGCGAAGGTCCTTGAACTCCTGGCAGGCCAAATGGGTTTTTCCCAGTCCAGGCAAGCCTTTCACGATCAAGACCGATTTTTCTGCCAGCAAACGCTCTCGCCTGGCTTTTAAATCTGTGGCGAGGGCTGATCGGGCCTGTTCCAGAGTTACCTTGCGATCCGATTTGACGTTGGGTGCCCTGGTCAACTTGTATTTGCCGGAAGATAGGTTGGCGCTATGATGAGGGCATCCCTCTTTACAGGCCTTGCTACCCAAGAGCTTCCAGATCCAATGGCAATAGTCGTAGTTGGGATCAGCGTCCCGATACAAGGCGGAGACGTAGGCTCGTTGGTTTTCTTCGCTGCGGGCGGTAAATTTCCGAGGGGATTTTCCCGGCACTTCCGGCCGCCGTTGATCCAGGTCCGCCAGCAGGTCAAAAACCTGTTTCTCGGTAAAGCCGTGATCAATTAAAGCCGCAGTGAACAGGAGGTCAAAGTCGGAACGGTCTTCGTAGCGAGGTGGATTTTCAAACACTTGCCGGCAACCAGCGCAGAGGGCAGAAGCTCTTTGGCGAGGAGAAATTCGCGGCCGACCAAGCTTTTTACCGGGCTTGGGGCCTCTCGCTGATGGCCGGGATGAGCCGATGCTCTGTCTCCGGACCTCTTCCATGAAGTTCTGGCAAGGGTTGGACTTCGGCTCACTCAGAAACCGGGCTAAGCGATAAGGTCGCTCTGCACTGGCGGTGCCTTTCGTTTTCAGGCAGCCCATCAGCGCCATGAGATGAGCCCGATCATGCACCGAGTCGAGGTCCAGCTTGTCCTGCCCGGAAAAGTGTTCCCGCCGAATTTTTTTCACCAAGGCTTCGATCTGCTTTTCGCGTGTATCCAGGTCTTCGGTGAACTCCACCGGAATAATCACGTAAGCGCCGTTACCGCTGGTGGCTATCGTTGATTCCTGAAAAAGGGAAAGCCGAGTGAGTTCCCGAGCCTTGGCGATGGCAAGTTTATTTTCTTCCTGGGTAGCGGGTATACCTTTGGGGCGAACCGGATCTATATCCAGGAAAACGGTTGTGATGGCAGCAACCTTGTCTTTGCCGCCCCGCTTGACACAACCCAGTTGATTGGGTGCAGAGTTGAACACCTCCTGCAGATAGGGATTGCAGGCAACGTAGAAAATGCCGTCCCCGTGATGCGATCGGCAGTAGGTAACCAGGGCGTCTTCATCGTTGAAAAAGCCGTTGTAAATTCCGTAGGGGGTGATCACCACCAAGGGAGTTACCCCTAACTGGGGCCGGTGAACCAGCCGAAAATGCTTCCGGACCTGCTCTTCATCAAAAGGAATTTGAGCCGTGCTCATGGCAATTCATCCCAAGGGCTGGATTTCTTTTCTTTCGAT
>MGQK01000105.1 GCA_001797815.1 Deltaproteobacteria bacterium RBG_13_61_14 | reverse complement strand
AGTTCCGGCAAGCGGAGGCCGCCTGTCTTCGCTCCGTGGAGTTGGACCCTTCTCTGGATCTGGGCTGGAAAAAATTGAGCGAAATCTATACTCGGCAAGGCCGGCCTTTAGAAGCGCGGCAAGCCTGGGAGCGCGCTCGGCAGGCAGGTCCGCCCGACCCAGGGCTTGAGCAGGGGCGGGAAGAACTTGGCTGGCCGCCGCCTTAGGAGGCCCCGAGCCATGAGTTGGATAACAAGGTTCTCGCCCAGACTCAAGCTCGGCCTGGCACTGGTCTTCCTGGCCGGCTTCAACACCGCCGCCTATTGGCCCAGCCCCCGCGCGCCCTTCGTCTTTGACGACTATTTCAATATCCTGGAGAACGCAGACGTCTGGCGAGTCGGCATGGGTCAGGCCAGCTTCCTCGAACTGGCCCGACCCACGCTGCAATCGCGCCGCACTCTTGCCGCCATCACCTTCGCCCTCAACCTTCGTTGCTTCGGGCCCAGTCCCTTCTCTTTCCATCTGGGCAACCTCATCCTCCATGTCTTCAACTCCTGGCTCCTCTTCTTCTTACTCCTCGCCCTCTGGGGACAGCATTCAGATGCTGTCCCCAACGAGACCCGACAAACCCTGCTCCTCCCCGCCCTGCTGGGGTCGCTCTTATGGTCGCTGCATCCGGTCCTGGTTCCCGCGGTCACCTATATCGTTCAGCGCGTCACTTCTCTGGCCGGCTTTTTCTACTTGGCAAGTCTTTTACTCTGGCTCAGAGGAAGAAGGATGGAACGGCGTTTTGTCCAGAGGGGAATTCTCTTCCTTGCCCTCCTTTTGGGTGGCATCGGATTTTTCGCCAAGGAAATTTTAATCACCCTCCCGGTGGTTTTGCTTCTTCTGGAATTTTGCTTCTTCGGTCAGGGTCAGCCGCTGCGGCACCGCCGGGTTTTTTTGGCATCGAGCGCCGCGGTGCTGATCGGGTATGCCCTGTTTCTGCTTCTGCTCATGCCCTTGCTTTTGACCGAGATCACCGCCAGCGTTCCCCACTTTCAAGTCAGCGTGGAAGAGCGCTTGATCTCGCTGCCCCGCCTGATCTGGCACTACCTTTCCCTCCTTGCCTTCCCAGCTCTGTCCCGCCTCAGCCTGGACCCGGAATGGACCTTTTCCAAAAACCTGTGGCGCCCTTGGACCACCACGCCCGCCTGGCTCGCCCTGGCCGCGCTCCTCGCCGTCAGCCGGCTCGGCCTTCGGCGCTGGCCCCTTTTCGCCTTCGCGGTCCTCTTCTTCCTGATCACGCTCCTGCCCGAGACGCTCCTGCCCCTGGATCCGGTCTTTGAGCACCGGCTCTATGTGCCATCCACCGTTCTCCTCGGAGTGTGCGGGGCCGCCTGGGCGTGGCCAGGCGCGCGGCAACGGACCCGAAGGTCCTGGCTGGCCGTTGCCCTGGCTTTCCTCGCCATTCTCACCTTCTCCCGTAACCAACTCTGGACCAACGAGCTCTCTCTCTGGCGCGATGCGGTCGAGAAATCGCCGCGGAAAGCGCACCCCTGGGCCGGCCTGGCTCAAGCGAACCTGCAACGCAACCAAATCCAGACGGCTTTGCAGGCCTACCGGCAGGCGGCAAAGCTGGACCCCAACGATTTTCTTGCCGGTTTCAACGTCACCCTCCTTTACCTGGAGCTTGGAAACCACCGCCAGGCTCTCCTTCTCGCCGAGCGCATGTATCACTTGAAGCCGGAAAATCCTTTCGCGCTTCTGGCCCTGGGCAGCGTGGCCGGCGCCGCCGGAGATGCCGACCATGCCTTGGAATGGTATTCGAGACTCCGCAAGAAAAAGCCTGCGGAACCGAATATGCTCGGGAGGCTGGCCTGTGGGCTTTTGGATATCAATCGCCCCGACCTGGCGGAAGAGGTTGCGGAAAAAATCTTTCAGCTCTTTCCCGGCCGGGCCGGAAATTATCTTCTCCTCGGGAATATCCGATTTTACCAGGGTCGCTGGTCCGAGGCCGCGAACGCTTATGCGAAAGAGCTGGAACTCGATCCCCATTTCGTGAGCGCGATCAACAACCTGGGCATGGCCTACGTGAAACAAGGACGGCTTGAGCTGGCCTTAAACTGGTTCGAGCAGGCCGTGGCGGAAGACCCGAGCCAGGCGATCTCCCATGAAAATCTTTGCGAAACTTTCTATGACCTCGGCCGCTTGGATCGAGCCCAGGCCTCCTGCCTCACCGCGGTCCGGCTGGACCCGTCCCTTTACCTCGGCTGGAAAAAATTGGGCGAGATCTACCTTCGGGAGGGGCGCCGGGAGGCCGCGGTCCAGGCGTTGGAGCAAGCGAAGAAGCTTGCGCCTGACGACCCGGAAGTGAAAGAGTTATGGGAACAGGCCGGGGGAGGGTAGGGCAAGATCAGGCCGTCGCGCCGCCGTCCAGCACGATCACTTGGCCGGTGACAAAGGCGGAGTCACCGGAGGCGAGGTAAAGCGCGGCCTCGACCATGTCGTCCGGCTCGCCGATCCGCCCCAGCGGGATCAGGCTGGCGGCCCTTTCTTCCCGGCCCTCGGCCCACAGCGCCGAGGAAAACCGGGTGCGGGTCAGGCCCGGGGCCAGGGTGTTGACGCGGATCTTCTCCGGCGCCAGCTCCCGCGCCAGCACCCGGGTCATCATGTGCAGCCCGGCCTTGCTGATCGAGTAGATCCCCAGCATGGGTGAAGGCCTCAAGCCCGCGGTGCTCCCGATATTGATGATGCTGGCCGCGGGCGAGCGGCGGAGCAGGTCGCGGCAGCGGCGGATGAGGAGGAAGGGGCCGCGCAAGTTGAGGTCCAGGGTTTTGTCAAAAACCTCAGGGGTCGCCTCGCACAGCGGACCCATGTAAGGGTTGGTGGCCGCGTTGTTGACCAGGATATCCAGCCGGCCGAACTCCTCTTCCACCCGCTGGCAGAGCTCGTTGACGTCGGCCTCCGAGCTCAAGTTGGCCGCCACGGCCAGCGCCCGCCGGCCCAGGTGCTCGGCGTCGTTAACCACCGTCTCCAGGTCCTGGCGCTTGCGGCTGGCCAGGATCAGGTCCGCGCCCTCATGGGCAAAACCCAGGGCAATGGCCCGGCCGATGCCCCGGCTGGCCCCGGTGATCAAGGCGACCCGGTCGCGAAGCCGTCCCCCCAATTCCGTCATTCCCAACTTCTCCTTAGCTTCTGCTCTGAAAATAGCGGTGTAGGGGCGCGATTAATCGCGCCCCTACTTTCCCATTTTCATGATTTCAGGGTGCCGCCTTGCGGCATGAATGACTGCATTATAGCGAGAGCCAAAGAGAGTGCAAGAAATTTCTTGATCCTCCATCAGAAACCGGTAGAATGGACCAAGAACGCGGAGAGCGGATGGAAGATTTTGTGGAAAAGGCGAGACGCTATTTGTTTGCCACGCCCGGCCGGCAGCCGCTGATGCTGGTGCGGGGCCAGGGCTGCCGGGTGTGGGACTCGACCGGCCGGGAATACCTGGATTTTGTCTCGGGCCTGGCCACCACCAACCTGGGCCATGCCCATCCCGCGGTGACCGCGGCCATCCAGGAGCAGGCGGCGAAAATGCTCCACACCTCGTGCCTTTACCAGATCGAGCCCCAGATCGAGCTGGCGCGGCTCCTGGTGGAAAACAGCTTTGCCGACAAGGTCTTTTTTTGCAACTCGGGGGCCGAGGCCAACGAGACCGCGCTCAAGCTGGCCCGCAAGTATGCCAAGGAGCGCGGCCAGGGGGGCTTCGAGGTCATTAGCTGCCTCGGCTCCTTCCACGGCCGGACCCTGGCCACGCTCAGCGCCACCGGGCAGGAAAAGTTCCATGCCGGGTTCCACCCCCTGGTGCCGGGCTTTCGCCAGGTGCCTTTCAATGACCTTCCGGCCATGGCCCGGGCGATCTCGCCGCAGACCTCGGCGGTGCTGGTGGAACCGATCCAGGCCGAGGGCGGGGTGAACCTGCCGGGGCCGGACTATCTCCCGGGCCTGCGCCGGCTCTGCGACGAGCGGGGCGTGCTCCTGATCTTGGATGAGGTCCAGACCGGGATGGGCCGGACCGGCGAGCTTTTCGCCTACCCGGGCTTTGGGGTGGAGCCGCACGTGATGACCCTGGCCAAGGCCCTGGGCAACGGGGTGCCGATCGGGGCCTGCCTGGCGGTTGACGCGGCCGCGGCGGTGATGACGCCGAGCACGCACGCTTCCACCTTTGGCGGCAACCACCTGGCCACCCGCGCCGGGGTAGCCGTGATCCAGACCTTGCTTTCAAGCGACGCGCTCGCCAACTGCCGGCGGGTGGGTGCCTACCTGAGGGAGCGGTTGCAGGAATTGGCCCGGCGTTTTGCCCTGATCAAGGAAATTCGGGGCAAGGGCCTGCTGCTGGGGATGGAGCTCGACCGCGAGGGCTTAAAGGTCGTGGACTTTTGCCGGGAGCACGGGGTGCTGATCAACTGCACCACGGGGAAAGTGCTGCGGTTTCTGCCGCCGCTGATCGTGACCGAAAAGGAAGTGGACCAGCTTCTGCCGGTGTTGGAGCAAGGACTGCGAAGCCTTTGAATCGCCGCGCTCATCCAAGGATGAGAAGGGCAGGGGAAGAGAAAAAGAGACGGGCGGAGCATTGATGCCGGAACTCAAGGCCGACCTTCACATCCACACCTGCGAGGACGTGGTGGATTACCACCTGATCCGGTACAGCACCGAGGACGTGATCGCCCGCGCCCGGCAAGAGGGATTCCAGGTCCTCGCGGTCACCAACCACCTCCGGCCCACGGTCACGGCCGAGCAGGTGGCGCGGGCGCGGGACCAGGGGCTTCTGCTCCTCGTGGGGGTGGAGGCGCAGATCCGGGCCCGCCACGTGCTGGTGATCGGTCCGGAAGGGAGGCTAATTCTTCCGAAAACTTTTGACGACCTGCGCGCCATGCGGCGGGACGGCTACCTGGTCATCGCCCCCCACCCTTTTTATCCTTCTCCGTTTGCCTTGCGGGGCCTGCTGAAAAAGCATCTGGACGCGTTTGACGCGGTGGAATACTGCCACTTCTATTCCCGGGTCCTGAACTCCAACCGCCGGGCGGTGGCGCTGGCCCGGGCGCAGGGCCTGCCCCTGGTGGGGAACTCGGACATGCACTCGGCCTGGCAGTTGGGCAAGACCTACAGCCTGATCGAAAGCGAGCCCAAGGCGGAAGCGGTCATCGCCGCGGTCAAGGCCGGCCGGGTGCGCGTGGTCAGCCAGCCGCTGGCGCTCCCGGTTTACCTGCAGGTGTTGTTCGGTAAAGTTGTTTCCGACGTGTTCTGGAACATCCCTTATTATTTCCTGTTTGGCCGTAAACGGAAAAGGGAAGGGGAACACCTTTCCGTAGTATGAACCCGAAACCAGGAACCAATAACCAGGAACCAGGAACATAGATTGTTGTCTTGTATAAGTTTATGCTAGAATAACCCGATCCGATGAAAAAGGATTTTTTGTCATTGACCGATCTCAGCTTGTCGGAAGCCGAGTGCTTGCTCAAGCGGGCGGCGGAGTTCAAGGCCCTGCGCCGAAGCTCTTCCTCGCCCCAGCCGCTTTTGGGCAAGAGCGTGGCCATGATTTTCCTCAAGTCCTCCACCCGCACCCGGGTTTCTTTTGAAGTGGGCATCCGGGAGCTGGGCGGCTACCCGCTGGTCCTGTCCAAGGACGGCACCCAGATGGGCCGGGGCGAGCCCCTGAAAGACACGGCGCGGGTGCTTTCCGGCTATGTTCATGGTATTGTGATTCGGACCGCGGCCCATGCCGAGGTGGAGGAGTTGGCGCGCTGGGCCACGGTGCCGGTGATCAATGCCCTGACCGACCGCTGCCATCCTTGCCAGGTGCTGGCGGATGTTTTCACCTTGCGGGAGCAAGGGCTGCTTCAGCCGGGCTTGCGGGTGGCCTTCATCGGCGACGGCTCCAACAACATGGTCCACTCCTGGATCCTTGCCGCCAAGCTCTTCGGCCTGCACCTGATGGTGGCCTGCCCAAGAGCCTTTCGGCCCGACCCGGAGGTCCTGGCCTCGGCCGGAGGGGCGGTGACGGTGGTGGAGGACCCGAAAGAAGCCGCGGCCGGGGCGGGCGTGCTCTATACGGATGTGTGGGTGAGCATGGGCCAGGAAGCCCAAAAGTCGGAACGCCGGCAAGTGTTTCAGGGCTTTCAGATCAACCGGGAGTTGATCCGGCTGGCCCAGCCGGAAGTTCGCATCATGCACTGCCTGCCGGCGCACCGGGGCGAGGAGATCACGGAGGACGCGCTGGAGGGGCCGAACTCGGTGGTCTTTGCCCAGGCCGAGAACCGGTTGCACGTGCAAAAAGCCATCCTCGAGCACCTGCTGGGAGACCGGAAGTGAATTCTTCTTCCCCGCACGTCTGTCGGCCGGAGGACATCCCCCTGGAAGCGGTGCCGATCGTTTGTGAAGGGATCGCGGTTTTAGACCTGGCCTTGGATGCGCGCGAAGGTTTCATGCTCTCCCGCTTGGATGGTCGCACCAGCGTGAAGCATCTGTTCAGCCTGACCGGGCTGGGGCAGGATGAGACTTTGAAGCTTCTCGCCGAGCTTCATGCCAAAGGCGTGGTGACCTGGCACCACGCCCGATCCCGGGAAAAGCCGGCCGCGGCCGCTCGGCCGGTGAAAAAGCCGGCTTCGGCGGAGCGCCCCTTATCGGGAAAAGAATTCGCGGCCCTGGTGGAAGAGCTATTTCTGAGCCGAGAGCACCTCAACTGGTACGAACTCCTGGGAGTGGACAGCAATGCCGCCTCCAAAGCGGTCAAGAAGGCCTATCTGCAGCAGTCCAAGCTTTTCCACCCGGACCGCCATTTCCGCCACGCCGACCCGGAATTCCGGAGAAAACTCCAGGAGATCTTCAAGCGGATCAACCTGGCCTATCGGGAGCTCTTCGACCCGGTCCGCCGCGGGGAGTACGACGCCCAGTTGCGCCAAGAAGACGCGGCCAAGCCCCGGCTGGACCTGGAGTGGGACGAGACCGTGGAAGTCCGGCGGAAAGACCGGCCGCGGCCGGCCGAGCCGCCGCCGGCTGAGCCGCCGCCCGGGCCGAAGCTCAAGCTCGATTTCGGCAAGGGGTCGCTCGAGCGCCGGCTCGAGGAGAAATTGAAGGAGGCGCAATCCAGCGCGGGGGCGCAGAACCTTTTGGCTCAGGCGCGCCGTTTTTACCAGGGGGCGCTGGTGGAGATCGAGAAGAGGAATTTGAAAGCCGCGGAGATCAACCTGAAGCTGGCGTTGCACTACGATCCGCAGAACCCGACCTACCTGGCGGAGACGGAGCGACTCAAGCAGTTGGAAAGCACGATGCAGGCGGAAATCGCCTTTAAACAGGGCCAGGAAGCCGAGGAATTTCAAGACTACAGCAAGGCGATTCGACTTTACGGAGAGGCCTTGAAGATCAATCCAGAGAACCCGCAAGGGCTCTATCGCCTGGCCAAGGTGGTGTTGGAGCACCAGCACAATTACGAGCGGACGCGGGTGCTGGTGCTGAGGGCGATTGACTTGAAGAAGGGCGACGCGGATTTCCATTTCCTGCTGGGGCAGGCCTATCAGGGCCTGAGCCAGAAACAACCGGCGATTATCCAAATGGAGAAGGCCCTGGAGTTGAATCCCAAGCACAAACAAGCGGCGAAAGAGCTCAAGGCCTTGCGTAAAAAGTAAGGAGGACGGGGATGGGGAAAGTAATCGGAATTGACCTGGGGACCACCTATTCCTGCGTCGCGGTGGTCGAAGATGGTCAGCCCAAGGTGATACCCAACAAGGGGGGCTACAAGACCACGCCCTCGGTGGTGGCATTTGAAGAAGGCGGCCGGCGGCTGGTGGGCCAGTTGGCCAAGCGCCAGATGGTGACCAACCCCAAGAACACCATCTACGCGACCAAGCGGCTGATCGGCCGCAAGTTCGATTCGCCCGAGGTGAAAAAGGCGCTGGCTTCGTATCCCTACGAGATTTTCGAGGGGCCGCACTCCGATGTCCGGGTCCGGGCCGGGGGACAGGAGTTCAGCCTGCCCGAGATCGGGGCCATGGTGCTGCAGGAGATGCGCCGGGTGGCCGAGGAATACCTGGGCGAACCGGTGAAGGAGGCGGTGGTCACGGTTCCGGCCTATTTCAACGACGGGCAGCGCCAGGGCACCAAAGACGCCGGCCGTATCGCCGGGCTGGACGTGCTCCGGATCATAAACGAGCCGACCGCGGCGGCGCTGGCTTACGGCTACGGGAAAAAGCTGGACGAGACCGTGGCCATTTACGACCTGGGCGGGGGCACCTTCGATATCTCCGTCCTCGAGATCAGCGAGGGCGTGTTCGAGGTCATCTCCACCGCCGGCGACACCTATCTCGGCGGCGACGACTTCGACGACCGGATCATTGACTACCTCGCCGAGAGCTTCCAGCAGAACGAAGGCGTGAACCTGCGCCGGGACAAGATGGCGCTGCAGCGCCTGAAAGACGCGGCGGAGAAGGCCAAGATCGAACTTTCGAGCGCGCTGCAGACCGAGATCAACCTGCCTTTCATCGCCATGAGCGACAAGGGCCCGCTCCACCTCAACCTCTCCCTGACCCGGCAGAAGCTGGAGGAATTGACCGCGGACCTGGTCGAGCGGACCCTCTCCATTTGCACCAAGACCCTGGAAGCAGCCGGCCTGACCAAGGAAGACATTGACGAGGTGATCCTGGTCGGGGGCCAGACCCGGATGCCCAGGGTCCAGGAAGTGGTGCAGAAGTTTTTCAACCGGCCGCCGCGCAAAGGGGTGCACCCGGACGAGGTGGTGGCGGTGGGGGCGGCCATCCAGGGGCATGCGCTTTCGGCCGCGGCCGGCGCGGGCGGGGAGGAAAGGGCCGAAGACCTCCTGCTCCTCGACGTCACCCCCATGGGCCTGGGCATCGCCACCTTCGGCGGTTTCTTCACCCGGGTCATCGAGCGCAACACCACCATTCCCACCCATGCCTCCCACATCTTCACCACCGCGGCCGACAACCAGGCTTCGGTCAAGATCCACGTGCTCCAGGGCGAGAGCGACCGGGCCGCGGATAACGAGCTTTTGGGCGAGTTCATGCTCACCGGCATCCGGCCGGCCAAGCGGGGCGAGCCGGAGGTCGAGGTCACCTTTGACATTGACTCGGACGGCATCGTCAGCGTCTCGGCCAAGGACCTGGACACCGGGCAGGAGCAGTCCATCACCGTTACCGCTTCTTCGGGCCTGACCGACCAGGAAGTCCAGTGGATGGTGGACGCGAGCAAGAACTACGAGGTGGAATTAAAGAGCCGGTCCGAGGTGGAAAAAGCCTGCAACCGGCTGGAGGGCCTGCTCCTGCAGGTCGAGCGGGAGCTCCACGCCCGGGACAAGGGCCTGGAAAAGTCCCTGGTCCAGGAGGCGCAGAGTCTGCTCAAGAAGGCGCGCCAGGCGATCGAGTTCGGCGATTTGCAGGAGATCAAGAAATACACCCACCAGGTGCCCGACCTGATTAAACGGATCGGCGCCGGCGGCTGAACAGGACGGCCCCCGCCGCCAGCAGAGAAACCAGGGTGGAGAAGAGGCCCACGCGAAACGCCCAGGGCCGGTAGATCAGTTCGATGCGGGAAGCGCCCGGCTTAAGCAAGAGACCCCGAAAGGCGAGATCCGCGGGGAAAATTCGGGCGGGCGACCCGTTCACCCGGGCCTGCCAGCCCGGGAAATAATTCTCCGTGATCAGAAGCAGGCAGTCTCGCTTGGCCGCCACCGACAACTGCAAATAGCCATCCGCCTTTTCCAGAACTTGAACCTGGCCCATCTCGGTTGACGGTTGACGGTTGACGGTTGACGGTTCAAGGTAACCGGAGGACCGGGCTTTCCCCTCCGAGGAAGAAGCGACCCCCTCGACCACCGCCCAACTCGCCCAATCATGGCCTGCTAAAAGCTCCGCGGCGCTTTCCTCGGCATCTCGCGCTCCTTGCCAGTTGCCGACCAGCCGCGCCAGCGGAAAGGCCCCGGGATTCTCGTGCACCCGGACCCC
>MGQK01000104.1 GCA_001797815.1 Deltaproteobacteria bacterium RBG_13_61_14 | reverse complement strand
CCTGATCCTGGGCAGGGCAAGCCGTGCCCCTACATTCCCATTCCGCAAATTTGCCTTGACAGAGCACTAGGTGCTGGATAGGAATTGCGGCTGGCGGAATTCGCGGAGGATCCAGAGGGCGGAGAGGATGCCGGCCACCACCTGGGCCGAGGCGATGGCGACCCAGACCCCGTTGGCGCCGAGGTAATGGGACAGGATCAAGGCGAGGGGGATGCTCACGCCCAGGAACCGGATCGCCGTAATCCAGAGCCAGGGCATGCCCTTGCCCAGGCCCTGGAAGACGCCGCCGATCACGAAGCCGATTCCCACCGGGACGTAGGTGCCGGAAACGATGTTCAGGTAGTTGCGGCCCAGGGCCAAAATGTCGGGGTCGTGGTTGAAAAGCCCGATCCAGAATTTGGGCGCCAGGATGAAGATCAACCCGAAGAGGCCGGAGAAGCCGGCGGTGATCAGGCCGGCGACCCAGACCGTGCGCTTGACCCGGTCAAGCCGGCCGGCGCCGAAGTTCTGGCCGACCATGCCGATCACCCCGATCATCAGGCCGATCATGGGCAGCACCGCCAGGGTGTCGAGCTGGGCGCCCACGCCGTAGACCGCGACCGCGGCCGCGCCGAAGCGGGTGAGCACGCGCATGAAGACCATGGTCACGGATAAGCTCGTGAAGTTGACCACCAGCATGGGCGCGCTGATCCGGAGGATCTCGAAGAAGTGGCGCGGGCACCAGCAGAAATTTTTCCAGGACAGCGTCCACACGCTCCGGCCCTGCCCGACGTAAGCCAGGAGCATGATGCAGCCCAGGACCCGGGCGATCAAGGTGGCCAGGGCCGCGCCGAAGACGTCGAGACCGAAGTAGCCGAGCTTGAGCCCCCAGAACACCTCCTCGTTGCGGCCGAAGATCAGGGGCGGGGCCAGGACCAGGTTGAAGAGCACGGTCACCACCGCGATGGTCAAGGGCGTGCGGGAGTTGCCCTCGCCGCGCAGGATGTTGGCGCCCACCATGTTGAAGAGGATGGCCGCGTTGCCGTAGAGCAGGATCCGGATGTAGCGGAGCGCGATCGGGAGCATGACTTCATCCGCGCCCAGGGTCTGGAAGATCCAGCGGTCGAACGGGACGATGGCCAGGATCAGCCCCATGCAGAGGAGCATGAGCAGGATCGCGTGCTGGGCCGCGTTGTCCGCCTCTTTTTGGTCGCCGGCGCCCGTCAGCCGGGCGATGTAGCTGGTGGCGCCGTTGCCGAGCGCCGCGCCCAGCGCGATGATCAAAAACTGGAGCACCCCGGCCAGGGTGACCGCGGCCAAAGCTTCCTTGGAAATGTGGCCGATGAAGATGCGGTCAATCACGCCGTAGAGGGGCTGGATGGACATCTGGAGCACGATCGGGAGCGAGAACCACAAGAGGGTGGCCGCGATCGGCCCCTGGGTGAGGTCGCGGCGAGGGCCGGGCGCTCTCGGTGGGCGGGGGCCGCTCACGGGAAAAGCTCGAGGATGAGGTCGCGGAGGCGGTCGCGGACCTGGCGGAAGAGTTCTAGAGTTTCTTCCCGCTCGCCGGCCGCGGCGCCGGGGTCGGGCAGCCCGAAGTGGAGGTTCTTGATTTTTGCCGGGTAGTAGGGGCAGGCTTCGCGCGCGCCTTCACAGAGCGTGATCACGTAGTCGAACTCCTGGCCCTGGAACTCGTCCACGTGCTTGCTCCGCTGCGAGGAGATGTCAATGCCGAGCTCCTGCATGACTTCAATCGCCCGCGAGCTCACTTGGCCGGCCGGCTCGCTCCCGGCGGAAAAGGCCTCCACCTTCTCACCCCGGAGCGCATGGGCCAGGCCCTCGGCCATCTGCGAGCGGGCGGCGTTGCCGGCGCACAAAAAAAGCGCTCTTAGCTTAGTGCTTCGATTCGCTGATAGAATGACGTATTTTTTACTCGTAAAGATTTATTTGCTCACTCAGCACTAAGTCCTGAGTAAATAAGTTCGTCATTGAACTTATGAATCGAAGGACTTAGGCATGCTTTTTATAATGGCATAGTGGCACAGGTTTTCAACCTGTGTCCTTTTACTCTTTCAGGAGACTGTTGGCAATCACGAGGCGCTGGATTTCGGAGGTGCCTTCGTAGATGGAGGTGATCCGGGCGTCGCGGAAGAAGCGCTCGACCGGGTAATCTTTGACGTAGCCGTAGCCGCCGTGGATCTGCACCGCCTTGGTGGTGGCGCGCTCGGCCGCCTCCGCCGCGTAGAGCTTGCACATGGCCGACTCCTTGGAGTAGCGCACGCCCGCCTTTTTCATGGCCGCGGCCCGCCAGAGCAAGAGCCGCGCCGCGTCAATCTCGGTAGCCATGTCGGCCAGCATCCACTGGATGGCCTGGAACTCGGCAATGGGCTTGCCGAACTGGACCCGCTCCTTGGAAAAAGCGACGGCGGCCTCCAGCGCCCCGCGGGCGATGCCCACGGCCTGGGCCGCGATCCCGATCCGGCCGCCGTCGAGCGTGAACATGGCCACCTTGAAGCCCTGGCCGCGCTCGCCCAGCAGGTTCTCCCCGGGGATGCGGCAGTCTTCCAGCACCAGCTCCGCGGTGCTCGAGCCCACGATCCCGAGCTTCTCTTCCAGCTTCCCCACCGCAAACCCCGGCGCGTCGGTGGGCACGATAAAGGCGCTCATCCCGCGATGCCCGGGCGCATCCTCGCTCCGCGCGAAGAGCACGCAGGTCTTGGCCTCCTTGCCGTTGGTGATGAAGATCTTGGTGCCGTTAATGATCCACTCCTTGCCCTTGAGCTCGGCCCGGGTCTTGATGGCCCCGGCGTCCGAGCCGGCGCTGGGCTCGGTCAGGCCGAAGCACCCCACGGCCTGGCCCGAGGCTAACGGCTTCAGGTGCTTCTCCTTTTGCGCATCGGTGCCGAACTTGGCGATGGGCGCGCAGGCTAAAGAGTTGTGGGCGGAGAGGATCACCCCGGTGGACCCGCAGGCCGCGCTGACTTCTTCCACCGCGATGGCGTAGCAGATCGGGTCCATCCCGGCGCCGCCCCATTGCTCCGGCACCTCCACCCCCATCAAGCCCAGCTCCGCCATCTTCTTCACCAGGTCGGCCGGGAACTCGTGGGTCCGATCAATCTGCTCGGCCCGGGGCCGCACCTCGTTCTGGGCAAAGTCCCGGACCATGTCCTGAATCATCTTTTGCTCTTCGCTCAGATCAAACATCGCTCACTCCCTCACCCCCGGCACTCGGTCGCGACCAATAGCCAGCGGCTTTTTACTCTCTGGTCCGCGCCGACCTCGTTCAAGTCTTTTCCCGGCCGTTGGTCTCGTTCTTCCCGTTCTCTGCCTTCAAGTCCTTTTGTGTCACCCAGACCAAAGCCGAGCTCTTGAGGCCCCAGCGCCGGAGCCCATCCGGCTTGACCCCCAGCAGGTTCAACGACTTCTGCACTTCGCGGCCCACCCGCTCCGGCGGCCAGTCCGGCTGGTTGATCAAGCGGTCGTAGAGCAAAAGCTCGACAATGATCGAATACCAGTCGTCCACTTCCCGGTTGTAGGCATAGATGCACTGGGCGCTGCTCTTCTCCAGGATCTTGAGCAAAGCCTCGCGGTCGCGGCCGATCTCGCAGGAGGAGAAGATGATGATCTTACCGTCCAGACCGCGGAAGAGGTTGGCGTTCTTTTTCAGGTCCACGTCCTCAAAGGTCAACGAGATCCGGGTGGGGCCTTTATCATCGGCCTCTTTCCCGTGACCGATAATATGGATGAAGCGGATGTCCTTTCCCGGCGTCTGCTCTTTCAAAAAGTTGCGCAGATCCTGGCGGGTATGGACCTTCTCGTGGTGGATGTCCACCAGGTTGGCCCGCAGCGCCCGGACAAACAGCTCGGTGTAGTTGCGGTCCGGCTTGTTCAGCGCTTGCTCCAGCCGCGTCTCCAGCAGCAGCACCGAGTCCTTGGCCTTGATTAGCCGGCTGACCGAGACTCTATCGCTCGGGCCTTGGTCGGTCAGGATCCGGCGCGAAGGTCCCAGCACCGCGGTGACCTTGCCCTTGATCCATTTCCCGTCCTGGTAAAACTGGACCCGTTCACCTTTTTGAAACTTGCGGCTCATCTCTTGATCTTAAACTGTGCACTATCCACTGTGCACTATTTCCCGATAAATTTCGGCTCCCGCTTATCCAGGAAGGCGGTCATGCCCTCTTTCTGGTCCTTGGTGTCAAAGCACTGGGCAAAACAGTGCCGCTCGATGATCAGGCCGTTCTCGAAATCCACTTCGCTGCCCGCCTCGATCGCCTGCTTGGCCAGGCCGATCGCGGCCATGCCCTTGCTCAGCATGGTCCGGGCCAGCTCCTTCGCCTCGTCCAGCAATTCCTCCGGCTTGCAGATCCGGTTGATCAGCCCGATCGCCAGCGCCCGCGCCGCGTCGAATTGCTCGCCGCTGAAGATGATCTCCTTGGCCCGCGCCTTGCCCAACAGCCGGGGCAGCCGCTGGGTGCCGCCGAACCCGGGGAACACCCCCAGGTTCACCTCCGGCTGGCCGAAGCGCGCTTTCTCCGAGGCGAGCACGATGTCGCAGGCCACCGCCAACTCGGTGCCCGCGCCCAGCGCGTAGCCGTTGACCGCGGCGATCACCGGCTTGGGCAGCTTCTCCAGTCTTCCGAACACCCGCTGGCCCAGCTCGGAAAAGGCCCGGCCCTCGGCCACTCCCATCCCCAGCATCCCCCCTATGTCCGCCCCGGCCACGAAAGACTTCTCGCCCGCGCCGGTCACAATCAGCACCTTCACCTCCGGCCGCCGGCCGCACTCCTCGATCACCTCTTCCAGCCGCAAGAGGGTCTCCACGTTCAGCGCGTTCAGGGCCTTGGGACGGTTGATCGTCATCAGCCCGATCCCGTCCTCCACGCTCAGCAGCACCAGGCTCGCATCCGGCATCTTTCCCCTCCTTACTTAACATTGGGGTCAGACCCCAAATGTTAACATAACGAACGAACGATCATGGCCACCGCCTCGCCCCCGCCGATGCACAGGCTGGCCAACCCGGTCCTGGCCTGGCGGTCCTTCATGGCAAAAAGCAGGGTAGTTAAAATCCGCGCCCCGCTCGCGCCGATCGGGTGGCCGATGGCCGCGGCCCCGCCGTTGACGTTGACCTTGCTCATGTCAAGCCCGCCCAGCTCCTTCATGTCCTTGGCCACCGCCATCACCTGCACCGAAAAGGCCTCGTTCAACTCGAACAGGTCAATCTCCTTGAGCTTGATCCCGGTCTTCTTGAGCACCCGCTCGATCGAGCCGCTCGGCGCGATCGTGAACCACTCCGGCTCCCGGGCAAACTGGGCGTGTCCCACGATTTCGACCATGGGCTTCAGCCCGAGTTCCTTGGCTTTGGCCTCGCTCATCACCACCATCGCCGCCGCCCCGTCGTTGAGGCTCGAGGCATTGGCCGCGGTCACGGTGCCGTCCTTGTTAAACGCCGGCGGCAGTTTCGGAATTTTCTCGAAGTTGGCCCGGCCCGGCTCCTCGTCCCGGTCCACCACCACCGGCGCGCCCTTCTTCTGCGGGATCTCCACCGCTACGATCTCGGCCTTATACTTGCCCGCTTCCTGAGCCGCCAGCGCTTTCTTATACGAGGCGATGGCAAACGCGTCCTGCTCCTCGCGGCTGATCTCATACTTTTTGCCGCACAGGTCCGCGCAGGAACCCATGTGGCAGTTGTTGTAGGGGTCCCACAGCCCGTCGTTGATCATCGAGTCCACCGCGGTCTGCGGGCCCATGCGCCAGCCGTCGCGCGCGCCGGGCAAGAGGTAGGGCGCCCGGCTCATGTTCTCCATGCCGCCGGCCACCACGATCTGGGCGTCGCCGGCCCGGATCATGCTGTCGGCCAGCATCACCGCCTTGAGCCCCGAGCCGCAGACCTTGTTGATGGTGGTAGCGCTCACCGAGACCGGGCAGCCGGCCCCGATCGCCGCCTGCCGCGCCGGCGCCTGGCCCAACCCGGCCGGGAGCACGCAGCCCATGATCACCTCATCCACCAGCGCCGCGTCCACGCCCGCCCGCTTGAGCGCTTCCTGGATCACGATGCTGCCCAGCTTGGTCGCCGGGATGGAAGCCAGCGCGCCCTGGAACGATCCCACCGCCGTCCTTGCCGCGGAAACAATCACAGATTTCGCCATGGAAAAACTCCTTGTCCGATTTTCCGGCTTCTCGCGTGAGATGAACTACCCAAGAGAGGCGAATATAAAATAGCACATATTCCGCCTGAAACGCAAGCGAGAACTTTGCAGGGTTATTAAATCTGACGGAGCTTTGCTCTTTCTTGCCTGGCCGGTCCAATCAGCCGATAACTATTGTCATTACAATGGGTTACGGCTAATAATGCCCCCAAAACTGCAACGTTTTTCCATAATATAGAAGGATGACTGGATGGCTTGGATAGCAGCAAAGATAGGGCCGGTCCTCACGGTCGTAACCTCTTGTTTTCAAATTCTTTTTTGTCAATTTTCGGATCAAGCCCGGCCGGCTTGCAGGAAAACCTTCCGCACTCCTCGGGTTGATGCCGGCAAAGCCTGCTGGTCTTTAACCCGGCTTTTTCCTGTTAACGCAACTTCCCGAATTATAAAACTAATTTCCTTTCAGACCAGAGCCGTTCTCGAAACAACCCGGCAAAAAAGGCCAAAACCAGCCCGAATGCCGTTACGACCTCAAGGGTTACCATTACGCCCTCATCGCATCCCGATACTACCTCAAAGCTTATCCATGCGCCCTCAAACCTTACCCATCCGCCCTCAGAAAAAATAGGCATGAGGCTTGATGCATGAGGCAAGAGGCTTGAGGTTCTAACCCGACATACGACATACCTAATCTTGAACTTGAACGTGAACGTGAACGAAAAGAGTGGACAGTGCACGGTGCACTTCGGGGGCAGATCTTCACCTTTCACATTCTTCATTATGCAGAATTGAAAAGTTTAAAGTTTAGCTCTGACCCCAATCACAATTCCTGCCCCCGGTTCCCGGAAAAATGAGGGTGGGTAAGGATCAGCCGGCGTTGACAGTGGGAGCCGGGAGGTTTAAGCTGGGCGAGGAAATCAGGCAGGAGGGGAGCAAAGCGATGAGCAAACGGGTTTTGATGGTAGGGGTCCTCTTGGGCTGTCTCCTGGTCGGGTCCGGCCGCTCCGCGGGGACCAAAGCGCCCGGCTATCTCCTGAACATGTATCATTTCAATATCCAATACATCGCCGGCAGTGAAAAAGCGATGCGGCGGTGCGTGGAGCAGGGCTTGGTGCCGCTGGTGGACTTTTACCTGGCCCACCCGCAATGGCACGCGGACTTTGAGATGCAGGGCCAATACCTCGAATACCTGGACCAGAATTACCCGGAGGTGCTCAGAAATTTCAAGACCCTGGTGGAGGGCGGCCAAGCCGAGCTGGTCTCGTTTCACTACGGCGACGAGCTGATCCTGGCTTATCCCCGCCGCGACCGCGAGTGGTCTTTCCAGTTGAACGAGGAGATTTTTCAGCGCTACGGGTTCAAGCGCAGCGGGGTGATCTTCACCCAGGAGGCCCAGTTCGGCGAGGGGTTGGCGGATTTCGGCCGCGAGCATGGCTACAGCGTGTTCGTGCTGAACCATGACCAATATGCGTGGTTCCAGGATGACGACCGCTTCCCTTATTACAGCGTGCGCGGCCTGGACGTGATCGAGAAGCGCGACGTGACCGACCCCAACGGCCCGATCCGGGTGCGCTGGCTTTTCTTGGGCGACGGGGAGGTCGCGGCCACCGGCGGCTCGGACCCTTATTTTTCGGCGATCATCCGGGCCACGGGCCATGCCATGAAGAAGCTGGAAAAGGACTTGCAGGCCGCGGAGGCGGACGGTTACAAGATCGCGACGGTGAGCGAATACCGGCAGGCGTTAAGCGATACCGGTTTCAAACCTGCGGCACTGAAGCCGCAACTGGACAGCCCCTGGCGGCCGGAGGACGGCTCGGGGGTGTTCCAGTGGATGGGCTATTACGGGTTTGCGCACTGGGAAGAGGATTACGAGCTGCGGACCGGGGACTGGCTGGTGCGGGACGCGCTGCTCACCGCGGAGGAGCAGGGCCGGGACCAGGCTAGCTTGAAGAAGGCCTGGGGCCACCTGCTCAATGCGGAAGTCTCGGACCCGACCGGCTGGTACCCCTTGCCGGTGGAGATCCGCTTCTCCAAGAACCACCACGCGGCCGCGCTCTTGGCCCTGGACCTGACCGAGCCGCCGCGCCTTTCGGCCAAGGAGTTCCTGGGCTACGCCTGGCAGCCGGCCTCAGAGCCGCCGGTGATGATCACCATCTCCGGCCGGGCCAAACACAGCCAGGTGATCTGGGAAAAGGCCCAGGACCGGGAAAATCTTTTTGTAGCGGAGGTTACATTTAAGACGCCGGCGGTCGCCTCGGGGTTGATTTCGGTTTCCTTGCCGCTTTCCGAGCCGGTGGTGGCCTATTCTCCGGCCGGGCTGGAGACCGAGGTGCGCGAGATCCCGTTTTCGGAGATGAAGCCTTTCCAAATTCATCTTGGCTTGCCCAACGGCTTGATTGGTCTAGGCCAGGGCTGGTGGCTGGTGCGGGAGAACCGGATGGGCGTGCTGGCCGGCGGGGTGGACTCGCGGAAGCAGACGGTGAGCTTTGATATCCAGAACGCCAAGGCGGTCCCGGTGCGGCTGCGGTTCTTTATCTTTCCGGCGAGCCCGGAAGAAGCCGCGGCTTTTGCCAATAAGATCAACCGGATTTGAGAATCCACGAGCATGGGGCCACCGGTTTCTTGCGGTGTCCCTTGGCGGAACGAGAGCTCTCCCGCCCCTTCAACTATATTCATAAATGAATTAACTAAAAACTAAAGACCTGACCCCAGGGAGGAAAAAGTTGCGATCCCGGCCGAATCGGTTATACTGAAAAAAAGCCGGTGTTCTCGTGAAATCCGAGCAAGCGCAAAAGCTGAGGTTTGTGGAAGAAGCGGTCCGGCCGGGCGTGGAGCGGGGCGTCTGGCACGCCGGCCCCTTCACCGTGGTGCGTTACCGTTATGCGCCGGGCGCGGTTTTTCCCCCGCACCAGCACGAGGCGGCCCAGCTCACGGTGATCCTCGCCGGCCGCATCCGCTTCTCGGTTGATGGCCACGCCCTCGAACTCGCCTTGGGCGAGACCCTTTATATCCCGGGCGGCGCACTCCACTCCGCGGAAGTCCCCAAGGACAGCGAGCCGGTGGTCTCGCTCAACGTCTTCCACCCGCCCCGAAAGGACCATCCCGGATCATGAACCCGACCTTGACCGAAGACTTCATTTTCTACCGCGACCTGAAAAAGCGTTACCCCCTGATCGTGCGCGCCGAAGGCATCTACCTCTACGACGACCAGGGCCGCGAGATCATTGACGGCGCTTCCGGCGCCGCGGTGGTCTGCCTGGGCCACCGCAACCGGCGGGTGATGGAGGCCTGGATGCGGCAGGCGGAGAAGGTGGCCTTCACGCACATGAGCGCTTTTACCAACGAGCCGATCCTGCGGCTGTCCGAGGCGCTGGTCAAAATGATGGACGATGGACCTTACCGGGTCTATTTCACCTCGGGCGGCTCCGAGGCGGTGGAGACCGCGATCAAGCTGGCGCGCCAATACCACCTGGAAAAGGGCCGGCCCGAGCGGCACAAGGTGATCGCCCGTTCCATCTCTTATCACGGCTCCACCCTGGGCGCGCTCTCCCTGACCGGCCACCACTATCGCCGCCACAAGTTCTCCCCCATGCTTTTCAGCTTTCCCCGCATCAGCCCGCCCTATTGCTATCGTTGCGCCTTCCACCTCACCCCGGATCGCTGCCACCTGGAATGCGCTGAAGACCTGGAGCGGGCGATCATCGCCGAGGGCGAGGAGTTGATCTCGGCCTTTATCTTCGAGCCGATCGTCGGCGCGTCGGCTCCGGGCGTGGCCCCGCCGCTGGGCTACCTCCAGCGCATCCGGGAAATCTGCGAGACCCACGACGTGCTCCTGATCGGCGACGAGGTCATGAGCGGCACCGGCCGGACCGGCAAGTTCCTGGCCTCCCAGCATTACAAGGCTCGGCCGCAAATGATCTGCCTTTCCAAGGGGCTTTCTTCCGGCTATGCGCCCTTGGGCGCGGTGCTGGTGGAAGAAGGGATCCTCAAGGTCCTGCGGGAGTCCTCCAGCCATGCCTTTATCCACGGCCACACCTTTGGCGGGCACCCGGCGAGCGCGGCCGTGGGCCTGGAGGTGCTGAATATTCTACGCGAAGACAAGCTGATCGAGCGCGTGGCCGAGATGGGCGATTACTGGCTGCCCCGGCTGGAGGCGCTCAAGGAAAGCCACCGGATCGTGGGCGACGTGCGCGGCAAGGGGTTGCTCCTGGGCATCGAGTTCGTCCGCGACCGCAGCCAGGGCAACGCGCCCTTTGACCCGACCCTGAACGTGAGGATGCACTTCCAAAGCGAGTGCATGGAGCGCGGGCTTTACGTCTATCCCGGCGGCTATTCGGTCTCCGGCATTGCCGGCGACCATGTCCTGCTGGCGCCGCCCTACATCGTGAGTGCGGCCGACCTCGACCGGATCACCGCCATCCTTGACGACGCCATCAGCGCGATCGAGAAAAAATTCGCCTGACCCCGAGCAGGGGATGATGCCTCACCCATCTCCCTGGCCTGAAACGGGCTTTCTCCGAGTCTTGGCATTTTTCAGATGGGGTGGTAAAATTCAAAACTTAGTATCAGGGTGACCGTGTGACCACGATTTATTCCATGCGGATGCTTCCGGAGGAAGCCGAGCGGTTCCAGGAGTTCCTGATGGAATCGTGCGGGCTGATGTTCGAGGACCGGAGGCTCGCGGACCTGGAGCGGGCGGTGGCCGGCCGCATGATCGAGCTGGGCCACAGTTCCTTCGAGGAATACTACCATTTTCTCACGGTGCACCGGGAGGGCCGGGAAGAGCTGAACCAGCTGGTGGTCTCGCTGACCGTGGGCGAGACCCAGTTTTACCGGACGCCGGACCAGTTCGTGGCGCTGGAGCAATACATCCTGCCGCGGCTCTTGGAGGCGCGGGGCGCAACCAGTCGCCGGCTGCGGGTCCTTTCCGCCGGCTGCGCCACCGGCGAAGAGGCCTACTCCCTGGTGATGAGTTTTCACCGGGTGGCGCCGGCGCCGGCGACCTGGGACTTCCGGGTCCGGGCCTGCGATATCAACCGCGACTTCTTGGAGCGGGCCGAGGCCGGCGTCTATTCGGAACGGAAGCTCCGGCTGGTGTCGGCCGAAGAGCTCCGCAACTATTTCCGGCCCGAGGGCAAGCACTTCCGGGTGGTCCCGGAACTGCGCCGGCAAGTGGAATTCCTCCACTTCAACCTTTCCGAAGAAGATTATTCGCACCTGGCCGCGGGCGAGATCTTCGACGTGATCCTGTGCCGCAACGTGCTCATCTATTTCCGGCAGGACGCGATGCGGCGGGTGGTGGCCCGGCTGCACGAGCTCCTGGCGGAGGACGGCTACCTGATCCTGGGCTACTCGGAGACCCTGTTCCGGATCAGCGAGGACTATTGCAGCGTCCACACCCCGGAGACCTTTTTCTACACCAAGGCGCGCGAGCCTAAGAAGCCCCGCGTCAAGGACCTTCCCCATCTGCACCGCCCCCTCCAGCGCGAGCACTTGCTGGAGGCTTTGGACAGCAAGCCTTTCCCGGCGCCACCCGCGCCGGCCGCCTCGCCTCTCTCCGCGGTCCGGGCGGAAGCTGCCGCTCCCCGAACGGCCTTGCCGGAGCCGGTGCCGGCTGAGGCGGCGCTGTGGGAGGCGGGGATGAGTTGTTTCGCCGAGGAAAAGTTCGAGGCGGCGCGGGCCCGGTTCGAGGAGATGCTCACGCACTATCCCCGCTCGGCCCGGGCGCACCTGGGCCTGGGGCTTCTGCTCGCGAACCAGGGTTCGGACGAGGCTTCGCGGGAGCAGTGCGAGCGGGCCCGGGGCTGCGATGATCTCCTGCCGGGAATTTACTTTTTGCTCGCGCTCCTGGATGAGAAAGGCAGCCGGCTGGACTCGGCGGTGGACTACTACCAGCGCGTGCTCCTGCTCGACCGGGATTTTGCTATGGCCCGCTTCAACCTGGCCAACCTCTACCTGCGGCTGGACCGGCCCCGGGACGCGCGGCGCGAGTTTGCCAACACGCTTACCATCCTGGAGCGCGACCCGAAGAACCCCTCGCTCCAGTTCAGCGGCGGGCTTTCGCGCGAATCGCTGATCCAGATTTGCGAGATCCACCGGAGCCAGGTCGGGCTGGCGCGGAGCCGGGCATGAACCGGGCGGCGTCGAAGGAGGAGCCGGCCAGGCGAGTGCTGATCCTGGATGAGGAGCCGTTTATCCAGGACACGCTCAAGCTGAACCTGGCCGGCCGGGGCTTGCGAGCCGAGTTTGCGGAAAACGAGGCGGAGGCCAAGAGTCTTCTCACCCGCGGATCGCCGCCGGCCGGCGTGATCCTGGACGTGCTCCACAGCCGGCTGAGCGCTTACCGGTTCCTGCAGTGGCTGAAGAGCCAGCCGGCGCTGGAAGCAATCCCGGTGGTGATCCTGACCTTCAAAGAGAAAGACCCGGAGATGGCTTTTACTTACAACGTCTGGGTGAAAGCTTACCTGAGCAAGCCGTTTGTGCCGCAAGAGGTGGCCGACCTGGTGGCCCGGTTGGTGACGGAGTCGGAGCGGGCTTCGCGCTCGGTCGAGGAGCGGTTTTAAGCATGGTCAAGACCGTGACCAGCAAGGACGGCCGCGACCTGTTGGGCCGGCTGGAAGAGGAGAGCCTGCTCGAGCTGATCGAGCCGGTGTGCAAGACCGGGACGAGCGCTTACCTCTGGATCCGCTACGGCGGGGAGGAGGGCCACTTTTATTTCCAGGACGGCCGCATGGTGCACGCGGCCACCAAGAGCCTGAAGGGCAAGGAGTCAGCCTACCATCTCATCTCCTGGCGCAACGGGGTGTTCCGGCTGCGGCGCGACATCGAGCCGGAAATCCAGACCGTGGACATCGCCTGGGAGGATTTCCAGCGCCAGTATCGGGCCGAGCTGGAGAAGATCGCGCTCGGCCTGGTCGCGGAGATGGAGGGCGGCTTTTACCTGGAGCTGCGCAACGCCAAGGGCGAGGCGGTTTTCAGCTTTGACCGGATGCAGACGCAGGAAGGCCCGGCGCTGGCCGGGGAGTGGTTTGCCGGTCCGGAGTTCGAGCGGGCCTGCCGCGATCTTATCCGGGGCAACATCCTTGATTTCCGGCAGACCCGGGAGGGCAGGGGAGGGGAGACTTGCCTGGCCCTGGTCCGGTATCTCAAGGAGCTGCGCTATTTTGTCAACGTGATCTTCACCGACACGCCCAAGCAGAACGATTACCTGCACTGGCTCACGGACAGTTTCGAGCCCCGGGCGCTCCTGGCCGCGGGCACGGCGCTGCGCCGGGCGGACAAGACCGAGGTGCGGGGCACGGTGCTGGTGGTGGACGACAGCCCCACGGTGCGCGAGATCCTGGAAGATGTCCTGACCGCGAACGGGTTCCGGGTGATCTCGGCCCAGGACGGCTACGAGGCGCTGGTCCGGGTGCGCGATGCCCGGCCCGACTTGATCTTCCTGGATTTGTTGATGCCCCGGATGGACGGCTACGAGGTCTGCCGCCGGCTCAAGCGCGACGACGCCACCCGCACCATCCCGGTGGTGATGCTGACCGTGAAGGAGTTGCATGAGGACCACGGCGCCGGCTTCCGCGAGGGCGCCGACCTCTACATCGAGAAGCCCTTTACCGAGAAAAAGATTCTCGCTATAGTGGAGAATGTGCTGGGATTGGAGTGAGACATGGCGGAGAAAAGCAAGCTCGCGACCTACGATACCCAGAAGATCCTGGAGCAGATGAAAGAGGAGTATTGGCACGGCCTGAGCGAGGCCGAGGCCGACACCCAGGAGGCGCAACTGCAGCTGGTCACCTTCTGGCTGGCTGACGAGTTTTACGCGGTGGACGCGCCGCTGTGCAAGAGCATCATCAAGGTGCCGGGCATCGTGCGGGTGCCCCAGGTGCCGGAGTACGTGCTGGGCGTGGTCAACCTCCGGGGCCGGATCACCTCGGTGGTGGACTTGCGCTGGCTGTTCCAGCTCAAGCTCAATCCGCTCACCGAGCAGGCCCGGCTGATCGTGGTGGAGGTCGGGGAGCTGAACACGGCCATCATCACCGAGCGGGTGGTGGAAATTACCAACCGGCCGGCGGCGGAGCTTAAGCCCCCGGCGACCGGGTCCACCCAGGTCCGCGCCGAGTTCGTCAAGGGCTATTACGAAGAAGAGGCCGTGATCGAAGGCCAGGCCAAAAAGGTGCTCTTGATCTACCTGGACCTGGAAAAAGTCCTCCACTCCCGGGAAATGACCGTGGACTACCGGGCGCGATAGCCGGGAATTAAGTATGGTGTCCCCAAATTTCCCCAAGTGAAGCTTTGACCTAATGCTGTTCAGTTAAGGGATATTGCAGACGGAGGAATTATCACGCAAAGCCGCAAAGTGGCAAAGGTTAAAAAAACCAAGAAACATGGCGTCTTGGGAACTCCTCCGCTTCTGCGGCTCAAGTTCGCCGGCTTAGCCGCAAAGGATGGTAAGCCGCCAAGGGTTTAAATTTTTGCGTCTTTGCACCTTTGCGTCTTTGCGTGAAAATCCTTTCTTATCTGAACAGCATTGAGCTTTGACCCCCAACTCACCAACTCAAAGGTTATTGAAAAATACGGCGAAACCTGATAGGCTGATTTCGGAGGTGAAAAATGAAGCGTTTTTTCACTCTGGAATATTGGAGAGAAGAAGAGTGGTTTATCGGAAGGCTAAAGGAGGTCCCAGGGGTCTTTAGCCAAGGCGAATCACTGGAAGAGCTCAAAGAGAATATCGCTGACGCCTGCCGCATGATGCTGGAGTCGGAGCCCGAGCCGGAACATGCCGGCGCGCAGACCCTCGAGGTTGGTGTGGATCTGTGAAACGTAACGAATTCGTGCGTTCTCTGGTGCAACGTGGCTGTTATCTACACCGACATGGCTCGCGTCATGATATTTATGCGAATCCCAGGAATGGGCGTAAAGCCCCGGTTCCCCGCCATGCCGAAATCAGGGACTAGTTGGTCCAGTTGATCGAAAAACAACCTGGTCTTGGGTAGAGAAAGGTCCCGAACCGCGCTTTGGCCCGGTTCCTTGAAGGCCAGCCAGTACTCGCCAAGAAAAGGTGTCAGGGTGGCAAGGTGATATGGAAATCGGTTGGCAGTTGGCCGTTGGCAGGAGTCGGTAGGCATGTCCAGCGGGAAGATCGGGGTCAGAGCTTCACATAATACATAACGAGATCCCTGTCTGACAAGGATATTTCAAATTACCTTTACTATGCAAAAGCTTTCTTGACAAAGAGATCAATCACTTTTTAATACGATCACGCACTGGCTTTGGCCGGCCGGGCCGTAGCAGCCTTGGGCCGCGGCGGTCTTGACCGGTTTCGGGAGTTGATGCTCGCCGGCCTCGCCCCGGATTTGGAGGAAGCACTCGATGACGCGGGCCAGGCCGGCCACGCAGAGCGGATTTCCGCCGAGCACGCCGCCGGAGGGGTTAACCGGCAGCTCGCCGTCCATCGCGGTCCGGCCGGCTAGCAGCATCTCCCCGGCCTTGCCCCGCTTGCACAGGTTTAATCCCTCCATCCACATCAGCTCCTGGTAGGAATAAAAGTCGGTCAGCTCCACCAGGTCGAGTTCCTGCCTGGGGTCCTTGATTCCGGCCATCTTGTAGGCCTTCCTGGCCGCGCTTTGCAGCGCTTTCACTTCGGAAAGATCGCGGTCGCCGAGATAATAGGCGTCCACCGCCTGGCCGGCGCCGGCGATCCAGACCGGCTTATCCGTAAATTGGGCAGCGACCGATTCATTCGCCAGGAGCAGCGCGGCGCAGCCATCGGCCGGCGCGAATGCCATCAGCTCGCGGATCGGGCTGGCGAGCATGGGCGAGGCCAGCACTTCGGCCGGAGTAGTCTCGCGGCCCCGGAAGGCGAGCGGGTTTTGAGCGGCGATGGAGAGCGCCTTGGCCGCGGCTTCGGCCAGGAGCGATTCGGCGAGTTTGTAGCGGTGCAAATAGCGGCGGGCCTGGAGCGCGCCGGCGTTAAGCTCGTCCAGGCCCAGTGCTTGCTGGTAAAAAGGATCGAACTGGGCGTTGGCGATCACGTTCTGCGCGCCCTCGCTCATCTTGGCGTGGGCCAGCACCAGACAGGTCTGGTATTTGCCGGAGAGGATGCGCATCATCCCGAAGAAGACGGCCATGCTGCCGTCGCCGGCCACCTTGGCCTCGCTCTTGAGATAAGCGCCCTCGACCTCGGGGATGGTGCGGTTGGAGATGGTGCGGCCGTCAATGAAGTCCTGGGAGCAGGAGGCGATGGTGTCCACCCCGGCCGGGGTGATGCCGAGGCCGGCGAACAGTCCATTCACTACTTCATAGACCAGCTCGGTCAGGTGCTGGGATTTTTTTTCCGCTTGGTAGCGCGACTGCTTGACGCCGACAATGGCGACCCGTTCCGACATCGAGGACCCCCGACCAGGTTTTGGCCCAGTTTTAGAGGGTTCTGGAGGAAAAGTCAAGCCGCGGTGAGGATTGGGTGGGGGAAGGCGGGCGGGTGGCAGGGACCCCACTTGCCCTCCCTCATTTTTCCGGAAACCGGGGGTAGGGGCGCGATTTATCGCGCCCTTGCCGGGAGGTGGGCGCAATCAATTGCGCCTCTACGAAGACCGAAAATACGCGGCGCGGTCACAAACTGAGGGAGGGCAAGAGGTCCTCAATCTCCGGCTAAGAAGTAGGGGCACGGCATGCCGTGCCCCTACCAGGCCACAGCCACGGCTTTGCCTAACGCACCCTGACGAAAAGGGCAATTGCCTAAAAATCAAGGTGATAAATTCTTAGCCGGAGATTTAGGCAGGGACCCCATGCTTGACAATTACGGCCTGATTCCATAACCTAAAGCCATCCCTGAGATTTTTTCGATTTGGCCAGGCGCGGTTACTTTCATGAGACGAAAAGGCAGTTTCTATTTTTAACCGACCGACTGATTTTCTTCGCAAAGGGGGTTTGAGATCATGGAATGGGGCATGCAAAACCGTTTGGCGCGGATCATCCGGCCGGAGACCGGCCGCTCGCTGATGCTGGCGGTGGACCACGGCTACTTTTTGGGCCCGACCAGCGGCCTGGAGGTGCCGGCGGAAACCATCGGTCCGCTGGCGCCGTATGCGGACGCGCTGATGCTGACCCGGGGGATTCTGCGCACCTCGGTCACCGGCACGACTTCGACGCCGATCGTGCTCCGGGTCTCGGGCGGGACCAGCATCTTGCGCGACCTGGACAACGAGGGCATCACCACCACCATCCGGGAGGCGATCCGGCTCAACGCGGCCGCGGTGTCCCTCTCCATCTTCGTGGGCGCGGAGCACGAGAAGGAGACCCTGCTCGGGCTTTCCAACCTGATCAACGAGGCCGAGGAATACGGCATCCCCACGCTGGCGGTGACCGCGGTGGGCAAGGACATGGCCCGGGACGCCCGCTACCTGGGCCTGGCCTCGCGGATCGCCGCGGAGCTGGGCGCGCGGATGGTCAAGACCTATTACTGCGACGGCTTCCCCAAGGTGGTCCAGGGCTGCCCGGTGCCGATCGTGATCGCGGGCGGCAAAAAGTTGCCGGAGCCGGAGGCGCTGGAGATGGCCTACCAGGCGATCTCGGACGGCGCGGTCGGGGTGGACATGGGCCGCAACATCTTCCAGTCGGAAGACCCGGTGGCCATGATCCGGGCGGTGCGCGCTTTATTGCACGAGAATAAGACGCCCAAGGAGGCCTACGAAATCTTCCTCGAGCTCAAGGAAGAGGGCAGCCAAAAAGCGAAAATCGCCGAGAAAAAGCGGATCGCGCTGGGCGGAGGCAAAAGCCCGAAAGAGATCAAGGTGGGGCAGGGCTACTACGAGCGGCCGGCGGAGGAGAAGGGGAAAGAGGACGAGTGGGGCGAGGGAAGCGGGAAACATAAACAGCATAAAGAGCATAAAAAGGACAAGAAGAGGCGCTAACCCGCGGGTTGGATTCAGCCGGGACCGCTGCCATGCGTGTGGCCATGTATTACAGCAACCGGGACGTCCGGTTGCAAGAGATCCCTACCCCCAGGATCGGCCCGGGCGAGCTTTTGGTCAAGGTGCGGGCGAGCGGCATTTGCGGTTCCGACGTGCTCGAGTGGTACCGGATCAAGCAAGCGCCCCGGGTGCTGGGCCACGAGATCGCCGGCGAGATCGTGGAGCTCGGCGAAGGGGTCAAGGGTTACCGGGTCGGCGACCGGGTCTTTGTCTCCCACCACGTGCCTTGCAATACCTGCCATTATTGCCTGAACGATAACCATACCGTCTGTGAAACCCTGCACACCACCAACTACGACCCCGGCGGGTTTGCCGAGTTCATCCGCATCCCCCGGATCAACGTGGACCGGGGCACCTTCCTCCTGCCCGCAGGGATGAGCTACGAAGCGGGCGTGTTCATCGAGCCGTTGGCCTGCGTGGTCCGGGGCCAGCGCAAGGCCGGGGTGCGCCAGGGCCAGACCTTGCTCATCCTCGGCGCCGGCCTGTCCGGGCTGCTCCACCTCGTCCTCGCTAAAGTCTCGGGCATCACCCGCATCGTCGCCACCGACGTGAACGAGTTTCGCCTGGAGCTCGCCCGGCGCTTCGGCGCTACCGCCGCGGTCTCGGCCAGGGACGATATCCCGGCGCGGGTCAAGGAGATCAACCAAGGCCGGCCGGCGGACCTGGTGATCGTGTGCACCGGCGCATTTCCCGCTTTTGAGCAGGCGCTTGAGTCGGTGGACCGCGGGGGCACGGTGCTGTGTTTTGCGACCACCGAGCCGGGGGTTGACCTGCCGGTGCCGATCAACGCCTTCTGGCGCAACGGGGTAACCCTGCTTCCCAGCTATGCCTGCAACCCGGCCGAGATCCGGATTGCGATCGAGTTGATCCGGGCCGGGAAATTTCCGATCGCGGAGATGATCACCCACCGCCTGCCCCTGGAAGAGACCGGCCAAGGCTTCCAACTGGTGGCCGCGGCCGGGGACTCGATGAAAGTGGTCATCCAGCCGTTCGGGGATTAAGCTGGAAGAGAAGACCACAGGCCCCATTCGATTTTTTTCCCACTTGCCCTGGGTCGCGGCCTTGTTGGCCTTGGCCGGCCTGCTTGCCTTCTTACCCTCACTTTTCGGCCTGAGTGTGGTGGACCAACCGGAAGTCCTGGACATCGGCAACCTGTGGATTCCCTTTGCCGCCTTTATCCGGCGCTGCTACCTCTCCGGCCACTTCCCGCTCTGGGACCCGCACGACCTCTGCGGCATGCCTTTCCTCGCCGTCGCCCAGACCGGCTCGCTCTACCTGCCCGGGGTCCTGCTCCAAATCCGCTTTGCCCTTTACAGCCAAGCCGCAAGCTTCGATATCTTTTTTCACCTCGCCCTGGCCGCGATCTCCGCTTTCGCGCTCTTAAGAGTGGCAGGGCGGTCGGCTCCGGCCGCTTTGATCGGCGCGGCAGCGTATGCCTTCTCCGGGTTCCTGTTCGGCCACATCAACTCCCCGCCCTCGCTCCACACCGGCGCCTGGCTGCCGTGCTGGTATGCCGCGGCTTTCGCCCTGCTCAAACGGCCCCGCGCCTGGTCCTTCACCCTGGCCGCGGTCTCGCTCGCGGCCATGGTCTTGGGTGGCGACCTGGAGCTCTTGCTTTACGCGGTCCTCGGCCTCGGCTTTGAGCTGATCCTGCGCCAGCGAGAAAAACCCCTGGGCCGCTCCCCCCTGCTCGCGCTCGCGGCCTCGGCCGGGATCGGGGCCTTGATGGCTTTTTCCCAACTGCTCCCGGCCCTGGAGCTCAGCCGCCATTCTCTCTGGGCCGGCGAGACGTTTTCCCGGATGCATCTTCCCGGCCTTCTGGCCGCCGTGCCGCTCCTGGCCCTGTTCCCAATTCCTGTCCCTGCTTCCTACGCCTTCCCCAACTCCGGCCTGGACCCGTGGTTCCTCGGCGCCTTTCTCATCCTGCCGGCTGCCGATGGCCTCCGGCGCTTCAGCTACGTCCGCCGGCGCATGTTCATCTTTCCGGCCGCGGCGATCTATCTCATCCTGCTCTACGCGCCCCCTTTTAACCTGGCGAATTCCAACCTCCCCGGGCTCAGGATGCTGGCCGAGCCGCTTGAATTTTGGCCCGTGCTCGAGATCTTTTTCCTGCTCGGGGCGACTTTCGCCTTGGACCAGTGGGCCCAGGGCAGGGACGCCGCCGCGCCGTCCGCGCCCTTGCCGGCCGGCCGGGCCGGGGCTTGCTACCTGGTAGTTTTCGGCGCGGCGACGGCAGTCTCCCTTTACTGGTTTCGCCGGGGAATGGATGTGCGACTGATTTTTTCCATGATCCTGGTCGCCGTCGGCGTGATCGCGCTGCCCGGCCAATCGGTTTTGACCCGGCTCTCCTTTCGAGGCAAGAGCGCGCTGGCGATCGCGCTGGTGGTCCTGGACCTTTACGGGCTCGCGCTCACCCACCTGCCCCGGACCGACCCCACGGCCTTCGAACTCGATCCCCGCCTCCTCTCTTTCCTGGGAGACACGGCAGGCAATGAGCGCTATCAGGTCCCGGCCATTCACGACTCTTCGGATTCCGGGCTGCCTTTTCACCTGGGCCTTCGCCTCCAGGCCGATACCATTGACGCCTTCACCCGCACCGTCCCGGCACGGGCGGCCCGGCGCCTGGCTCTGCTTTATCCGTCCTGGCTGCACCGGGTCAAAAGCCGGCCGGTCCGAGCCGACCCGAGGTCGCTGCGCGACCCGCAAAACCTGGCGCGCAACCGCCTCGATTTTCTCAACGAGATGAACGTGACCTGGATCGTCTCGCGTTCTCCCTGGAGCGGAAGCCAGGGGGCCTTGAAGCTGACGCCGGTCGTGGTCTATCCCGATCTCTATCTATACAAAAATGAAAACGCCCGGCCCCGGGCCACGGCCGAGGTCTGGGGCCAGCCGGTCGAGATGACCGTCCGCCACCCGGCCCCGGACCGGGTCGAGCTCGATCCCGCTTCCCTCTGGCGGCGCTGGGGAATCCGGGTCCTGGGCTCCGAGCTGACCGTGCGTCTGGCCGAGTCCTGGTATCCGGGTTGGGAAGCGAGGAGGTCCGGCCGGGAAATCAAGATCGAACCCGATCAGTTGGGTTTCCGGCGCCTGACCGCGGGCCGGGGCGGCGCCATTATTTTGCGCTTCGTGCCCGGGAGTTTTCGGATCGGGCTGTGGTCGAGCCTGGCTTCGCTTTTCACTCTCCTGCTCTCGCTCGGTTTCTGGAAATTTTCTTTGACAAAGCCTCGCCAATAAAGCTAACATTTCGCTGGAATCGGGAGGCGAAAGAAACATGGGAAAGACCAGCGAAGGCTGGGTGCCCAACTCTTACGTGGGTTTGGGCGATCACCCGCTCGATGCGGAAGGCGACCTGGACGGTCCCAATATTTTCAAGCAGTTCGACAAGACCGCCAACTGCATCGTGGAGCTGGAATCCGCCCGGCGCGAGGGCAACTCATTTTTCTTTGCCGCCCGCGGCTTTCAGGTCTATACCCAGCGCAAGATCCAGTTTTTTCTGGAATACCAGACCCAAGGCTCGCCCTGGCAAAGGATCACGCTTCGCCTCGACTTTCTTCGGGCCGACGCTTTCCGCCTGCGCGCGGTCGAGGGCGAGACCGTGCCGGAACATGCCACCGACCTGGTCATCGGCGACCTGGCCGACCCCCGGCTCACGGTCGTGTTCCAGGAGACGCCGGACCGGTTCATCCTGAAAAGCCCGAAGCTCAAGCTCACGCTGTTCAAGCGGGATTTTCGGATCGAGATTTTTGACGGCCGGGGCCGGCGCCTGACCGAGTCCGGCGGCCGGATGAAGAACGCGTTTCCCAATGCCCAGGATTCCTGGCCCACGGGTTTTGTCGCCGACCAGGGCTCGGGGATGAGTTTCGCGGTGGAGAATTGGACCCTGAATCCGGGCGAGGCGACCTATGGTTTGGGCGAGCGCTTCGCTTCGCTGAACCGCCGCGGTCAGACCCTCGGGCTGTGGACCAAGGAAGGCATGGGCAACACCATGGGCCGCACCTACAAGCCCATTCCCTTTTTCCTCTCCACCCAGGGCTACGGGATCTTTGTTAACGAGAGCCTGCCCATGAACTTCTGGGTGGGCAGCCGCCACTTTCCCCATATGATCATGGCGGTGGAAGGCCGCTTGCTGGATTACTATTTTTTCTACGGACCTTCGTTTAAAAAGATTCTCCGGCTCTACACCGACCTGACCGGCCGGGGCCCGGTGCCGCCGAAGTGGTCGTTCGGGCTCTGGGTGAGCCGGATCAGTTACGGGAGCCAGGAGGAAGTGCTGGGAGTGGCCAAGCGCCTGCGGGAGGAAAAATGGCCGAGCGACGTGATCCACATTGACACCAACTGGTTCAAGACCGACTGGGAGTGCGACTGGGAGTTTGCGCCGGACCGGTTTCCGGACCCGGCGGCTATGTTCCGCCAGTGCCGGGACCAGGGCTTCCGCGTCTCGCTCTGGCAATTCCCTTACGTGATGAAAAAGCTGCCGCTCTACCAGGACGGTCTTCGGCGGGGCGCTTTTGCCGGGAACGACCAGGGCTTTGCTTTCACCTTCAAGCCCATGGCCATGATTGATTTCTCCAAGCCCGAGGGCGTGGAGTGGTATCAGGAGCGCTGGCGCAAGCTCTTCCAACTGGGCGCGGCCTGCATCAAGGCCGATTTCGGCGAGTGGGCGATGGACCGGATGACCTTCGCCCGGGGCGACGGCCGGACCATGCACAACCTTTATCCCCTTTTGTATAACAAAGCCGCCTTCGAGGTGACCGCGGAGTTCTTCCCGCAGCCGGTGATCTGGGCCCGCTCCGCCTATGCCGGCTCGCAGCGCTACCCGCTGCACTGGTCCGGGGACAACTCCTCCAGCTTCGAGAACATGCTCTGCTCGCTCAGGGGCGGCTTGAGCCTGGGCCTGTGCGGCTTTTCCTTCTGGTCCAACGACGTGGGCGGGTTCATCGGCGTCCCCGACGACAAGCTTTACACCCGCTGGGTCCAGTTCGGGATCTTCAACTCCCACATGCGCCTGCACGGCTGCCCGCCGAAATTCCGGGAGCCCTGGAACTTTTCGCCGGAGACGCAGGCCATCGCGCGCCGGATGCTCGAGCTCCGCTACCGATTGATTCCCTACCTTTATACGGAGGCCGCCCATGCGGCCCGCAACGGCCTTCCGGTCATGGCCCCGCTCTGCCTGGAGTTCCAGGATGATCCCACCACCTGGAACATCGAAGACCAGTTCCTGTTCGGGCGGTCCATCCTGGTGGCGCCGATCCTGACCGAGGACGACCAACGCCGGATCTATTTTCCCGAAGGCGCCTGGCACGACCACTGGACCGGCCGGCGCTACCCGGGCAAACAATGGATCAGCTACCGCTGCCCGCTCTCGCGGGTCCCGTTCTTCTACCGGGAAGGGACGGTGATTCCGCTCGGACCGGTCATGCAGCACACCGGGGAGAAACCGCTGGACCCGCTCACGCTCAAGGTTTTTCCCGATGCCCGGGGAAGGGCGCGAGGGGAATTGGTCGAGGAACCGGGCCGGGCGGTCAAGCTCCGCGCCGCGCTCCTCCGAGGGGAATTGGCGGTCACGGCCCGCCTGCCCGCTCGGGTCATCGAAGTGGACCTGCCCCCGCAGTCCCGGGTGAAAAGGGTGCGGCTGAACGGCCGGAGCCTGGAGATGGAGCGGGCATCGCCCTCGAAAAAGAAAAGCAGGAAAAGGCGGTGAGCCGGCCGGATCGAAAAGATGATATGGGGAGCCTATGACCGGTGGGGCCATTATCCTTTGACCGCAAAGAACGGCGGGGAAAAATGAAACCGGGGGTTGAAATTCGTTAAGTTTCAAGTGAAGCTCTGATATCATGAAGCCGCGAGAT
>MGQK01000103.1:4181-6233 GCA_001797815.1 Deltaproteobacteria bacterium RBG_13_61_14 | reverse complement strand
CGGGTGGATTTTCCCTTCAGGTTGACCACCCCGTATTCCGTGGCCAGATAGTGGGTGTCCATCCTGGGGGTGGTGATCACCGTGCCCGGGGCAAAGCGGGGCACAATGCGGGAGGTCTCCCCCTGGTGCGCGGTGGAATAAAAGGCAATAATGGACATGCCCCCCTTGGAGTTGAAGGCCCCCCGCACATAGTCCAACTGCCCGCCGGTGCCGCTGTATTCCGAGCCTCCCAGGTATTCGGAATTGCACTGCCCCAGGAGATCCACTTCGATGGTGGAGTTGATGGAGATCATCCGGTCGTTTTTAGCAATAATATGGGGGTCATTGATATAGGAGACCGGGTAGCTCTCCATACTGGGGTTGTCGTGCATGAACTCGTACATCTCCCGGTCCCCCATGGCGTTGGTAAACACGTGCTTCCGGGGGTGGAGATTCTTTTTCACGCCGGTGACCACCCCTTTTTTGATGAGGTGCATCATGCCGGGGCAGAAGAGTTCGGTGTGAATCCCTAAATCCTTATGTCCCTCCAGATAGTGGACCACCGCGTTGGGGATGCCGCCGATGCCCAACTGCAAGGTAGCGCCGTCGGGAATCATCTCCGCCAGCAACCGGCCGATGATCTCCGCTTCCGGTTTGGGGGGCGACGGCACAATCTCCAGAAGCGGCAGGTCGTTTTCCACGATGGCGTCCACTTCCGACACGTGGAGCAGCGAATCCCCAAAGACCCGGGGCATGTGGGGGTTGACTTCCACGATGAGGCGGCGGCAATGCCGGGCCGCGGTGGAGATGTAGTCATTGGTGGTGCCGAAGCTGAAGAAACCGGCCCGGTCCATGGGGGAGACCGTGGTCAGGGTGACGTCGATCTCCATGAAGTCCCGGCAGATGCGGGGAAGCTGGTGGAATTCGTTGGGCACAAAGTAGTTGCGGCCTTCCCGGATGAGGCATCGGTCCGCGGGGCTGACGAACCAGGAATGGGAGATGATGCGGTCTGAGAGGTCCGGGGCGAGAATAGTCCGGGCCGCGTGCTCCATGGGCAGGAGGGCAAAGACCTTGATCTCCCGCAGGTCCCCGGCCCGGACCCGCTCGGCGATGGCCTGGAGCAAGGCCGGGGGCTCCCCGGTGGCCATGGCGTGCACCAGGGTGCCGCCGCTGGCAATGGCCTCCACGGCCCTGGCCGGAGTCGTCAGTTTTTGGCGGTATTCCTGAGCATACATATCGAGGTGATATCTTAACATATTAAAAGGTGTGGATAGTGACAAGATATTAGTTAATATATTAAACTTCTTAAATAGAATATCCCGATAGTCCGCTCAAAAACGTTCCTTTCTCTGAAAATGTATTGTTTTGACATTTCTTGTGTATAAGTGTAATTTAACTAAAGAGGTTGATTTGCCTATTTGCTTATATCTTAATGAATGGCATAGGGTAGGAGAACAATTATGCTCGACCCACAGAGTTACTCCCGGCTTCAAGAAGAGATTCGCAGACGTATAGAAGCAGATAGTAAAAATTTAGATCTCCTGCGCCAGGAAATTAGACCACTTGGGAGTGCAGTAAAGCGCATATTGCCCAGGGCTACCACGTCTATATCGCTAGTCGGTACTGACGGGGGTAATAACCAATTCATATTTGATCCATTTTTAGTCCATTTGATCCGTGTGGTAGATTCAAGCCCGTAGGGCGGGAAAGCGAAGCGCATCCCGCCTTTAGCATTACTCCATCTCCAGTCGCCGAACGTCATCATCCGCCGCCCACTCAAGGTTGTAAATGCCGCGTTCCACGTAACGGTGAAAGCTGGAATAACGCCAATCCGCAACCTTCATCACATGGCCATGCTTTACCGGATTGTAGTGGATGTAATCCACGTGACGCTCATAATCGCGTTCGTCCCGGATGACGTGCTCCCAAAAACGCCGCTGCCAAATGCCTCGTTCTCCCTTTTTCACGCGCCGCTCTGAAAGTCTTTCTCCTCGTGGAATTTGTGCGGCAAAGCGTGCTTTGATATCATGCCAGCGCGTGGAGAAATCCGCATCTCCGGAAGGCAACGTCCAG
>MGQK01000103.1:0-3889 GCA_001797815.1 Deltaproteobacteria bacterium RBG_13_61_14 | reverse complement strand
GGAGGTGGTAGGTGCATGTCGCCTCCCCGCCTTTCCGCCGGTTCATTTGGTATCGGGTTCTCAGAGTACTGGGTTCGCCTTGCCTCCCACCATTCATTCTTATCTTGATCTTGGCGAGTTCTCTTGACATGGCGGACTATAATACCTACCTAGATAAACATGCTCCAATGCCCTTTCCCTCTGAGGCCCGACGATCCCGCGCCTCCATTACCGGAACCGAGCCATAAGTCCACCGCAAATTTTTTGCCCGAAAGGAGATCTTCATGAGCCAACGATAATTTCTCGAAGTTGAGCCAGGAGTGAACCTGCATATTCGAGACTGGGGTCAAGGCAAGACCATCGTTTTTATCCCTGGACGGCCGCTCAGCTACGATACAGATGAATAAATCAGGATTGTTCGGCGCAGGAGACGACAAAACTGCCCTGGACCTTTGTCAGAAATTGAGCAAAGTAGGCGCCAATACACTACCTTATCGTAAGGAGAACACCATGTCGAACCACTTCACTGGCCTGAACCTCGGTCCTCCCGAAGGGGACACCCGGCTCGACCTCACCGATCTCTATGCCTTCCAAGTGCCGACGGACGCGTCGAGGACCGTGCTGATCCTCAACTGCAACTCGTTCGCCAAAGAGGCGGCGTTCCACCCCGACGCCGTGTACCGGATCAACATCGACAACGACGGCGACTGCGAGACCGACGTCGCGCTCAGCCTGGTGTTCTCCCAGCCGCGAGACGGTCGGCAGCGTGCGACCGTCTACCTGGCAACCGGCTCAGAGGCCCGTACGGCTGAGGCCGCCGGGGAGCCGATCTTCAAAGACGTCGAGGTGTCGTTCGGTCCCGAGCCGCACATCCACACGTCGGGCCCCTACACTTTCTTCGCCGGACTTCGCAGCGACGCTTTCTTTATCGACTTCGCGGGAATCCTGAACCTGTTCGACCACAAGGGCGGAAAAAACTTCACCGGCCTCGAGGGAGCTCCGGACCCGAGCCGCTGGACCGGCAAAGACCTTTTTGCGAACTATAACGTGTTCAGCATGGCGTTTGAGCTACCGACACGCCTTCTCGGCACCAACCCGGCGGTGCGCATCTGGGGGCGGGTCAGCATCCGCCGCGACGGCAAGCTCGTTCCCGCCGATCGCTCCGGCCACCCGACCTTCGCGAACTTCTTCTTCACCGACGAGATCAAACCGGAATTCAACCGGACTGAGCCGGCTCACGACCGGGAGCGCTTCCTCGACCAGCTCATCCACGTGTTAGAGCACGTCGGGGGCTACTCCCTCGAAGAGGCCAGAGCCGTGATCGATGCCGAGGGGATCCTGCCCGACATGCTGAGCTTCGACCCCGCCAAGCCCGGCAGGTACCCAAACGGCCGCCGGCTCACCGACCACATCGTCGCGCACCGCCTAGCCATGCTCTCAAAGGGCAAGATACCGCCCGACGGGCTCAAGCCGCACACCGACCTCCTCACGGGTTTCCCATACCTCGGCACACCGCACGCGCACCCCGACCCGCCCCCCGCGTAAGGGGGCTAGTGGTCCGTCAACCCTGATGTGGTAGGTGTTTGCAGTTGCAAACACCTACCACATCACCTGCAGACATCATTCTAGGGCGAAGAATTCCTCTTAAAAGGTGTGGATATTGGCAAGAAAGCGGCAAAGAGGCAAGAGAGAAATTAGCGGGCCGATTAGTCTTATCCTCTAGTTACTTCCACCAGTTCCGAGGCGTCCCGCGGCTCAGGGAAGGTGCAGTAGGGCGCTAACAGGTCAAAGAATTCAGCGGTCTGGAAGGCTATTTCAGGCGCAATCACCCCCTTGGCGGCGACCCTCCCCTGGAGAAAGAGCCGTGTCCCCAGGGCCAGGGGAATTCCCGTAGCCTTAGCCATTCCCGGGGGGATGGACCGGATAGAAGTTACCACCCTGGCAGGTTTGCCGTCCTTAATGCCTTTGGCCAGAGCGAAAAATGACGGCAACCGCGGGCGCTCCAAGAGGCGAGCTTCCATAAGAGAACTTATCGTGGCATACTCCAGGAGCTGTTTTCCGGCTTTTTCCAGGGTCATTGTTCCTAGGTCAATCTGTTCCGCCAGCTTTCTGAATTTTTGTATCCACAAACCGGGCATGACCATCACACAGAAGGAGCGCTGCAGATCGGGAAAGGAATAATGAAAAGAGACCGGCTCCGGATGGCCCACCGTATAGACGGTTCTTGTCCCCCTGCCGGGATAGTCGAGAGCAACCTCCGCCAGCGGCTTTTTCTCCATCAGACGGCCGTTGTCGCATTCCCAGATAGTTCCCGAACACTGCTGCATCCAATGCACGATCGCGGCAGAAAAGGCAACCTTATCTTCCCCGCCGGCATCTTCTTCAATATTCCAGGCGGCAATCAATTCCTCCGTTTCATCCAGTTCTTCTCTGGCCCTGGCGGCCAACATGCTGGTAATCCCCGGACTTGCGCCCAGGCCGACGATGGCGGTAAGGTTCGCTGCTTGCGCCTGGTCGTGAAGTTCATGCATCGCTTTGGTCGGCTCCGGATCATCGCAGATATCGAGATAATCTAGGCCCGCCTCGATAGCCGCTTCTAAAACCGGCACGCCAAACCGGAAAAACGGTCCGACACAGTTCATGACTAAATCCGCCTGGCGCATTAAACCAATCATCTCGGTGGGTTTGGTCACGTTTACGCTGGCCGCCTTCGCCTTCTCGCCGCAAGCCGACGCCACCGCTTGGGCCGCAGTCAGATCCAGGTCGGCAATTACCAAATTCCCCACTTCCGGAAAAGATGCCACAGTTTGGGCGGCTAGGTTCCCCATGGCCCCCGCGCCCAGTAATAGAATCCGGCTCGACGTCATGTTTCTCCCCCTCTCAGATCAATTCTCAATTAAAAGGCATTAAACCCTAGGGGCGAACCTGGTGTTTGCCCCATAATTTAGGACGGAGACAAGATTCGCTCCCACAAAAAATATACGTTTGATACTGCTCCGAAGGTATCGCCGCGCCGCGGTCTGGTCCAGGGAGTCACCGGTTGCGGGGGCTGCCAACGTAAGTGCTTCACCGGGGGCGCGGCGTAGGGGATACCCCGGTAAATTCCCTCATGGTTGCTGACGATGGGGCCGCACTCAAGCCGGATAATAGACTCCTGCAAATCTTACTCCCCCGAATTCTCCCGATCGCCGCTATCTTGCTGATAGCCTGGTTAATAATCCGAGATTATGAGGAACCTGGCCACTCCTGTCAAATGGTTTTGTAGACCTCTTAGCCCGAAGAAAATTTCCCCAAGTTTCAGTTCTTGTTTTCTGGTTTACGATTCCTTTGAACACCGATTTGCGGGATTTAACGAATTCGAGGAGTTGGCAAGGCGGTTCGTTTCCATGGACTCACCTCATCCAACACGAAGGTGGATAAATAGAAGGGTTCTGCTATAAAGCAAAACTTATCAAAAGCCCGAAAATTTAACCTAGCCAAGCCATCTCTTCTATTTGGGTGAAGATAAGAGATTTTTCCGAAGAGAGATTCCCCTGAGCGCCGCCTGCTACTTAGCGCTGCCTGGCAGATAATTCCCCGCCGGGAAAACTCCTTCCTTAGAGCCTCTTTTTGCTATGAAGATTCGGCATCCTGGAGGTATGATAAATTGAGACCTCTGAAAAAATGGCTTTGAGTGCAGAAAGCCGGTTTTTTCCTCCCCCTCCCCCGGTGGGAGGGGATTGGGGGGAGGGGGAGTAAGAAGAAGATAACCTGGTGGAATATATGAAAAATATTTCACTCCCACCCTAACCCTCCCCCATCCAGGGGGAGGGGATTTGAGGAACATTCTTGGGAGTTCTGGTATTTTTCAGAGGTCTTAATTCGCCTTCAAAAAGTGTTTAAAGGTAGGGGCGAATCTCGTATTCGCCCT
>MGQK01000102.1:6630-12782 GCA_001797815.1 Deltaproteobacteria bacterium RBG_13_61_14 | reverse complement strand
ATGCCGGGCAGGAGCAGGCTGAGGACGGTGGCCAGGGTCGCGTTTTTCACGGTCTCACCTCAGGCTGTGGGCGGGCTGGGCTGGTGCGCGTGCTCGGCGTGGTGCCGGCCGGCAAAGCGCCGATAGAGGAGCCAGGTGATGATAAAAGAAAAAATCAGAATGCCTAAAGGTATGCCGATCTCGGAGAGGAAGGACCCTTGTAACGCGCCCGCATGCCCGATAAAAAGTTTTTTCTCGATTTCCGGGGGCAGCTTGGTGAGGACGAATACCGCGAAGCCCAGGGCGGCCAGCAAAACGGTCCCGATGCTCAAGGTCAAGCCCAGGGCCAAGGGGCTGAATGCCTTTTCGGCTTTGACCACCCGTTTTCGGTAGTTCAGATAAGCCAGGAGCAGGCCCAGGGAACTGACCCCGTAGGCCATGACCATTCCCAGCAGCTTGCCGATCGCTTCGAAATCAAGGTTCATGATTCGCCTCCCACCGCGAAATCCGTTCCACCTGGTCCAGGAACTCCTGCTGCCGGCCGGCAAAGACCTGGCTCAAGCGCTTGAGCTTGGGATCAATCACCGCGAACATCAGCCCGGTGCAGACAATCCCGACTAAAAGCGCCAGGTAGCCCCAGGTGAGCAAGAGCAGGGAACCGGCAACGCCGATAGCCACGAACAGGTATGAGCCCACGGAAAGCAGGCTGGCCACCAGTTCGTGCCAGGACCATTCCTTGGGCTCGTCTTCCCGGATCAGGCCGCGGCGGATGGCCTCGGCCCGCACCGGTCCCCACCATCCCCAGGGCCGCGCCTGGACATAATAGCGGACCAGGTTGTCCAGGTTATCCGGTTTGGTGAGAAGGGTGATGGGAAAGTAAACCACCGCGACCAGGATCGCCAGCATCCAGAATTGCTGATAGTCGGGAAGCTCGGGAATGAGCTTGAACGCCGGCAGCACGAACACCACCAGCCAGCTCATGACCAGGTTGGCGATCCAGGAGCTCAGGTAGCCCCAGGAGTTGAACCGCCACCAGACCACCTGGAGGATGCTGGGCACCCAGATCCCGGCGGCCTGGAGCCAGAGCGCGAAGATCAGCCACTCGGTGATGTTCTTCATGGTCAGGCCCAGGACAAAGGAGCCGATCAGCAGGAGGAAAGTATTGACGCGGCCGACCCAGACCAGGCGCTCTTCTGAGGCCTGGGGGTTGAGGTAATGGTGGTAAAGGTCGCGGGTGGCGTAAAGCGCGCCCAGGTTGAGGTGGGTGGAGATGGTGGAGAGGTGGATAGCGATGATGGCGGCGAAGAAGATGCCCATCATGCCCATGGGCATGTATTCGAAGCCGATCCGGAACCATCCCATCTCGTATTCGTGGGGAGCCGCGATCTGGGGGAAGAGGACGAAGAAGCCGAGGATGGCCACGGCCCAGAAGGAATTGCGGATCATGACCAGGAAACTGCCGCCCCAGATGCTATAGGCCGCGGCCCGCACGGTGTTGGCCGACTGGATGCGCTGGGCCTCGGGATACCAGTCAATGAAGTTCCCCATCCCGAGACCACCCACGGTGGCCATGATGAAGAGGGTGATCCATTGGGCAAAGGGGAACTGGTCGTCGAAATAGAAAGGGTTGAGGCGCCAGGACTGGCCCATGTCCTGGAGCTTGGTAACGATGGCCGTGGGGCCGCCCGCGGTATCAATGCCCCACAGGCAGACCAAGGTGATGACCAGGAAGGCGATCACGCCCTGCTGGAAGTCGGCCATGATCACGCCCCAGTAGCCGGCGGTGAGCACGTAGATGGCGCAGATGGCGGAGAAGAACACGATCCCGAACCAGTGGGGCCAGCCGAAGAGATACATGCAAACTTTGCCCATGGCCGCGCCCACCCAGGCGAGCACGAACATGTTCATGAAGGTCTGCCAGCCGGCCAGCCAGCCGCGCAAGAGCTCGGAACCCATGCCGCTGTAGCGCAGGCTCTGCCACTCGGCCATGCTCATGGCCATGCTCCGGCGGAAGATGCGGGTGGAAACAAAGGCGCTGACCGCGCACCAGGCGGAGAAGAAGGGGAACCACATCCCGCGCATGCCATACTGGTAAATGACGCCGGTGACCCAGATCGGCGTGTCGGTGGCGGTGTGGGTGGCATAGACCGAGGTGGCGGGGAGCCACCAGGGGAGACCCCGGCCGGCCAGGAAAAAGTCGGACTCGCTGCGCTTGCCCAGCCGGTAGAAGAGCACGCCGCAGCCGATCATCAAGATCAGGAACAGGCCGGTCCACGTCCAATCCAGCGTGGTGAACTCGATCATTTCTTACTCCTCGGCGGAAAGCGCTCGGTCTTGAAACTTGACCCGTTTACATAGCAAAGGCCCTCCGGGAAGTCAAGCGCTGGGGAAGGCGTTAGGCTTTAGACTTCAGGCTTCAGGCCGTTTAATCAGTTATGCATATTAAGGCTAATGCCTAACGTCTAAGGCCTCTCCTCACACCACCAGGATCTCCCGGTGCTTGCCGAACGCCTCGCGCAGCGTCACCGCCACCTCGCCCAGCGTCGCGTAGGCCCGGACCGCGTCCAGGATCAAAGGCATCAGGTTAGCCGGGCCTCTCGCCCCGGCCCCTAAAGCGGAAAGGGCCGCGTCCACCTTTTTCCGGTCCCGCTCTTCCCGCAGCCGGTCCAAGCGCGCGCACTGCTGCCGCTCCAGCGCCGGGTCTATCCGCAGGATGTCGGCATAGGCCGGCTCTTCCATCCGATACTTGTTCAGACCCACCACGATCCGTTCCTCGGCCTCCACCTCCATCTGGTAGCGGTAGGCCGAGTTCTGGATCTCTTTTTGGGGAAAGCCCTGCTCGATCGCCGCCACCGCGCCGCCGACCTGGTCAATCTTTTTGATATACTCCTCCGCCCCGGCTTCGATCTGGTCGGTCAGCCGCTCGATCAGATAGGAGCCGGCCAGCGGGTCAATCGTCTCCGCCACCCCGCTCTCCTCCGCGATAATCTGCTGGGTGCGTAGCGCCAGCATCACCGCCTCCTCGGTCGGCAGCGCCAGCGCCTCGTCAAAGGAATTGGTGTGCAGCGACTGGGTGCCGCCCAGGACCGCGGCCAGCGCCTGGAGCGTGATCCGGACCAGGTTGTTGCGGGGCTGCTGGGCGGTGAGGGTGCAGCCCGCGGTCTGGGAATGGAAGCGGAGCATCATCGCCCGCGGGTTCTTCGCCCCAAAGCGCTCCTTCATGATTCGGGCCCACATCCGGCGCGCCGCCCGGAACTTGGCCACCTCTTCCAGGAAGTTGTTGTGCACCCCGAAGAAGAAGCTGAGCCTCCCGCCGAAATCGTCCACCTTGAGCCCGGCCGAGACCGCCGCCTCCACGTAGGCGATGCCGTCGGCCAGGGTGAAGGCCACCTCCTGCGTCGCGGTGCACCCGGCCTCCCGCATGTGGTAGCCGGAAATGCTGATCGTGTTCCAATTCGGCACGTTGTCTTTGCAAAAGCCGAAGATGTCGGTGACGATCCGCATCGAGGGCCGGGGCGGGTAGATGTAGGTGCCGCGGGCCACGTATTCCTTGAGGATGTCGTTCTGGATGGTGCCGTTGAGCTTGTCCCAGGCCACGCCCTGATTCTCGGCCAGGGCCAGGTAAAAGGAGAGCAGGATGGCCGCGGTGGAGTTGATGGTCATGGAGGTGGAGACCTTAGAGAGCGGGATGCCGTCAAAGAGCATCTCCATGTCCTGGAGCGAAGCGATGGCCACGCCGACCCGCCCCACCTCGCCCCGGGCCATCACGTGGTCGGAGTCGTAGCCCATCTGGGTGGGCAGGTCGAAGGCGATGGAAAGCCCGGTCTGGCCCTGCTCCAGGAGATACTTGTAGCGACGGTTACTCTCCTCGGCGGTGCCGAAGCCGGCATACTGGCGCATGGTCCAGAGCCGGCCCCGATACATGGTGGGCTGGACGCCCCGGGTGAAGGGATACTCGCCCGGATAGCTGAGCTGCCGGTGATAGTCCAGGTCGAAGGGCGTATAAAGCCGCTCGATCTCGATCCCGGCCGTGGTTTCGAAACGTTTCTTCCGCTCCGGGTTTTTCTCCAGAAATTTCTTGAGCGTGCGCTCTTCCCAAGCCTTTTTTTCATTTTCTCCCATGACAACCTCCCTTGACTAAGGCCGGCACTTCTCTTGATCTTCCTTATTCCATAGCACAAAAGTCGAGCCAGGGAAAGAGGGCGCGGGTGCGCCTTGACGTCCGGTAAGGGCCTTCGGGGTTTTCCTGATCCTGATGGCGGTGGCCTTGGTGGCGCGGGTCTTGTGGCGGCAGGGTTAGGTAAGACTTTCTTCTCCGCTTCGTGCCTTGGTGCCTGGGCGGTTAACTCATTTTCTTCTTCTTTATCTCCCGGATGATCTGGCTGCGCTTGAGTCGGCCGATGCGATCCAAGAAGAGTTTGCCCTGGAGGTGGTCAATCTCGTGCTGGAGCGCCCGGGCGAAAAGGCCTTCAGCATGAATTTCTATGTCCGCGCCCTTCAGGTTCTTGGCCCGCACCGTTATCCTGGCCGCGCGCTCGACCTCGGCCCGATAACCGGGCACACTCAGGCAGCCCTCTTCCAGCGCTTCGCGTTCCTCGGCCTCTACGATCCGGGGATTGACCAGCACCACCAGGTTCTTGGCCTCTTCCGGGCCGGAGACGTCCACCACCGCCACCTGCTGGAGCACGCCCACCTGGTTCGCGGCCAAGCCGATGCCCGGCGCGTGATACATGGTCTCGGCCAGGTCCCGGGCCAGCCGCTCCAGGTCCGGGTTTACACTCTTAACTTCGTCCGCTTTGGTCTTGAGCGCGGGATGAGGAAAGGTGACAATTTCCAGGAGGGACACGCTGCCTCAATCACTGTGCACTGTGCACCGTGCACTGTCCACTAGATATCCAGGTTGGTCACGTTAAGCGCATTGGCCTGGATGAACTCGCGGCGGGGGTCCACTTGGTCGCCCATCAGAATGTCGAACAGCTCGTTGGCCGCGATCGCGTCCTCGATCTTGACCTTGCGCAAAGTGCGCGTCTCCGGGTTCATGGTGGTTTCCCAGAGCTGGGCGGGGTTCATCTCCCCCAGCCCCTTGTAACGCTGGATCTCGTGGCCCTTGCGCCCGAGCGCCATCACGTGGTCCACCACCTCGGGCAAGCGCTTGACCACGATCACCTCGCCGTTGGTCTTCAGGTGATAGGGGGCCGACCCCGCCTCCTCGTAAAGCGAGACCAGCTTAGAAAGCTCCTCGTATTCCGGCGAGCGCACGAATTCCAGGTCCAGCAGCGTCTCCAGGGTGGTGCCGTTCTCCCGGGAGAGGAACCGCACCGAGTAGCAGTTGTGTTCCTCATCCGGGGTGAGCTTGTCCCAGCCCAGCGGCTCCACCTCCGGATATTCCTTCTTGATAAAGGTGGAAACTTTCTTCAGGCTCTTTTCCAGCTCGGCCTTGTTGAAAAGGAGTTCGGCAAAGTTGCCGCTGCGCACAAAGGCGTCAATCACTTTCAGGTTCTTGGCCCCGCCCACCTGGCCGCGGCGCTTGCCCAGGTGCTCCAGCAGTTGCTGGTAGCGGATCACCTTCTTGATCAGGGCCACCAGCTTGGCCCCGGACAGGGTGGACTTGCTCGAACCCAGCTCCAGCTTGACGTCCTCCACCCCCAGCTCCAAAAGGTAATCCTGGAGCGCCCCTTCGTCCTTGATGTAACGCTCGACCTTGCCCTTCTTCACCTTGAACAGGGGCGGCTGGGCAATGTAGAGGTGCCCCTCTTCCACCACCTTGGTCATCTGCCGGTAAAAGAAGGTCAGGAGCAAGGTGCGGATGTGCGAGCCGTCCACGTCCGCGTCGGTCATGATGATGACATGGTTGTAGCGGAGCTTCTCCAGGCTGAAGTCCTCGTCCCCGATCCCGGTGCCGAGCGCGGTGATCAGGGTCTGCAGCTCGGCGTTACTGAGCATCTTGTCCAACCGGGCCTTCTCCACGTTGAGAATCTTGCCGCGCAGGGGCAGGATCGCCTGGTTCTTGCGGTCGCGGCCCTGCTTGGCCGAGCCGCCGGCCGAGTCGCCCTCGACCAGGAACAGCTCCGCGTATTGCGGGTCGCGTTCCTGGCAGTCGGCGAGCTTGCCCGGGAGCGAGCCGCTCTCCAGGGCCGACTTGCGGCGGGTCAGATCCTTGGCCTTGCGCGCCG
>MGQK01000102.1:4444-6577 GCA_001797815.1 Deltaproteobacteria bacterium RBG_13_61_14 | reverse complement strand
GGGGGGTTCTCCTCGAAGTAGGCGCCGAGCTGGTCGTTGACCAGGCTCTCCACCAGACCCTTGATCTCTGAGTTGCCCAGCTTGGTCTTGGTCTGGCCCTCGAACTGGGGATCGCGCAGCTTGACGCTGACCACCGCGGTCAGGCCCTCGCGGACGTCTTCCCCGGAAAGCGAGCCCTTCATGTTCTTGAGCAGGTTGCTGGCTTGGGCATAGTTGTTGATGGTGCGGGTGAGCGCGCTCTTGAAGCCCACCTCGTGGGTGCCGCCCTCGGTGGTATGGATGTAGTTGGCGTAGGAGAAGAGCTGCTCCGAGTAGGCGTCGTTGTATTGGAGCGCGATCTCAAGCTCGACCCCCTCCCGCTCGATCTTGAAATAGATGGGCTTGCGGTGGAGCACCTCCTTGTTGCGGTTGAGGTATTCGACAAAGGAGACGATGCCGCCCTTGTAGTGGAACTCGACCACGGGCTTGTCGGTCTGGCGCTCGTCGGTGAGGGTGATGAGGGTGCCGGCGTTGAGGAACGCGAGTTCGCGCAGGCGCTGGGCCAGGATGTCGAAGTGGAACTCGGTGCTCTCGAAGATCTCGGTATCGGGCTTGAAGGTGACCTTGGTCCCGGTCTTCTTGGTCTTGCCGATCACCTCCAGCTTGCCGGTGGGTTTGCCCCGGGCGTAAGTCTGACGATAGACCTTGCCGTCGCGCTTGATCTCGACCTCCAACTGCTCGCTCAGGGCATTGACCACCGAGACGCCCACGCCGTGGAGCCCGCCCGAGATCTTGTAGCTCATGTTATCGAACTTGCCCCCGGAGTGGAGGATGGTCATCACCACTTCCAGGGTGGGCTTCTTCTCGATCGGGTGCATCTCCACCGGGATGCCCCGGCCGTTGTCCTCCACGGTCAGGCTGTTGTCCAGGTGGATGGTGACCTCAATCCGGTCGCAATAGCTGTTAATCGCCTCATCAATCGAGTTGTCCACCACCTCGAACACCAGGTGATGCAACCCGGTCTCTCCGGTCGAACCGATGTACATGGCCGGCCGCTTGCGCACCGCGCTCAAGCCCTCGAGCACCTTGATGCTCTCGGCACTATACGCTTGGGCGGGACCCGGCTCGTTGACAGTTTTGTTATTCATTTTTGGAATGGCACCTTTGCTCAACTCCGCTTCCACTTTTGACCTCCGCCCGACCAGCTTAAGGAGGAAGGATTAAGGTCCTAATTTTTCAAATATATTATAGCATAACCCGGGGTTGGAGGCAAGAAAAATCCACCAGATAAGGTGGATTTTTCCCCTGAAAAATCAATATGTTGTGGTTGGGCCGGTGGTCAGGAAAGGTGGATACTTTGCAGGGCGGCCTCATAGACTTGAAGGTCCGGGCTGGAAAAAAGCACAAAGGTGACGCGCTCGATCTCCGGATGGCTTTGCAGGAACTCGGCCACCGCGGTTAGGGCGACTCGAGCGGCCTTTTCAATCGGGTAGCCATAGGCGCCGGTGGAGATGGAGGGGAAGGCCACGCTCCGAAGTCCCTTGGCCATTGCCACCTCCAGGCTGCGGCGGTAGGCGGAGGCCAGGATCTCCGGCTCGCGGCTCCTGCCGCCGTGCCAGATCGGGCCCACGGTATGGATGACGTAGCGGGCCGGGAGCTTCCCGCCGGTGGTGAGCTTGGCGTCACCCGGCTCGCAGCCGCCGAGCCGGCGGCATTCCTCCAGGATCGCCGGCCCACCGGCGCGGTGGATGGCGCCGTCCACCCCGCCACCGCCGAGCAGGCTGGAGTTGGCGGCATTGACGATGGCATCCGCCGTCTCCCGCGTGATATCTCCTTGTTTGAGCTGGAGGGCAGCGCGCCCGATTTGAATTTCCATGATTCCTCCTGGACCGGGGCATCGGCCCGAAAAGAATCGGAGGCGCGAACGCCTCCGAACTCTCAACTTATCCCACGGGGCCAAAGCCCCTCAAGCTTCCATCTCCTAACCTAGGGCACGTTGATCTCGACGTCCGATCCAAGCACCACATTCTGGGTGTGGACCTCGGAATCGTAAGGCAACTCGACATGGATATAGATGGTGCCGGTGGCATTGGCCTTGACCACGATCTGCGCGTATCCGTCGAGATCGGTCAGGTCATAGCGCGCGCCGGAAGG
>MGQK01000102.1:0-4410 GCA_001797815.1 Deltaproteobacteria bacterium RBG_13_61_14 | reverse complement strand
TCCGGTTCAGGTCCGGGACGCCAATGAGCAGGTTGCCGTCGCCGTCGCCGAAGTAACCGCCCCCGGGCCAGCCCCGCCTGGGCTTGGTGTCGTCGCAGGGGTCGTTGACGTTGCCGTCCCCGTTGTTGTTGAAATACTCGTGGATGTTGGCCAGGGTGTCGAGGTCGCTGTCCAGCCAGGCATCGTCGGGATTCATCGGGTCCAGGCAGAGCGGGTGGTTATATTCAAAGCCGTCCCAGATCCCGTCGGCGTCGCTGTCCGGGTCAAGTGGGTCGGTTAAGGCCGTGAGGACCTCCAGCCCGTCGTTGGCCCCGTCGTTGTCCGTGTCCGCGTCGCAGGGATCGGTGGAGTTGGCATATTCCTGCTCGTTGTTCAGGCCGTCCGAGTCCGGGTCCGCCCCGCTGTCTGCCACTCGCGGGTCCAGGCAGGAATAGGTCTGCTCCCAATCGTTGGGCAGGCTATCGCCGTCCAAATCGAAAAGACCGGCAACATTAAAGATCTGAAGTCCGGAAAGATCATCGGCTACATAAGCATAGTTCCCGCTCAGGTGCACGCCATAGGAAATGCCTGGGGTATCATAGCTTCCCACCAGAGTAGGCGCCGCGGGATTGGAAACCAGGATGATCTGCAGGCCGGAGCCCCCGTCCGCCACAAACGCGTAGCTGCCCTGGACATGGACCCCGCGGCCGTATCCCGGGGTATCATAGCTTCCTGCCAGAGTAGGCGCCGCGGGATTGGAAACATCAATAATTTGCAGGCCGGAGTAGCCATCGGCGACATAGGAGTAGCTGCCGCCAAGGAAGAGGCCACGGGCCTCTCCGGGAGTGTCATAGCTTCCGACCGGGGAAGGAGCGCTGGAGTTGGAGACATCGAAGATCAGCAGGCCGGAGACGTTGTCTGCCAGGTAAGCATAGTTCCCGCTGACCGAGACGTCGAAAGAATTGCCTGGGGTATCATAATTCCCTTCCAGCACCGGACTGGCCGGGTTGGAGAGATTGAGGATTTGCAGGCCGGAAGCATCATCGGCCAGAAAGGCAAGATCCCCGTTGGCAAAAACGGCAAGGGAATTGCCGGGGGTGTCATAGCTGCCGATCAGCGTTGGTGCCGCGGGGTTGGAGACGTTTAGGCTTTCAAAACCGGAACCCCAATCGGCCACAAAGGCGACATTCCCAAGGACATGAATGCCCCGAGCCTGGCCGGGGGTGTCGTAGAAGCCGGCCTCGGTCGGGGAAGCGGGGTTGGAGACGTTGAAAATCCGGAGTCCGGAATAATTGGCCGCCAGGTAAGCGTAGTCCCCGCTCACGAAGACATCATAGGCGTTGCTGGAGGTCGGCGCGTTCCCGAGCAGAGTAAGCGTAAACAGCTCGGTGGCGCCGGCAGGGCCGGAGCATTCCAGATCCGCGGGGAAATCGGTCCAGCCGTCGCCGTCGTTGTCCAGGCCGTCGTCACAAGCGTTGGTCCCATGCTCGTCAGGATCGTTCAAACCCGAGCAGCCCGGGTCGCTCAGGTCGGTGAGGGAATCGCCGTCATTATCCAGGCCATCACTGCACGCAAACGAGAGGCAGGGATCGCCTTGTAACTGGTATTCCTGGAGGTTGGAGTAAGCATCATCGTCCGGGTTGAGCAAGGTATCACCGACCAGGGGATTCACACAAGCCAGGTAGGTTACTTCCCAGCCGTCGTCCATGCCGTCATTGTCCGTGTCCGCGTCGCAGGGATCGGTGGAGTTGGCATATTCCTGCTCGTTGGTCAACCCGTCCGGTTCCACGTCCACCAGGTTGTCCACGGTGTCGGCTTGCATGCAGGAATAGGTGTTTTCCCAAGAATCAGGCAGGCCGTCGCCGTCGCTGTCCGGAAGGCAGCCGATCCGGGCAAGGTAGATCTCCCAGTTCCCGTCCCGGTTATCATCCCAATTCACTCCGAACTCGGACCCGGTCCAGGAAAGGGAGGGAGAACCGCTTTGACCGGCATTGCTGGTCACGCGGAGGTCGCTCCCGAGCTTGGCGCCGGTCGCGGAGAGGCGGGCAAAGTAGATCTCCCAGTTCCCATCCCGGTTATCTTCCCAGGTCACTCCGAACTCGGACCCGGTCCAGGATAGGGACGGAGACGAGCTCGTATTCAAGTTGCTGGTCACCCGGAAGTCATCCCCGAGCTTGGCCCCGGTGGAAGAGATCCGGGCAAAGTAGATTTCCTGGTTCCCGTCCCGCCAATCCTCCCAGCTCAATCCGAACTCGGACCCGGTCCAGGCCAGAAAGGGTTCAATGCTATCACTCGAAGCGTTGGTCACCCGGAGGTCGGACCCGAGCTTGGACCCGGCGGAAGAGACCCGGGCAAAGTAGATTTCCCAGTTCCCGTCCCGCCAGTCCTGCCAGCTCACCCCGAACTCGGACCCGGTCCAGGCCAGGGAGGGGAAAAAGCTGTCATTGGCAGCGTTGGTCACCCGGACATCGGACCCGAGCTTGGCCCCGGTGGAAGAGATCCGGGCAAAGTAGATTTCTCTGTTCCCGTCCCGGTTATCCTGCCAGCTCACCCCGAACTCGGACCCGGTCCAGGCCAGGGAGGGAAACCAGCTCTCATTTGCGTCACTGGTCAGCCGGAGGTCGGACCCGAGCTTGGCTCCGGAGGAGGAGACCCGGGCAAAGTAGATCTCGGCGTTAGCGTCCCGGTTATCGTCCCAGGTCACCCCGAACTCGGACCCGGTCCAGGCCAAGGAGGTATGCGCGCTGGAGCCCGCGTCGCTGGTCACCCGGAGGTCTAACCCGAGTTTGGCCCCGGCAGAGGAGACCCGGGCAAAGTAGATCTCAGTGTTCCCGTCCCGGTAATCGTCCCAGCTCATCCCGAACTCGGACCCGGTCCTGGCCAGGGAGGGTTGATAGCTCCCACTCGCGTTATTGGTCACCCGGAAGTCGGATCCTAACTTTCCAACACCCGCGCATTGCTCGGCCAATCTCACATTCAGGCGCACATAATCCCAGGAAATAGATACCCGGGGGGCGACGGCACCACAGTTATTGTTAAAATAAACATTCAATTCTCCAAGCATGGCCTTGGTCCAGGACCGGGCCGAGGTGATATCCGCGGTTTGCTTTTGCCACACACTGGCCGGGGGTTGCGGTTGAATTGAAGAGTTAACCGGATTAGAGCCTTCTTCCGTGGACCATTGCAGGTAATTGGTGCCATTATAATCTGGCCAAGACACATAAAATTTCCCTTCCAGGCCAACGTAAGTGATCACCGCGCCATCCGGAATAACGCTGGCGTCAAAGAGGTCAAAATGCATGTCGTCAACCGTGTCGCTTTTCTCGACGTAATAACTGGGAGTGTCGCCATCGCAGGAGGCGTCCCAATTGGGAGTCTCCGAGCAGTCCTCGGCCTGGACGTCGGCGACGCAATCGCCGGTGGAATCCGCGGGGAAGCTTCCCTCGGCCGCCGTGGCTTTGGCCAAGGGATAAATAAAGTAGTCCGGCTGGCAGGGATTGTAGTCGTTGAGGTATTCATTGAGGTTGGTGATCGTATCGGAATCCGGGTCCAAAGCGCTGTCGTTGGCAAAGGTATCCAGGCAGCTATACTTGTTCTCCCAGAAATCGGGCATGCCGTCCCCGTCCGTGTCTGGTGGCTTCGGTTGCACGAACAGCACCAGGTCGTCCCGGTCGTTGTAGTCGCCGGACTCACAGGGACCAGTGGTGGTGCCATAGACGAACTGGACGCGGATGGCCTGAGTGTCATCTGGGCCGAGGTAAGCTGGTACGGTAAAGTTTCTTGCGCCGAAGCCAGAACAGCCAGCGATTCCATAATGGGTCCAGGAGGGGTAATAGGCGGAATCGGCTTGATAAACATCCAAGGAATCTTCCTGGTCACAGCACCAGACCGTGGCTTCAATTTCCACCTTGCCCCCGGCCATGAAATCGACTCCGCTTATACTTCTCACCGTAAAGGAATCTATGGACTCGTCCACGTGATAATCTCCCAAAATGCTATCCGGGCAAGGAGAGGCGGAGAGGGTATTGGGCTGGTTCGGCTCGTTACCGCCGTTGATGTTGTCCCGGCCATTGATCAAGCTGGCCGGCACCACGCAGGGGCTTAGCCCGCTCGTGCATCGCGGCGCGGTAAAGGCCGGGTCATAGACCGCGGTCTCGGCCTGGACCAGGAGCGGCAGGCCGGCCAGGGCCAGAATAAAAATTAGCAGGCTCGCGCGTTTCATGGATTTCCCCTCCTTTGTTAGTGCACAGTGAACGGTGCGCAGTGCAAAGTAAGAATCCTCAGATCTACACGCTCGGACGCCAATGGAAAAAATCGAGTCCTTTGCGAGCTTAACGTCTTGGCGTGAAAATCCTTTCTTAACTGAACAGCATTGAGGCGCTGACCCCTCTGACTCAGGGTCCCACGTCGATCTCAACGTTGGGGTCCGGG
>MGQK01000101.1 GCA_001797815.1 Deltaproteobacteria bacterium RBG_13_61_14 | reverse complement strand
GGTTTTGCTTAACCCTCATTTTACCATCGGGAGGCCTTCTCTTAGCGATCTCGCGGCTTCATGATATCAGAGCTTCACATGAAACTTAACTCAGTTATCTTCCAAGTGAAGCTCTGACCCCTAATTGCCTGGCCCGCTACCTGCCCGTCATCCGCCGCTGGCTCAGATGGCAACGGTTCATCTTCAGCCTCATCCGACTCCGATACCCCGAGATCCCGGCTGGCGGCTTCTTCCCCTGGGACGGCATCGCCGCCGCTTACCTGATTGATCCCTCCCTGTTCTCGGAAATCAAGGTTTTGCAAGTCTGGATGGAAAAAAATCGGACTCTGAACTCGGCGGATACCGCAGGTCGCGAACCCCGCTCGCTCACCCGTGCGCCCTTCCGCCTCGACGCCGGCCGCTTCTTCAACTTATTCCTGGGCCGGTTGGTCAGCTTGAAAAGCCCGCCCAATTCCTTAATCCCGAATCGTGCAGTTGGAAAAAAGATTTTTAACCACAAAGGCACAAAGACACCAAGAATAAACGGGTTGAGACCACTGAGCACGGGCGCGAGAGGTCAACTTGGATTGCGAATAAAATTTCAGCCGAATCGGCAAGAAATCATTCTGACTTAGAGCCTTTGTGTCTTTGTGGTTAAATCCTAATTGCATTTTCCGGGTTAATTGAAAATTGAAGCACCGACCCCCAATTTGAGCCGGCGGTAGATCTCCGTAAGCTCGATCACATTTTCCTGGATGGACTTGACCGGGGGGATGCCCCGGCGCAGCCGCTCGAGCAGGCCGGGCTCGGCCGCCAGCCGGCGGAGCATGCGGCTCAGGTCGGCCGCGTCGCCGGGCTGGAAGAGCAGCCCGGAGACGTTGTCAATGACCAGCTCGGCCATGCCGCCGAGGTTGGAGGCGACCACCGGGATTCCGGCGAGGAAAGCCTCGTGGATGGTGAGGGGCGAGTTCTCATACCAGAGGCTGGGCACCACTAAAGCGTCGAGGGAGGAGAGAGTCTGGCCCACGTCGGGGTTGTCGAAGCGACCGGCGAAGCGGACGCGGGGGTTGCGGGATAGCTTTTTCAGGCGCTGGGCATAGGCCGGGAAGATGGCGAGGTCGCCGAAGATATCCAGGGTGGCCGGGGTGTCGGCGAGGCGGTTCATGGCCTCGATCAGGACGTGCGCGCCCTTGTGCTCGACCAGGGTGCCGATGAAGCCGAGGCGGAGGTGGTCGGAGGAAGTGCGGGCGAGGTGGCGGAAGGGTTCCAGGTCAAAGCCGTAATCGGAATGGATGATTTTTTCGGGCGGGACCAGCTTGGCCTCGATCATCTTTTGCCGCAGGAAGCGGGAGGGCGAGAGCACGAGGTCGAGGTTTTTGAGCGCGCCGCGGGCATAGGCCAGGCGGCCGCGGAGCTGCGCGCGGCGCTGTTCCAGTTCCGCTTGTTGGGCGGGCGCGCGCCAGGCGCGGACGCGGTCGAGGAGCGGGGCGGGCAGCTTGCGCTTGAGGGCATGGCCGGCTTGCAGGAGCCGCTCGGCCAGACGCTCCTGGCCGAGGAGCAGGGAAGAGACCTCGCCGGAATAAAAATGGCCGATGGCGTTGCCGCAGGCGGCGCAGCGCTCGGCGTCATCTGGGCCAGGGCAAAGCTCGAAGTCGGGCTTGAGGAGCAGGATGGGCGGGCAGAGGAACCAGAAGTCGGCGAGGGTGAGGAGCGCGGGGATTTTGCGGCGTTTGGCCTCGGCGGGGAAGCCGAGGGAGAGGCGGAAGAGGTGGAGGAAGTGGACGAGGTCGGGCGAGAATTCGTCCAGGGTTTTTCCGAAGGCGGCGTCGAATTCCGGGTCGGAGTAACTGCGCTCGAAATCCGGCGGGCCGGGGTGGATGAGCCGGCGGACCGGAATGCCCTCATGCATATCGTCCTTCACTTCAAACCGGCCGCCGGCCGCGACGCCGTCTTCGCTGGTGAAGATCCGCACCTCGTGCTCCCGGCTCAGCGCCCGGGCCAGGTTGCGGGTATAGATCTCGGTCCCGGCCTGGTGCCGGGGCAGGTAATAATGGACGACCAGAAGAATTTTCACGTGCTTTCCGATTTTTCAAGATTTTTACCACCAAGACACAAAGTCACTAAGCTAAAAAACCATAATTTAAATCATTTATATTCGTGTCTTTGTGCCTTGGTGTTTAAATCTTCTTCATAAAGCCTTCTCGAAAATGCGATAGGTCTTGTAAACCCTGCCGCCCATGTGCTGGATGGCCTTGTTCATCGCCACATTGTTTTCCAGGATCCAGCTCATCTCGCCCCACTGGAGGCCCAGGCGCTTGGCCGCCATCAGGGTGTCGTAGTAAAAGACCGCGCCCACGCCGGAGCGGCGATATTCCTGCTTGACGCCCAGGGCAAAGACCCGGCAACTCTTCAGGCTCTTGCGCAGGCGGGCCAGGCCGATGCGGAGCGCGCCCAAGGGGAAGATGCGGCCGTTGAGCTTGATGATCACCTCATTGTAGTTGGGGAGCGAGAGGGAAGCGCCCATGACCTTGCCTTCGATCTCCGCAAAGAAAGCCAGTTCGGGCCAGACTAAGGTCCGGAGCTCGACGGTGTGGGCCTTGAGCTCGGCGTCGGTGAGCTTGACCATGCCCCAGTTCCGCTCCCAGGCCGAGTTGTAAACCTCGCGGAACAGTTCCATCTCCCGCTCGAACCGGCCCAGGTCCCACTGGCGGACGGTGATGCCTTCCTTGTGCCGGATCGTCTCGGCGTATTTAGCCACGTCGGGCGGCGCCTCGGCCACGGCGTCGAGCCGATAAGCCAGGAGGTCCATGGCCTTGGCGAAGCCCTGGCCCTCAAGGAGCTTTTGATAATAAGGCGGGTTGTGGGTCATCAGGAACATGGGCGGGGTGTCAAAGCCGGCGATCAACAGCCCGCACTCGTCGTTGACGTTGGGGTTGAACGGCCCCTGGGCCTTGATGCAGCCTTTGCCCTTGAGCCAGGCGCAGCCGGCTTCCAACAGGGCCTGGGCCGCGGCCGGGTCGTCCGCGCATTCGAAGAACCCGAAGTGTCCGACCTTTTCTTTCCAATGCGCCTCATAGTTCTTGTCCTTCTGGGCGGTGATCCGGCCGACCGCCTCGTCGCCCCGAAAGGCCAGAAAATATTCGGCTTCCGCGTGCTGGAAGTAGGGGTTATGGCTTTTATCGAGCTTGCGAGAGAAGTCCCAGAGCAGGGGCGGCACCCAGTTCCGGTCATTGGAGTAAATCTTCCAGGGCAGGCGGAGGAAGGTCTTGAGGTCACCGGCCGACTCGACGCGGCGCACGGTCATGATCATGTCTTGTTCCTTTCCTGGGAAGACTAAACGCTATTCTAACATCATTTTCCCCGGCCGCGGCAAGATTTCTGAGAAAAGGCTCTGCCCGGAGCAAGCGGGCAAGTCCCTTTTCCCGGGTTCTCGGCTAGAGAGGGCTTGTTATGTCCGGCAGTGCCTACCTGGGTAAGGGCTTTCCCATTCCTTTGAAGGCGCCGGCGGCACCCGGACTGGAAAAAGGCCCGGATTCTCGGGGCATTAGGTCATTTCACTGGCTTGGCATCTCACTTGCTAAACTGAAGAGGCAAATGGACTTGAGAAAACTTCCCGCTATCTAAAGAAGGGGTGGAAAATGAAAGAGGCTCTGCTTCAGCTTACGGATGCAATGGCGAATGAAACAAAAGGGACCAGAGGATCCCCCTGGCGGCAACTAACGGCCGTGGCCGAAGTCACGCTCTTGGTGCCCGCCTTCTATTTCCTGATCAAGTCCCTGGTGCTGACTCCCATCCCCTTGATCCAGTTTCGGCTGGTGGGCTGGGACTTCTTCGCCCATGCCCTGATGGCAGTCGTCCCCATCGCTTTAATCAAGCTCCGCCGGCAGCGGCTCCGCGACTACGGGATCAGCCTCCGCCAGTTGCGGGAGCCGGAGGCGATCCAGCTCGCGATCGCGGCCTCGGTCATCCTGGCCGCGGTCTGGCTGGTCCTGGCCGGGACCCTGCTCCAGGTAGGAGGCTACCAGCTCAGCCTCAACCTGCCGGATGCATGGTTCGCGAAAACCTGGCCGGTCAACGAAACCTGGATCACCCTGATCGGCGTGGCGCTGACCCTGGTCTTCGAGGTAGTGTTCTGCGGGCTGGGCGAGGAGGTCATGTTCCGGGGCTACATCCAGGGCCGGCTCAATGCCGCCTTCGGCCGGCCCTGGACCATCCGCGGCACCCGCATCGGCTGGGGACTCTTCCTCTCCGCCGCGCTCTTCGGCTTCGGCCACGGGCTCGGCTTTTTCAATCCCTTCGGCGAAAAAGACGGCTGGTCCCATTTCACCTTCGCCGGGCACGCGGCCGCGATCACCGGTCTGCAGGGATTGATCTTCGGCTGGGTGCGAGATCATACCGAGGGCATCGCCGCGCCGGCCATCCTGCATGCCCTGATCGGCCTGTTCTATGGCATCATCATATTCAGCTAAAGGCTTCTTAATATCTCTGATTTCAATACTAGGCAAGAAATTACCCAGCTATGTAAAAATATCTCATTATATGTAAAAATTTACATACTCTGTCGCAGCCCATTTCTTGTTCGCAAAATAAATATATTTCAAAATCAGCTAGTTATGAAAATAACAGAAAAATCAAAATGGGGCATCGAAATTGCTCATCTTTTCTGGCAGGCTCATGGAATTCCGCTTCATACCCCTGCTGGTGACCCTGGAGATCAACCTCCTCCTGGGCATCTTTGTCCTGGTAAGGCGCCGGCACGAGGTCTCGGCCCGGGTTTTCTCCGCCCTTTGTTTCGCGGTCAGCATCTGGTGCGCGGTAGGCATCGGCTACTTCTTGTCCGCGGACAAAGACCCCTGGCTGAAGTCGGCCCTGCTCGGCGTCCTGCTCATCCCCGCCATCTATCAGTATTACCTGGCCGAAGGCTACCAACTTCGCCGCGGCTTCCGCCGTCTGCCGGTCTTGGTCTTGCTGGTCGCTTTCACTTTTGCCGCCTGGATTTTCCCCTGGAAGAATCTCGGCCTCTCCGAATCCCAGGCCTACATCATCGGTCTGGCGGTTGTCGGTCTCTATCTGGCCTTTTTCTACCTGGCGTTTTTCCTCGGCCTTCGCCATCTGCTCAGGAAAACGGAGCACCCGGAACCGCTCCGCCAGGTCCGGTTCGAGTTCTGGGTGACCGCCCTTCCTTTTCTGGCTCTCTTGCTCCAGGCCGCCTTGAACCCGGTCTTTCCCCAATTCCCGGCTTCCAACCTCAGCCTGGCCGTCGTTTTAGGCGCCGAGCTGGTCGTCTATTCCTTCCTCCGCTCCGGCCGGGTCCAGGCCGATGAACTCCTCCACGAAGGCATGGCCTACCTCGCTTACCTGGTCCTGGTCAGCGGCATCGTCGCCCTCCTCCTCTTCCTCCTCGACCGCATCCCCGGCCTGGACTTCTCCCCCGCCCAGTTCCTGATCGTGCTCTCCCTCACCGCGCTCTCCACCCTGCTTATCGCCGCGGCCCGCGACCAGGTCCGCTCTTTCATCGAGCGCGCCTTCTTCCCGGAAAAATACGAATACCGCCGCAGGATCGAGCGCTACGAGCAGGAGCTCGAACAGATGCAGCTCCGCCTCCAGCAGGTCGAGCGCCTGGCCGTGCTCGGCGAGATGGCCGCCGCGGTCGCGCACGAGATCCGCAACCCCCTCGGCCCGATCAAAGGCTACGCCCAGATGTTCCTCTCGGCCGATATGAAAAACCCTCCGGACCCGGAGCTGATGCGCAAGGGCCTGGCTATCATCGCCGAGGAAGTGAAGAAGATTGACGAGCGGGTGGAGAGCCTCTTGGAGTTCAGCCGGCCCGCGGCCCCGCTGCGGGAGGAAGTCAACCTGCGCCGGCTGGTCGAGCAGACCGCGGCGCTCTTCCGCTTCAACCCGGCCTTTACCCCGGAGCTCAAGATCGAGCTCTCCCTGCCTGAGGGGCTGACGGTCTTGGGCGATCCGGCCATGCTCGAAAGCGCGCTTTACAACCTCTTGTTGAACGCGGCCCAGGCGTGCGGGGGTAAAGGCACGGTCCGGGTGAAAAGCGAACGCCAGCCGACGAGGGGAGCCGGCCGGATCTTGCTGGAGGTCGCGGACGACGGGCCGGGCCTTGAGCCGGGGGTGCGGGCGCGGCTGTTCGAGCCGTTCTTCACCCGGAAGCGGGGCGGCGTGGGCCTGGGCCTGTGCATAGTCAAGCGGGTGGTGGAGGAACATCATGGCGCGATCGAGGTGCAAAGCGAGCCCGGCCAGGGCGCGAGCTTCCGCATCTATTTGCCGGAGCCGATGGGATAAGAGATGAAGAGGTTTCACGCCAAGTCGCCAAGACGCCCTTGCGTGAAACTCTTTCTTCCAGGAGGAGGATAAATGAAGCCCAGGATCTTCGTGGTGGATGACGAGAAGAACATGCGCGAGATACTCCAGGACTTGCTCACGGGCCAGGGCTACGAGGTCCGCCTCTTTGCCGAAGGCGAGAGCCTGCTCGCCGGCCTCTCCGACTCCTCCCCGCCCCAGCTCGTGATCCTGGACCTCAAGCTCCCGGGCAAGGACGGGCTGACCGTGCTCCGCGAGGCCCGCGCCCTCCACCCGGAGCTGCCGGTGCTCCTGATCAGCGCTTACGCCACGGTCGAGCGCGCGGTGGAAGCGGTCAAGCTGGGCGCCCTCGATTTCCTGGTCAAGCCCTTTGACAACGATCGGCTGTTCCAGGCGGTCGGCAAAGCGCTCGAAGCCTGGGAGGTCGTGCGCCAGGCCGGGATGAGCAAGCCCCGGCTGGCCGCCACCGGCAAAGAGCTGGACATCATCGGCGGGAGCGAAGGCATCCGCTCGGTGCTGGAGATCATCCACCGGGTGGCCGAGACCCCGGCCACCGTGCTCATCTCCGGCGAGAGCGGCACCGGCAAGGAGCTGGTGGCCCGGGCCATCCACTACTTAAGCCCCTGCCGCGACTTTCCCCTGATCGCGGTCAACTGCGCGGCGCTGCCCGAGAACCTGCTCGAGAGCGAGTTGTTCGGCTTCGAGCGCGGCGCTTTCACCGGCGCTTACAGCAAGAAGGCGGGCAAGCTCGAACTCGCGAACCACGGCACGCTCTTCCTGGACGAGGTGGCGGATCTCTCCCTCTCGGCCCAGGCCAAGCTCTTGCGCGCCCTGGAAGAGAAGGAGTTTTATCCGCTCGGCTCGGGCAAGAAGGTGAAGATTGACCTCCGCCTGATCGCCGCCACCAACCAGCACCTGACCGACCGGATCCAGCGCGGCCTGTTCCGCGAAGACCTCTTTTACCGGCTGAACGTGATCCCGATTGACCTGCCGCCCCTGCGCGAGCGCAAGGAGGACATCCCCGAGCTGGTGGACCACTTTCTCAAAAAATATTCCGCGCTCTATCACTACCAGAAGCCCCGGCTCGCCGACTGCACCATGCAGCGGCTCTGCGACTATTCCTGGCCGGGCAACATCCGCGAGCTGGAGAAGGAAGTGGAGAAACTTTTGATCCTGGGCGAAGAGAGCTGGGCGCGGTTGGAGAAACCTCAGCCCTTCGCCGTGGCCTCCTCCGCCGGGAATTCAGGCCGGGATTTCAGCTTGCAGGCCGCGGTCGCCCGGGCCGAGCGCGAAACCATCCTGGCCGCGCTCCAGCGCTCCGCCGGCAACAAGAGCGAAGCCGCCCGCCTCCTGGGCGTGAGCTACAAGACCCTCTTCAACAAAATTCACGAGCACCGGATCAGCTTTAAGACCGCGATCGAGTAAAAGCCGAAGGGCCGCCGGCACTTAGCCGGCATTGACAATCCGGATGCGGACCCGGGCAAACCGGCCGGCGCTGTCCACCACCCGGATCTCGTGCTCGCCCGGCTCGGGCCGGAGCCACACCCGCTCGGCCGGGCCGGTGGTCTTGAAGAAGCGGCCGTCAATGAACCACGCCAGCTCGCTCTCCCGGTTCGAGGCTTCCGCTTCCAAAGGGATCTCTTGCTGCGAGGGATCCAGGCCCGGGACCAGGAAGTAGATCGCGCCAGCCTGGGGCGAGACGATCCGGGGCGGAGCGCCGGCGGTCACGTAGGGACAGCTCGGCAGGTGCGAGGCCGGCTGGGGCGCGATCAGGCGCTGGTCGGAGATCCAGCGGCGCACCGTGGCCGGGAGCAGGGTGAAGACCTCCTGGTGATAGGCCCTTCCCCTCCGGCACATGGGGCAAAGGGCATGGCCGGTCAGGTCGTCAATTTGAAAGCCGGCGTGAAAAGGACAGGTCTCAGTGGGCAGATTCTTCTTCGGCGCCAGCGTCCGCACCCGCCGGGGACAGAAGGGGTTGGGCAGCCGGCCGGAATAGGCGCAGACCTCGATTTCGATGAGCTCGGCCGGCGCCGGCTCGGGCAGTTTCGCGGCCAGGCCGCGGCCGGCAAGCGCTTCCAGCAGATCAAAGAGGATCGGTCCGGCGCGCTCGCCGCCGACGAGGGCGGCGGAGGGGGCGGCGTCAAAGTTGCCGAGCCAGACCCCGACCGTGTATTCGGAATCGTAACCAATAGCCCAGGCGTCCTTGCGGCCGTAGCTGGTCCCGGTCTTCCAGTGGATAGTGGGCAGGAGTGTGACCGCCTGCCTCCGCTCCGGAAAGTCAGGCCGGTCGCGGAGGGCGAGGGCCTG
>MGQK01000100.1:6879-30771 GCA_001797815.1 Deltaproteobacteria bacterium RBG_13_61_14 | reverse complement strand
TCGGCAAGATAGAGCCGCCTCACCCTCCCCTCTCCCCCGCGGGGGAGAGGGGAGGGTGAGGGGGAAACCCGGAATCGGGGCCTTCGGGAAGCGTCAGATCATCCTCTTGTAGCTATTGACGTATAAGCTCCTAATTACGGCGAAATTTCAAACGGGTTGGCCGTGGGATGCTGGCGACCCTTGCCGACAAAGACTCGGTCGGGTCGGGGCTTGCCGTCAATAAGCAGGTCAAATGGAATGCTCTCCAGATGAAAGACAGTGACATACTTGCCCACTCGCCTCATATAGCTTATGATCCTTTTATCTGGCAAGGGAGATCAAGATGATTCCGATCGTGCTGTTTGTGGGCAAGTCCGGGGCCGGCAAGACCACCCTGGTGGAAAAAGTGATTGCCGAGCTGGTCCGCCGCGGCCGGCGGGTAGCCGCGATCAAGCATGCGGCGCATTCGGTGGACCTGGATCATCCGGGCAAGGACAGCACCCGTTTTTCGGCGGCCGGGGCCGCCGCCGTCGCCATCGTGGGCAAGGACCAGATCGGGTTTTACCGCCGGACCCCGGAAGAATGGAGCCCGGAGACCCTGCGCGACCGGCTCTTCGAGGAAGTGGACGTGATCGTGGGGGAAGGTTTCAAGGAGGCACGGTTGCCCAAGGTGGCGGTGGTCCGCGAGGCGGCGGGGTTGGAGGAGGGGCTGGACCGGGCCGGGCTGTTGGCCATTGCCACGGACACGGGAGTGGCTCCGGATCTGAAGGTGCCGCGTTATGCGCTCGAGGATATTTCCGGCCTGGCCGACCTGGTGGAGGCCCAAATCCAGACGCAGGCGGGAAAGCGGGAAGTCACCCTTTACGTCAACGGCCGGCGGGTCGTGATCAAGCCCTTTATCAAGGACTTTTTCCTCAACACCATCTGCGCCATGGTGGATTCGCTCAAGGACACCGAGGATGCCCGCCGCATCGTCATTGCCATTGATCGGGCGAGAAACCGTGAGGAGTAACTCCCCGCTCGCGGCTCACGCGGTTGGGTTTTTCTCCAGATAGTCGCGCAGGCGCTGGCGGAGGAAGGCGCGGGAGCGATAGAGCTGAGACTTGAGGGCGGAGACGCTAAGCTGGAGCTGGCGGCTGAGTTCGAGGTCGCTGAAGCCGTAAAGGTTTTTAAGCAGGAAGGTGCGGGCCTTGCCTTCCTCCAACTCGGCTAACGCCGAGAGAATCTGGTCGCCCAGCTCTTTGCGGGCCAGTTCCTGTTCCGGCTCTTCCGCCCAATGGAGGGTCCCGGCCCATTCGCCGACCGGAAGGTTGACGCCTGTGCCCGCGTCTTCGAGTTCACCGATAGTATCCTCAAAGTTGAGGTAGTTTTCGCGTTTCTTGGAGCGGAGCCGCATCAGGGCCGTGTTCACGGTCACTCTATACACCCAGGTGCTGAGCTGGGATTGTCCCTGGAAAGAGTCCACCCGCCGGAACACGGCGAGCATCACTTCCTGCACCACTTCCTCGGCCTCGGTGGGGTCGTTCATGAACCTGAGCGCGAGCTGATAGATCCGGGTGCGATAAAGCTTGAAAAACTCGGCAAAGGCGCGGTCATTGCCTTGTTTTAGCTGCTGGATCCATCGTGCTTCCTGCTGGCTCATTCCGGATTCCTTTCTCGATAGCCGTGAAGGGGAGCAAACCCTATGCCAAAGAAAGAAACCGGGCTGAGCTCAAAAATTTCAGGTTAATTCTCAGGTTAGACCAGAAGCGATGCGAAAGGAGAAAAAGGGCGAGGCGAAAAAGTCAAAAAATTGACGGCGCCGGTCGAGAAAAAAACCGGGGGAAGGATTTGCCCTTCCCCCGGTGCAAGGCATGCTAGATCAGATCAAAGTTAGGGTGTGAAAGGAATATCGGTCCACCCGGCTCCGCCAACCACGGGTTCGCCCAGGGACCGGGCAAACCTCCGCATCCACGAACACGAAGCTGTAAGTCCCCCCATTTGGGTCGGTACCCCCTCAAGGTTCGGTCGGCCCCAAGATTTTATAATTGAAAATGCCCTTGATCGCCTTGCGGTCGCTTTGGAGGCGGATAAGCTCCCGGGCAATCTCCTCATTGTCCTTGCCTTCGGAAAGCTCGCGCCAGTAAAAGCTCAAGCTCTTCAGCTCGGCGATCAGCTCTTCCCGCGAGCGGCGCGGCGCGGTCATGGCGGTCAGTGGGTCACTTGAGGAGGAGCCGGGGGCGTGGGCTGTTCCTCCGCCCCGGTTTCTTTTTCCGGGACTTCTTCTTTTTCTTCCTTTTTCGGCAACACCTGGAGCAGGCCGGTCTTGACCAGGGCCTGCCCCAGCACTTCGTCCATGTGCTCGACGAACACGAGCTCCAGCGCTTTCATCACCCGGGGCGGCACCTCGGCCAGGTCCTTCTCGTTCTCCCGGGGGATGAGCACGGTCTTGATGTTGCCCCGGTGGGCGGCCAGCAGTTTCTCCTTGAGCCCGCCGATGGGCAGGACCCGGCCGCGGAGCGTGATCTCGCCGGTCATGGCCAGGTCGTGGCGCACCGGAATCCGGGCGAGGGCCGAGGCGATGGCCGTGGCCAGGGCGATGCCGGCCGAGGGCCCGTCCTTGGGGATGGCGCCTTCGGGCACGTGGATGTGGATGTCGCACTTCTGGTAGAAATCCGTTTGCAGCCCGAGCTGGGCCGACCGGGAGCGGATGTAGCTCATCGCCGCCTGGGCCGATTCCTGCATGACGTCGCCCAGGTTGCCGGTGATGGTGAGCTTGCCCTTGCCCGCGACCGTGCTCACCTCGATGCTGAGGAGTTCCCCCCCCATCTCGGTCCACGCCAGCCCGATGGCCAGCCCGGTCTGGTCCTTTTCCTCGGCCTTGCCGTAGCGGAACTTGGGCACCCCCAGGTAGTTGGAGATCAGCCGGGAGTTGACGTGGATCTTTTGCTCGAGTCCCTCCTTGACCACCTGCTTGGCCACTTTGCGGCAGATGCTGGCCTGCTCCCGCTCCAGGTTGCGCACGCCCGCCTCCCGGGTGTAGCGGCGAATGATGGTGAGGATGGCGTTGTCCGAGAGGGTGAAATCAATTTTCTCCAGGCCGTGCTCTTTCTTCTGCTTGGGGACCAGCCAGTTCTGGGCAATGGCCAGCTTGTCCACCTCGGTATAGCCCTCGAGCCGGATGACCTCCATCCGGTCCTGCAAGGCGGGAGGGATGGGATGGAGCTGGTTGGCGGTGGTGATGAACATGACCTTACTGAGGTCGTAGTCGCAGTCCAGGTAATGGTCCTGGAACATGAAGTTCTGTTCCGGGTCGAGCACCTCCATCAGGGCGGAAGAGGGGTCGCCCCGGAAGTCGGTGCTCATCTTGTCCACCTCGTCGAGCAGGAACACCGGGTTGTTGACCCCGGCCCGCTTCATCCCCTGGAGAATCTTGCCGGGCAGCGCGCCGATGTAGGTGCGGCGGTGGCCGCGGATCTCGGCCTCGTCCCGCACCCCGCCCAGGGAGATGCGCACGAACTTGCGGCCGGTGGCGCGGGCGATGGACTTGCCCAGCGAGGTCTTGCCCACGCCCGGCGGCCCCACCAGGCAGAGGATGGGGCCTTTCATCTTGCCCACCAGCTTCTGCACCGCCAGGTATTCGACAATCCGTTCCTTGACCTTCTTCAGGCCGTAATGGTCCTCGTCCAGGATCTTTTCCGCCTCGGCGATATCAATCTTGTCCTCGGACCCCTCGTCCAGCCAGGGCAGGGACAAGATCCAGTCAATGTAGTTGCGCACCACCGTCGCCTCGGCCGACATGGGCGACATCAGCTTGAACTTCTTCAGCTCCTTCTTCACCTTGTCATCGGCCTCGGCAGAGAGCTTCTTCTTCTTCAGCCGATCCTCGAGCTCAGCCACCTCGCTCTTCAAGTCGTCCTTCTCGCCCAGCTCCTTCTGGATCGCCCGCATCTGCTCGTTGAGATAGTACTCCTTCTGGGTCTTCTCCATCTGCTTCTTGACCCGGGTGCGGATCTTCCTCTCCACCTGCAGGATCTCGATCTCCGACTGCATCAGGCTGTAGAGCCGCTCCAGCCGGCGGCCGGCGTTCTCGATCTCCAGGATCTCCTGCTTGTCCTCCAGCTTGAGGTTGAGGTGGGCGACGATGGTGTCGGCCAGCCGGCTCGGCTCGTCAATCGAGCTGACGCTCACCAGCATGTCGGGCGGGATTTTCCTGTTGAGCTTGACGTAGGTCTCGAAAGTCGAATTGATCGAGCGCACCAGCGCTTCCACCTCGACCGAGGACTCCTCCTGTTCCTCGACCTCTTCCACCTCGACCATGAAGAAATCCACCCGGGGCAGATACCGCCGGATCCGGCCGCGCTTCTTCCCCTCCACCAGCACCTTGACCGTGCCGTCGGGCAGACGCAAGAGCTGGATGATGGTGCCGAGGGTGCCGACCCGGTAGATGTCCTCGGGCGTGGGGTCGTTGGTCTTGGCGCTCTTCTGGGCCACGAGCAAAACCCCCTTGTCGCTGTTCATCGCCTCTTCCAGGGCGTTGATGCTCTTCTCCCGGCCCACGAACAGCGGCACCACCATGTAAGGAAAGATGATGATGTCGCGCAGCGGCATCATCGGCACGTTCTTGATCTTCATCGGAAACAAGGGACCTTTGGGATCGCTATCTTTATCAAACATGATTAACCTCGTTCCATCTCTCCTGAACCCGGCGGAAGCCGCCTCAGGCGCTCTCCACCTTGGATTCCAGCTCCAGGATGGGATCCTCGCCGTGGAGGATGACCTCCTCGTTGACCACGCAGGAACGGATGTCGCGCCGGCTGGGCAGCTCGTACATCACGTTCAGCATGATGTTCTCCAGGGTAGCTCTCAGCCCGCGCGCCCCGGACTTGCGCCGGAGCGCCTCCCGGGCCACCGCCCGCAGGGCGCCCTCGGTGAACTTGAGCTTGACGTTCTCGAAGTCGAACAGCTTCTGGTATTGCTTGATCAGCGCGTTCTTGGGCGTGCGCAGGATATCCACCAGGGCGTCTTCGTCCAGCTCGTGCAGGGCCGCCACCACCGGGATCCGGCCCACGAACTCGGGGATCATCCCGAACTTGATCAGGTCTTCCGGCTGCACCTGGTCGAAGAGCGCGCCCACGTCGCGGTCGTGGACGCCGTGGATCTCGGCCCCGAAGCCCATGGTCTTCTGGCTGACCCGGTTCTCCACGATCTTCTCCAGGCCCACGAAAGCGCCGCCGCAGATGAAGAGGATGTTGGTGGTGTTGACCTGGAGAAATTCCTGCTGCGGATGCTTGCGACCGCCCTTGGGCGGAACCGCGGCGATGGTGCCCTCCAGGATCTTGAGCAGGGCCTGCTGCACGCCCTCGCCCGAGACGTCGCGGGTGATGCTGGGGTTCTCCGACTTGCGGCTGATCTTGTCAATCTCGTCAATATAGACGATGCCCTTTTCCGCCCGCTCCACGTTGTCTTCGGCGTTGCGGAGCAGGTTGACGATGATGTTCTCCACGTCCTCGCCCACGTAACCGGCCTCGGTCAGGCAGGTGGCGTCGGCGATGGTGAAGGGCACGTCCAGCATCCGGGCCAGGGTCTGGGCGAGCAAGGTCTTGCCGGTGCCGGTCGGGCCCACCAGGAGCACGTTGGTCTTGGCGAGCTCCACGTCGCCGGTGGCGCCCTGGGTGATGATGCGCTTGTAGTGGTTGTGCACCGCGACCGAGAGGATCTTTTTCGCCCGCTCCTGGCCGATGACGTAGTCGTCGAGGAACTCCCGGATTTCTTTGGGCGTGGGGATGGCGACGCGGCCGGGGTAAAAGTCGCGTTCCTTCTCCTGCTCCTCGGCGATGATGTCGTTGCACAGCTCGATGCACTCGTCGCAGATGTAAACCGTCGGCCCGGCGATCAGTTTCTTCACCTCTTTCTGGCTCTTGCCGCAGAAAGAGCAACTGAGCTGGTGGCTGCCGTTCCCTTTCCGGTTCGTCATGCATCCCTCCCGCCTGAGCTTTTGCCGCTGGTCCCACTGGGCTTGACCGGGCGCTCCACCACCACTTCGTCCACCAGACCGTAAGCTTTCGCCTCCTCGCCGTCCATGTAATAATCCCGCTCGGTGTCCCGAGCGATCCGAGCCAGGTCCTGACCGGTGTGCCTGGCCATGATCTGGTTCAAGTTCTCCCGCAGTTTCAGGATCTCCCGCGCCTGGATATCCACGTCCGTGGCCTGGCCGGAAAAGGCGCCCATCGGCTGGTGGATGAGGATGCGGGAATGGGGCAGCGCGTAGCGCTTGCCCTTGTTCCCGGCCGCCAGCAAGAGCGCGGCCATGCTCGCGGCCTGGCCCATGCAGAGCGTGCTCACCGCCGGCCGCACGTACTGCATGGTGTCGTAAATGGCCAGCCCGGCGCTGACCACCCCGCCCGGAGAGTTGATGTAAAGATGAATGTCCTTCTCCGGGTCTTCCGATTCCAGGAACAGTATCTGGGCGATCACCAGGTTCGCCACCTCGTCCACGATCGGGGTGCCGATGAAAATGATGCGATCCTTGAGAAGCCGCGAGAAGATATCGTAGGCCCGCTCCCCTCGGGGGGTCTGCTCAATCACAATCGGAATTAAATTCATGGTTCGGTAACAGCCGCGACCGCGTCGCTCCTTACTTCTTTTATTTTTATTTTAGCCTGTTCCAGCAAAAAAGCAAGCGTCTTCTCTTCCTCCACCTGCGCCTTCAGCCGCTTCTGATCCTCTTCCCCCGCCAGCCGGTCCTTGAGCTTATCCGGATGGACGTGCTGGCTCTCGGCCAGCTGCGCGATTTTGTTCGCCAGGTCTTCCTCGCTCACCTCCAGCTTCTCCCGGGCCGCCACCGCCTCGATCAGGTAGGCCGCCTGCACGTCCTTCTTGGCCTGGTCCTCAAACTGCTCGGCCAACTGGTGCAGCGCTTCCTCGCTCACCTGGCGCTGGCGCACCAGCATCAGGGCCGAGCGAGCCAGTTCCTCCGCCCGGCGGTGCACCAGGGAAGGAGGCACCGCGATCGGGTTCTTCTCCACCAGGCGGTCCACCACCGCCTGCTCCAATCGCCGGCGCGAACGCTCGGTGTAATAGGTCGCCAACCCCTGCCGGGTCTTCTCCCGCAGCTCGGCCAGGCTCGCGCAATTGCCTTGGTCCTTGGCAAACTCATCGTCCAGCGCGGGCAAGATCCTCTCTTTCAATTCCTTGAGGGTAACGGCGTATTCGATCGTTTTCCCGGCTAACTCGGGACGGGGATCGTCCGCGGCATAGGTCACCTCAAACGTCCGGCTTTCCCCCGGCTTCAGGCCTTTCAGGTTTTCGTGCAATTGCGGGATGGTATCGCCCTCGCCCAAGATCAAGCGCAGGCTCTTGCCCCGGTCCTTGCCCAAAGGCTTGCCCTCGCGCTTAGCCGCCAGGTCTATCACCACCAGGTCCCCCGGCTCGGCCCCGCGGCCGGGGTCCAGATCCTTGAAAGTGGCTTGCGCTTGCCGCATCCGTTCCAGGGCCTCGTCCACGCTGGGCTCCGTCACTTCCACCATTTCTTTTTCCACTTCCAGGCCCTTGTATTCGTGGAGTTCGACCGGGGGCACCACCTCCACCCGCAAGGTGTAGGTAAAATCCCGGTTCGGGTCCAAGACCCCCGGCTCGGCCGCGGGTTCGCTCGCCGGCTTGAGCTGCTTGCGTTCCAGTGCGGTCTGGAAAGTGTCCTTGATCAGTTTGGCGCCGACCTGGGTCTTCACCTCTTCGCCGAAGAGCCGCTCCAGGTGCGGCCGGGGCGCTTTGCCCGGCCGGAAGCCCTTGAGGCGCACGTTCTTGCTGAGCTCGGCGTAAAATTCCTCCACCTCATCCTGGACCCGCTCGACCGGGATGGTCACGGTCAGTTTCTTCTCGACGGCACTAATCTCTTCCACTTCTACTTGCATTTTCTTTCCTTACCTGGATGGTGCGAGGGGGGGGAGTTGAACCCCCACGCCGAAGCACCGGATCCTAAATCCGGCGTGTCTGCCATTCCACCACCCTCGCCCGGTGATGCATTTGGAGGCGCGACTCCGCTGCTCCTGCCTTACTCCACTGAAAAATCAAAGTGCTCCGCCAACCAAAGACAATATTATTTTAGCACACGACCAGCCCCTCCGTCAAAAAACAGGTCCCAAAGGAGGGCGGTGAACCGGGCCTCTTCCCAAGGGCTTATCCGCAGAGTCGTTACCCTGGAAAGCTCCCCCCAAAGAAAACTCATTTGTAATCCAATTAGACGGAATTGATGCGCCGAGTTTGGGCCAAGATTTTGTAAAAAGGGCGGGGTTGGGTCCCTTGAATGGGATCAGTAAAGAACAGCAACCGACCCGAATTGGTGAATGGTTTCGCAAAGAATTTTGAAATCGAAAGGACGATATCAATATTCGGGAGGCAGCTCATTGAGCTGGGCCAGGGTGAACACCGGGCCGTCCTTGCAGACATAATATTTGCCGACATTGCAACGGCCGCATTTCCCCAAGCCGCATTTCATTCGGTTCTCCAGAGTGGTAAAAGTATTTTCCGGCGTAAACCCGAACTTTTTCAGCACCGGCAGAGTGAGCTTGATCATGATGGGCGGGCCGCAGACCAGGGCGATGGTGTTGTCGCTGGCGGGAGCTTCTTTTTCCAGGATGGCGGGGACGAATCCGATTTGGCCTTTCCATTCCGGGGTTTCGCCTCCCGGGTCCACGGTGGTGAGGAGTTTGACATCTCCTCTTTTTTCCCATTCTTCAAGCTCATGTTTGTAAACCAGGTCGGCCACGGTCCGAGCACCATAAAGGATAGTGATATTCTGGTAGCGGTCGCGGAGGTCAAGCGTGTTCCAGATGACGCATCGCAGCGGGGGCAGCGCAATTCCGCCGGCGATATAGAGCAGGTTCTTGCCGAACCACTCTTCAAGGGGGAAGGTGTTGCCATAGGGGCCGCGGAAAGCGATGGTGTCTCCCACTTCCCGGTTGGCCAAGGCGGTGGTCACCCTTCCCATCTGGCGGAAAGTGCATTCCAGATATCCTTTGCGGGTGGGAGAGCTGGCGATACAAAAGGTGGATTCCCCCTCTCCCAAAACCGAATACTCTCCAAACTGGCCGGCCTGGAAGCTGAAGTTTTTGCTCTCTTCCTCGTTCTGGAACAAGAGACGAAAGGTCTTGACTCCCGGCGCCTCCTCCGTAATCTTCTCGAGGCGCATTAAATAAGGTTTATAGATATTGGGTTCGGCCATCACGGCGCCTCCATGATCGCTTGGAGGTGTTCCAGGAGGTTCATGTCCGCGGGACAGGAGCGGGCGCATCTTCCACAACCCACGCAGCCCAGCACTTCCAGTCGCTCCGGGAAGTAGGAAAATTTATGCATCAGGCGCTGCCGCCACCTTTGACTTTGAACCGAGCGCGGATTATGCCCGGAGGTGTGAAGCGTGAACAAAGAGAAACCGCAGGAATCCCAGCAGCGCAGCCGGGAGCCGGCTTCCCGGTCGGCCTCGTCCTGGATGTCAAAGCACACACAAGTGGGACAGACAAAGGCACAGGCCCCACAGCCCAGGCAGCGCAGGGATTGCTCCACCCAGATGCCGCTGTCAAAAAGGCGGGGCAACTTCTGGCTTAGTTCCTTGACCTCGAAATGAGCCGGCACCTGGGCCAGGAATTTTCCCTTTTCCGCCGAAGGGGCTTCTGCGAAAAGCTCCGGCGCCAGGGAAACCAGCTCCTGGCCTTTAGCCGTGAGGATCTCCGCGAGATAATCGCCGGAGTCCTGGCGGGTGAGGAGGATATCGCTGCCTTTGGTATCTCCGGGGCCTCCGCCGACGGAGGTGCAAAAGCAATATTCATCAGACTCCCTGCAACTGATTCCGATCACCGCGGTGTTTTTCAGCCGGGATTTGAAAAAAGCATCCTGATAATCCCAGGAAAAAACCGCGTTCAGCACCGCGAAACTGGAAGCATCGCAAGGACGAAGCCCGAAGATCACGGTCGGTGGAGGATCGAGCTGGCGATCCTCGATTTTCACATCCTTGCCCTCAAACCGATACTGGAAGAGTTCCTCACAGCGCGGAAACACGGCGGATTTGGCCGAAAGCGTAGTCTGAATATATTTCGAGGCCATTGCTTCGGGCGAAGAGACCTCTTCAAACAGGATCAGCCCGGGCTTGCCCCGAGGAGCCAGAATCCGCCGGCCGCTGGCTTGGAGCTTGGCAAACAGCCCCGGCCATGAATCCTGTTTCAGTAATTTTGCTTCGGCCATCTTAAGTTACCTGATAAAATCTTCTTGATCTTCGGGTAGGAAGGTGGCAAGCGCATACTTCAGCTCGGGAGTAGTTCCGGCCCGAAGTCCGAAATCCTTGAACACTTCCTCGCCCAGCTTTCGGGTCAAAAGATTGAGCGGAATGCCCACCGGACAAGCGCGGGCACAGTCCCCGCAGTTCACGCACCTTCCGGCCAGATGCATCGCCCGCACCAGATGCCACTCCAGGTTTCCCCGGGCATGGGAAGCAGATGAAATCCACTGCGGCTGATTGCACTCCACCGCGCAGCGGGAGCAATAGCAAAGCGGACAACTGGCCCGGCAGGCGTAGCATTTCACGCAGCGGGAAAATTCTTCTTGCCAGAAATTCCATCGCTCGGCCGGAGACTTTTTTTCAATCTGCTCCAACTGCTCCCGTTCCGGAGGAGGAAGTTCCAGGGACTGAGCGGACACATAATCGGCCACGGCTTTCAGGCCGGCTAAATCCAGGAGCTGACCGTCCGGAGAAATTCCCAGGATGACCATCTGCTCGTCGGCCAGTTGACTCTCCGCGGCTAATTCTAAAATGCTCCGCAATACCGGAAGCCTGGCCACTACCGCCGGCTTGCCCAGATTCTTCACTTCCGGCTTGAGAAGATAGACGGCCAGATTCTGCCGGCACCTTTCATCCAGGATGAGCTTTTCCGTTTGCTCCGGCTGGCGGATAAAAACCGCTCGCACCGCCTTGCCCGAGCCTTCGCCATAGCCGATCACGGTCTTCACGGCTCCGCTCTCCAGGAGCTCGCGAGCTTTTTTCCGTAACTGGTCCATCCCCGATCCTCTTTTATTCGATCCCAGCCCGAGCCAGTTGCTGATAGTTCTGAAACGGGCCGAGCCGGCGAACTTCCTCCACCACCGAGTTGACCGTCTCCGCCCATTTGGCGCCTTCGGCGGCGCTCACCCAGGCGAAATGAAGCCGCTGGGTATCAAATCCCAGGAAATCGAGCAATTGCCGGAAGAGGATCCAGCGCCGGCGCGCGTGATAGTTGCCGGCCGTGTAATGGCAATCGCCCGGGTGACAGCCGGAAACAATCACGCCATCGGCGCCCCGGGCAAAGGCCTTGAGCAAGAGCATGAAATCGATCCGGCCGGTGCAGGGGAGTCGAATCATCCGGACATTATGGGCATACTTGATTCGGCTGGTGCCGGTGAGGTCAGCGCCGGCATAGGTGCACCAGTTGCAGACAAAGGCAACGATCTTGGGCTCAAACTCCGCCATCTTATAACCCCTGAACTACACGGCCATCACTTCGGCATAAACCTGCTCGTTGCTGAAACCTTGCAGGTCTAGGGCTTTTGCCCGGCACAGGGCCACGCAAGTGCCGCATCCCTGGCAGACCCCCGGATTGACCTTGGCCACCACCTTGATCAGCTTGCCGTCCCGGGTCTTGATTTCCTCCCGCTCGATCGCCTGAAACGGACAGGCCTGCTCGCACATGAAGCATCCCTCGCAGATCGAGAAAATGGGGGGCGCGGTTCGATGGACCACGGCGATCACCGGCTCGCGGGAGAGCTCGTCCGCGGAAAACAGCGCCGCCACCTTGCTGGCCGCGCCCGAGGCCTGGGCCACGGTCTCCGGGATATCCCGGGGCGCTTGACAGGCTCCGGCGAGGAAGATGCCGGCAGTATTGGTCTCCACCGGCCGGAGCTTGGGATGCGCCTCGGCGAGGAAGTGGTAGGAGTCATAGCTCACGTGAATTTTTTTGGCCAGCTCTTCGGCCCCGGAATTCGCCACCATCGCGGTGGCCAGCACCACCAGGTCCGCCTCGATCTCGACCGGTTGCGCGCCGAGCAGAGTGTCGGCTCCTTTCACGATCAATTTCCCATCCTGCTCATAGATCCGCGACACCCGGCCCCGGATATATTTCACCCCATCCTCTTCAATGGCCCGGCGCACGAACTCCTCATACATCTTCCCCCCGGCCCGGATGTCCATGTAAAACACGTAGGGAGTGCCCTGGTGGACCTTATGCTTGTAGAGCATGGCGTGCTTGGCCGTGTACATACAGCAGATCTTGGAGCAGTATTCAATTCCCTTGGCCGGGTCCCGGGAGCCGGCGCAGGCGATGAAGACCACGGTTTCCGGCTCCTTGCCGTCCGAAGGCCGCCGGATCGCGCCCAGGGTTGGTCCGGAAGCCGAAGCCAGTCTTTCAAACTGGAGCCCGTTGATGACATCCTTATATTTACCGTAGCCATATTCCGGGAAGAACTCGGTCGAGAGCACCTCGAAGCCGGTGGTGCAGACAATCGCCCCGGTCTCGACCTCGATTATCTCATCGGGCTGGTCAAAACGAATGGCCTCGGCGGGGCAGGCTTTTTCGCAGGCTTTGCATTTGCCCTTGAGGTAATAGGTGCAGCGTTTCTTGTCAATCACCGGCTTATTCGGCACCGCCTGGGGGAAAGGAGTATAGATGGCGGTTCGCATTCCCATCGCGGCGTTGAACTCGCTCGGGATCTTCTTGAGCGGACATTTCTGGGCGCAGACCCCGCAGCCGGTGCAGAGCTTTTCATCAATGCCCCGCGCCTTTTTCCGGATCTTGACCTTGAAGTTGCCGATAAAGCCATCCACGCTTTCCAGTTCGGAATAAGTATGGAGGGTGATGTTCGGATGCTGGGCGACCTCGACCATGCGCGGGGTCAGGATGCACTGGGAGCAATCCAGGGTGGGAAAGGTCTCGGAGAGCTGGGCCATGTGGCCGCCGATGGAAGGGTCTCGCTCCACCAGGATGACTTTGTGTCCGGCGTTGGCGATATCCAGGCTGGCCTGAATCCCGGCAATCCCTCCGCCCAAGACCAGCGCGGTTTTGGTCACCGGGACCTTGATCGGGAACAGGGGCCGATTCCTTTTGGCTTTTTCCACCATGATCCGGACCAGGTCAATGGCTTTCGCGGTGGTGAGCTCGGACTTTTCGTGCACCCAGGAGCAATGCTCCCGGACATTGGCCATCTCGCACAGGAAAGCATTCAAGCCGGATTCCGCGCAAACCCGGCGAAAAGTGGGCTCATGCATCCGGGGCGAACAAGCGGCGACGATCACGCCGGTCAGACCCTTTTCCTTGATCGCTTCCCGAATCAGGCTCTGCCCCGGGTCCGAACACATATATTTATAATCAATACTGTGCACCACGCCCGGAATCCGGTTCGCGGCTTCCACCACTTTGCCCGGGTCAACCGTGCCCGCGATGTTCTCGCCGCAGTGGCAGAGGAAAACTCCAATCCGGGACATCTTTACTCCTCTGACTGGCCCGCTGGTTGCGAGGCGGTTTCGGCTTTTGCCTTAGCCGCTGGTTTAGCTTTAACTGGAAACGAAACCGGGACCAGATGCTGATGCAAAGCCAGTTTCTTTTCCGGAAGACCCAGGGCCAGCCCGATGGCCTGGGTTAAATACAGCACCGGCATCGAATATTTTTTGCCAGCCCACTTCTCCGCTTTTTCCTGGCGCATGTCCAGGTTGGCGTGACACATGGGACAGGCCACAATGATCGCCTCGGCGCCCCGGCGCTGAGCGTCGGCCAGGATCTTGCTCGAGAGCTTGGCCACCAGGTCGGTGCGGGAGATCGAAAACCCGGCCCCGCAGCATTCCACCTTAAAAGCCCAATCAATCGGCTCGGCCCCGATTTTCTTCATCAGCTCGTCCATGGTCCGGGGATCTTCCGGGCGGTCAAATTGAACCACCTTGGGCGGCCGGACCAGAAGGCACCCATAATAGCAGGCGACCGGATGCTCAAAGGGCTTGGTGATTTTGCCCTTGAGACCATCCTGGAAAATTTGACCCATCACTTCCAAGATGTTCAAGACCCGCACGGTCCCCTGATATTCCATCCCGATAATCTCGGAGACCTGCCGGCGAAGACCCTCGTCTTGCTCAAGCTCATGCCGGGTTAAGATCAAGCGGCTGTAACACGCCGAGCACGGGACCAGAACCTCGCGGAAACCGGCTCTTTCGGCCAGGGCCAGAGTCCGCGCCGGAAGCGCGAGCGCGAGCAGGCGATTCAAATTGTGCGCCGCGCTGGCGCCGCAGCAGCTCCAGTCCGGAATCTCGATCAGCTCGAGCCCGAGCGCGGGAGCGATCGCTTGCAAGGATTCATCAAACTCGCCGGCCGAGCCCTGGAGCGAACAACCGGGAAAGTATCCGAGCTTCATCCGGACGGCTCTTTCTTGCCGAGAGTCTTAGAAAATATCCGGGAAATATTGGACCGGTCCTTGATCAGATGGGGAAAAAGTTTCAGCTTGCCGCGCCAGAAAAGCTTGGGAGCCACCAGCACATCCTGAAACAGATGGCGGGAACGGGCCTTATAATCCGCGATCAGACCGATCTCATAAAGCCGGCCCGCGGCCTGAACCGAGTCGAGAAAAGCTCGATGAAAGGCGATAATCTCTTTGGCCTGAGGATGAAATTTTTTCTCGCGCAAGGATTCTTCGCGCAAAAACTCCATGATCTTGGGAAGGTCAACTTCCTGGGGACAGCGCGCCAGGCAGGTCTCGCAGGTAAGACACAGCCAGATGGAAAGGGACGCGATGGCTTTGGCTTCTAAGGTGGGGAATCCGAGCTGAAGCATCCGGAGAATCTGGCTCGGCGGGAAGTCCATTTCCGCGGCCAGAGGGCAACCCGCGGAACACTTCCCGCATTGGTAGCACTTGGCCGCGGATTCGCCGGTGAACTCTCGTAAGCGATCCGCTAGCGGCCGCCCTTTACTGCCAGGGCGAGCTTGCGAAAGCATGGAACTCCTTCTCCCTTTTTTTAAAAAACAAAGGACGTTCTATTGATCCGAATTTCCCTATTCCTTGGGATGATAAAAAAGAGCTTTTATCCGCTGGAAAATGAAGTCGCTCAGAAGGCTCTCCCTTTAAAATTGCGTTCCAAATCATAGATACCTTTACAAAACTTGTCAAGCTTTTTTTACAGGACTCCCCCAAAATTTTTCCTTTGCCTTTCCACCGCCTTCCACCCCCTCCCGTCCCCCCCTCGGAGAGGGGGGAGCAACAGCCTGGGCCACCAGGACTGGTCGGATTCCCCTCATGCCTCCTTCGCCAGAGGATACCGCTTCTTATATTCCTGGTCTTATTGACAACCCGCGAAGGCTTGGGATAATCTTTGAGTCGGCTTACACACCCTCATTTTTCCGGGGGCGCGTCCTTGCAGAGACTGGGTGCAATGAATTGCGCCTCTACGCAGGCCGAAAATATTCGGTGCGCCCCCAAAATGAGGGTGGGCAAGTTTGAGTCGGCTCTAGCCGGACAAGGAGTTTATTTTTGCCCACCAGGTCCCTCATCAATAACTTGCGGATCAAAGTCATGCTGCTCTTCCTGATGGTGGCGCTGGTTCCGCTGGGCATCGTGGCCGCGTTTGCCCTCGAAAGCGCCAGTGATCTCATTATGAATATGGTCTCCAACCAGCTGGAAAATGTCGCGAATGATAAAGCCGCTCTGCTGGAGCGGTGGATTTCAGAACGCAAGGCCGACCTGAGGGTGGTAGCGGATTCCTCGGTGCTCCAGTCCATGCATCCGGCGCAAATCGCGCCTTTCTTGAACCTGGTGAGAACCAATTACGAAGTCTACAACGGGTTTGTGGTGATCGGGCGGGACGGCGGGGTGGTATTTAACAGCTTGGGCCGGCCGGGCCCGAACTTAGGGGAAGACTGGTACCGGCATTCCTTGGCCGGCCGGCTCTATCTTTCCGAGATTGGTCTGGACCCGGAGAAAAAAGAATCGGTCTTTCGCATTTCCGCGCCGATCTTCGGCGATGCTGGCGCGGTCCAGGGCGTCGTCTGCGCCACCGTCGGCACCTACACCATCCTTTCCATTCTGCTGAAGGTATCCCTGGGAGAGACCGGCGAATGTTATCTGGTGGATAAGGAGGGCACCTTCCTCGCCCACAAGCAACCCCGGCGGATCCTGACCGAGAATATCGCCCAATCGGAAAGTTTCAAGAACATTTTCGGCAGCGGGTATCGCAAAAGCATTTATGTTGACTATCGCGGGATCGAGGTGCTGGGGACCTCGCGGCCCATTGCCGGGACGGACTGGTATCTGGTGGTGGAGCAGGACCGGGATGAGGCCTTCCAAAGCGCGGACCGGCTCAAGCGTTACATTTACTTGGTGATTGGATTTTCCATCCTGGGGGTCGTGCTTTTGGCCGGGCTGGTGTCCTACTCGGTCGTCAACCCGATCCACAAGCTGAGCCTGGCCGCGGATGCTCTGGCCCGGGGTAAGTTTGAGAGCTCGCTGATCGAGACTCGGCGCGCGGATGAAATCGGGATGCTCTCCCGCGCCTTCGCCTCGATGGCGGAACAACTCCAAGCCCGCCAGCAGAGTCTGGAGGCCAAAGCCGATCTAGCCGCGGCGGAGCTCCAAGAAACCGACCTCAAGCTGAAGAAGACGGAATTGGCCGCGGCTCGCTCGGAACAACTGGCGGCCCTGGGCCGGTTGGCCGCGGGGGTTACCCACGAAATCCGGACCCCTCTTACCTCGCTCAAGCTCTTCCTGGAATCCGTGCAAGGCGAGATCGAAATTTCGCCGGAGTGCCGGGAGGACTTCCAGGTGGCCATGGACCAGATCCGGAGGATCGAGGCCACCATCAACCGGTTCCTGGATTTCGCCAAACCCCAGGAGCCGGTCCTTTCCACGATGGATGTCGCCCAATTAATTGAAGAGGCGCTGCTGGTGGTGCGGCCGCGGGCCATTCAGCAGGAAACTACGGTCAATGTTACAATAGACCAGGAATTGCCAAAGATCCGGGGGGACCAGAAGCAGTTGGGGGAATCGCTGTTGAATTTGCTGGTGAACGCGCTGGAAGCCATGCCGCATGGGGGCCGATTGCTGGTGGCCGCGTCGTTGGCCCAGTTAAGCCCAAGCAGTGCGCCGCTAACCGGCATCCGGATTGATATTTCGGACACCGGGCCGGGGATCGCCCCGGAGGATATTCCCAACCTGTTCGATCCCTTTTTCACCACCAAGGCTTCCGGCACCGGCCTGGGGCTGAGCATCGTCCGCTCCACGGTGCAGGGGCATGGCGGGGAGGTGCGGGTGGAAAGCCGAGCGGATGCCGGGACCACCTTTTCGATTTTTCTTCCCCTGGGGGAGGCTCTCGACAGGGACGCCAATGGAAAAGATCCTAATTGTTGACGACGACGAGGGGCTGATCCACTTCCTCCGTCGTTTCTTCTCCAAACAGGGCTTCGAGGTCAGCGTCTGCACCGATGGCCGCTCGGCGCTCGAACTGCTGGCCCTGGAAGCCTTGGACCTCATCCTGCTCGATTACAAAATGCCCGGGTTGAGCGGGCTCGACACGCTCCGGGAGATCCGCCAAACCCAGGTCAAGACCCCGATCATTATCATGACCGCCTACGGCACCACCGAAACCGCGATTGAAGCCATGAAACTGGGGGCTTACGACTACTTGCTCAAGCCGTTTGACCGGGAGGAGTTGAAGCGGATCGTCCTGGACGCGCTGGAAGTTAACCGCCTGATGAAGGAAGTAGTCAGTTTCGGAAGCGCGAAGGAGAAAGCCCCCGCTACGGCAAAAGGAACGGTGAAAATCGTGGGCAGCCACAAGAGCATGCAGGAGGTGTATAAGCTGATCGGGCAGGTGGCGGAAAAAGACGTGACCGTGTTGATTACCGGGGAAAGCGGGACCGGGAAAGAGCTGGTGGCCCGGGCCATCTACCATCACAGTCTTCGCACTCAGAAACCCTTTCTGACCGTGAATTGCGCCGCCATCCCGGATACCCTGTTTGAAAGCGAGTTGTTCGGATATGAGCGCGGCGCCTTTACCGGGGCGGAGCGGACCCAGCTCGGAAAGTTCGAGCGGTGCGACGGCGGCACCTTGTTCTTTGATGAGATCGGCGACATGTCCCTTTCCACCCAGGCCAAGGTGCTGCGCATGCTGCAAGAGGGCGAGTTTGAAAGGCTGGGAGGCAAAGAGACCATCAAGGTGGACGTGAGGCTTTTGGCCGCCACCAACCAGAACCTGGAAAAAGCCGTGGAGCAAGGCAAGTTCCGGGAAGACCTTTACTGGCGATTGAAAATCATTTCCATCCCGCTTCCCCCGCTGCGCAAGCGTCTCGACGATATCCCCAAACTGGTGGAATATTTCACGGGGCGGTTCAGTGAAGAATACCGCAAGCCGATTCGGTACGTGGCCGACCCCGCGATGCAGCGGCTGCAATCCTATTCCTGGCCGGGGAACGTCCGGGAGCTGGAGAACTGCATCCGGCGGGCGGTGCTGTTGTGCGCCGGAGATGTCATTCAGGAAGAGCATGTCAGGCTCGAAGGCGGTAAAGAGGAAGTGGGGCAAGCCCGGAATCGGGAGCAAATCGCGCAACTCGTCAGGGACCAGTTGGAGGATCTGATTCCTCAAATCCTGCGGCTTTCCCGCCAAAAGGTTCATGCCAACATGATCGAGCTGGTCGAAGAGGTGCTGATCGGGAGAGTGCTCCAGGAATGCGGCAATAACCAGGTCAAGACCGCCCAGGCGCTCGGCATCAGCCGAAACACCTTGCGCCACCGAATGAAAAAATACAATCTCCAAGTTCCTCCCAATGAAAAACCCACCCTTTAGAGACTATCTCAAAACCGGGAAGGTAGGGGCGACCGGCCGGTCGCCCCTACACTGTGCCCTTGATTTTATGGCGGATCAAATTAGGCATTTTGTATCATGACAAAAAAACAGGGGTTTTGAGATAGTTTCTTAGTGCTGGATCAGCACCACCGCTGTTCAATACCTGAACAGGCGATAAATAAATAATAATTTCAATAAGTTTCCTGTATTTTTAGAAACCTGAATGATTCTACGACTGCTTCTTAACGACCATTTATCCCAGCTTATATGATTTTGAACTGGCCCCATCCCAAGTATTTTTTCTTTTTAATATCCATTAGTTACCATTTGAATCCTGGCTTAAATTCTTAATGGCATATCCTTTGCTGTTCCATCTCTCGCAAATCTCTTCTGAAATTCAGAATTGTTTCAGCGGGATTGAAATTTTCGGTTTTCCCGGTCCGATGAGGGATGCGAGATGGAAGAGCGAAAAAAAGCCACAGCCGAGGCCCAGAGCAGCCACGATGAGCACATCCGCCGGGAGATTCTGCGCGTCAATTCCCGACTTAACCACTATCGCGGGGTGGCGGCCAGCGTGTTGAAGGACGCGCTCAAAGTCTGGCTGGAGATGCAGGACGCTTGCCAAGATCCCCGAACCTGCCTGGAAATCATTGACGGGAAGGAAGCCCCTTCGCGGCCGCTGCCCAGTTGCGGGTGGCAGGAATTCCGGGAAAAGCTCCACCTCCTGGGTCACTACCTCGAATACAGCAAACGCTTGTGCGAAGGGTCGGTGGATGACTCCGCTCGAGAGGAAAGAGAGGTTGAGCCATGACCAGGGAATTTCGAGTGATCTCGAACACGGGGGAAGATCCGGAGCACACCTATCAAGTAGTCCTGCCCGAAGACAAGCTCCGGCATTTTCGCAACGTCACGGGTTCGGTCTTGCAAGATGCCTTGGATACCTGGGGCGAGCTCTGGGACGAGATGCAGGGCACCGTCACCCACGGTTACCTGGTGACGCCCCCGGCCGCGAAGGGCTTCCAACCCCAGTGCGGCTGGCCGGAATTTTTGGAAAAGATGTGGCTGCTCAAGCATTACCTCGACTACGCCAAAAGGTTTTGCGAAGGCAAATAAACCGGAAAGGACTGGAACTATGGGTGCGCTGCGAAGAGTGGATAAGAATTGCGCGTGCGTGGAGAGCATCATTCAGAGCAACGGCGGCGGCAAAGACTCGCTGATCTCCATCCTCCAGGACGTTCAAGCCGAATATCATTACCTCCCGGAGAAGGCGCTGCGCCGGGTCGCCAAGAACCTGGGACTGCCCCTGGTCCAGGTCTACGGCGTGGCCACCTTTTTCAAGGCTTTCAGCCTCAAGCCCCGGGGCAAGCACCTGGTTCATGTCTGCCTGGGCACCGCCTGCCATGTGCGCCGGGCGCCCGCGGTTCTCGCTGAAGTGGAAAGGCATCTGGGCGTTGCCAAAGGCGAGACCACCCCGAATTTCGAGTTTACCCTGGAAACCGTCAACTGCCTGGGCACGTGCGCTTTGGGCCCGATTGTGATGGTGGATGAAAAATATTACGGGCAAATGAATGTCGGGAAAGTCAAAAAGATGCTGGCTGGCTACAAGAAATTCTCGAGGCCGAAGAGAGATGAAAAAATTAAAGTCTCCGCTTGAGTTGAAAAGACTGCAAGACCGGCTGGCCGGACGGCGAAAGTCGGGGAAGCCTTCGGTGGCGATTTGCGGGGGACCCGGGTGCCTGGCCTGCGGATGCGAGGCGGTCTATCAGGCATTTGCTCGGGAAGTAAAACGCAAAAGGTTAAGCGGCAAGGTGGAGTTCAAACTGACGGGTTGTCAGGGCTTCTGCGAGCGCGCCACCCTGGTGGTCATTCGCCCGGAAGGCATCCTGTATGAGCGCGTGGCCCCCAAGGACGTCCCGGAAATCCTGGCCGAGTCCGTCGTCAAAAAGAAAGTCGTCCAAAGGCTTTTGTATTCCGACCCGGTTACCGGAAAAAAAATCAAGCGCGAATCCGAGATCCCCTTCTACAAAAAACAGAAACGGCCGGTCTTTGGAAATAATGGCCTGATTGACCCCCATCGCATCGAGGACTATTTGGCGATTGGAGGCTACTCCGCTTTGGCCAAGGCTCTTTTCAAGATGAAGCCCGTAAAAATCATCGAAGAGGTTAAGCTTTCCGGTCTGCGCGGCCGCGGCGGAGGCGGCTTCCCCACCGGCCGCAAATGGGAATCATGTCGCAATGCCCCTTCCCGCAACGGGACTCGCTATGTCATTTGCAACGCCGATGAGGGCGATCCCGGCGCCTATATGGATCGAGGATTGTTGGAAGGCAATCCGCACAGCGTGCTTGAGGGAATGATCATCGGCGCTTATGCCATCGGCAGTCACGAGGGTTATGTTTACGTGCGGCACGAATATCCCCTGGCCGTGAAGAATCTGGGAATTGCCCTGAGGCAGGCCCGACAGTCCGGCCTGTTGGGCCGCAACATCCTGGGATCGGGTTTTGACTTTGACGTCAAGATTTCCCGCGGGGGCGGCGCGTTTGTCTGCGGCGAGTCCACCGCGCTGATGGCGTCCCTGGAAGGCAAGATCGGGGAACCGCGTCCCAAGCATATCCACACCGTGGTCAGCGGTTTGAACGGCCAGCCCTCCAACCTCAACAACGTCGAGACCTGGGCCAACGTGCCGCTGATTATTACCCGGGGCGCGAAGTGGTATTCCCGGATCGGGACCAAGGGGAGCAAGGGGACCAAGATCTTTTCCCTGGTCGGCAAGATCAACAACACCGGGCTGGTGGAAGTGCCGATGGGAATCCCGCTGCGGGAAATCGTTTACGGCATCGGCGGCGGGATCCCGGGCGGCAAAAAATTCAAGGCGGTCCAGACCGGCGGTCCTTCGGGCGGCTGCATCCCCGAGAGCCTGCTGGATCTGCCGGTGGATTTTGACCGGCTCACCGAAGTCGGTTCGATGATGGGCTCGGGCGGCATGATCGTGATGGACGAGTCCACCTGCATGGTGGACTTGGCCCGCTATTTCATCAAGTTCTTGACCGAAGAATCCTGCGGCAAATGCGTGCCCTGCCGGGAAGGCCTGGACCGCATGCTGGACCTTCTCACCGGCATCACCGCCGGAGAGGGCAAAGCCGGAGATATCGAGCTCCTGGAAGAGCTGGGCGCAGTGGTCAAAGAGGCCTCGCTCTGCGCCCTGGGCGGGACCGCTCCCAATCCGGTGCTTTCCACCATCAAGTATTTCCGCGAGGAATACGAGGCCCACATCCGGGAGCGGCGCTGTCCGGCCGGGGTCTGCAAGGCGCTGATCACGTTCAGCATTGATCCCGGCCTTTGCAACGGGTGCGGGGTCTGCGCCCGCAATTGTCCGGAAGAGGCCATCTGGGGCGAAAAGAAAGCGCCGCACCGGATTGACCAGCAGAAATGTATCCAGTGCGGGCTGTGCCGCGACAACTGCAAGTTTGATGCGGTGCTGGTCGCCTAGCGAGGAACAAGTATGGTTGAGCTGACGATTGACGGAATTCCAACCCGCGTGCCCGAGGGGACCACCGTGGTCGAGGCCGCCCGGGACCTGGGCATCGTGATCCCCACGCTTTGCCACCACCCCGGACTGAGTCCCTACGGGGCCTGCAGGGTTTGCCTGGTGGAGGTGGCCAAGGGGAAGCGCTCGTCCCTGGAAGCGTCCTGCACCTTGCCCGCGGCTGAAGGCCAGGTGATCTTCACCAACTCCGCCCGGGTCAAAGCCACCCGCAAAGTGATCATCGAGCTTTTATTGGCCTCCTGCCCCAGTTCCAAGACCCTGCAAGACCTGGCCGCCAATTTCGGGGTCAATCGGGTCCGGTTCCAGATCAAGGATAAGAATTGCATCCTCTGCGGGCTGTGCGTGCGCTATTGCAAGGAGCAGATGCAGTCCGGAGGGATCGGATTTGTCGGCCGGGGCACCGGCCGACAGGTGGCCACCGCTTTCAGCGTCACCCCGGAGGAGTGCCGCAACTGCGGCGGCTGCGAATGGATCTGCCCGGTCTGCGAGCGGGCCTGCACGGCCGACCGCCTGGTCAATGGCCTGTGCGGCGGCTGCCAGAATGTGTTTCCGGTGGAGACCTGCCCGGTTTGCGTGAACTGCTCGCAAAGCGTGGGCGCGGCCGGCCATAAAGTTTATTATTGAGATTCGCATTACAAACCCTCTCCCCCAGCGGGGGAGAGGGGAGGGTGTGAAGTTGGAGATATTCAGGAGATGAAAGGAGCCCGAGGATGACTTTAACAAGGTATAATGCGACCGCCGCGACCTTGACCAAGAATCGGACCGGCGGGGACTGGAGCCCGATCAGCGGCATGTGCGTGAGCTGCGTGGACGGCTGCATCGGGATGTGCGAGATCGGGAAGAGCGCTTACCGCGGCCACGAGGTGATTTACCCCCAGCCCTTCGGCATTTCCAGTATGGCCTCCCAGAAGGATTACCCGGTGGACCTTTCCCATTTCAACATCATGGGGACCGCGGTCGGCGCGGTGGGCATTGAACAAGATTCGGACAAGGCCATTTTCCCCAATGTCAACCTGGAGGCCCGGCTGGGCCGCGACCAGGGCATTAAGCTGCTCTTGCCCTTTATCATCGGCGGTCTCGGATCCACCAACGTGGCCGCCATCAACTGGGAAGGCCTGGCCATCGGCGCGGCCATGAGCGGGGTCATCCTTACCATCGGCGAGAACGTCTGTGGCATGGACGAAAACGCCAAGATCAAGAACGGCCGGGTGACGGAATCGCCCGAGCTTAAACGCCGGGTGAAACTCTATCAAGAATGGCAAAAGAATGGCTATGGCGGGATTGTGGTGCAGGCCAACGTGGAAGATACCCGTCTGAGCGCCCAGGAATACGCCCTCGATAAACTGGGTGTGAAGATCGTGGAGCTGAAATGGGGCCAGGGCGCCAAGGACATCGGGGGCGAGGTGAAAATCAAAAGCCTGGAAAAAGCCCAGCTCCTGAAAAAGCGCGGCTACATCGTGCTTCCCGACCCGCTGGATCCCGACCGGATCGAAGAGTTCAAGAAAGGCGTCTTTAGCGAGTTCGAGCGGCATTCGCGCGTGGGTATGGTCACCG
>MGQK01000100.1:6517-6800 GCA_001797815.1 Deltaproteobacteria bacterium RBG_13_61_14 | reverse complement strand
GCCCGTGGACCTGGCCCGGGCGGTCAAGTTTTCCTCCCTGGCCCAGATTGATTACCTGACCGTGGACGGCGCCGGCGGCGGCACCGGGATGAGCCCCTGGCGAATGATGAACGAGTGGGGCGTCCCCACCATCGAGCTGTGGTCGCTGCTCCGCCAGTATTGCGAGCGCCTGGCCAAAAAAGGCGAATACGTCCCGGATGTCCTGCCGGCCTGCGGTTTTATCCTGGAAGACCAGATCTTCAAGGGCCTGGCCTTGACCGCTCCTTATGGCAAGGCTATTGTC
>MGQK01000100.1:0-6489 GCA_001797815.1 Deltaproteobacteria bacterium RBG_13_61_14 | reverse complement strand
TGCGCCAACTGATGTGCGGCTCCCGCAAGTTCGCGCTCCAACACATCTCCCGCGACGACATCGCCGCCCTGACCCCGGAAGCTTCCCGAATGAGCGGGATTCCGATGGTGAGCGATCTCGACGCCAAGGAGGTGGATCAAATCCTGGGCTAGCGCTCCGTCCATTTTATATTGATAGATACCGCTCGTGGCATCGTAGGGTAGGGGCACGGCATGCCGTGCCCTTACGGACGCGCGACGGCATCAACACCCGTCAATATAAAATGGTTAGACCACTAGAAGGTGAAACGACCCTTGACCGGGCTGGCGTTCTCATCCTCGCGGCAAAATTCCTCGCGCCGGTGATTCGGCCTGGCTCGAAGACCCGGCAGGAGTAAGGCGGATGCACAGTTTCGATAATGAATGTTACCTGCAAGCCCAGACCCAAGCCATCTTGACCAGGATCGAAATGTTCTCGGGCAAACTCTATCTCGAATTCGGCGGCAAGATCTGCCACGATCTGCATGCGGCGCGGGTTTTGCCGGGCTACGACCCCAACGTCAAGATCAAGCTCTTGCAACGGATGAAGGACCTTCTCGAAATCATCTATTGTATCCACGCCGGCGACATCGAAAAAGGACGGATGCGGGGCGATTTCGGGCTGACCTACGACACCGCCACCCTCAAGACCTTTGACGACCTGGAAGATTTCGGATTCCGGGTCTCCGCGGTCATCGTCAACCGTTACCACGGCGAGAAAAGCGCGGAACGGTTTATCGCCTTTCTCCGTTCGCGCGGGCTCCAGGTTTACACCCAGCCCGAAATCCAGGGGTATCCCGCGGACGTGGAAAAGATCGTGAGCCCGGAAGGCTACGGCCGAAACCCCTTTGTCGAGACCAGCAAGCCTTTGGTCATCGTCACCGGCGCCGGCCCGGGCAGCGGCAAGATGTCCACCTGCCTCTCCCAGGTTTATCACCACCACCTGAAAGGCCAAAAGGCGGGGTTTGCCAAGTTCGAGACCTTCCCGATCTGGAATCTGCCGCTCAACCACCCGGTGAACATCGCCTATGAGGCAGCCACCGCCGACCTCCAGGACCGGAACATGGTGGACCCCTTCCACCTCGCCCAGTATGGCGTCACCGCCATTAATTACAATCGCGACCTCGAGAACTTCAGCATCATGAAGGAAATCATCTCCCGCATCACCGACCCCAACTCTCCCCTCTCCTCTTATAACTCGCCGACCGACATGGGCGTCAATATGGCCAAAACCGGCATCATCAACGAGGAAGGGGTGAGCGAAGCGGCCCGACAGGAGATCATCCGCCGTTATTTCCGCTATGCCTGGGAATTCAAACAAGGGGTGGAGAAAAAGGAGACGGTCGCGATTCTGGAAAAACTCATGCAGCAGGTGGGAGTCAAAGTAACCGATCGCTCCACGGTCCCCGCGGCGCGGGAAGCGGCCGAGCGGGCCAAGGAACTGGGCAAGGGAAACCGGGGAGTGTTCTGTGGGTCGGCCCTGGAGCTCCCTGATGGAAAAATTATCGTGGGCATGAACACGCCGCTGATGCACGCGGAATCCGCGGTGATTTTGCACGCGGTCAAGGAGCTGGCCCGGATTCCGAACGAGATTGACCTGCTCCCGGAATCGCTGATTAAGAATATCGCCATCCTGAAAAAGGACATTTTGGGCAGCAAGTCCGAGAGCCTGAACGTGGAGGAAGTGTTGATCGCGCTCTCGATCAGCGCGGCCCAGAGCCCGGTCAGCGAGGTCTGCCTGCGCAAGCTGGAACTCCTGGCCGGATGCGAGTTCCACACCACCCACGTGATCGGCAAGGGCGATGAAAACGGACTGCGCCGGCTCAAGCTCCACGTGACCAGTGATGCCCTTCCCACCTCGCGTGGTTTCTATTACTGAGCCTTTCCGGTCTCGCTCCATTATGGGTTTTGCGGGTTTTACCCGAAACCGCCGGGCTTGCTTTCTGATCCCTGAGTCACACCTTCGAATCGCGTCGCGGGTGCCGGAAATAAAATCAAGCGGATTATAAGAAAAAGTTCTACCCCCATATCAGTTTTCATTTTGTGCCCCTACCCTCTCTCTATTCGTAAAAATGTTGCATTGATTCGGTCATTCGGGCAAAGGAGAGGAAAGTCCATTGGCCGAAAAGCCCGAAATCAGCCTTTTAGAATCGCCTTTGAGAGAACCCGACACATTTTTATCATTTCTGCTATAATCCGATTTCCAGGAAGTGAGGGGGGCCGATCATGGAAGTAAGCTTTGATCGCCGGAGTCTGCGGGTGGACGGCCAGCGCCGATTCATCCTGAGCGGCGCGCTCCACTACTACCGCCACCCCTCGCCGGAGGTCTGGCGTGACCGGCTGAGGAAAATCAAGGCGCTGGGCCTGAACGCGGTGGACATCTATTTTTACTGGAGCTTTCACAGCCCGGCTGAGGGCGAATACGATTTCAGCGGTCCGCGGGACGTGGCCCGGTTGATGGACCTTGTGGAAGAGGAAGGACTCTACCTGATCGCGCGGCCGGGACCGTATATTTGCTCGGAGGTGGACGGCGGCGGATTTCCGGGGTGGCTTTTGGCCAAGCGCCATTTGAACCTGCGCTGCAAGCGCGACGGCAAGTTTGTCTATGACCCGGAATACATGAAATATGTGCGGCAGTGGTTCGAGCAGATCGTGCCCCCCATCGCCCAGCGCCCAAACCTGCTCCTCTTCCAAATCGAAAATGAATACCACTTCCTGCCCACCCCCCGGGGCCAACTGGCCCATGCCCTCAAGTATTTCCAGACCCGGTTCAGCCCCAACTTCCTTTTCAACCTGAGCATGAACCCGCTGGTCCAGAAGGCACTCCTCTACCTGCACCGGCGGGCGTTCTCGTCGCCCGACTACCGAAATTCGAACCGCTATTTCCAGGAGCTTTACCAGACGGCGCGGCAACTGGGCGTGACCGTGCCCATCTTCCACAACGACGTGGAGATGGCCAACAACCGCTTCCTGGACGTGGACATCGCGGGGATTGACACCTACCCGATCAAGACCTTTGACCACGACTGGCGGGGCCGGGGCAATCCCTTTGCCTTTGTGGACCTGTTTGAGCAAGGCCATGAGGCGCATGGCAAACCCTGCCCGCTGTTTATCGCCGAATACCAGGGCGGGTGGTTTGACCTGTGGGGCGGCAAGGGTTATCCCTACAACCGCCGGCACCTGGGGGTGGACGCGATGGACCTGAGCTGCAAAACGGCGCTGGCCCAGGGCGCGGCGCTGATTAACTTCTTCATGGTCGCGGGAGGGACCAGCCTCGGCTATGAGATGAGCCCGGATGTTTATACCTCGTATGACTACGGCGCGCCGATTACCGAGGGCGGCCGGGTCTCGGCCCGGGGCCGCGCGCTTAAGGCTTTCGCCGAGTTTGTGTTCCGCAACGAGCAGGAGCTGCTGGAAGCCGAGGCCGATCCCGCGATCACCGCGGATGATCCTTACGTTTTCTGCCGGGCGCGCAAGACCGCCGGCGGCCAACGCTTCGTCTTTCTGCGCAACCTGACCACGATCACGCACCGGGCGCGGCTGAACCTGGGAGCTACCAGCGCCGATTTGCCGCCGGTCTCGATGACGGTCCTGGTAGTGGACCCCGACGGCCAGGTGAAGGACCGCTCGGACCCCTATGCGGATGCGAATGAAGACCCCTTGCCGCCGGTCGTCCTGCCCTCCTTGTGGCCGTGGCACTTCGCCCTGGTGAACGGGCCGCTGGGTCCGGCGTTTGACGACCACGCCTGGAAGCAGGTGCCGGCCGGGGCGCCGCTGGACCTGGACGCGCTTGGAGTCCACTTCGGCTTTGTCTGGTATCGCGGCCGCTTCCGGGGCAACCTGGCCGGCTTCCGCCTGGATGCGCGGCACACCTGGGCGGCCTATCTCAACGGCCGCCTGCTCAAGGCCTATGACAACCACCGCAACCGCCTGGCCAACGGCGAGGATTTTGCCGATACCATCCAGGTGCAACTGCCCCCGGGCTGGTGCGTTGCCGGCGAGAACCTGCTCACCATCCTGGTCGAAAGCCTCGGCCACAACAAGGGCTTCCTCGAAGACCTGCACAACCCCCGCGGCATCGTCAGCCTGGACACCGGCGCAGTGCCGGTGGCGTGGCGCTTCCGCGGCGGCTTGCTTCCCGGTGAGACAGGGCTTGTGCCGAAGGTTGATTTCAGCGCGCTCAAGCTTGGCGAAGAAGCCGAGGTGCCCCTGCCCCATTCCTGGCCGGCCGAGGCGCAGGGCGTGGGAGTCTATCAGACCAGCTTCCCGCTCGAGTTGAAAGGGCCGGATGAGCCGGCCGTGGGAGTCCGGATCTCCCGCGCGCCGGAGAAAGCCAACCTGTATCTCAACGGACACCTGGTCGGCCGCTATTGGGAGAGCGTGGGGCCGCAGAAGCTCTTCTACCTGCCCCCGGGTTTTCTTAACCTGAAAGGGCAGAACCACCTGGCGATCGCGGTCTGGCGCTGGGGCCGGGATTCGGGACTGGGACCAGTCGCCCTGGAAGTTTATCCCTAGAAGGAGGTATGGAAATGGATACCTTGGAGTGCATCAAGGCGCGGCGGAGCGTGCGCAAATACAAGAGCGATCCGATTCCGCCGGAGAAGCTCAACGAGGTGCTGGAGGCGTTTCGCCTGGCGCCGAGCTGGGCCAATGTGCAGGCCTGGGAGCTGGTGGTGGTGACCGACCCGGCCATGAAGGAGAAGCTGCAGGACACCCTGCCCAAGGGCAACCCGGCGCGGAACGCCATGGTGCAAGCGCCGGTGGTGATCGCGGTGTGCGGGGTCAAGGGCAAGTCCGGAATGTATAAGAATGAGGCGGTGACCGCGCTGGGCGACTGGTTCATGTTCGACCTGGGCATCGCCGCCCAGAACCTGTGTCTGGCCGCGTGCGCGCTGGGCCTGGGCACGGTCCATGCCGGATACCTCGACCACAACAAAGCCAGCAAGCTTCTGGGCCTGCCCCCGGAGACGACGGTGGTGGAGTTGGTCCCGCTCGGCTTTCCGGACCACGAGCCGAAAAATCCCGGCCGCAAAGCGCTCGCCGAGTTCGTGCATCGAGACCAATACGGCAAGCGCTGGGCAGAATAAGGAAAAGCGCACAGGGTAAAGACATTCCCCACCCCTCCCGAAGACGTGAAGGGTGGGCTACAACTTTGAGAATCTCCTCTAATCTTGTAGCCCACCTTTGTCTGCAAAGGTGGGGTTGTGGCTTTGGAAAGAAGTCTTGCGAAGTCGAGGGAATTTTCGATTCTCAATAGAATTCTGAAATGTGGGAGCTATCAATGGATTGGAAAATTTTTACCAGCGCCTTTGGCATGTTGCTTCTGGCCGAGATGGGCGATAAGACCCAACTGGCCGTGCTCACCCTGACCGCCGAGTCGAAAAAGCCGGTGGCCGTGTTCCTGGGCGCGGTCCTGGCGCTCGCGCTGGTCACCCTGATCGGCGTGACCGTGGGCGAGACCGTCTCCCGCTTCATCCCGCCGGTTTACCTCCACCGCGCCGCGGCGCTCCTCTTCGTGGGCATGGGCGTCTGGATCTGGTTCAGCAAAGGGGGGTAAACCCCTCCAACCTCGGGCTGCTTCTTCCTCTCGCTCCCGGCGCGAAGACGCCGCCAACTTTTTTCTGGATGGGGGAAAGGCATTCTTGTCCGTCAATCCCCGTTCACCGTGCACAGAGCAGCGTCCGCGATCACAAAAATTACAGGCTCTGAACCCCACACCAGTCAGTATCCGGCGCCATCCTCCCAAAATTTTTTTCTTGCAAAGCGACAAGTTTTGTGCTACATCGCAGGCCATAATTCGATGAGCAGAAAAGCAAGATTCTCGGGTAGAAGAATGATTCCGCCTCCGGAAATTGCGGCCGAAGGGAACAATAAACGGAGCAAAAAATTTTCTTTGGCAATGGGGTCAAGCCCCTGGAGGCATTTTTAACCAGGTTGAGATGAGAGGAGAAAAAAATGAAGAAAGTGTGCGTTTGGGTCCTCGGGTTCCTGTTGGCATTGGCGGTAAGCTCTTGCACGAAAGAGGAGCCGGCTCCTACGGCTCCGGAGGCGCAAATTCCTGCGGTGGAAGCGCCGGCAGCGACCGCCCCGGCTCCTGCTCCAGCCCCTGCTCCTGCTGCAGTCGGCGGAAACGTTTACGAGGAATGCAAGAGCCTCAGCATTCAAGTCAATACCAAGACCAGCCAAGGCAATATGCCCGAAAGTTCCTTAAACCAGGCGGCGGAGACTACCTGCGCGATCTGCCAACAGGATCCGGGCGGTGATGCCTGCAAAGCCGTGATGGACCAGCTCAAGACTCAGCAGTAATTTTCAGTTGGTCTTGAGAATCCGCGGGCTCGTGCTCGGTCAAGATGATTTTGTAGGATTAGCCATCGGAGGGAGGGGCGGTTGATAACCCGCCCCTCCCTCCGGTCAATTTGGGTTTGCCAGAGACTAGCCCGGAATACATTGGTAAAGGAGAGTCCTTCCGCGC
>MGQK01000099.1:82443-82590 GCA_001797815.1 Deltaproteobacteria bacterium RBG_13_61_14 | reverse complement strand
TCCAGAAACGAAAAACGAACCCGTATTTATAATCGCGGTCGTGCTGCTCGATCCATTGCAAATGGCGAGTCAGTTCCGGCAAGATCGCGGCCTGGCTCAGGAAGTTGGTATATTGTTTGAGGCAGGCGAGGTGGACAATCGTCCAAG
>MGQK01000099.1:50526-82214 GCA_001797815.1 Deltaproteobacteria bacterium RBG_13_61_14 | reverse complement strand
CCGGTCCTCCAGGAGAAAGCGGTGCACGGAAATCACGGTCCCCGGAATCCCGCCGGTCCAGGCGAGGCGCCGGGGAGGATCGAATTCGCAAACCCTGACCGGGACCGGAAACGCAAAAGGCCCTTTCACCCGGATCCGCATCTGAAACCGGTCGCCGAGGCCGGCGATGACCTCCCGGCCCGAGGTCGCGGGTATAAAAGATTTCCATTCCGGCCAGCGCTTCACCTCCAGGAGCTGATCCCAGATTTTCCCGGCCGGCGCCTGAATCTCCCGGGTCCGCTCCAGTTGATAAGCTCCCATTGCGGCGCCTCTCAGCACGAACCGACGCCGACTTCTTGAACCCAGGCGGCCAGCCTGGCAAAGCCTTCCTCGTTGGAAACCCGGGGATGGTAACCCAAGTCTTGCCGCGCCCGGTCAATCTTGTAGGTGTGGGTGCAGGCGAGTTCCGCCACCTTGTAGCGGGTCAGCATCGGCTCCTGCTTGAGACCAAAGACTTTCCAGACCGCCTCGAAGACCGCGCCCACGCCGTAGGCGAGCGAGGTCGGGATGCTGCCCCGGGGTTGCGGCATTTCCAGGATATCCAGAAACCGGCTGATGAATTCGCCGTAGCGAACCGGCTCGCCGTTGGTAATAAAGTAGGCCCGACCCGGGGCCCGCTCGGACTGCGCCGCCAGGAGCAGCCCGTCCACCAGGTTGTCCACGTAGGTGGTATCCGTCTCGGTAGCGCCCCCGCCGACGTGGTAGATCGGCCCGGACCGGGCGTGCATGAGCAAGCGGGCCAGGAAGGTGCGGTCCCGGGGCCCCCAGATCAAGTGCGGCCGGAGGGCCACGGTTTCCAGGTCCGGGCCGTTGGCCGCGAGCACGCGCTGCTCCGCCACGGACTTGGTTTCGCCGTAAGGGCTGAGGAACTTGGTCGGGTAGGGCAGGCTTTCATCGGCCTGGACGTGATGGGTATAACCGTCAAAGACCGCGGCGGTCGAGCTCACCGCCACCAGCCGGCGGACGCCGGCTAGGCGGCAGGCCTGGATCACGTTCTCCGTCCCGCGCACGTTAACCGCCCAGAACTTTTCGCGCCGGCCCCAGGGCGAGGCGAACGCGGCCACGTGGAAAACCACCTCCGCTCCTCGAAAGCACTCCTCCAACCCAGCCCGCTCACAAAGGTCAACAGGGAATGCCCTTGCCCCGAGGGCTTTGAAATCATCAAAACAACACCTCGGATGGTCCGTAACCGCAACCTCATGACCATCCTTGATTAACCTTTCCACCAAGTGCTTCCCCACAAACCCGGCCGCGCCTGTAACTCCTACTTTCATTTTTTCTCCCTTTTAATCTCTTAACACCATTGCGTGAATTACTATACCACAAAATGAATTCCAATTCAAGTTTTTAAATAAGAGTTCATCTCCGGGCAAATGGTTCCCAACAGTCCAAAATTCCAATCAGTTCACTTGATGCGCTCGCGAGGCAATGGTCGGACAGGATGGGATTAGTTCGGTTTGGCCGCGACGCCGATGATTCGACTCATCTTTTCGACCCAGCTCTGCCCGGTCAGGGTAAAACCCGCTTTTTCCAATTTGGTCCGGAGTTGTTCCGGGCTGAATTGTAATTCGGGCTGATGCTGAAGAAGCCAGCGGGAAAGAGGGCTCGAGGTAACGGAAGCCAACGGCTCCATGAAAAAGAACTTTCCTCCGGGTTTGAGCACGCGAAAGATTTCCCGGAAGGCACGCGCGTGATCCGGAACATGATGAAGCACCCCAAAATCAAAAACCGCATCAAAACCACCCTCAGCGCAAGGAATGGCTTCCGCGCTCGCCTCATAAATCTTGACCCGGTCCGGATACCGGGGCGCCACATGCCGCCGAGCCAATTGGACTTGATCGGGATCAAAGTCAAACGCTTCGATAAAATCGGGATGAAAAAGCTCGAAGATGATCTGAATCCCGACTCCCCGGCCGCAGCCGATTTCCAGGGCCCGGCCTCCGGAAAAACTCCCGCCGCCGAGACGAAGCATCGTCCGGGCTTCTCGCCGTTGGAACCTGGGGCGAAAGGGGCTGTTCATCAACAACTTCTCAGCCCAATTCAATTTCACCGCCGGCCTCCCTTTTTCTCGCTAAGTTCTCAATTTCCTTTCGATCACTCGCTAGGCATAATTAAGATAAGGTGTCCTAAAAATAAAGTCTAGAGCGCCTGCGCCACCAGCTCGGTCAAGTCATAGACCTTCATCTTCTCTTCCTGGCCCTGGTCCTTGATCCCGTCCTCAAACATGGTCAGGCAAAACGGGCAGTTCACCGCCACGCCCGCCGCGCCGGTGGCGATCGCCTCCTTGCTCCGGTTCACGTTGATCTTCTCCCCATGCTCCTCCAGCCACATCCGGCCGCCGCCGGCCCCGCAGCAGAAGCTCTTCTCGGCATTCCGGGGCATCTCCTTGACCTTGATTCCCACGGTCTGCAAGGTCTGGCGCGGGATCTGGTAGAGGTCGTTATGTCGGCCCAGGTAGCAGGAGTCGTGGAAGGCGAGTTCGAGCTCGAGCTTGTTCGCGGGCTTGAGCTTGCCCTCGCCGAGCAAACGGTAGATCAACTCGCTGGCATGCACCACTTCCACGTTCCAGGCGAAGTCCGGGTTCCCCTTGCGGGCCTCGGCCACAAACTGGGGATACTCGTTCTTGAGGGTGTTGAACCCGTGGGGGCAGGCGGTCACCACTTTCTTGATCCCGTAACCGAACATGGCGTTCATGTTCTGCAGGGCCAGGATCTGGTAAAGGTATTCGTTGCCCAGCCGGCGGGCGGTGTCCCCGCAGCAGGCCTCTTCCGCGCCCAGGATGGCGAAATTGACGCCGCCGGCTTTCATGATCTTGACCAGGTTCTGGGCGATCTTCTTGTTGCGCTCGTCAAAGCTCCCGGCGCAGCCCACGAAGTAGCAATACTCGATCCTCTTGCGGTCCTCCTCGGAAAGCTCGCCGAACACCGGCACCTCCAGGCCCTCGGTCCACTTGGCCCGCTGGTCAAAGCCCACGCCCCAGGGGTTGGAGTTCTTCTCGATGTTCTGCAGCGCCACCTGGCCCTCGGCCGGGAGGTTGCCTTCCATCAAGGTCAGGAAGCGGCGCAGGTCCACGATCTTCTGGATGTGCTCGTTGAGCACCGGGCAGGCCCATTCGCAGCCGCGGCAGGTGGTGCAGGCCCAGATAAAGTCCAGGCTGAAGATCTCGTCCGAAATCAGGCTCTTGCGTTCCGCCCCCGCCGGCTGGTGCCCCTCTTCCAGCCACACGTGCTTCAGCTCCATGATCAGCTTCTTGGGCGAAAGCGGCTTGTCCGTGTTATAGGCCGGGCACATGTCCTGGCAGCGGCCGCATTCCTGGCAGGTGGGCCCGTCGAGCAGTTGCTTCCAGGTAAAGTCGGGGATGGTGTTGGCCCCGAACTTGGTCTTCTCGTCGAATTTTTCCATCATCTCCGAGAGGTTGGGGATGGGCTGGAGCGCGCCCTTGGGCTCGAGCGAGTGGAAGAAGACGTTGAAGGGCGCGGTCATGATGTGCATGTGCTTGGAGAGCGGGAGGTAGTTGAGAAACCCCCAGAACACGAACCAGTGGAGCCACCAACTGGCGACATAGGCCCCGCGGGCCGCGGACTCGCTCCGGACGCCGACCACCCGCCAGAGGTCGGCCGTGAGCACACTCAGGTAAGCGCCGGGGAGGTAACTGCCCTCCACGATCTTGGCGCCGCTCAGCATCACGTCGGTCACCATCATCAGGGTGATCAGGGTGAGGATGAAGAGGGCCTGGCCGGTGAGCTCCATCCGCTCGGGCCGGAGCACCAGCCGCCGGTAAAAGGCCATGCCCATGGTGATGAGCACGAGCAGGATGAAGGTGTCCATGACCGCGTGGTACCAGAGGAACCCTTCGGTGAAGGGCAGCGCGGTGCCGTGCTGGAAAGGGGCGAGGAAGCTGAGAAAGGGGATCTTTTCGAAGCGGATGCCCAGCCCCTCGAACAGGAAGTTGGCGATGGTGAAGCCCAGGATCATGAAGCCCCAGAAAATGAAGAAGTGCATGGGCCCGCCGTAGGCCTCTTGCAGGAGCTTGGACTGGCCGAGCACGTATCGGATGAACTGGTTGATCCGCTCGGGGAGGCGGTCCCAGCGCACTTCGGGTTTGCCCTGGAGGAGGAGCTGGATGCGGTCCCAGGTGCTGTAGAGGAAGGTGCCCACTAACACGAAGCCGAACACCACCTCCAGGATGGCAAAGCCCACTCCGCTGCCTGGAATGAGGAATGACATAGAAATAATACCTCCTTAGATCAATTGAGCGGTCTTGGTTCACGCGTGACGGCCCAGGAAAAAAAGGCCCGCGCTCAACCCGCCACTTCGGCCAGCCCGTTCTTGATCACCGCGGTGCCGTCCGGACGGGTAGTCTCGAAGCCGAAGCGGCTGCGGCCGGCTTTCCCCTCGATCAGCCACCCCTGGGTGGAGAGCTGGTCCTTGGGCAGCACCGGCTTGGAGAAGCGCACGAACAGTTGTTTCAGCCGGGCCGGGTCGCGGTTGGCGCAATGATCCAACACCGCCTTCTGGCAAATGGCCATGGTGCAAAGGCCCTGCAGGATGATGCCGGGCAAGCCCACTTTGACCGCGAACTCGGGATTGACGTGGATGGGGTTGCGGTCCCCGGAGGCGTCGGCGTAACGGTAAGTCTGGTCTTCGGTCACTGACATCTGGGCGCGGAAGGCTTCCTGGCCCCGCGGCTCCTCGGCCTTGCCCTCGGACTTCTTGCCGCTGCCCCCGCCGCGCACGAAAAAGCCGTAAACCGAGTCCAGCACCTTCTTCCCGTGCTGGTTGGTGCATTCCACCAGGACCTGGCAGAGCTCGCCGGAACCCTTGTCCAGGATGTCCTGGATCTTGGCCACGCTGGTGATCTGGTCGCCCGGCCGCACCAGCTCATACCACTTCATCTCCTGCTCGCCGTGCACCATCATGGCCACGTTCATTTTCAACTCCGCGTCAAACAGCGGCGCCGCCACCGAAAGTCCGCCATACACCACCCCGAACATGGGCGGCGCGACAATTCCGCCCGGCCGCTGCTCCTCCAGAAAATGGGGGTTGTCGTCATTGTAGGCCAGCGCATACTTCTTGGCGGCCTCCGCCGTGACCGCGATCTCCATCGGCTTGTAGGTCTTGCCGATGCAATCCCGATTCATGCCCATGATACTACCTCCTTAGTTATTTTGACGTTTCCCCGACAAAGGTAATGCTCACTATAGGGCAGAAAGACCAGGGGTGTCAAGAACCTTCCTTAGTTTGCCCACCCCCATTTTTTACAGCGCCGCGTGTTTTCGGCCGGCGTAGGGGCGCAATTCATTGCGCCCGGTCCCGGCAAGGGCGCGACAAATCGCGCCCCTACCCCGGTTCCCGGAAAAATGGGGGTGGGCAAGCCTTCCTTAGACGGTGTGAGGATGATGGGATGATGGGGTCAGGTCGTCACTTGGTCACATCATCACGATAAAAATGACGGGGCACTAGGTTTTTTGAGCGGCCTTGGCCTCCAGCTCCAGCATCCACTTTTTCAGCTTGATTCCCCCGGAGCCGCTGAAGCCGCCCAGGCCGCCGTCGGCGCGCACGATGCGGTGACACGGCACCAAGAGCGGCACCGGGTTCTTCTTCAAGGCCGCGCCCACCGCCCGGGCCCCGCCCGGCGCGCCCGCCTTTTTCGCCAGCCAGCCGTAGCTCTGGACCTGGCCGTAGCCCACCTTCTGCAAAGCGCGGTAAACTTTGGCCTCGAACCCGCTCACTCCGGAAAGATCCAGGGGCAAATCAAACTCCACCCGCCGGCCCTGATAGTAAGCCTCGGCTTGCTCCACGAAACGCTGCGCCGCCGGCGAGGGCGGGAAGCAGCCGGAGGAAATTTCGGAGCAAACCGCGAGCAGTTGCTGCCGGATCTTGGCGGGCTTGGCCCCCGGCAAGATCACCCGGCAGATGCCCTCCGGGCTGACGGCGAAGCCCGCGGCGCCGATCGCGGTCGGAAAAAGGTAGTAGCAGATCATGATTGCCTCCTTTGCAGTTTTTGCCTCAGGATTTCCATCACCGCGGCCAACTCCCGGCTCCGGAGCAGCCAGGCGCCGGCCAGATAGAGCAGGGCGCCGGGCAGGACCGCGGCGCCGAGCCAAAGAACCTTGAGCAGGACCTGTCCCGGTTGATGCCAGAGGGGAAGGCGCGCGATCCACCAGGCGAGCGCGGCCATGGGCAGACAGGCCAGGGCGGACTTGGCGAGCGCGATCAGGAAGGGCCGGTCCAGGAAGTGGGCCAGCCGCTTATCCAGGAAGAGGAAGTGGAGGAGGAAGTTGAGGATCGCGGCCAGGGCGATGCTGAGCGCGACGCCGGCGTGGTCGAAGTGCTTGACCAGGAGCCAGCAGCCGAGGGCATTGGCGACCATGGCCGCGCCGGCGGCGCGGACCGGGGTGCGCGCGTCCTGCATGGCGTAATAGGCCGGGACCAGGACCCGGATGCCGGCCCAGGGCGGCAGGGCCAGGGTGAAGAAGAGGAGCGCGTTCGCGGTGGCCAGGGTATCCTGGTGCGAGAATTGGCCGCGCTCGTAGATCAGCTCGATCAACGGCACCCGGAGCAGGGCCAGGCCCACGGTCGCGGGCAGGATGATGAAAGCGGTCAGGCGGAGCCCGAAACCCAGGGAATCGGCGAGCGCGGGAAAGTCTTTCTTGGCGGCGTGGCCGGACAGGGTGGGCAGGATGGCGGTGCCGATGGCGATGGCGAACACCCCGAGCGGGAACTCGGTCAGGCGGTCGGCGTAAAAGATAAAAGTGCGGCCGCCGGGGAAGGGCGAGACAAAGATGGTGGCCACCAGTATGTTGATCTGATAGACGGCGATGCCGAGCACCGAAGGCAGGAGCAGCCGGCCGACCTTGACGATGGCCGGGTGGGCGAAGGCGAATTCGGGCCGGAAGCGGATTCCGTGCTTCCACAGCACCGGCAGTTGCAGGCCGAGCTGGAGGATGCCGCCCAGGAGCACGCCGAAGGCCAGGCTCAAGCCCGGCTGGGCGAAGCGGTGATGGAGGAGCGAGACCGCGGCGATGATGGCGAGGTTGAGGAGCACGGGCGCAAAGGCGGGGGCGGTGAAATGTTTCAAGGAGTTGAGCACGCCCATGGCCAGGGCCACCAGCCCGATGCAGAAGAGGTAGGGGAACATCTCCTGGGTGAGGCTGGTGGCGAGCTCGATCTTGCCCGGGACGTCGCGGAAGCCGGGGGCCAGGATCAGGACCACGTAGCGGCTTCCGAGGATGCCGAGCAGGGTGATGACGAGCAGGATCAGGGTCACGATGGTGAAGGCGATCCGGACCACGCGCAGGGCTTCTTCGCGGGAGTGGGAATGCAGGTATTCGGTGAAGACCGGGACAAAGGCCACGGTCAGCGAGCCTTCGCCCACCAGCCGGCGGAGCATGTTGGGGATGGAGAAGGCCACGTAAAAGGCGTCGGCCACCATCCCGGCGCCGAAGAAGTTGGCGACCACCATGTCCCGGACCATGCCGGCGACGCGGCTGAGAAAAGTCAGCCCGCCGATCAGTCCGGCCGAGCGGGCGAGCTCATGGTTGCCGGTCATTGCGGATTGATTATGCAATTTTAGATTTTGGATTTTGGATTTTAGATTTAAAGAAAGCGCATTCAGTGATCCAAAATCCAAAATCCAAAATTCTTCCCGGCCGCCTTGACACCGGGGCGCCTTGCTCTATAATGAAGGGCCAAGGGCGCGAGCAACGCCCGTCCAATTTTTTTTCGGAGGATTGAACTTGGCCCATACTCATTCCGCCAAGAAACGGATGCGCCAGGACGCCAAACGGCGGGAGCGCAACCGCTCGGTGACCACCCATTTCCGGCATCGCATCCGCGAATGCCGCGCCGCCATCGCCTCGGGTGACGCCTCGGCCGCGGGCACCAAGCTCCAGGCCGCCGCCCGCGCCATCCACCGCGCCGCGGGGCGGGGCGTCATCCACGAGAACACCGCCAACCGCTACATCTCCCGGCTGACCCGCGCGGTCAACGCCCTGACCGCGGCCAAGCCCTCAACCCCGGCATAGCTCGAACACCGCCCGCTCAAACAGCGCCTCGCGGTCGCTGGCGCTGGACTTGAGGGCAAAGTCCAGGTCGGCGAGCGCCGTGCTCAAGCGCCCCAGGTCGTCCAGGCGGAAGTTGCGGGACTGGGGAAGATAGGTCTTTTCCAGGATGAAGCGGTTCAGCCCGGTGGCCTCCGCCATCTCCGCCGGCTTGGCGCCTTGCGCCCGCAGGTCCAGGATTTTCCAGATCAGCCGGAGGTGGCGGGCGACCATGCCCAGCACGGCCAGGGGCGCTTCGCCCATGTCCATCATCCGGTGGAAGGCCCGGAGCGCGGCTTCCGGGTTCTTGGCTCCCACCGCGTCGGTAAACTCGAACACGCCCGCGAGCTTGGTGTCGGCAGAAGCCTCGGCCACGTGCTCGCGGGTGATCCGTTTTTCCTGGCCCAGGTAAAGCGCGAGCTTTTCCAGTTCCTGCTCCAGCATCTGCAAGGAGTTGCCCTTCAGTTCGACCAGCAGGTCCACCGCGTCCGGCTCGATGGTCTGGCCGTGGCCTTTGGCCAGCTCCCGCACCAGCGCCGGCAACTGGTTAGGGTAGGGGTGCTTGAACTCCACTACCGCGCCGGCCCGGCCCGCGGCCTTGGCCATTTTCCGGCGCGCGTCCACCTCGGCCGCGACCAGCACCAGGCAGGTCGTGGCCGCGGGATCCTCCAGGTAGTCCGCCAGTTGCTCCTGCTCCTCCGCCCGCCAGGCCTCCAGCTCCTTGACCACCACCAGCCGGCGCTCGGCCATGATCGGCAAGGTCTGGGCCGCGGCCAAAACCTCGCCCGCGCCGGCCTCGCGCGCCCGGAAGCGGTCGCAGTTGAACTCCTTCATCGCGTTGGCCAGCGCCAGCTTCTCGATCTCGGCCAGCGCCCGGTCCAGCAGCAAGGTCTCTTCGCCGGAGAGGAGGTAAACCGGCCGCAGCGTCCCGGCGGAGAGCTCCTGCATCAACTGGTCCGGCTTCAGGCTGGGCATGGCCTTCCTCAAAAGTCGCCGAGTAAAAACTCGATCGCGGTCTCGGACAGGTCCTCCGCTACCTCCCTGAGCGCCTGCTCCCGCGCCCGCTCGGTAACCAGCGGGTCCACGCCCACCGGGTATTCCTCGTCGGAAGACAGCTCCCCGCTCTGCCAGAGCACCTGGCCGTCGGAGAGGCGCACCAGCCGGAACTCCGCGGTCACCAGCACGCGCTCCACGTTCACCCGGCCCAGGTCGGAAAAGGAAAGGGGCGTGCGCAGGAGCCGGGTCAGGGTTCCCCGCAGCTCGACCGGAGCCGAGGATCGCACCTGCACGCGGCCGTCGGAGAGAAGCTGCTGGCGCAGCTCCTGGGTCATGATGTCTTCGAGCCCGGCTTCGAGCGTCTGGTTTTTCATCAGCGGCGCCGCCAGCTCGCGGCCGCCGCCGGGCAGGGAAACTACCTTCCCCGCCAGGTGGTAGCCGCAAGCCGCGAAAGCAAAAACCAAAAGCGCATGAATTAAAATTTGCTTCATTCTCATCGTCAGGCATGGTAACATGGCCGGATCGGCTCTGCAAGCCGAGAAAGAACCCCGGATGCGGCGGCTCAAGCATTGGCTCTGGCCCGGAATGCTCGCGGGCCTTCTCCTTTGCTCCTGCCGGGAGAAAACCCCAGGCGCCGGCCTTCCTGCCCCCGCCAAGCCGGCGCAACCCGGCCGGCTTTCCGCCCGGGGAGCCTTTGCGCTGGCCGATCCGAAAGCCCGGGCCTGGAACGCCGGGGCGCTCCTGGTCGGGATCATGAGCGGCCGGGACATCAGCCCGAGCGGCGCCTCGAGCTACTGGGAGTTCCGCTTCACCGATCCGGAGGCGAGCCGGAAATACGTGGTGGTGGTCGAGCAAGGGAAGGTCAAAGACGCCGAGGAAGCCCTTCAGGTCGGCAAGCCCGCGCCTCTGCCGGCCGATTGGATAGACAGCGCCGAGGCGTATCAAAAGTCGGCGGCGGAGTTCGTCTCCCGCCACTCGGACCATGCCGCCTTTGAGCGCGCCTGGCTGGTTTGCTCCGGCCAGAACTCGGTTCCGGCGCATTGGGCCATGCTCTTCCAGCAAACCCGGCACCTGCCCATCGGCTCCATGGTGGACGCCAGGACCGGGGACTATCTGGGCGAGCTTCAGCGCTGATACCTGCCATGAAAGCCATCCTCTGCCGGGTCACCGTTCCCCGCTATCTCTTCAGCCAGACCCTGGGCCGACTTTCCGACCGCTTCCTGCTCGGGCTGGCCGGACCGCTCGCGTTGCAAGAGATGCCTTTGCCCCCTCTGCTCACTCCCCGCTACGTCCGCGTGCGGACCACGCTCACCGGCATCTGCGGCAGCGACGTCGGGCTGCTCCGGGGCCGGGAAAGCTATTCGCTGGACCCGTTCTTCACCTTCCCTTCGGTGCTCGGCCACGAGGCGGTGGGCGTGGTGGCCGAGACGGGCGCGGAGGCGAGCCGGTTCCGGCCCGGCGACCGGGTGGCGCTTTCTCCTTACCTCGGCTGCCTGGACCGGGGGACCGCCCCGCCCTGCCGGGTCTGCGCCGAGGGCCGGAGCAGTTCCTGCGAGAAACAGTTCGAGGGCCCGCTGGCGCCGGGCCTGGTGGGCATGAACCGCGACCTGCCCGGCACCTGGGCCGAGTATTTCGCCGTGCCCGAGACTCTGCTCGAGCCGATTCCGGAGAGCGTGCCGGATGAGGAAGCGGTGCTGTGCGATCCCCTGGTCTGCGCGCTCCACGGGCTGCTCCGCGCCGCGCCCCGGCCGGGCGAGACCGTGCTGGTCATCGGCGCCGGCACCATCGGTCTCTGCTTGATCGCCGGGATCCGGGCGATGGCTTTCCCGGCGCGGGTGCTGGTGCAGAGCCGCTACGCCTTCCAGTCCGAGCTGGCGACCAAGCTGGGGGCGGATGAGATCCTGCCCTCCGGCGCGGCCGGGCTTCGCCGCCTGGCCGAGATCACCTCGGCCCGGGTGCTGAAGCCGCGGCTGGGGCCCCCGGTGCTGGAAGGCGGGGTGGATGTGGCCTACGACTGCGTGGGCTCTCCGGCCTCGCTCGACCAGGCCCTGCGCGTCGTCCGGACCGGCGGCCGGGTGATGATGATCGGCGCGATCGGACCGGCCGGAGGCGCGGACCTGGCGCCGCTGTGGTTCCGCGAGATCACGCTCCTCGGCGCTTACGGCGGCGGGACCGAAGAGATCCAGGGCGAGCGGCTCAGCACCCTGCGGCTGGCGCTCAAGCTGATGGGTCAAAAGAAACTGAACCTGCGGCCCCTGCTCACCCACCAGTTCCCGCTCTCCCGCTTTCAGGAGGCGCTGCGGATCGCGCTGCACCACCCCCGCCACCAGAGCGTCAAGGTCGCGCTCAAGCCCGCGCAAGGCTGAGCCATGGCCGCGCTCGCGCTTCCGCTTTCCGCCTATCCCGGCCTGCGCCGGTTCGCCCGCAATTGGGCCGCGCTCGGAAGCCTGGTTTACGTGGCCGGCTTGACCCTGGTCGCACTCCTGGCCCCCTGGCTTTCGCCCTATCCTTACGATTACCAGAACTCGGACCAACTGCTCGCTCCGGTCAGCTTCGCCCACTGGATGGGCACCGACGACCTCGGCCGCGACCTCTTCTCCCGCCTGATCTACGGCGCGCGCGTCTCCGTGTCCGTGGCCTATGTCTCGACCCTCTTCTCCCTGCTCCTGGGCACGACTTACGGCGCCCTCTCCGGCTACGTGGGCGGCCGGCTCGATCACGCCCTGATGCGGGTGGTGGACGTGGTCTATTCCTTCCCCGACCTCTTGCTCATCATCCTGATCAACACCGCCATCAACCGCGAGTGGCTTCTCGCGGTGCTCTCGGCCTGGTGGCTCCTCTGGGCGCGCCACCTGGTCAACGCCGAGACCCTGGCGCTCCTCTTGGCCCTCAGCCTGGTCAGTTGGGTGACCGTGGCCCGCCTGATCCGGGGCGAAGTGCTCCGGCTCCGCGAAGAGACCTACGTGGAGGCGGCCCGGGCGCTGGGCGTGGGCCACGGCGCGATCCTCTTCCGGCACATCCTGCCCAATACCTGGGGCCCGCTGATCGTCACCCTCACCTTCCGCATCCCCGCGGTGATCCTGGCCGAGAGCACCTTGAGCTTCATCGGGCTCGGCATCCAGCCGCCCAAGTCCTCCTGGGGAACCCTCGCCGCCGACGGCTGGACCGCGCTCCGCTTCCAGCCCCACCTGATCATCTTCCCCAGCCTCGCCATCTTCCTGACCATGCTCGCCTTCAACTTCCTGGGCGACGGACTCCGCGACGCGCTCGACCCCCGCTTGCGAAAAAGGTAATTCCGGCTATCTTCTCAAAGCATGGAAGGGAACGCGACCGTCCCGCCGATTCAGTTCAAGCTCGAGCTCTCTCCGCGCGAGCTATTGGAGCTCGCCTTGTGGCTGGAGCGGTGCGGGGTGGAGTTCTACCGGTTCCTGGCTGAAGATCAATCCCGGGAAAAATTGCGCGGCTTCTATCTCCGGCTGATGGGGATGGAGATGGAGCACGAGAATTGGATCCGGCGGATGATCCAGTCCCTGAACGGGGAATTTCAGCCCCGGAAACTGGCCTTTGACGAATCCCTGACCGGCCGGGAATATATCCTCCGCTTCCGGCAGGCGATCGAGGAAAAGGTCTTCCCGGTCGGGATCAACTTCCTCTTTGACCTGGATAACTTCGCCAGCCCCCGCGACGCCATCCCTTTCGCCAAGAACATCAAGATAAAAATCCTCGCCATCTACCAACTGCTCCTCGGCTTCCAGTTGTCCGAACCGGCGCGGAAAATCATGGAAAGCTTGATCGCCGAAGGACAAGAGCATCTCCAGGAGATCGAAGCCATCCTCAAAAGCGCGAATTAAGGGGGAAAGACATTCCCGAAGGTAGGTTGGGCTATGTTTTTCGAACCGCTACCTGCCTTCAACTATATTGGGGACACCTTCCCGCTTCTCATCAAGCGAGATAATCGCGGCGGTGTCTCCGGGAATTTTCCAGGTTCTGCGGATCAAACGGCCAGGCGTAGCGCCGGTGAGCTTTCCGTTTTCAACAACTATTTGTCCGTTGACGATGACATAGTTGATGCCTTCCGGTTTAAGGTTTTCTTTGTGGTAAAGCCAGTCCGCCCGGTGAATAATAGTGTCGGCATTGAAGATTACAATATCCGCGTCGCACCCTTCCTGGATGCGCCCTTTTTCATCGAGACCCAGCCACAAGGCCGGGGCGATTGTAGCTTTGAAGAGCGCCTGTTCCAGGGATAGGGCGCCCTCTTCGCGGGACCAGTGGCCCAATAACCTTGAAAACGTGGCCAGCCCCCGATGAGAACTGGCGGCAAACTCCCCGGTCTTTGGATCAACCGATTGCCCGCCTATGTCGTTGCCGATAAAGACCCAGGGGTGTTGCAGGGCCAGCTTGGTGTCTTCCGCTGGAACAATCTTGCAGAGCAGGCGCAGCAAGGATCGGCTTTCCCCGAACCCGTCTATTCTCTCAACATTCTTGCGCAGATACTCCATCTGGGAAAGGGAAAATTGGCTGTATTCCTTGGCATAAAGCTTGCCGTCCAGATACAGGTCATGAGCCGAGTAAAACTGGTCCATCCGGTAGTTCCCAAGTTTCAGCATGACCCGGGCCGGGATTTTGCCCTTGAAGGTGAGGATGTATAAATCATTGCTGACATAATCATCTCCAATAATGTCTCCGGCCAGGGGGAGTCCTTCTTCTCTGATCGCTTTGTCCAGGACCTTCAAGGTCCAGCGGGTGGAATCGGCCTGGGCCATAGCCGTGATGTGGGAGACGATAAGCGGGGCCCGGCTTTTCCGGCAGATTGCAATGGCTTCATGGATGGAACGCTCTAGCACGACATTGTCAATTCCCAAAGATAAATGTTTCAAATTGAAGGTCGGATAGCGGGTATGGAGCGCGGCCATGCCGCCGGCCGCCTGGCTGACCTTGGCCAGTTCCAGCAGGGCTTTGGTGGTGGCGCCCATATCATACATAAGCCCGGCGGAAATGCCGAATGACCCGGCCGCAAGGTCCTGGGCCAGGATTTTTTTCATCGCTTCAATCTGGAGGTCGGTCTCATGCTCCATGTGCTTGAGGCCCATCTGGGACCTCAAGGTGATGTTGCCCGTGAGCGTCCCGTAATTGTTGTAAAGCGGGACCTTTTCCGCTTCGTCGAGGAATTTGCCCAGAGGCTTGGAAGGATCGCCTTCCTTGATGGAAATGCCTTCCTTGGCGGTGATGTCTATGCCCGTGGGCGACATTCCGCAATTGCCGCCCAGCCAGAAGGTGATGCCGTCATGCACCATGAGCATGGAGCCGGGGGTGAGGTTGGCTCCGGTGTCAGGCACGATAGCCTCATGGGTGTGGGTGTTGATAAATCCCGGCGACACCACCAGGCCGGTTGCGTCAATTACCCGCACGGCATCACCCGCGGCAAAATCCGGGTCCGCGGTTATTTTCTGAATTGCCCCGTTCTTAACGGCAACGGCCGCGATTTCATCCCTCCCGGTTTCCGGGTCTATTACTCTGCCATTGATAATAACCAGGTCATACTTCCCCCCCGGGTCACCAGGAGATCCTGCAGCTGCCTCCTTACCCATAGCTGTCATGGAGGCAAGAAGCACCAATAAAACCATAAACACAACGCCTTTGCTAAATTGATGAATAACCATGCTTGTCTCCTTTGAGAGATTGCTCGGGTGGGCGCAGGTAAAAATCCCCGCCTCCCTCTTATCGTCTGATCAGCCCCGCCGCTGTTTCACCCGGCAAACTCAACCTACATTAACCGCCACCAGGTTGTCAAGGCCGGTGCATAGGTTCAATCCATTGTAAACCTTTAATTGCGCGCCCTTGGAAAACTTCTTGACAAGCTTCAAGGGCCTTGATAGTCTGACCCCATCCTGGGCAAGGAAAAGGAGAGATGGGCGGCCATGGTCCTCGGAAAATCCGCAGATTTTCAGAACAGCTCAAGCTTGCAAATCAGGCAGTGGGACAGGCATCCCTGCCTGTCATTAACAAGCCAGGCCCAAAACCTCATGAGGGGAATTAAGTATGGTGTCCCCCGAATTGCGAGGTTATCCGACCGGACTGCGAAGATGAACGACTATTGACAATCTTGGATAAGTTTTATAATTGCTCCACAGACTTCTTCTTTGCGCTTCGAAGCATCTACTGGGAACTTAATATCCTTAGAAGAAGTTTCGGCCCATTCACGATAAATGATGTGAATATCTAGATTGGTAAAAAGTATTTTTGCACTAAATGATGGACTATTCGCGTGTTGGTCAGCGCTCCAGCTATAGTCTCCAAAGCTATACCCATTATCAACTTTATAGAAATTTTTTTGGGGAATATTATAAAGTTTAAAATTGGCAAATCTCCTGGCTTGTTCATAACTTTGATAAATATTTATATCAATAAGAGTACCAGAATGTAATTTATCGTTGATTTTTGTTTGGTAGCCAGTATGGATACTGTGTGGCCCCGTACCCAATTTAGAACGAGTTAGGGTGCCAGCCAGGCCTGGAAGTTGAGGCATTTCAGATTCAAAGCATTTTATCAGGTTAGCCGGCACCTTTATTGGATTCCTCGTTTCTTTTGGAATGTCAGGTAGAGTATTTTCAAAATGATCCCCAATTCTATTTTTAAAATCAGAGTAATCCTTTTCTATTTTCTGATAATACTCATCATCTGGAAGAGATTGAACTTGTGAAACTTTTTCATCGCATGAATAGCTTGAAGCGAGCAGAATTAAAAGAATAACTTTCAATGGGTTCATTTTCGTTTCCTTTCGTTACAAAAAATTATGGAATGTTGCTATTAGTGATTGTCAGAATTGTATTACCACTCAAGGTTGAGGTCTCAAAAGTATCGGATTTATATGATGAATGCCACAAACCCCTTGGGCAAAAATAGTCGTCACCGCTTCCTCTCACCTGAATGCTGGCCGAGTCATAGACCGGGTTCATCGGCAAATCAAGCAATGGATACATATGAAAATACCAATCAGCAGGGTTATATAGATTTGGAAAACTAGGATAAGTCGCTTCATATCCAGAGTCGCAATAGATTATATTATTGGCATTCTTCAATCATTTTCAAAATGGCGTGACAGACTTCTTGCTTCCTTTCATAATAATTGACTTGCTTTCTTTTAAGGTAATCAGGATTTAGGCTCCCTTCACTATACATGATTATAATATGGAGATTAGAGAATAATATCTTAGTCTTAAAAGCAAGACTATTCCCCTTTTGTTCAGTGCTCCAGCTATAGTCTGCCATCTTTTGCTTTATGTCAGGTTTCCAGGCTTGAGGTTCAGCTACAGTCGTAAAATAAAAGACAGAAAATTTCCTGGCTTGTTCATAATTTTGATAAATAGTAATATCGATTTGAGTATCAGAATGTATTTGATCGGTTATCTTTGTTTGATAGATAGCATCAATCGTATGTTGTCCTGTATCAAAAACAGGGCGAGTCAAGGTGCCCGGTATTCCGGGAAGATCAGGCATGTTGGTTTCAAAGCATTTTATCAGTTTAGCCGGCACTTTTATGGGATTTCTTGTTTCTTTTGGAATATCATCTGGGGCATATTTGAAAGGATCCCCAAATCTAATTTTGAAATCAGCATATTCCTTTTCTTTTATTTGATAATACTCATCAGTTGGAAGAGTTTGAATTTGCGAAACCTTTTCATCGCATGAATAGCTTGAAGCTATCAGAATTAAAAGAATAACTTTCAATGTGTTCATTTTCGTCTCCTTTCGTAACTCAATTCGCAATTCGGGGGACACCATACTTAATTCAGTCATCTTGAATTAGGTATAGTGTCCCTTTAATTCTGCTCCCACCGCTGGCGATATTCCGCCAGGTAATTCTCCACCGCCTTCTGATAGCTCATCTGCACGGAGGGATCGCGCTGCCAGCGGACGGAGATCTCGGAGCTTTCCGGTCCGATCGGGATTACCCGGTTTTGGATCTCCACCGGCCGGCCGTTGACCAAGACTTCAGTGGCCGTGACGTAGAACGGCAAATGGACCAGGATCTTCTCAGGCCGACGGCGGAATTCGGGTTGGAAACGGATCACCGCGCCTTGCTCCGAGGAAACCACCTCCAGGCGGACCGGGCCGAAATAAGTCGGCGCGTTTTCGAACCGGATCACGTCCCCCGGCTTGGTCCATTCCGGCGAGAGGGCGGACAAGAGGTGCAGGGTCTCCCCTTCCTCGCGCACTAACATATTCCGAAGCAGAGTATTCAAAAGCGCCGCATACCAGCCGTGGGGCGTGAAGTTGCACACCTGGACGCCGAACGGGGCGTAGCAATAGTCGCGGCCGTCCCAGGGATAGACAGTCCACTCGAAGCCCTCGTGGCAGGAGCCGGTGTGGACGAGCATGGCGTAGAGATCGCGGAGCGCCAGCTCCTGCTCGCCCCGGATCAGCGCCGTCTCGGCCACTCGCTCGGTGAGGTAGTGGTGCATCGTCACATTGTAGGTGGCCAGCCCCTCGGCCATGTGCTTCTCCCGGTAGTGGGTGAACGTGGCGGTGACCAGGGGATCAAACGGGTCCAGGATCCCGGCCGGGTAAACCGCCAGGAGGTTGCCCCAGTCAATGCCGCCCTTCACGTCCATGCCCGGCGGGATCAGACCGCCGCGCTCCTTCGCCACCCGGCGGAGCAGGGGCAGGAAATGCGCGGCGAAATCATCGCGCACTTTTTGGAAGCGCTCCGCCGCCTCTTCTTCTCCCGCGGCCCGGGCCACCTCCTTCGCGCCGGCCAGGCCCATCAAGGCCCAGAAGTTGTGGCCGGTGTAATGGCCGATGAGCATCTCGTTGTCCAGGGCATTGGTCGCTGGCATCAGGCCCCACTTGTCCTCGGCGCTTGCCTGCTCGAACCAGCTCACTGCCCGCTCGACCGCTGGGAAAACTTCGCGGGCAAAGTCGGCGTCGCCGGTGAGGCGGACGTGCTCGCCCAAGGCCCAGAGGGCCTGGCCGAAGCCGTCGAGCTGGCCTTTTTGGGAGAGGAAGTTGCCGGTTGCGTCCTGGTATTTGAGGAAGTGGCGGAGTTCCTTCTCGGCGATATCATGGAAGCCCCAGAGGTCGAACATGCGGGCGAAGAAGGCGCCGTCGCGGAGCCAAAAGCGGTTGTATTGGAAGCGGTTGACGTGCTGCTCGATCTCGTTCTCGGAGAGGATGTTCATGGTCATGAGGTTGTGGACGCGGTAGGATTGGCTGGCGTCGGCGACTTTGGCCTCGGGGAGCGAGAGGGATGCGCCTTGGGCCAGGAGCTTATCCCAGTAGCTCTCGAAGCGGGCCAGGCGCTCGTCAAAGCCGGCCGCGATCAGCTCTTCCCGCCGGGCCGGCTCCAGGGGGAAGTGGGGCATCTTGAAGACGAGCCGGGCCTGCCCGCCGGGCTTAAGCGATAGTGCATAAACGGCCAGGCAGACCGGCCGGTCCGGCTGGCGGTTGTGAAAAGGCTCGGAGTAGGTTTGATCCAGCCAGGCCAGCTTCAGCGAGGGGTTGGTGCCCCAGGCATAGATGATCTTGCCGTCGCGCCAGGCCGCGCTCTCCTTCATTTCGTAATTCCAGCGCCGGGAAAATTTTTCCTGGATCATTTGCGGAGGCCGGTGGTCTCCCCCGCCGAAGCTGAAACCCACGGCAAACCGGCTCTCCATCTCTTGGCTCCCTTGGTTCTGGGCCAGGACCCGGATAAAATTCACCGGCGGGGAGTTCATTTCTTCTCCCAGCCAGAACTGGAAGGCCTCGATCTGGAACCGGATGCCGTCCCGTTCCACTTCCATCTGCACGCAAGGCAGGTAGCCGCGGCGGAGCGCGCGGATCCGCTGGTGAATAGGTTGTAAAGGGTCCCCGGCGAAAAAGATCAGCTCCGCGGCGCCGGTGTAAAGGCGGCCTTCGGGCGTGACCTGGGTGGCGAAGACGTTCTCCGAGCGGTTCCGGATCATGTCGGTCAGGCCGGCCGGCCGCGTGACCTCCGGCGCGGTAACCCGGCCGGGGAGCCCAAGCTGCTGGCTGGGCTTGACGAAGTAGGAGAAGGGTCCGGCGGGATCGTCCAGGCTCGGGTCCAGCAGGGACTGGTGCCGGATGGTCAAGACCCCGTGGGATGCGTGACCCATCAGGTTCGTTTTCACCCGGTCGGAAACTCGGGCATGGGGAAGCGGCTCCGCAGCTCTCAGCCCTGGCAGAGGAAAAGACAAGAGCACACCAAGCAGGATTGCGCCCCACCGGACGGGCTGGTTCATCGGCATTTCCTCCAGTTAAAACATTTCCCGGGCTCATCATAACATGATTTGACAATCTCGCCATCGTTCTCTTAAGATGAGGCCGGTGAAGAGAAGTGGGAAAAGGATGAAGGGTGAAAGGTGAAGGGTGAAGGATGAAAAAAATAAACCCGAGCAGCGTTTGGATGGGGATTGCCTTGTTGGGGGTCGCGGTTTTAGGCCTGGGGAAGGAGCAGTCAGCGCCGGCCGAGTATGAGATCCGGGAGGCGGACGGAATCCCTTACCTGTTCATGAACGGGATCCCTTACTTCACCCGCTTCCAGGAGACCGACCATCCGGTGCTCGACCTCTCGGGAACCTGGAAATTCAAAGCCGACCCGGAAAATCGGGGTCTGGCCGAGCAATGGTTCGCGCCGGAGCTGAATGAAGCGGACTGGAAAGACCACCCGATTCCCGGCTCCTGGCAGGCCGTGTTCCCGGAGCTCTTGGAATACATCGGCGCCAGTTGGTATTGCCGGAGCTTCACGGTCCCGGCCGCGTTCGCGGGAAAGTTCAACCGCCTGGTGCTCGACGGGGCCGGGTTCCACACCCGGGTCTTCTTGAACGGCGAAGAGATCGGCCGTCATGCCGGCAATTATTCGCGCTGGTCGCTCGATGTCTCCAAAAAATTGAAATATGGCGAGCCGAACTCGCTGGTCCTTCGGATTGATAACCTGCTCGGCTATTCCGACGTGCCGCCGCGGCTGTGGCAAGGGTCGCGCCTGGGCTGGTGGGAATATGCCGGGATCGGCCGGCTGGTTCAGATCGAGTCGTCGCCGGCCCAGACCATCTGCAAGCTGGCGGTGACAGCGGAGCCGGTCGCCGGCGGCGCCGGCCGCATCGCCATCCAGGGCATCGCTTACAATGCTTCGGACCAGCCGGCCCGGGCGGAGCTGGCCGTCCGGCTTTCGGATCCGGCCCAAGAGACCATGCTCCTTTTCCCGGCTGAAATCATGGAACTGCCGGCCCAGGGCGTGGCCGCTTTCAAGCTTGAAGGGAACTTGCCGAACGCGAAATACTGGTCGCCCGAGACGCCGGGCAACCGCTATCGGCTCTCCCTCGCGCTCTCCGGCCCGGTCGGAGCCGAGCGGCAGGCGGTGGAGATCGGTTTCCGCCGGTTCGAGGCGCGGGGAACGGGCATCTTCTTGAATGGTAAGCCCTATTACATCCGGGGGATCAACCGGCATGAAGACGACCCGGCGACCGGCCTCTTTCAGGGCGACGCGCGGATGGAAGAAGACATCGCGCTGCTCAAGGACTTGCGCGTGAACCATATGCGGATGGCCCATTACCCCAACGACCCGCGCTGGCTTGACCGCATGGATCGGGAGGGCTTCACCATTTGCGAGGAAATCCCGCTCTACCAGACCGCCATGGGGTTTACCAAGTATGGTGAGACTTTTTTCCTGGGGGAGCGGGAAAAAGAAGAGCCGCCGGCAGGGGTGGAGCGGCGTTCTCCTTTCGGGCTGATCCACCAGCAAGCGGACGAGAAGCTGATTCAGAATGCCATCCAGCAGGAGTTGGAAACCATCGAGCGCGACCGCAACCACCCCAGTATCGTGATGTGGTCGGTGGGCAACGAGAACATGACGCTCAGCTTTTTCCCGTCCTCCCGGAAAATGCACGCCCGCGTGATCGAGGCGGTCCGCCGTTTCGATCCGGACCGGCTGGTCACCTTCGCCGTCATCACTTCCGTCGGCCACCTTTCCCCTCGTTTTGAAGGAGTGGCCGACCTGGCCGACGTGATTTCCATCAATGAATACTACGGCTGGTATTACGGCGAGATGGAACAGTTGGGACCCTACCTGGACCACATGCACCAGAAGTGGCCGCAGAAGCCCATTTTGCTTTCGGAGTTCGGGGCCGACGCGGTCCCGGGCCGGCATGCGCCGGCCGGGGCGGAGCCGGAGAAGTTCACCGAGGAATACCAGGTCAAGATGCTGGAGCACGTCTGGTCGGAAATCCGGAAAAGGGACTTCATGGTGGGCGGCATGCCCTGGGTCTTTGCCGACTTCCGGGTGGGATGGTTCGGCGACATGCACCCGACCTTCCACATGAACGAGAAGGGAGTGCTCACTTACCGGCGGGAGAAGAAGCTCGGCTATAGCGCGCTCAAAAAGATCTATCAAGACCTCGAAGTGAAAGGACCGTAACGAGGCTCTTCCTTGGTATATCTTGGTGGGCTGCTTCAAGCGGGATCATTTATGGACTAGAATCTGTAAGCGCGAGGGATAGTCGGAAATCAATCCGTCCACCCCAAGAGCGAGCAGGCGCTGGATCTCTGCCGGCTCGTTCACGCCCCAGGGCAGCACCTTGGCCTTAATTTTTTGCGCATAAGCCAGGAACGCTTGATCCACTTGCGCCGGCTGGGGATGAAGGGAGAAAGGGAGCGCCAGAGATCGGAACCAGACTTTACGCAAAGGTTCGGAGGAATCCTGCAAGTAATTGAAGCCCACTTTCAACCTTGAATCCAGGGCCTGGACCCGCCGCACGATAAAGGGGTTGAAGCTGGAGAGGATCACGTTCTCGAAGAGCTTCCGCTCCTGAAGCAGCCGGACGATCTGCTCCTCGATGCCGTCGCTGCGGATGCTCCGGCCCTTGATCTCGATGTCCAGCCACATCCTGCTCCCGAACTGGTCCAGGACTTCCTCCAGGCGGGGGATGCGCTCGCCCGCGAACCGGGGAGAGAAGTGGCTGCCCACGTCCAGGGTTTTCAGCTCCGGGTAGGTATAGGACTTGACCCGGCCGTGGCCCGGGATCAGCCGGCGCAGGGTGAGGTCATGGGCCGCAACCACTTCGCCGCTTCGGCAGCGGAGCACGTCGAGCTCGATCCCGTCCATGCCCAGCTCCAGCGCGCGCTGGAACGCGGGCAGGGTGTTCTCCGGCGCTTCCCCGGCCGCGCCCCGGTGGCCGAAGCAAAGCGGGCGTGGGTTCATCATGAAAAAAATCTCTCACCACTTAAGACACAAAGGCACTAATAAAAAAGCTCCAGGATCATTTTATCTTTTTCGTGTCTTTGTGCCTTTGTGTTTCAGCGCTTTTTGCTCGATCTCCGCGATCATCTCGACCGCGACGGTGGCGTCGGAGGGGAGCACGGGCACGCCCAGGGTCATGCGGGTGTGTCTTCCCCGCTCGCCGAAAACTTCGACCATCAGCTCGGAGGCCCCGTTCATGACCTCCGGCTGGCCGATAAACCCGGGAACCGAGGCCACGTGGCCGGTCAGCCGGACGATGCGCTTGACCCGGTCGAGGTCGCCGATCTCGGCCTTGAGCACGGCCAGGCAGTTGAGCGCGGCCAGGCGGGCGCCTTGCTTGGCAAAGCCGACCCGGACCTCGGTGTCCACCTTGCCTTTCACCGCCATGCGGTCGCCCTCGCGCGGGAGCTGGCCGGAGATAAAGACCAGGTTGCCCACGGTCAGGGCCGGCACGTAAGCGCCCATGGGCGTGGGCGGAGCCGGCAGGGTAAGTCCAAGCTCGATAAGTCGCGCTTCGATCTTTGCCATGATGATCCCCCTTGATCGAAATGGCATCATTATACAATTCCTTTGGCCCTTGACAAGCCGGGGCGAGGTGGGCCAAGATAGGTTCGGGACAGCAGCCGGGGAAAATCAGGACAAGCGCCGCGGCCCGTTCCAAGCATGAAAAGCAGGGAGGCGTGAGATGCTCTACGACCATTACGATTTCGAGTCCCGCTACCAGGTGGTGGACGGCTACCGGATCCATTACGTGGACGAGGGCAAGGGCGAGACCTTGCTCATGGTCCACGGCAACCCCACCTGGTCCTACCTCTACCGCCACTTCATCCGCGACCTGCGCTCGGACTATCGCTGCATCGCGCTCGACCACCTCGGCTTCGGATATTCGGACAAGCCTTGGCTCGCCGACTACAGCATGCGCGCGCACATCATGCGGCTGAAATCCTTCGTGGACCAGCTCGGGCTTAAGGACATCACCTTCGTGGGCCAGGACTGGGGCGGGATCATCGGCCTGGGCTGGGCGGTTTATCACAAGCACCTGGTCAAGCGCCTGGTCATCCTCAACACCGCCGGCTTTGCGCCCGTGTTCCGGGAGATGGCGAAGAGAAAGGGGCCGGTGCCCTGGGCTTTCCCCATGCTCTGGGCCTTAAAGATCCCGATCCTGGGCGAGATCTTTATCCAGGGGCTCAACGGCTTTGCCAAATACCTGATCCCGCTGGCCACCTATCACCGGGAGCGGCTGACGCCGGAGGTGATGCGGGGCTACCTGGAACCTTACCCGACCTGGGGCTCGCGCCGGGCGCACCTCAAGTCGGTGCGGCAAATCCCCATGCTGCCCACCCACCCCACCTGGCAGCTTTTGCGCGATATCGGGATGAACCTCCAAGGCTGGCCCGTGCCCACCCAGATCATCTGGGGCATGAAAGACCCGGTGTTTGTGCCGTGGTTTGCCGACAAGTTCGAGGAACTGCTGCCCAACCACCGTCCCACCTTGCGCATCCCGGATGCCAGCCATTTCCTGCAGGACGACACCCCCGCGCCCATCATCGCCAAGATCCGGGAATTTCTCAGCTCGGCTGAGCTCGCCGCAAGCCGCCAGTCCGAGCGAGCCTGAAATAAGGAAGCTACGAATGTCCGCCAACCCTGAGAACCCGGCCGGCGGGACCGACGCCGTCGGCCCGGGCCGCCGGAGGCTCTTGAACGTGCTTCTGGGCGGGAGCTTTTTGGCCTGGGCCGCGGTGGTGATTTATCCGGTGATCCGCTACTTGCGACCGCCGGCGGAAAGCGGCGGCGCCAGCGAGAGCGCGCTCAGCGACGAGGACAAGCACAAGGTCCAGGAGGAGAGCTTTGTTATAATCCGGCTGGGCACGAGCCGGGTGATTGTGTTTCAGGATAGCCAGGGCAAACTGAAAGCGCTCTCGGCCGTGTGCACCCACGAGGGCTGCACCGTGACCTATAAGAAGAGTGAAGACCTGATCTGGTGCCCCTGCCACAACGGCAAGTTCACGAGCGAGGGCCGGGTGATCTCGGGGCCGCCGCCCAAACCCCTGTTCGCTTATCAAGTGACCGGCGACCTGGTCGGCACCGTTACCGTTTCCCGGCAAGGAGCCTAAGCGATGTCTGCGAACCCTTCCCCCGCGGCCGGACCGGCTTCCGAGCCTGGCAACCCGTTCCCGGGTAGCGTCCTGGAACACCCCTGGTCCTGGCTGGACCAGCGCTTCCACCTCCAAGACCTGGTCGCCTTCGTCCGCCACAAGGAGGTCCCCCTGGGCGGCGATACCATCTGGTATTACTTCGGGGGCGTCACCCTTTTCTTTTTCTTCATCCAGATTGCCACCGGGATGCTGTTGCTCATGTATTACCAGCCCGGGGAGGCGAGTTCCTTTGAAAGCATGAAGTATCTGGTCGGCGTGGTTCCCTTCGGCTGGCTGATCCGCAGCATCCACTGCTGGGCGTCCCACCTGATGATCATCACCCTGCTCGTGCACATGCAGAGCGTATTTTTCACCAAGGCCTTTCGCCAGCCGCGGGAGGTCACGTGGTTCACCGGGCTCGGGCTTTTGGGCCTGGCCCTCACCTTCGGCTTTTCCGGCTACCTGCTTCCCTGGAACGAGCTTGCCTTCTTCGCCACCGCGGTGGGCACCGACGCGGTCAAGTCCGTCCCGGTAATCGGCCAATGGCTGCTGGAAGTGATGCGGGGCGGCCCGGAAGTCAGCATCAACACCCTCTACCGCTTCTTCGCGCTCCACGTCTGCATCCTGCCTTTGGCCACCTTCGGCCTGGTCGGGCTGCACTTGTTCCTGATCCAGCGCCAGGGCATGTCCGAGCCGATTCCCCACGCGCAAGGCGGCAAGCCCCGCCGGCTCCGCTACATGCGCTTCTTTCCCAACTTTACCCTGCGCGACCTGCTCCTCTGGGTGGTCTGCCTGAACGCGCTCGCCATCCTCGCGGTCTGGCTACCTTACGGCCCCGGGATTCCCGGCGCGGAGTGGGAGCTGGGGGTCAAGGCCGATCCGCTGGCGCCGGCTTATCCCGGCATCCGGCCCGAATGGTATTTCCTTTGGATCTACCAACTGCTCAAGGAATTCCCCTCCCACTTCCTGGGCCTGGAAGGGCCCCAGGCCTGCCTGCTCCTGATCAGCGCGCTCCTCGGGGTTTGGGCGATCATCCCGATCCTGGATCGAAGCGCCGCGCAAAACCGCCCCAGCCCGGCTTTTACCGACTTCGGCGTCGGGGTCATCCTCTTCCTGCTTTTCCTCATGCTCAAAGCCTGGAACCTGGGCTTTGCGCCGGAAAAGGGAATGGACCCCTCCGCTGATCCGATCCAGGCCCAACTGATCGCCCGCAATGCCGCCTTGGCCGTGCTCGGCCTGGGCGCTCTGCTGATCGGGTTCCGGCGCCTGGTCCTGAAAACGAAATACTTCTACCTCTCCTCGCTGGTCCTGCTCCAGGCGATCTTGCACGGCCTGGTCGGACTTTCTTACCTCGCCGCCACCGGCATCTGCCTGCTCCTGCTGGCGGCGGTGCTGGCCGCGACCTGGGCCCGCCGGCCCGGCCGGACCGCGGCTTTTCTGATCCTGGCCTGGCTGGGCTTGAGCCTGGCTCCGGCCGGCGCCCGGGGCCAGGAGCCGGCCGCCTCTCCGGGGGCGGTCGAGGGACAAACAATCACGGAAGCCAACTGGCCGGCTTCTTTTCGAGAGTTGTGGCAGGCCCTGCAAGACGGGAAGCCGGTCTTGAGCGAGGACGCCCGGGCGCGGTTCCGCAGTTTCGCGGGTTTGGTCCAGAAACTCTTTTTCCGGGGCGCCGAGTCCGGGCTTCTCTCCTCGCCGCAACAACTCCAAAACCTTCTCACCCTGGAGACCGATGACCAGCAGTTGGCGGTGCTGCTCTCGGACAACTGCGTGCTCTGTCACTCCAATCCGGACCAGCAGGACGAGTCCACCCTGTTCCGGCCCCGCCAGGACCCGGCGGACCCTTACCGGTTCCTGGACTTGCGCGAGGTGGCGGCCGACGTGCATTTCCGCCGCGGCCTGCTCTGCTCCGGCTGCCACGGCGGGACGCCGGCGGACACCGCGATGAGCGACGCCATTTACCAGCGCTGGCCGGCGACTTCGGTGCGCCGCGCCGACCGGACCTGGATCCCGGGGTTTTGCACCCAGCGCTGCCATGCGGCGCCCGAGTTCATGCGCCGGTTCAATCCGGAGTTGCCGGTGGACCAGATGCTCAAGTATGAGCAGAGCAAGCACGGCGAGCTGCTGCTCCAGAAGCACGACTCGAAAGCCGCCCAGTGCCTCTCCTGCCACGGGGTGCACGGCATCCGCCGACCGACCAGCCCGATCTCGCGGGTGAACCCGCGGAACCTCCCTTCTACCTGCGGCGAGTGCCACGCCAGCCCCGAATACATGAAAGGCTACACCAAGGACGACGGGGTGACCCCTTTGCCCACCAACCAGCTCGCGCTCTATAAGACCTCGGTCCACGGCCAGGCGCTCCTTCAGCGCCGCGACCTGGGCGCCCCGGCCTGCAACGGCTGCCACGGCAACCATGCCGCGGTGCCGCCCCAGGTGCAAAGCATCGCCCAGGTCTGCCGGATGTGCCACGTGAACAACGCCACCCTCTTCGACGGCTCCAAGCACAAGGACGCCTTCGATGCCATGGGCTGGCCCGAATGCGAGACCTGCCACGGCAACCATGCCATCCAGGAGCCTGCGGATGAGATGCTGGGCACCGGGCCCCGGAGCGTGTGCAAGCAATGTCACGACCAGTATGCGTCCCCGGTCAGCAACCAGACCGCGGATTACTTTTATGCCTCCGTGGTTTCTCTCCGCGACAATTACAACCGGCTGAACACCCAGATCGGCCAGCTCCAGGAAAAAGGCATGGAGGTGGATAACCTCTACTTTACCCTGGCCGACCTCAAGGACGCCTTGAGCCGCACCCGCTCCCTGATCCATTCCTTTTCCCGCAGTGAATTTCAGAAAGCTTATGACCAGGGCACCCAGGTTTTGCTCCGCCTGCAAAACCAGGTGCGGCAGGCCAAGAACCAATACAACCTCCGCCGCACCGGCCTGCTCATCTCCACCTTGATCATCACCCTCTTCGGGATCTTGCTCTACCTCAAGATCCGCCAGGTGGATCGCCGCGGCGGCATCCGGGACAAGCAGTGAACTGTCGTGTCTTTGCGGCTTGAATTCACTTCCGCTTGGGGGATCAAGGGGATACCATGTGTATTCCTTGTTCCACCGCCACCCTGGGGAAACTTGCCCTCCCTCATTTTTCCGTGAACCGGGGGTAGGGGCGCGATTTATCGCGCCCTTGCCGGGAGGTGGGCGCAATCAATGCGCCCCTACGAAGACCGAAAATACGCGGCGCGGTCACAAACTGAGGGAGGGCAAGCCTGGGGAAATACTTGACATTCCCGAATTATAAAACTATAATAATATTTAGGGATGGGGGTGCGGGGGCCGCGAAAGGAGTCGGCGGTGATGAAGGTGCGAAAGAAGCTTAATCAAAAAGGCTTTACCCTGATCGAGATGGCGGTGGTGATGGCGATCATCGCCGTTCTCGCCGCGCTGGCCGGCTATAGTTATTATACTCAAATTCAGCAGATGCGCCTGAGCGGAGACGTGCGCCAGGTGGACCAGACCCTGCAACAGGCCAAGATGCAGGCCGTTTCCAGCGGAGTTCCCTGCGGCGTGGTCTTCTGGCGTAAAGGCGGCGAAGACCGCACCAAGGAGCCGGGCGAGTTCTGGATCTTCATGGATACCACCGGGGACAACAGATATACGGATGACGACACACCTTGTATGGGATGCCAACCCAATCCGGATCCGAATGAAGATCCTGCGGATCCCGATGATGATTACACTAAGATTAACTGTCCCAAGGCCGCGCCTCCGACGAGTTGCGTAGATGATCCTACGGTAACTACCGACTACATAGATACTAACGATGTGATCTTGGACGGTCCCTTCGTGCTGGAAAGAGGCGATTATTTCACCCGAATTTTCGGCTCCAACTGCCCGGCCGGCGGGGGGGTGCAGAATTTCATCGACGCGGGTTACGAATACATCTTATTCAGTCCCTTGGGCGGGGTGGTCAGTCCCCCCACCCCCTTGGTCCAGGCCAATCGGCGCATCCATATCCAAAATCACCCTCGGCAAAGTGCCGAGGCTCAAGCTGGTCAAGGCGCGATTGAATTGATTTTCGCCACCGGCGTCACCCGCGTCGTCCCGAGGGGGCCGGTGGACAAAGACGCCTGGGGACCGTGTCCGTGAACAGCAACGCCAGCCGTCAGTCCTTAAAGCAGAGTGCGTATGGCTTGGATCAAGGCGCGATTGAATTGATTTTTGTCACCGGCGTCACCCGCGTCGTCCCGAGGGGGCCGGGGGACAAGGACGCCTGGTAATATTAGGAGACCTGGATTTCCAGGGGCATGATCCGGATTCGAATTCGAGACCATGACCAAAGCCGGGGCGGGTGAGGCACCCGCCCCTGCTGCATGAACTAACCGGGGCCATCCCGAGGAACGGTGCCCCGCTTTTTTTCCAACTTTTGCTTAAACCTTAATCACCTTGGTATTGGCGATCATGTCATGCAGCGCCTTGCGGTCGGGCCGCAGGGCCAGGAGACACCCCAGGCCCAAGGTGATGCCGGTCACCAGGTAGCCCACGCACCGGATCACCGCCTGCTGCACGGTCAAGTCCGCGCCGTCGTCCATCACCACCTTGATGTTCATCAGCTTCTTGCCGATGGTCTGGCCCTTGAGCCCGATCGGATTCTCGTAAGACCAGCAATAGATGTAATAAGCCCAGGGAAGCACAATGCCGACCAACTTCCCCACTACCGGCACCACGCTCAGGATGCCGCCCACCACCATGAGAAGCACCGCGTCAATGATGATCGCAATCGCCCGCTGCCCGAAATCCGCCAGCTCGGCGCCCGCTACCGGCGCCGCCGGCCCTGGAGCCGGAACTCCTGGAACATTGCTCATCTTCCTTCCTCCTTTCGGTTCAATCCCCTGAAACGCATTCGATCTTCAATCGGTTTGAGCCTAGAGTAGCCGACCGCTCGCACCCTGTCAACCTCTTTTTCTAAAATCTTATTCTAAAATTGTAGCCCACCCTTGTCCGCAAGGGTGGGTTCCCTGACACCTTTCTCAGGGCCGCTGCATCTCTCCGTCCCAGGCAATGATCGGCTGGACCCCGAGCGTGGTCTTGAGTCCCGGCCGAAAATCCACCGCCAGCCTTTCATCCCGGTTCAGCAAAAACTCATAGCTCTGACCCGCGACTTCCAGCCGATAGGCTCCGGGCAAAAGCTCCGCCAAAGTCGCCTGCCCCTTTTCATCGGTTTGGGTTTGACAGCTGTTTTCAGAATTGTATTGGTCCACCATGACCACCTTGGAGTCGGCCAAAGGCTGGCCCAGGCGGCTCAGGTGCAATTCCAACGAGAAGCGCGGCGCCGGGGTGATACCTTCCGGGGGTTTGAATTTGCGGGCGTTGGGCACCACCAGGAAATGGTCCCAGTTCTCGGAGAGCACCTGCCCGTCGGCCGCGGTCAAGGTCATATACAAAGTGTAATGGCGCGGCTGTTCGGTTTCAGGAGCCGCGAAGGTGACCACGGTGGCGAGCAAAGCCTCATCCGCCGGCAGGTTCACCGTGATCTCATCCGAAAGCACAGTGGCAATCGGAACCTGGTGGCCGATGGTGGCGGTGATCGGCACCAGGCGGGTGGAACGGATCGCGCCGATGGGGTCCACCAGCGCGGTAATGTTCAACTTGCCAGATTGGCGATAGCCCCCGAAAATAAAACTGTCCGTCTCTTCCACCAACCGCCACTTCACCTTGGCCCCGGGAAAGGCCAGGCGCTGGTCGTTCATCAGATAGAGCGGAATCTGGATCTGCTCCCGTTGCGAATAGATGTTGCGGTCCACCCGGGTCGCGACCAGTTGCGGGGTAAAGGCCCGCTTGATCCAGGCCAGCGAGATCTTTTCTTCCAGGTTCCAGTCGGTGAACCCGAAGTTCACGCTCGGCCACCAGTCGTTGAACATGTATTGCAGCACCGAGCCGGTGGGGCGATACTTGTTCTCCCGGTTGATCTCGATGTGATACTTGATCACCACGGCCTGGTAGAGCTGGCTGGCAAAGGCCCAGCTATTGAAATCCGGGTAAAGGACGCTGCGGCCGATGTAGGTTTCCTGGAACGGGACCTCCAGGGCATGGTAGAGCCATTCGCCCTTGATTTTATCGTCCCGCAGCGGCCAGAGGTCGGGGTAATAATTCATCACGCTGGGCATGGAGTAGCTGACCGCCTCTCCGCCGAACTCGAGGGGGAAGGCTTCCGGGTCGCGGATCAGGTCAAAGTAGGTCTCCTTGTACCAGCCATACCAGGTGGTCGAGTCGGTCACCCGCCCGCCGGTCCGGTGCATGGGAATGAAGGGGTTCACCGTTTTCGCGATCCGGATCAGCTCGTTGTCCAGGTTTAAATTCAGGCTCAGGTCCTGGATCATCGGGAATTTTTCGCCCGGCCGAAAAGGCTCTTCCCGGCACCAGTTGCCGGGCAGCAACCCGTGCTCATTAAGCCCGATATGGCCCGACTCATCGTGCATGCTCCACCAGAAAATCGAGGGGTGGTTGTAAAGATACCAGAGGGCCTCGGTGGCCATGCGGCCGATTACTTCGGCGTTGTTGGTAAGCTCCGGGTCGCCGTTGGGCCGGATGAAGTCGCAGACGTTGACTTCCCAGATCAGGGTGAAGTTCTGGAGGATGACCATGCCCTCGCGGTCGGCCCATTCATAAACCATCGGCGGCGCCTGGTGGTCGTGGATGATGAGGACGTCCATGTTGTTGGCTTTGAGCAGGCGGAAATAGTCGGCCAGGTATTCCGGCGTGATCTTGGAGTAATACTCGGTGGGGATGCCGTTGGTCCCGCGCAAGGACAGGCGCCGGCCGTTCACGGACCAGAAGAAAGCCTCGGGCCCGGTCTCGGTCAGCTTCACCTCCTTGATGCCGAAAACATGGCTTTGCTCGTCCGCGGCCTGATCGCCGATCGAGACCACGGCCCGCGCCCGGTAGAGCGAGGGCGCGCCCAGCTCGGGGTGGTCCCAGGGCCACCAGAGCCGGGGCTGGTCCACCAAGAGCGTGAGCCGGACCTTGTTCGGCCCGGGCGGGAGCATCACCCGGCCGGCCAGGGTCTCGGAATCGCCCTCGAAGTTCTCGCCTTGCACCTGGATCTGGACCAGGGCGGCCTGCGGTATATTTGTGAAATTAGTTACAAAAATATCAAAGGCGACCTCGGCCCGGGTGTAATTATCGAGCAGCTTGGGCGAGATCAGGACCCAGGCAATCGCCGCGTCGCCGGTGGCCACGAGCTTGACCGGC
>MGQK01000099.1:30956-50519 GCA_001797815.1 Deltaproteobacteria bacterium RBG_13_61_14 | reverse complement strand
TGCCGCCGGTGCCGAAGCTCTGGCTGTCTTGGGCCCGGAAGGAATAGCCGCCCGGCCGCGAGTCGTGGTAGCTGAACACGCTCTTGACCCAGACCTTCTCGGCCAGTTCCACGCTCCATTCTTCCTCGGCCACCTGCAGGCCCATGTCCCAGGGGTTGGTGACCTTGACCACCAGCAGGTTAGGGCCCGGCCGGACCTTGGCCGTGATCTCGAAGGAGAAGGGATTGAAATAGCCCTCGTGCTCGCCCAAAAGCTCGTCGTTGAGCCAGACCTTGGCAAAATAATCCACGCTCTCGAAGACCAGCCGGAGCCTTTTACCCGACATGGAAGCCGGAACCTCGAACGAGCGCCGGAACCACACCGGCTGAAAAAAGTTCTTCAGGGAGAGGTCATCAATCGAGAAGTTGTTGGGCACGGCCATGGTCTTCCAGCCGGAGTCGTCAAAGCTCGGGCCGAACCATGCCTCGGCTTCGCCCCTTTCTTCGGCGTCCGGCCGATAGCGCCAGAGGCCGTTCAAAGAAAATTCTTCATGCCTGGAAGCAGCCGGCACGGCCGCATCGGCGGTCGGCGCCACCGAAACTTCTTTGGCCTTGGCTACCGGCTCGAAAACGGAGTTGGGCATGACCCGGAACACTCCGTCCCATTGCCAGCCGTGGTGGAGCAGCCGCGGCCGCATCACCCCGCACCCGGCCAGAGCGATCACCGCTAATGCAATCCCGAATAAATTCCATCTTGCCTTCATTTCCCCTCCCCGCGGCCGCCGGGCGGTTTTGACCCCTGCGCCCCAGCGACCAGGCCGCGCAAAAAGGCCAGTCGCAAGGGTCCGCCTACCGGCAGGCCGGTGACCGCGTCCAGGACCTCGAAGTCCCATCGGCCCCGCACCCGGAAATAGCCCACCCAGTAGGGATACCATAGTTCATCCCCTTCATCCAGGGAGAGAAGGCGACAGGGGTAGCGCTTGAGCTTCGCCCGATACAGGATCCAGCGGTAGTCCGCTTCCACCTTGGCCCGGGCCTCGGACCGGCTGAGAAGAAAAGGGAACTCCGGGGTTTGATCTCGCTCGCTCAGTTGCAGTCGGGATTTTTCCAGGAGGACCAGGGTGCCCAGCACTCCGTCCGCGCCGGCCCAGACCTCGCGGACGCTGCCCCGATCTTCCACCTGGAGCGCAAAGCAGTAAAAAGGAAAATGCACGAGCTCGAGGCGATCCGGAGGGGTGCGGCGAAAGCCTCGGGAAAGGCGGCGCCGGGATAGACGCGCCCGCGCCTGGTCCTGGGGGATCTGGGCGAGGCAGAGTTTCACCTGGTTAAATCAAGGCCCCGGCGCTCGGGAGCGGTCTTGCTCCCGGGCCTTTTTGGCGCGGCGGTGGCCGAGGACAATGAAGGCGATGCCGATTCCCAGGATGGTCAGTCCGGCGGCCAGGTTGATGATGCGGTCGACCAGGGGCATGGGCATGAACACGGCCGAGACCACGGCCAGGCCGACCACCCCCAGGAAGACTCCCAGGGGCTGGAGCGGATCATAAACCGGACGTTTCGATGGCTGCGAATCACTCATGGTCGCTCTCTAAAAGAAAAGATAAGGGATCATTTCCAGCGCGATCACCACCAGCGCCCAGTAGCGGAGATCGCGCCAGGGCTTCCGGTCGGTCGCATCCTGGAAGATGTAGCTCTTGGGCAGGAAAAACCCGGCCAGGGCCAGGCCCGCAAACCCGAGCAGGACCAGCGCCTTGACCAGCCAGTGGGGGAAGGCCCCCAGGACCGCGATCAGATTGTTGCCCAGGGTATTCCAGAGCTCGCTCATCCTTCCGCCCTCTTTTCCAGCGCCGCCTGCACCTCGCGGTCCTCCCGCGCCAGCCGGAAGACCAGGCCCCGGATCTTGTCGGGCGAGGGAGGCTTGGTAAGCAGGCTTACACTAACAGTGACGGCCACCGAAGCGACGAAACTCCACCAGGCGATATAAAGGAAAGGATCGTCCTGGGTGAAGAGGTGATAAAACCGCTGCAAGGTGAACAGGCCGATGGAAGTGGTCAGGCCGGCGAAAAGCCCGGCCAGGGCGCCTTTGCCGTTGGCGCGTTTCCAGAGCAGGCCGAAGAGGAGGAGCGCGAGGTTAGGCCCCTGGATGAAGGTGAGGAAGTTCTGGATGGCCTGGTAGATGCTCTCGAAGTAGTTGACGACCGGCGCGGCGAAAATGCCGCCGAGCACGAAGAGCGCGGTGAGGATGCGGCCCACGGTCAAGTAGTGGCGGTCGCTTTTCCGGCGGAAAAGAAATTGCTGGTAGATGTCCCGGGTCCAGAGCGTGGCCGCGGAATTCAGCACCGAGTCCACCGAAGACATAAGCGCGGCCATGAAGGCGGCGAAGACCAGGCCGGTCATCCCGGCCGGAAGCAGTTTGTGGATGAGGTAAGGGAAGGCCAGGTCCGAGTTCTGGACCTCGTGGGCGTAAAGCGCCAGCCCGATCAAGCCGGGGAAGGCGATCAGGATCGGGATCAGCGCGTGCAGGAACCCGGCGAAGAGGGTGCCGGCCTTGGCGTCCCATTCGCTTTGCGCGCCCAGGGTGCGCTGGATGATGGCCTGGTTGCCGAGCCAGTAAGCCGGGGCCAGGACAAAGGCCAGGCCGAAGATAATGGCCGGCCAGGGGTAGGGGCTGGGGTGGTCCACCGGCAGCAAGAGATCGAAATGATGCGAGTATTCCGGGCCCAGCGCGTAGATCGCCTCTTTCAGGCCGGAAATTCCGCCGACCTGGTAAAGCCCGACCGCGATCACGGCGATGCCGCCCACGAACATGACCACCAACTGAACCACGTCGGTCATGACCACGGCCGACAGCCCGCCGGAGCCGGTGTAAATGCCCACCGCCACCCCGATCAGGATGATGTGCACCATGATCGGCCAATGTTCGCCCCAGACGGGTTCGAGGACCGCTTTCACCGTTCCGCCCAGCAGGGTGTCGGGGATGGGGACGAACTCGTTGAGCATCAGCCCGGTGGCCCAGAACATGACGCCGAGGTTGGCGGTCAGGAACAGTCCCCAGAGCAGGCCCTGGATGGCGCGCACGAGGTTGTTGTAGCGGAGCCCCATGTATTCCGGGATGGTATAGACCCCGGCCCGCCACAAGGTGGGCGCGGAGATGAAAGCGGCCAGGATGATCGGGGGCAGACAGCCGATCCAGTCGAAGTTGGCGACCACGATCCCGTATTTGAAGCCCTGGCCCGAGACCGCGATGAAGTCGAGCGCGCCGATGTCCGAGACCACCAGGCTCATGCCGATGGCCCACCAGGGCAGCATCTTGCCGGCCAGGAAGAAATCACCAGAGCTTTTCACGTAGCGGGTGAAGTAGGTGCCCAGAATGACCACGCCCACGAAGTAGAGGATGATGATGAAAAAATCTATCCCGGCCAGCGCCATCCGGCAGTTCCTCGGCTCCAGACCATAGCAAGAGCTGAAAAAATCTGCAAGTTAAATCTTTGTAAAAACCGGGAGGCGAGAAGGGGGAGCGTCCAGTCCTATTGAGGATCGCGTAATTGGTTGACACGCGTAAGTAGGGGCGGCTCGCGAGCCGCCCCTACCCCGCCTGGGGCGGGGTTCTGAATCAGGGATTGGGGTCAGGTCTTGACATTTGACATTTCCCCTCCATCAGATGAGCATAACCTGCCCATTGTTGCCGCGCGTTGAAACGAGAGAGTCGGCGTCTGAAAATTGTATCCTCCCCCGCCTTGACCTTGCCTCAATCATAAGCAAACCCCTGCGAGGAATCAACGCTTACGATCTGACCCCGATCTCCTAAAGGTTTTACGCGTGAACTCCGGCTGTTGTCCGATGTCATGGCGGAGCTTAAAATCCGCATAGCGGATCAGAGCCGGGATCACGGTTCTCGCCAGGAATTTTTCCTTCAGGGTGAGAGGGCCGTTCTCCACGGCCAGCCTCTGCTCAAGGCTGTCCATCCAGGCTTGCGTCTTTTGATTCACGTATTTTTTGCACTGGGGCAGGAGCGTCATGGCGCCGTGAGAGTCGGTTTTATATCTTTGCGCCTTGGCCCTTACCCTGGGTTGGGCGTGATCTTTGAGATGGACATAGCCGGTCAGCCAGTCCTCGGCGACGCGGAAAACCGAGGGTCCCAGCCTTTGGAACTCCTCCTGATACAACCGCCGCTGGATCAGCGACATCTCTTGTTGGCCGATGTGCGGATGCTCGAAGCCCAGGGTGAACCCATCGTACTTTCGCCGATCCATGAATAATTCGGGAATCAGCCGGCCCTCGGCCTTCAGCCGCTTTTGCAGGGGCGTGTCCGGCGATGGCCCATAGATGAGGAACTGGCACATGGAGGGCCGGAGACTTAACAGCTCCTCGAATTCCTCCTCGATGATCTGCGGAGTGTGGTAGTCAAAGCCGAGGATCATGGACGCGAGCACGCTGATGCCGTGCTGATGGAAGTCACGGAACAGCTCCCGGTAGGACTTGCCCTGCTGCTTGGGAAAGCCCGACCGCTTGCCTTCGTAGCCGACCCAAATCCAATCCACGCCCATTTCCACCAGCTCTTCAGCCGAATATTTGGAGAGAGCTTTGACGCTACTGAAGATGCTGATCGAAAGAGGCGGCAGTTCGGATTTCCTGATGGCCTCGAGAAATCCCCTGCCCCGTTCCTCGTTCAAAAGGAAATCCTCGTCATTGATCCAGAACTTGTCCATGCCCGGATGCTTTCCGCGAAGCCCTTCGATCGCCGACAGGATGGACGGCCCGTCCGGGAGGAACTGGATATGCTTTTGCTTGAAGTAATGAGAAGTGGCGCAGAAGTCGCAGCCGTTGGGGCATCCCAGTCCCGCGAAGACGTATCCGGTAGCTCCCCGGAGCGGGATCGAGAACAAGGTCTGCCGCTGAGTGATGTCCGGCTGGACAATGGGCGCCTCGACCTTCTCGCCCAGCAGCTTCCGCATGAAGGACACGCCCTCCTCGCGGCAGACGTAGTCCGCGTACTTTTTGATTTCGTCTCCCAGCGCGGTCCCGTATCCGCCCAGGATGATCTGGGTTGAGGGCGCGTGCTTGCGGACGGCTTCGACCATGGGGATCATCTTGTGCATGGTTGAGGCCACAAAGGCGATGCCGACATAATCGTATCCTTGTTTGATCTCCGCGATGAATTGAGACATCGTCGGATAATGGAGGCTGGTGGTGGGGATTTTCAGGTTTTCCGCGATAAAATCAGTCCCCCATTGGGTGGTGGTGGCTCTTGGCCGAAACACTCCCTGGGCCCACATGATCTGGTGAGAGCCCTCGCAGGAGACTCCGAACCCATCCGAGTACTTTGTCCCGAACGGCTTACAAACGCTTGACAGCAAAAGCGTTTTATTTGGGGGGTTGGTCATATTTCACTCCTGACGATTGTCTACTCCATGTTATTTCAGGATTTGAGGATTTGGGGTCAGGTCTTGACATTTGACATTTCTCCTCCATCAGATGAGCATAACCTGCCCATTGTTGCCCCGCAAAGACACACGAGAATCAGAATTCAAGGCCTGACCCCATCTCCCCATCTCCCTGGCCCGAGACCGCGATGAAGTCGAGCGCGCCGATGTCCGCGACCACCAGGCTCATGCCCATGGCCCACCAGGGCAGCATCTTGCCGGCCAGGAAGAAATCGCCCGAGCTTTTCACGTAGCGGGTGAACTAGGTGCCCAGGATGACCACGCCCACGAAGTGGAGGATGATGATGAAAAAGTCTATGGGGGTGGGCGCCACGCCTAAATTCTCCGGCGAAAACTATACCAAGAATGCGGGAAATAGGCAAGTCTGAAAGTCAGGCGCAGGGGAAGTTGTCCCTGGGGCTGGTATTTGTTAAGCTTGCCACCATGGTTCTGCTCGCGGATTTGCTGGACGGCCCGGATTTTGCGGCCGGGGTGCAAGCTCTGGCGCAGGGGTTCCGGATCAAGTTTGGCCTGCCCGCTCTACATCAGCTCGGGATTGTGGTGCCGGGGGTGGAGGCCGCGGCCGCGCAGTTGGAGGGGCGGGGCATCGGTCCCTTCCTGATCCTGGCCGGCCCGACCCGGCTCTGGCGCGAGCGGGAAGAGGATCGGAATTTTTCCGGCAAGCTGGGGATCGCCTATCATCAGGGATTTGAGCTGGAGTTGCTCGAGCCGGGCCGGGGCTCGGACTTTTACCGGCAGAGCCTGGACCCGGAAGGGAGGATGGTCGTCCAGCACCTGGGCTTTCTGGCGCCCGAGGTGGATGCCGCGGTCAAGCGGCTGGTGGCCGCAGGTCACCCGCTCTGGGTGCGGGGCCAGATCAAAACCGGGCCGATGCGCGCCGACTTCGCCTACCTGGATACCATGGCCGCGGCCGGGTTGATCATCGAGTTCATCTCCATGCGCATCTTCGGCCGGGTCGTCCGGCCTCGACCAGGCCTGATCCACGCCCTGGGCCGGCTCCAGAAACGGTCGGGAAGGCGCTCCCTCTCGGTTTGAGCTGATGCCCGCTTCCAAGCTCCTGAGTCGAATCCGGTCTCTCTTCCTCTGGGCCCTGGCCCTCGCCATCCTGATCGTCATTTTCCGCCGCGTCCCTTTTTCCCAACTGGCCCAGGCCTGGTCGCGCTTTCACCTCCTGGGCTTCGCCGGGCCCCTGGTCGCCTTTTTCCTTGTCCTCTTTTTCCTCGACAGCTACGCCCACGCCTGGCTGCTCCGCCGCTTCGGGGCGCCGCTCCCTTACCCGGAAGTGCTCCGCGCCCGCGGCGCCTCCTATCTCCTGGCCAGCGTGGGATTCCTCTACGGCCAAGGCTCGATCGCTTACATCCTCAGCAAGAAGACCGGCCGCTCGCTCTCGGAAATCGCCGGGATCATTTTCTTCCTGGCCTACAATACCTATCACTCGCTCCTGATCCTGCCCACCCTCTTGCTCTTCTCTTTCTTTCATGACCCCGGCTTCGGACAAACCCGCGAGTTCCACTGGCTCCTGCTCTTCATGGCCGTGGCCTGGCCCCTCTTCGCCCTCTCGCTCCTCTTCTGGGTCAGGGGCCGGCCCCAGTCGCTCCGCCGCCGCCTCCACACCCCGCTCCTGGCCGCCTTTGACCAGGCCCGGCTTTCGGACTATGCCTTTGTCATCGCGCTTCGCCTCGTTCAGAACTTGATCTGGATCGCCCTGACCGCGGTCGCGCTCCGCTCGCTCGACCTGCGCCTCCCGCTCGCGGACCTGATCCTCAAGCTCCCCCTCATCTCTTTCGTCGCCGCCATCCCCACCCCCGGCCGCCTCGGCACCACCCAGGGCGCCTGGCTCGTCCTCTTCGCCGGCCAAGCCCCGGCCCAAGACCTCCTCCTCTTTTCCCTCGCCTGGACGCTCGCCATGAACCTGCTCCGCTGGATCTTCGGCCTGCTCTTCCTCCGCCACTTTTCCTCCGCCCCCTCGACCTCCGCCAATACGTAATCAAACCTTGATCCGACCTCGCTTGAGTGATACATTATAGCTACATTGGTTGACCCGAAGGAAAATGGCCCATGATTCGAAAATTGGTCAAACATGGCAATAGTTACGCCCTGGTCATTCCTCGCCCGATTCTCGAACTATTGCAAATTGACGATAATACTCCACTGGAGATCTTTACCGACGGTCAAGGCCTTATTCTCATTCCGCGGCGTGGCCCTAAGCGGCAGAAAGAATTTGAGGAAACTCTGGCCGGGCTGAAGCGGAAATATGGCAAGACGCTCAAACGCCTGGCCGACTGAGCGGCCGGGGCCGCCGCTATGGAGTGCGGTGATTGATCACCGCTTTGGTTCCCGCCGATTGATCGGCGGGCATTGGCGACGATAAATCGTCGCCCTTGAAAGCAGCGCTGAAGCTCCGCACTCCAAAAACCGGCGGCCAATTTCTTTTTGCTTGCGCGTGATCCGGCTGCCGGCAGTTTAGCTCTGGTGACCGCGGTGGCCGGAGGAAAATTCGATAAGTACGCTGTTGCGGAATTTTTCCGGCGGTCGCCTTGTAAAAAATCGTGATCTCGCGTTCCGAAACGATCCCGGATGAGCACGCTTTACCGGTTGCATCGCTTCTCCCGCTTTTGGATCCAGCCCTTTTCTCCCGGAGCCGCGAGCCCCTCGTTCTTGCCAGAGCCCAGGAAAAGTGCTAAATAATCACCAGGGTACACCAGGGTAAGCACTTCGGTCCTGATGATAAAGAACATCCGTCCTTGACTTCCAGTCCGCCTCCCGCGCTGGTTAGGAAAAGGGTAAAACGATGACGGCGAAAGGTCCCGAACGTTCTTTGCGGGTCCTCCTGGTGGACGACGAGGACATCGTGCACCAGACCCTGGCCGGTTACTTGCGCGATTCCGGCCACCAGGTGGACGATGCTTACGAGGCCGAGAGCGCCCTGACCTTGCTGGAGCAGAACGACTACGACCTGGCCCTGCTCGACGTGCAGATGCCGGGCATGGACGGGCTGAGCTTGCTCGGCAAGGTGGTGATGCTGCAGCCGGAGCTCTCCGCGGTCATCATCAGCGGGCATGCCACCATGGACATCACCATCCAGGCGCTGCGGCTGGGCGCGGCCGACTTCTTGACCAAGCCGGTCAAACTCCTGGAGCTGGACGCGGTGCTGGAGAAGGCGGTCCGCATCCGCGAGCTCCGGCAGTTGCAGCGGCACCTGCGCGACACCATCCGCCGGCTGCAGGCCTCGGAGGACCAGCGGGAGCGAAACCGCCGGCTGGTGGGCTTAAGCCCGGCTACCGAGGATGTCCGCCGCCAGATCCGGATGGCGGTGGAGGCCAAGTGCGATACGGTGCTGATCCTGGGCGAGACCGGCACCGGCAAAGAGGTGGTGGCCCGGGAGATCCATTTCCTGGCCGGTCCGGATGAAAGCCCCTTCATCGCCATGAGCTGCCCGGCCATTCCGGACACCCTGGTGGAAAGCGAGCTCTTCGGCCACCGCAAAGGCGCCTTCACCGGCGCTACCGAAGACAAGGCCGGTTATTTCGAGTTGGCCAACGAAGGCACCTTGTTTCTCGATGAGATCGGCGACCTTTCCCCCGCGGCCCAGGCCAAGCTCCTGCGGGTGCTGGAGACCCGGACCCTGCGCCGGGTGGGCGGCATCCAGGAGATCCAAGTCGCCCTCCGGCTGATCGCCGCGACCAACGTCCCGCTGGAAGAACTGGTCAAAGCCGGGAGGTTCCGGCAAGACCTGCTCTACCGGCTGAATGTTTTCACCATCCAGCTCCTGCCCCTGCGCGAGCGGCGCGAAGATATCCTCCCCCTGGCCGAACACTTCCTCTCCCTGCCCACAGTCCGGCGGGAGCTTCCGGTCACCGGCTTCTCCCCGGCGGCCCAGGAACGCTTGCTCAGCTACAATTATCCCGGCAATGCCCGGGAGTTGCGCAACTTGGTCGAGCGGGCGGCTATCCTTTGTCGCTCCGGCGAGATCCAGCCCGAACACCTGGGCCTGTCCGAGACCGGGACCATCAAAACAGAGACCCCCGGCTCGCTGAAACCAAACACCGAGCGGGACCAGATCCTGAACGCCCTCGAACAGGCCAAATGGAATCGCCGGGAGGCGGCCAGGAGCCTGGGCATGCCTTACTCCACCCTGCGCTATAAAATGAAAAATCTGAACATCGGCTAGTTAACTTGGGGTCTGACCCCTTGTTAAATTCCTTCCGAAAAGTTGGCAATTCCTAACCATCGTTAGCAACTGTTATTAGCAACAGTTGCCAAGCTTAGATCAACTCTCTTCTTTTAATCTCCTCGTCCTTTCCATAACTATCCGAAAAACTTTAATAATCAAAAAATGTTTTGCTCTGGCATAGCGTTTGCTCCTTCAAGAAGGGCATGTGGAGCCAAATTCCAGACCAGGGATGGTTAGCCACCGGATATAAAGGGAGCCCAATGCCGGTTCAAAAAATATTGAATATGCGCATTGACATCGTTGACGATGAACTCATCGTGCTGAAAACCCTGGAGAGCTTTCTGAATGACTTGGGCCACCAGGTTCAAACTTTTTCCCGGGGAATATGTTTGACGTCAAATTAGTATAAGTCGCCAATGGGCCGGAGCAACCCGGTAAGGAGAATCAAATGTTTTGGACCATTGTCGCAATCCTGGTAATTCTGTGGCTGTTGGGGTTTATAACCCACGTCACGGTGAGCGGGATAGCTTGGCTCATTCACCTCCTGCTGGTGGCCGCCATTATCGCGGTGCTGGTCAGGGTCATTCGGGGGCGGCGGGCGTTTTAAGAAGCAGTTAATTTAGATACCAAGGCCCAGTTGTTGTTGTTGGTATCATTAACCGCAGGACAGCCTGATCGCTTGACGATCCGGTTGTACTGCCAAGGAGGCGAACGATCATGAAACGGTTATTGAAGAACAAGGGATTGGTGCTGCTGATGCTGGTCGCGTTGACCTTAGCCGCCATCAACTGCGGGTATATTATGCATCCCGAGCGTAGAGGGCAGAACGGCGGCAGGATTGACGCGACCTCTCTGGTGCTGGATTGCCTGTGGTTTTTCGTGGGGGTGATCCCGGGCGTGGTGGCGCTGGCGGTTGACTTCTCCACCGGGGGCATTTACGAATCCGGCACGGCCATGAACGCGGCGCCCGGCCAGAAGTTCACCTTCCGTCTTCGCGGCCCAGCCCCCCAGGACGCTGAGGTCGCGGTCACGATCCAAGACCAGGACGGTCGCGTGGTTTCGCTCCTCGACCGCAACGTGGCCCAAGGTGAAAAGATCGGCCCCATGGAATTTGCCCTTCCGGCGGAACTCGCGGCCGGAAAGTATTCCCTTTCCCTGACCGTAAACGACAACCCCGAGGCGGAATGGAGCCTCCTCGTGGCCTCGGCGCAAAAATAACGCAGGCCTCGAATCGGCGGCTCTGTCTTAACGAGAAAGGAGAATCATTGACGAAAAATCTTGATAGGGAAGTGAAGGTGGCGTTAGGATGGGTTACCAAACAGGCCGCCTCTCAATTTCAACTAGAGGCTGGACAATCTCGAGAGAAGGAGAGAAACCAATGCGAAAATTGAAAGGCTATGCGATTTGGGCGATGGCAGCGCTCCTGTCTGTTTTTATGATCGGATGCACGTGCCAAGATGATGAGTGCGGAGATGGCGATGGTTGGAATCGCCACCGTCCCACCGTGACTTTCGTAACCCCGGCTAATACTGAAACCGGGGTGCCGATCAACCGGAAAATCACCGCCACCTTCAGTGAGGCGATGGACCCGGCAACGATCAACACCGCAACCTTTACGGTGACCGGACCGGGCACAGCTCCCGTAACCGGAACCGTCACCTATGATGGAACAAACCACATTGCAATTTTTACACCGGACAGCGATCTCACACCAAACACCACCTATATCGGCACGATTACCACCGGAGCCAAGAACCCCGCAGGCGTTTCACTGGCAATTCCCTTTGTATGGATCTTTACCACGGGTGCAACGGCAGACACCCCCCAACCCGAAGTGATTCTCGTCAGCCCTGCCGATCTTGCCACCGGGGTGCCGATCAACACGGCCGTCACCGCCACCTTCAGTGAGGCGATGGACCCGGCCACGATCACCACCGCCACCTTTACCTTAAAGCAAGGGGCCACGCCGATTTCAGGCACGGTGACCTATGTGGGCGTGATTGCGACCTTTACCCCATCCAGCCCTCTCGCCATCAACACCGTCTATACTGCCACGATTACCACCGGGGCCATGGACCTGGCAGGCATTGCACTGGGAAGTGACTTCGTCTGGAGCTTTACCACCGGGTCAACGCCAGACACCACCAGACCCACGGTGATTTTAGTCGTCCCCGCTAATCTTGCCACCGGGGTGCCGATCAACACGGCCGTCAACGCCACCTTCAGCGAGGCGATGAATCCTGGAACGATCATCACCGCCAACTTCACGCTGACCGGGCCTGGCCTAACTCCTGTGGTCGGAATCGTCACTTACAATTTATTGACCGACATTGCGACCTTTACCCCCTTAAGCCCTCTCGCCGTCAACACCAAATATACCGCCACGATTACGACCGGGGCCAAGGACCTGGGAGGCAATGGACTGTTAAATAATTATGTCTGGAGTTTTACTACGGCCGCCGCCGTAGTGATAAATCCAGCGCCGGTAGCCCTGGGCGCGGCCGCCAATTTCGTGATTCTGGCCGGCGACGGAATCTCCAACGTTCCGACTTCCGCGATTACCGGGGATATTGGGGTGAGCCCGGCCTCGGGCGCCTTTATCACCGGATTCAGCTCACCCCTAACCTGCCCAGAAGTCAACGGGACGGTCTACGCGGTTGATGCGGCCGGTCCGGCATGCGCGGCGATTGATGCCGCCGGGCTAACTGCCGCCAAAGCCGCCCTGACGGTTGCGTTTAACGACGCGGCGGGACGAACCGTTCCTGCTCCGGCCACGGTCTCCGGAGATCAAGGGGGAACAACCCTTCCTCCCGGGATCTACAAATCCACGTCCTCCCTCAGTATCGCGTCAGGAAATCTCACCCTTGACGGACAAGGAGATGCGAATTCCGTCTGGATTTTCCAAATCGCGTCCACCCTCACCACGGTCGGTTGCGGGGCATCCGTTCCTTGCGCAACCGGAGGCAATGTGATGCTCATTAACGGCGCCGACGCTGCCAATGTCTTTTGGCAGGTGGGCAGCGCCGCGACGATTGGACAGTTCACGGCCTTCGAGGGAACCATCCTGGCTAATGACGACATCTCGATCGATACCGGCGCCCAGATCAATGGCCGATTGTTGTCCGGAGCTCAACCCTCAGGCGCCGGCGCGGTTACCTTAATTTCCGATATCGTTACCATACCGTAAGGCATGAGGTATTGGGTGACCAACAAGACACGTGGGACCTTCCCGTATTACGGAAATACGGGAAGGCCCACTTGAAAAGGAGAATCCCAAATGCGAAAAAAAACAATGCTCTTACCGCTCGCTTTGTTCCTGCTTGCTATCGCCACCCCCGCATTGGCCCAGAACCGGGCCGGCGCTGTAACTCTGTCGCCGTTCGTGGGCGGTTATATGTTTGCATGTTTTCAGCACCTGGACAACAACTGGTACTATGGACTGCGCGCCGGCTACAATTTCACCGAACACTGGGGAGCGGAGGGCCTGTTCGGCTATGTCCCCACCGAGAGCAATGCGCGCGGGTTCGACGGCCGGGAGGTCAGCGTCTTCCGCTACGGGGGAGACATCCTGTATAATTTCATGCCGAAAAAGAAATTCGTGCCGTTCCTGGCGGCCGGTTTCGGGGGCATTCAAATTAACGACCCGTCGGGCCTCAATGACCACGAGCGGGGGATGATCGACTATGGCGCTGGGCTCAAGTACTTCATCGTCGAAAATGTGGCCCTGCGGGCCGACGTCCGGCATGATTTGTTATGCGAATTTGACAAGCCCTGCAGCAATCTGGAATACACCGGAGGCGTGACCATCCTGTTAGGCGGTAAGAAGCAGGTGGTCGCAGCCGCGCCTCCAGCCCCTCCTCCAGCCGCAGTCCCAGCCCCGGCCCCCCGCCCCGTGGAGGCCGCACCGGCGCCGGCTCCCAAACCAAAGCCGAAAGTGATTCTGATCGAGCTCCTGGACACGCATTTCGAATTCGATAAATCGGCCCTTACCCCGCTCGGGAAAGAGATTCTGGTTAAGAACATCCGGACTCTGAAAGCCAACCCGAATCTGAATATCCTGATTGCGGGGTATACCTCCGCCAGCGGCAGTTATGAATATAACCAAAAGTTGAGCGAAAGAAGAGCAACCACGGTCAGACAAGCCCTCATCGAGGGAGGCATTGCCCCGGAAAGGCTAACGAAAATCGGATATGGCGAGAACCGACCGGCCACGTATGAACAGTATCCTGCGGACCTTGAGTCAAGGGCCGCCAAGTCCAACATGAGAGTCCTGTTTACCATCGTCGTGAAATAGGAAAGGAGGAAACGAAATGAACGCAGTCAAGATAGTGGCAATCGCTCTGATCGCGGCCGGCATCCTGGGGCTGGCGTATGGCGGTTTCCGGTACACCAAGGAGACCCATAAGGCTAAGCTGGGCTCGATTGAGCTGTCGGTCAAGGACCGGGAGACGGTCAACATCCCGGTCTGGGCTGGCGTGGGGGCGATCGTCGTCGGTGGCGTGCTCCTGGTTGTTCCGCTCAATCGGAAAAACAACTAGCAATTTGTCGGGATAATCTTTGGCCGCATAGAAGCCTTGCAGGGCAATGGTCCGATCGAACAACAATCCGCGGCTTTTGCCCACCGGCGCCGAGTAGAGACGACGAAAGTTGAAGTTCTTCTTGGCGCGGGTGACGAAGAAAGCCAATTCTCGTTGGAGGCGGTGTAGCCGGGCGAAATCGAGATAGCCGCGATCCATTACGTAAATCACGCCGGTCTCGATCAGAAGTTCGTCGAGGACCTTGACATCGTGCACTTTACCCGAGGTAATCCAGACCACGGTGGGGATGGAGCCGTGCAGATCGAGTAGCGTATGCAGTTTCACCGCGCCTTTGCGTTGGTGAAATTTGGCCCAGGGAAAGAGCGCCAGGCAAAGATCGATGGTGGTGGAATCGAGAGCGTAGGCGGTCTGTTGGAGTTCCAAGCCGAAGTCCTCGTGGGCGTAAAGCTTGCGCGCGATAACGATCAACACCCGCGCGAAATCGGCGTAGATGCGCCAGTCGCGGACCGCATTGGCGTTGGCCAAGGTGTTGCGGGAGACCTGGCCGCGAAATCCCAAGTGATAGAGCTTGGTCTTGGCGGCGCGCAGACAGACTTCGATGTCGCGCAAGCTTTCCCGATAAGTCAGTTGGGCGAAGGCTAGGCAGAGAAATTGATCCCAGCAGGAAAAGCTTTGGACCTTGTAATGACCATGATAACGCTTGACGCACTTTTGAAATTCGTAAGCAGGAAGAAAGTCCATCAGTTGAGTAAAAATGGGTTTCCCGGAATTCATCGGCCATCTCCTTTCGCAGCGATGCGAAAGTATGGCCGCGGAACAATTCCGAATTCAAATCGAAAAATCGCGAATTGACTGAAAAACCATTTATCTTCATAATGTTATGAACCGATCATCATCTAACGTTGGGACAGTAGTGGGTCTGACCCCTTGTTAAATTCCTTCCGAAAAGTTGGCAATTCCTAACCCTTGTTAGCAATTGTTATTAGCAACAGTTGCCAAGTCCAAGTCAACTCTTTTTTTTAATTTCTTCCTGATTCACCTAACTATTGGAAAAACTTTAATAATCAAAAAATGTTTTGCTCTGGCATAGCGTTTGCTCCTTCAAGAAGGGCATGTGGAGCCAAATTCCAGACCAGGGATGGTTAGCCACCGGATATAAAGGGAGCCCAATGCCGGTTCAAAAAATATTGAATATGCGCATTGACATCGTTGACGATGAACTCATCGTGCTGAAAACCCTGGAGAGCTTTCTGAATGACCTGGGCCACCAGGTTCAAACTTTTTCCTCGGTTTCCGAGCTGCTGGGGGCCTCCGCCGGAAAAGGATTGCCGGTGCACGTGATTCTGGTGGATACCAATTTAGCTCACGGCCGCGGGGGCGAAGTAATCCGGGACATTCACCGGCATTATCCCGAGGCCGACCTCGTGATCATGAGCGGACACAATTCGATTCTGCCGCTCAAAGAAGCCCTGGCCCAAGGCGTGTATGGCTATCTGAACAAGCCGATTCGCCTGGGAGAGTTGGAGCTCTTGTTAATCCGTTTGTCGGAAAGCCGCGCCAATCTCAAGTCCCGATCGGAAACGACCAAGGACTAGGGGAGACGGCCGGGATCAGCCGCCGGGAAGGCGACGCTTTCGAGAGCAGCGAGGGAAGGAGGAGGAAAAGAATGAAACCTGAAGCCGGAAGTGAAATGATTTACAACGTGCTCAAGCATAAATTCAACCGGGCCGCAAACGAGGATCTGCTCGAGGCAGCGAAAAAGTTACAAGTGCCTCAGGGGATTCCCCCGCGGCGGGCTTCCCAAGGACTTCCTCCGTCCGTGTCCAAGCAGAAACTCTCCCGGCAAGTCTTGAGAGACATGCGCGGCGAGGTGCCACGGGTTTAAAACCCGTGGCCCTTATGAATTTGCCGCGAGCAATTCCGCAGCAGGACCAAAGAGGATTGATCGGGTAACTATTCCAGTTTGAGATTGAAGGAGGAAAGCGAGGGGCGCTATGGATCAGGCACTTTACGTGGTGATGGCGGGAGGCAACGGGGAGAGGCTGCGACCGCTCACCGATCGGTTCCCCAAGCCTTTGTTGAGGTTCGGACCTTCAGCAAAAGTTATTGACTTCACGCTTTACAATTGCCTGGCCTCGGAAAGCGCGGAGGTGATCGTGCTCACCCAGTATCTGGGCGAGATGATCGAGCAGCATCTGGAACGCGAGTGGCGGCCCGCCTTCGCCGGCCAGGGTAAAAAGCTTTGGACCCTGCCCTCAGCCCGGAGCGCGAAGGGCGCTTTCCTGGGCACCGCCGACGCGGTCTATCAGGCGCTCCTTCACCCCAACCACGCGCCCGAATACGTGGTCGTGCTCTCCGCGGACCATGTTTACCGCATGGACTACCGGCCGATGATCGAATGGCATCGGACCCACGGCGCCGCGGCGACCGTGGCCGCGGTCGAGTGCGACTGGTCAGAGGCCCTTCGTTTCGGCATCCTCGAGACCCGGAACGGAGGCCTGGTCAGTGCCTTTCACGAAAAACCTTGCCATCGGGAGCGCGATCTTGTGCCGGGCGACTTCTCCCTTGCTTCCATGGGCGTCTACGTCTTTACCCGGCGAAAGCTGCTCCGCTACCTCGAACAAAACCAGAAAGAAGCCTCTCATGATTTCGGCCGCGACCTGATCCCGCGGATCGTGGCCGACCGGCAAGCCTGGGCCTATAACTTCCGCTCACCGGACGGCAGCCCGGGCTATTGGCGGGATATCGGGGATTTCCGTTCCTATTACCTGGCTCACATGGAACTGCTCCATGGCGTGAGCCAAACGCTTTACGCGGAACCGTGCCTTCCCGGCATCCGGCCGCCTCTTTCCATCTCCCACCTGGTCCGCCGCCGGCTCGGGACTGATCGCTGGATTTACAACTCCTGGATTTCGGAGACCGCCCAGGTCGGAGATGCGCTGATTGAAGATTCCGTGATCGGGCCGGACGTCGTCATCGAGGACGGCGCGGTGGTGGAGCGCTCGCTCATCCTGGACGGTGCCATCATCCGGAAATGGGCGGAGCTGGACACGGCGTTGGTAGGGCCAAGAGTCGAGATCAAGGCCGAAGCGAGCTTGATCCTAAAACCCCAAGCCCAGCCAGACGCCGGGCACCACCTGTTGCCGGCAATCCAGGTTGCCGCCGCGGCCGCCTCCTACGCCCCGGCCCGGTCGCCGGTCTCGGTCAAACAACTCCGCCGCCACCGTCGGCCAACCGCGGCTTCTCCCCTCCTGGCCTCGACCAAGGCCGGCAGGGGCATCGCCCACGAGGCCGCCCATTCCAAATCTTAATCAGAGGAGGGGCACGAACATGACGGGTTATCCCTGGGAACATGCGCTGGATTTCTTGCAGGCTGAGGGCTGGAGCTATCGCCGCAAAGCGGTCAAGAACAAGACCAACTCCAAACCGAAGGAGTGGGTGGAAATCTCCCGCAACGGCCTGTGCTTCGCGGTCTCGGCGCCTACGCTCGACGAAGCCGTCGGGGCTCTTTACGGCATCGCTTCCTTGGTGGAAACCGGCCAAATCACAGCTTGAGCATAGCCGATTCCTACTGGGAGGGCCCTCAAAGCTCTGCTCCCAGGCGGAGCCTTGAGGGCCGGATTTTTTAAGCCTTTCCGCCGGCGACTGCCAGTCCGGAGGTCAGGCACTCACAATGAGAGTGGAAAGATACTTCGGCTCCAGGGACGTGGGAGAACGCCGGCTGAACTCATCCTCCAGCCGATTAAGGCTTTGCTTGAAGAAAGCCAGTCCGGCCGCCTGCAACTTCGGGTCCACCCGCGAAAGCCGGCGACCCAGCCACTGGGCCCAGGCTTCCCTGAGCTCCGGCCGCACCCGGCGGGGCGCGCCATCGGCAAAAACTTCTTCCCTCATCCGGCCCAGGTCCGGAGCCGCGAGCGGCGCAAAGGCAAACCGATGGTGCAGAGCGCCCCGGACCAGGGCGGTCAAGAACACCGCGGTCCAGGTCAACACCGGCAGGTTGTGATCTTCGAGCTCCAGGAGCGCGCCCGGTTCCAGACCCAGGGCTTCAAAGAAAAGCCGGCCCAGGAATTCCGACTGCTCGAGCGCCGTCTCGGCCCGGCGCACTTCCGGGAGGCTCCGGAACTCGCGGAAGGTCCCGGCGCCCTTGTCATCCGGGCCGGCATACCAGGCCGGCCGCTTCTTGAGCAATCCCTCCAGGATGGGGCCGATGGGTTCTTCCAGCAGGTCGTAAGGATGCTCCACCTGCCGGAGCCACCCTTCCCGCAGAAGCCGCTGGGCCCGGCGGTGCAAGCGCAGCGCCTGCGCATAACCCGCCTGGAAAATATGCGGCAGCCATTGCTCTTCCAGGAGCCGGCGGCCGCGAGCCGGGTCGCCTTCGCTCCAGACATCCAGCCCGATCTCCAGGTAGCCATAGACCTTGTCCACCGCCGCGGCCAGGTTCGAAAGCTTCGATAACTCGGCCCCATCCGCCACCAGCACCCGGTTGGCCAGCCGGGCGAACTGGAAGCGGAACTCTTCCAGCGCCGCCGGGTCCTCGATCGCCGCCAGCGCCCGTCCCAGGAGCGGCGGCAGGTCGGTCTTGACCAGGTCGTAACGGGGCGCGCTCGCGCCGGCCGGCTGTTCCGCCTTCCCCTGGCGCGGCTTCGCGGCTTGTTCCAGGGCCTGCATCCGCTCCGGGCTGAGATAGGCGTAGAGGCTGATGGCGTCCTCGAACTCGGGGAAGCCGTGGTCCAAGAGCCGGCCCCGGCGCAGCCGCTCGGCCGCCTCTTCCTCTTCCGCCGGCGCGCAGGTCCGGACTCGATCCAAGATCGAATAATAGCGGTCCTGGAAACGACTGCGCAGCACGCGCAAGACCTGCTCCAGGTGGGGGGCCAGGTTCGGGTCGCGGAAATGAAGGAAATAGGTGTTGTCCAGGCTGAAGAGCCGGAAGCGGCGCCAGGGCTCATAACCCAGGTCGTCCGGGTCCGCCACATAGACCTCGAAGAACTTGGCCAGGCTCAGGACCAGGAGTTCCTCGTCCGCCTGCTCGAGCCACTGCGGCAACACCTCCGCGCCCGCCTCCAGGAAGAGCACCCACCACCGGATCACCATCAGCGGGTCCAGGATGTCCTGGTACCACCACTCCAGGTCCACCAGAAAGGTGAGCTGCTCATCCGAGCCCATCGCCACCAGCGGCAGCGCGTCCTCCTCCCCCACCTCCTTGATCGTCCGCCACCACTCCTCCTCCGGCAGCGCCTGGCTGAGCGCCCTGCCCTCCTCTGAAAGCAGGATCAACTCCATCCGCTCCTTGCTCGCATGCTCCAGCACCGCCGGCACCCGCGCCGGCAGCGGCAACGCGTCCAGCAGCTCCCGCGCCCGCTCCGGGTCTTCGCGCACGAGCCGGCTCGTCAACTCCGGCAGAACCAGTCCCCTCGCGGAGCGGCTTTCCTTTT